>CAYOIZ010000059.1:0-42824 GCA_964404165.1 uncultured Binatia bacterium (SeqCode) | reverse complement strand
GAACCTCTACCCCAGGCTCCGGAGGCCTGTGTGATATCCATTTCACCACGGGGGCGGCGGCCGATGGCCGAGGCGAGGGTGGCTATCACATGGTCTCGCCGAGGTCCATGCGCCTCGGCGATGATGCGACTGACTGTGACGCCCGCGGCGGACGCCGATGTGCGGCATGGGGCGCTGCGGCGGCGAAGTGACTGTTCTGCAAGGCTTGGGTTGACATCCCCAGAGGCGAAAACTAGTGTACCGCGTTTTCCAAAAGAGCTGGAGTTGCGACTGACGTAGTGGCCTTGGGCGGTAGCCAAGCTGGCAAGGCACCGGACTTTGGATCCGGCAGCGAAGGTTCGACTCCTTCCCGCCCAATTCGGGAGTTTAGAGTACGGCACGATCGGTGAAGGACGAGATCAAACTGTTCACGGGCAACTCGAATCGCGCGCTCGCGATCGAGATAAGCCGCTGCGTGGGCGTACCGCTCGGAGGCGCCGAGATCGGTCGCTTCAGCGACGGCGAGGTCCAGGTCGAGATCACCGAGAACGTCCGGGGCGGGGACGTCTTCGTGGTGCAGTCCTCGTGCACGCCCACGAATGACAACCTGATGGAGCTCCTGCTGATGCTCGACGCCTTCAAGCGGGCGTCGGCGAAGCGGATCACCGCCGTGATGCCGTACTACGGTTACGCTCGACAGGATCGGAAGGTGGCGCCGCGTGTGCCCATCAGCGCCAAGCTCATCGCCGACTTGATCACGACGGCTGGCGCCTCGCGGGTGCTCACGGTCGACCTGCACGCGGGCCAGATCCAGGGGTTCTTCAACGTGCCCGTGGACAACGTCTACGCGACACCGGTGCTTCTGCAGTATATTCGCGAGCGCCTCGGTTCGAACGAGGCGACGGTCATCGCTCCCGACGCGGGTGGCGTGGAGCGGGCGCGCGCGTTCGCGAAGCGCATCGACGCTGGGCTCGCGATCATCGACAAGCGCCGCGCACGCGCGAACGTGGTAGCCGAGATGCAGATCATCGGCGATGTCGCGCGGCGCACGGCCATCATCGTCGATGACATGGTCGATACGGCGGGTACGCTCTGCGCGGCTGCACAGGCCGTGCGTGCCGCCGGCGCCACCACGGTGCTGGCGTGCGCGACGCATGCGGTCCTGTCCGGACCCGCGATTGCCCGCCTCGAGGAATCGGTGATCGACGAGCTCGTCGTGACCGACACCATCCCGCTGGCGCCAGAAGCCCGACAGCTGAAGAAGCTGCGGGTGCTCTCGGTGGCCTCTCTTCTGGGCGAAGCCATCCGTCGTACGCACGACGAGGCTTCCATCAGCTCTCTCTTCATCTGAAGGACCCGCCATGGAAACGGTCGAAATCAGTATCGAACGGCGCTCGGGGACGGGGAAGGGCCCGGCACGTCGCCTGCGCGCGAGTGGCCAGGTCCCCGCCATCCTGTACGGGCCCAAGCGCTCGACGATCAGCGTGCAGGTGCCTCGCGAGCAGTTCGAGCGGCGCATCGCGCACCTCGAAGGATCGCACCTGATCCGCCTGCTGCATGCAGGCGGTGGAGATGCCGAGCTGCATGAGAAGATGGTCCTCGTGCGCGACATGCAGGTGCACCCCGTGTCGGGGCGTGTGCTGCATGCCGACTTCTACGAGGTCGATCTCACGGAGCGGCTCACGGTGTCCGTGCCGTTGCACTTCGTCGGCAAGCCCGTCGGCGTGGTGAACGGCGGCATCATGCAGCCGATCTTGCGCGAGATCGAGGTCGAGTGCCTGCCCACGGAGATTCCCGAGTTCATCGAGATCGACGTGACGCCACTCGCGATCCACGAGGCCGTTCACGTCGCCGATCTGAAGCTTCCCGACGGCGTCAGTGCGGTCGGTGATCCGACGCAGACGCTCGTGACGGTCCTGCCGCCGAGTGTCGAGGCGAAGCCGTCCGAGGCGACCGAAGCCGCGGGCGCCGCCGCTGCAGCACCGGCTGCGGGAGCGGGAGAGGCTGCCAAGAAGGGCGGCGGTGAGAGTTCCGGTGGATGAACGGGTTCGTGACGTGGCGAGCCTGACCAGCAACTACATGGAGGACGCGGATGGCGGATCGCCGCTATGAGACGCTGGTCCTGATCCATCCGGATCAGGGCGAGCCAGGTGCCAAGGAACTGACTGCTCGAATTCGGACGCTGATCGAAGAGCAGCAGGGCAACATCAGCCAGGTTCAGGAGTGGGGGCTGCGCGACTTGGCGTTCATCGTCGACAAGCAGCGGCGCGCGTTCTACGTGCTGTACGAGTACCGCGCCACCCCGCAGGCCCTGCAGGAGATCGAGCGAAACCTGCGCCTCATGGATACCATCCTGCGCTTCATCTCGGTCCGCCAGGCCGAGAATGCGCCGCCGGCGCCGCTGCGGCCCGTTCGTCGGCCCGAGCGCGAAGAGCAGGGTGATTTCGACGACGGCCCTGGCGACCTCGACATGGTCCTCGAAGGGGAGGGTTCCTGAGATGGCGAGAGAGCGCAGCGCGGCCCCTCGCGGCGGTCCTCGTCGCCGTGGCATCGGTCGACGCAAGGTGTGTCGGTTCTGTGCCGACAAGACCATGCTCATCGACTACAAGGATTCACGCGTCCTCGGGAACTTCCTGACGGAGCGCGGCAAGATCATCCCGGCTCGCATCACCGGCAACTGCGCGCGGCACCAGCGCCGGCTCACGATCTCGGTGAAGCAGGCACGCACGGTCGCCCTGCTGCCGTACACTGCCGTTTACCCCTGAGGACGCACCATGGCGGTCGAAGTCATTCTTCGCGACGACGTTCAGAATCTCGGCAAGCTCGGTGAAGTGGTCCGGGTGAAACCCGGATACGCGCGCAACTACCTGCTGCCGCGTGGGCTGGCCGTAGAGGCCAGCACCAAGAACATACGGACGCTCGAGCACCAGAAGCGCCTGATCGCCGTCAAGGCGGAGCAGGACCGCAAGGCTGCCGAAGGGCACAAGGCCAAGATCGAAGGGCTGCGCCTGACCATCCGTGCCCGCGCGGGCGAAGAGGGCCGCCTGTTCGGCTCGGTCACCAACCTCGACATCGAGCGTACGCTCCTCACGCGCGGCATCACCGTCGATCGGCGGAAGATACTGCTCGAGGAGCCGATCAAGCAGCTCGGTACGTTCCCGGTGGTGATCAACATCGGTCGCGACGTGCGCGCGACGATCCAGCTCACGGTCGAAGCCGAGGAGACCGACGCCACCAGCTGATCGTTCGTCTGCCGACGAAGGGGGAACCGCGATGGTGGGGCGGGAGGTGTTCGAGGCACGGGAGGCCGCGGCCCTCGCGCCGTTCGCCATGCGGAGCCGTGACTCGCGTGGACGACGCCATCCGGAGCCGGAGCACCCGTTCCGGATGGTGTTCCAGCGCGATCGCGATCGCATCATCCATTCGTCGGCGTTCCGTCGCCTCGAATACAAGACGCAGGTCTTCGTGAATCACGAAGGCGACTACTACCGGACCCGCCTCACCCACACGATGGAGGCGGCGCAGGTCACGCGCACGCTGGCGCGTGCGCTCGGGCTGAACGAGGACCTGGCCGAAACCGTCGCGCTCGCCCATGACCTCGGTCACACGCCCTTCGGGCACGCCGGCGAGCGCACCCTGGATCGCCTCATGGAGCCGCACGGGGGCTTCGACCACAACGGGCAGAGTCTTCGTATCGTCGAGGTCCTTGAAGAGCGCTATCCGGAGTTCCTCGGTCTCAACCTTTCCTGGGAGGTCCGAGAGGGCATCGTGAAGCACTCGACGCGGTACGACCGGCCGCAGGTGCTCGAATACGACGCGTCGTTGGCCCCGACGCTCGAGGCGCAGATCGTCGATTTCGCCGACGAGATCGCCTACAACGCGCACGACGTCGACGACGGGCTCAAATCGGGCATGATCGACCCGGACGACCTCGCGACGGTACCGATCTGGGCCGACGCCATCGCCGACGTGGGGCGCGTCGCGCCCCGCTGTTCGACGACCGTCCTGCACTACCAGGCGGTGCGCCGCCTCATCGACTGGATGGTGAGCGACCTCTGCGAGACGCTGCTCGCGCGTCTGCGTGCCGGGAGCATCGAGACGCTCGACGGCGTACGCGCGGTCAAGCCACGGCTGGTCGACTTCTCCACCGAGATGACGGCCCGCCACCGCGAGCTCAAGACGTTCCTCTACGATCGCCTCTACACGCATCATCGCGTGACGCGGATGACGCAGAAGGCCGATCGCATCATGAGCGCCTTGTTCGAGGTGTACATGCAGGAGCCGCGGCAGCTGCCGCCCCACGTCCTGCGTCGCACACAGGAGGCGGGGGAGACGGTTCCGCGCGTGATCGCCGACTATATCGCCGGCATGACGGATCGCTTCGCGCTCGAGGAATACAAGAAGCTGTTCGACCCCTACGAGCGGGTCTGAAACCAGGCCCACGTCCGACGCAGGCCGTCCTCCAGCGCGACGGCCGGTGCATAACCCAGGACGTCCCGCGCGCGGTCGATCCGAGCGCAATTGCGTCGTACCTCACCGACCAGTGCCGGGTGGTGCTCGACGGGACCCGTGCTTCCGGTGACCCGCAGGATCGTCGCGGCCAGATCGGCGATCGTCGTCTCGTGCCCGGCGGCGATGTGGAAGACGCGGCCGCTGCAGTCACGCGCGGCCGCCGCCAGCACCGCCTGGCAGAGGTCGTCGACGTGGAGGAAGTCGCGCGTCTGCCGTCCGTCGCCGCGGATGACGAGCGGCGCGCCGGCGAGGACGCACCGCAGAAACGCCGCCACCACGCTGCCCTTCTGGTACGACCCGGGACCGTAGACGTTCGAGAACCGCAGCGCGACGGTCGGGAGACCGTAGGACGCGAAGTAGGCCGAGCAGTACCCTTCGCAGGCGAGCTTGCTCGCCCCATAGGGCGACAGCGGGTGGGCGGGCAGGTCCTCGTGTACCGGCGGCGTGGCATCGCCCAGGATGGCCCCCCCGGTCGACGCGAGGATGAATCGGCGCAGCGTGGGCCGTCGTCGCGCCGCCTCGAGCAGGACCAGCGTCCCGCGGACGTTGACGTCGAAGCCGTCGACCGGCGCCTCGATCGAATCGAGGACGCGGGTACGCGCCGCCAGGTGCACCACGACGTCGACGCCGTCGAACGCCGCCTCGACGAGCGCCGGATCCCGGATGTCGCCGACCATCAGCTCGACGTCGAGGTCGAGCAGGTCCTCGCGGCGGCCGACGCTCAAGTCGTCGAGCACGCGCACGGGGATGGCGCGGGCGACGAGCAGCCGCAGCAGGTTCGTTCCGATGAACCCGCAGCCACCCGTGACGAGCCAGCGGCCGCTCACTTGAAGTGCATGGCCGGGACCGGGGCCGGCGCGACCGGAACGTCCCGATCGGCGTCCGGGTGATTCCGAGCCGTCCGCCAATTCACGTGCGGGAAGATCGTCTCCTCGCGCACCCGCTCGCGATGCGCAAGGGCGATGCCGAGGAGCGAGTCGAGGAGTGCGTCGGACAGGAGGTGGGGCTGCAGGCCCAGATCGAGGAGTCGACTGTGCGTGGCGTTGTAGTAGTGCTCCTCGCGCTCGACACGGGGATTGGGCAGGTGCTGCACGTCGACGGTCAGCCCGAGCTTTTCTCCCGCGTGGCACACCTTCTCCGCCAGCTCGCCCACCGAGAACTGCTCGGTGAACTGGTTGAAGACACGGTACTCGCCCGCGTCGGGAGGATTCCGGATGGCGAGCTCGATGCATCGCACGGTGTCGCGGATGTCGAGGAAGCCGCGCGTCTGGCCGCCGCGGCCGTACACGGTCAGCGGGTAGCCGATCGCGGCCTGGACGCAGAAGCGGTTCAACGCGGTTCCGAAGACCTCGTCGTAGTCGAAGCGATTGATCAGCCCAGGGTGGCGGGTGATCTCGTCGGTGAGGGTGCCGTACACCACACCCTGGTTGAGATCGGTGGAGCGCAGACCCCACACGCGACAACAGAACATGATGTTGTGCGAGTCGTGGACCTTCGACAGGTGGTAGAAGGAGCCCGGCTGCTTCGGGAAGGGCAGGGTGTCGCGGCGGCCCTTGTGCTCGATCTCGAGGAAGCCCTCCTCGATGTCGATGTTGGGGGTGCCGTACTCGCCCATCGTGCCGAGCTTCACGAGGTGGCAGCTCGGGCGGAGCTCCTTCAGCGCGAAGAGCAGGTTCAGCGTGCCGACGACGTTGTTCACCTGCGTGAACACCGCATGCTCGCGGTCGATCATGGAGTAGGGCGCCGCGCGCTGCTCGGCGTAGTGCACGATCGCGTCGGGCTCTTCCGTGGCGATGACCTCGGCCAGCGCGTGGTAGTTCTGCAGGTCGACGACATGGACGGGAATGCGCCGTCCGCTGATCGCCTCCCAGATGGCGACGCGCTCGCGCAGCGGACGGATGGGGGTGAGGCTCTCCGCCCCGAGCTCGAGGTCCCAGGCGCGGCGCGCGAAGTTGTCGAGGATGGCGACGTCGTAGCCGCGCGCCGACAGATGCAGGGCGGTCGGCCAGCCGCAGTAGCCATCTCCCCCAAGGATCAGAACGCGCATCGAGAACCTCCTCCGAGTCGCCAGGACAGCCAGCGATACCGAACCGACAGCGGCTCGAGGGCCACGGCCTCGCGGATCGCGCGCATCGCCGGCTCGACGTCGCCGCTGCGGCGCCGCAGGCGGGCGATGCGATAGAGATGCTTCGCCTCGCGGCGACGGAACCAGCCGCGACCGATCTCGGCGACGGCGTTTGGGCGGTGCACCCGGAGTCGGCGCATCACGTCCACCAGCCCCTCGCGCAGGCGCACGAGATCGCGGGTCTGGTTGGCGCCGTGCAGCTGATAGCGGAAGACCGGCCGGTCGACGAACATCGCGGGTGCCGCCAGGATCACGCGACAGGTGAGCTCGAGGTCGGCGTGGCGCACGAGCGTGGTGTCGAAGCCGCCGGCGGCGTCGAACACGTCGCGGCGGATGAGCGCCGCCTGCAGGTATACCGGCATCTGCCGGCGGAACACCTCGCGCACTCCGAAGCGCCGACCGTCGAGCCGGTGTGCCAGGGCCTTCGGCACGACCGACTCCCCATTCGGGCGCCCGTCGCGCTCGATGACGCCATTGGCGTAGACCGCGCCCAGGTGTCGGTGGTCGATCAGCACGCGCGCGAGATCACCGAGGCGTCCGGGAAGCATGAAGTCGTCGGAGTCGTGGAAGGCGAGGAGCCCGCCACGAGCCGCGTCCGCCCCACGCTGCCGGGCGGTCGCGACGCCTGCGTTGCGGTCGAGGCGGATCAGCTGGATCGGATGGGGCGACCCCATCACCACGTCGGCCGTCGCATCGGTGGACGCATCGTCGACGACGATCACCTCGAACGGCGGGCAGGCGGTCTGTGCGAACACGCTGTCGAGCACGTCGGGCAGTCGAGCCGCCCGGTTGTGGGCCGGGATGACGACGGAGATGGCAGGCGCGTCCTGCGGGGTGGAAGCGGGCGGCATCATGCCCTGGAGGCCGCGACGAATACACCGGAGACCCGGTGCAAGTCCAGGAATTTACGGGCCTTGGGGCGCAGTGGCGCGGCCGCCTCCGAGCGCGGCGACGGCGTGTTTCCGCCCGAGGCGCGCGATCGTTGCCCACAGCGCGCGACGCGCCCGCCCGCGCAGGGTCCGCACCGCTGGCGTGAGATCCGGCGTCGCGAACAGGTCGCCGATCATGTGACGCAGGATGGTGCCGATCGGACGCCACTGTGCCACCACCTCGGCGTCGCGCTGATGGCCGAGGGGCAGGCACCATCGGCTCATCAGTCGGAAGCTCTCGCGCTCGGTCAGCAGGGCGGGACGGGCGAGCACCGCCTCGCGAAAGGCCCGTGCACCCGCGGCGCGCTCACCGCCGGCGTAATGGAGGCACGCGGCGATCAGCCAGGCATTCTGGTAGGCGCGCGGGCGCAGCGCCAGGATCGGGGCGGGCAGGGCGTCGGCGGCGTACAGCGCGTCGAGCACACGGAGCCGGTTCTGCAGCATGCGGTCGACGTTCTGGTGCATGCCGGCGGCACGCACGCGGTATTCCGCGAGTGGGCGATCGACGCAGCGCCAGAGTGCCCCGTCACGCGTCACGCGGAGCCAGAGGTCCCAGTCTTCCAGCGACGTCAGCGACTCGTCGAAGCCGCCGGCGCGTTCCACCAGGTCGCGTCGCACGATCGCGCAGTGGGGGTTGATGAGGTTGCCGAGGACGAGACGTGGCAGGACGGCGCCCTCGTCGCGGGACCATCCGTGCTGCGGCAGGACGCGGTCGGCCTCGTCGACGAAGCGGCATCCGCTGTACACCAGGCCGGCGTCGGGATCGGCGTCGAACACGGCGAGGGCCGTGGCGACCTTCTCGGGAAGGATGCGATCGTCGGCGTCGAGGAACTGCAGGAACTCACCCGTCGACTCGGCGATTCCCGTGTTGCGCGCGGCCGACAGGCCGCGGTTCTCCTGGCGCACGCACCGCACGCGCGCGCCATACGCTGCGGCGACGGCGCCACCGTCATCGGTCGAGCCGTCGTCGACGACGACGACCTCGACGGGCACCGTCTGCGCCAAGGCCGAGTCGATGGCCTGCCCCAGCCACTCGCGCATGTTGTAGACGGGGATGACCACGCTGACGCGGGGCCGATCCGGCGTCGAGCTCATGCGAGGTAGCCGAGTGCTCGCAGCCGCTCCGCCACGTCGTCCTCTTCGTCCTGCGTCAGCCCGCCCTCGGCGCCGGGCGTCGCCCGCGGGCCGGCCGCGACGTGCTCGAGCACGGGGGCGTCGTGGAACAGCTCTCCGAGGAGCCGGCCGTCGACGTCGTCGGGCACCGGCACCCCGGCGGCGGCGAGCATCGTGGGGAGCAGGTCGATCAGATCGACGTCGGCCGCGAGCCGACCGGCACGGATGCCGGCGCCGGCGGCGAGCAGGATGCCCTCGGGGCGATGCGTTCCGAGCTCGGCGGCATATCGATCGAGCCAGAGACGGTCGTTCAGATCACGTGACACGGTGAGATCGGGACGCGGCACCAGGACCAGATCGGGCCGGCGGCCGTGGACGTCGACCGGATCGACGTCGCTGCCGCGCAGGACGTCGGCGAAGACCGCGCTGCCGTCGTGCGGATCGCGCACGGCACGGAATCGTCGCGTCAGCTCGTCGAGCAGGGCCGGCGCGTCGGCAGGATCGACGATGCCTTCGGGCTCGCGGCCGCGCAGGTTGAGGTACAGCAGCCCATAGATCTCGGCCGCGGCGACGTAGGCGCGTGTCCCCAACCATTGGACGGGGACCGCGCTGGCGAAGGCATGCTCGCGGACGCGAACCTCCCAGCGACGATCGGCACGCGCGTCGGCCGTGGCGAGACCCAGCGCGGTGAGTCGCTTGCGCAGCGAGCGCGCGAGCCGGGCGCGCCAGCGACCGGGCTGATGGACGAACCCCCACTGACGCAGGAGGACGTTCGGAAAGACGCGGCCGTGGTGCGGGCCGAAGCCGTGGTCCGAGACGATGAGTCGCAGGGCGTCGGGCGGCGCAGCGGCGAACACGTCGGCGAGACCCGCGTCGAGGCGACGATACACCTGGCGCAGGCGATCCCATCGCGCCGGCGCCACGTCGGGGGTGACGAGCGCCTGCCAGAGCTTGTGCTGGAGGGCGTCGGTGTCCTGGTGGTGCAGGACGAAGGCATCCCAGGGCCCGTCGGCAAGGAGGAGGCGGGCCACCGTGGTGCGCTGCTCGATGGAGCGCTCGGCCTCGTCGGCGAAGCGGGCGAAGGTGGCGTCGTCGAGCGCCGCGGCCGCGCCACCGTCCGCCGTGGCGACGAACGTGTAGTCCGGAATGGCCGCGAGGATGCGATCGCGCAAGGCCGGGGGCTGCGTGAAGGCGGCGTCCACCGACGGCGTATCGAACCCCGAGACCACCGTGCCGACGTTCGCCGGCGGCGGATACATCATCGGCAGGTTCACGATGGCGACACGCCGTCCCGCCGCGGTCAGCAGCTCGCCCAACGTGGCATCGTGGATCGCCCGGCTGGTCACGAACGCGTCGCGATAGCCGGACGGATCGTAGATGCGGAAGTCGTAGACGCCGTGCTTGCCGGGTCGTTTGCCGGTCAGGAACGAGGTCCAGGCGACCGGCGTGATGGGCGGAATACTCGAGCGCAGGACGCCGTGCGCACCGTCGCGCATCATGGCGGCGAGGGTCGGCATGTCGCCCGACGCGATCAAGCGATCGAGGATCGGGAAGGCACCCCCGTCGAGGCTGATGACGAATATGGGTCGCGCGGCCATCGTACCTCAGGCCGACGGCCCGGCGGCCGCATGGTCGGGCCAGTAGCCGAGCTGGCGAAGGAGATCGCCGGCGATGCGCTCGGTGACGAGCGGGTCGGATGGCGGTGCAGGGGCTCGCGATGGTCCCGTGACATTCGCCTCGGCATACCGTCGTGCGTCGAGCGAGGGCTCGAGGCCGAGAAAGCGTTCGACGCGTGCGAGCACGTCGCCGGGCGCGCGGACGAAGTCGTCGTACCGGATCGCGAGGTGGCGCGCGGCGGCGAGGGTGGCGAAAAACTCGAGCGCGGCGTCCTCGCTGAGGCGCCATTCGAGCAGGCCGCGGGCGTAGTCGTCGTGGCACAGCGCCGCGAGGCCGCGATAACGTGCCTGGCGTTCGGCGTAGTCGACGAGGAGCTGCCACTTGTAGTCGTCGGCGCCGAACCACTCGCGCTCGCGACACCAGTGCTCGATGGAGCGCGCGACCTCGACGCCGTCGCGGACGATGTGGACGTAGCGCGCATCGGGCAGCACCGCATCGATGAAGGGCAGGCGGAAGCTGTTGATCGGGAGCTTCTCGACCAGGCGGGGACGCCCGCTGCGCGCGACCTGACGTGCGAGCAGCCGGCGCAGTCGCCGTCGTGTGCTCCAGCTCGCCGCCGCGGCGTCGAGGGCCAGCGACCCGCCGCGGCGCCGCGCCTCCGGGCTCCAGATGTCGGCGGCCGGCGTGCAGCGGATCCAGAGGTCGCGTGGCTCGTTCAGGTACGTCACCGCGGGATGGTGGGAGAGGACCGTCCCGAGGATGGTCGTTCCCGATCGCCCACAGCCGATCACGAAGGTCGGGCGATCGAGCCGCATCAGGCCCAGCACGGCCTTGCCTTACCGCCCGGGGCGCCCGTTGTCACGCGGCTCACTGGACGTAGCCGAGGGCCCGCAGGCGCTCCCGCATGGCCGGATCCTGCGTCGCCGCGCCGTCGCCGGGGGTCGCTCCGGGAGGCGTCAGGCGCAGACCGAGGACATGGGTCCCGACGCCCACGGCCTGGGGCAGGGAGAGCCGCAGGCGGCCATCGAAGACCCTGTGGCTGCCCAGCGGGATCCACCCCTCGGGCTCGTCCGGAAGGAAGCTCCGGCGCAGCCAGCGGGCGAATCCGAAGAGCCATGGCATGCGGGTGATGGGCACCACCGCCGCGTCGACCCGATACTCGGCGTCGGGAACCGCCAGCGTGACGGGGAGCACCGATCCCTCGGGGGCATCGTACAGCACGGTCGTTCCGCGGCCCGTCCAGAGCCATCCCATGGCCGACAGGTCGTCGCGCTCGGTGGCCACACCCACAGGCGCGCAGCGCGCGTCGGGCCCCACCGACCAGAACGGTGACCGCAGCACGAAGCTGCGCGTCGGCGTGCCGTAGCGGGTCGACAGGAACCGGTCCTCACGCGCGTCGAGGCGATGTGCCAGCGTCGAGCGCAGGCGCGGCGTGCGGCGATCGGTGGCGCCGTCGAGGGCGGTCCGGCGATCTGCGTCGACGTCGAAGAGCTGCTCGGGTCCGTCGCAGCGGGCGCGAAGCCCGTCGATCGGTCGCTGCTGCCGCAGCAGCCGATGCCCGGTGCGCACGGCGCGATACTCCTCCCAGGCATAGTAGACCGCGGCTTTGCCGCAGTCGCTGCAGACGCGCCCGTCGCGGGTCAGCTGCGCGTGCCCGTCGGTGAAGACGCCCGGCGGGAGCGCGACGTCGAGGCGATCGAGCAGGGTGGGGAGGACGTCGACGTGCTCCGTGTAGCCACGCGCTACCTGCCCGCCGGCGATGCCGGCGCCGGCCATGATCCACGGCACGTGCTGGACGGCGTCGGCCAGGGAATCGGAGTGATCCGTGCGTCCGTCTTCGCCGAGCTCCTCGCCGTGGTCTGCCGTGACGACGATGAGGGTCTGCGCCAGCTCCGGATCGTCGGCGCGCAGGACGTCGAGCAGCCGGCCGATCTGGGCGTCCATGTAACGCACGCGCTGCTCGTAGACGGCAGCGAACCACTGCCGATCGGTGGCCGTGAAGTCGCTCGCATCGGCGCGATCCCAGCGGCGACGCTCGCGGTCGAACGCGGGCTCGCCGTCGGGACGGAAGCGATCCGCGTCATCGATGGGCAGCGTCTCCCCAGGACGCAGGAAGCGCGGCATGTGGGCATCCATGAAGTGGAGGTACAGGAAGAGGGGGCGGTTCGGGTCGCGTTGCTTCCACGCGGCCAGCCCGGCGTCGACGACCTGTGCGGCGTCGGCATGCGCCTCTCGTGGTGGCGCCGGCAGCAGGACCAGCCGCTCGAACGGCCTGCCGAAAGTGCTGTCGGCGACCACCCAGGGATGTGCGCTGGTTCCGAGCAGCTGCCAGCCGTTCTTCGCGAGGACGTCCGGCAGGAGGACGGCCGTCGGATCGGGTTTGCTGAACGGGAACTCCCGCGGGTGCTCGTCGGGCGTGAATTCGCGCAAGACGTTCTGGTGGTAGTAGCGACCGGACATCAGCTGCGGCATCGACGGTCGCGTCGCGTGTGAGTTGGCGTAGTGGCGCTGGAACTGCACGCCGGCGGCCGCGAGACGGTCGAGTGACGGCGTGACGTCCGCGCGCACGCGATCGGCGCGCGTGGTGTCGAGCAACAGGAAGACGACGGCGCGCGGTGCGGCGCCCGCCAACCCGGGCAACAGGCTCAGGACGAGGCCGAGCAGCAGGGAGCACGGGGCCGGCCGGGGCATCCGCTCCGCTAGACCGCGACTGGACCGGACGCAACCACCGATTCAGGCGCCAACCGAAAAGTTGACATAACGTGTCTTATCGGACGTTGCGGCCACGCGCTGGGGGCGGGGGACGGACGGTCCACTACGGGGTGCCAGCCGCGTTGGCGGCGGCGACGTCGGCGGGAATCTTCGACTCCAGGATCGCCTTCAGCTGCGGATCGGGATTCTCCTTCAGCAGCGTCAGGTAGATCGCCTTGGCGTCGTCGGGCTTCCCGGAGGCTTCGGCGATGCGCGCCATGGCCAGACGGACTTCCTGCTTGAACGGTCCATCGATCGCCGCGGCGTCCGTGTACGCCTGGACGGCACCCGCGGTGTCGCCCGACGATTCGCGAGCCGCAGCCAGGCCCGCGAGTGCTTCCTGACGCAGGTATTCGGTCTCCGGCGAGCTGGCCAGGTACTCGCCATATGCCGTGGCCGCGCCCGTGGCGTCGTTACCGCGCAGCAACGAATGACCGCGGTACAGCTGGGCGAGACGACCGAACGGCGTGCTGCCGTAGTCGGCGCCGAGGCCGGCGAACGCGTCCGCGGCTTCCTTGTACTTCTCGCCGATGAACTCGGCGTGCGCCGACTGGAATCGCACCGCGCCGGCTTCGGCCTGACGCGCGCGGTACCAGCCGAACCCGAGGCCGAGACCCGCGACGACGACGAGGCCGACGCCGAGGCTCCAGACCAGCGTCTGGTTCGTGCCGGCCCAGGCAGCCGCCTGTGTGGTGAGCGTCTGGAACTCGTCCGGCTCCCGGAGCGACTTCCGATCGATCTTGATGCGTTGAGGCGGTGGCGGCATGCGTCGATTACATCTTGTACTTGAAGTCGTCGGGCGACATCTTCTCGAGGATCTCGGCCCATTTGTCGCGCGACACGTTGGAGAGGTCCTGTTCCTTGCCCTCTTCCATCTGCTGCAGCACGCTCGACGCTTCGAGCACCGCCTTGGCGACGTAGATCGGGCACTTGGTGCGCAGCGCCAGGCTGATGGCGTCCGACGGCCGTGCGTCGATCTGGAACTGGCGATCCGCGACCCGCAGGTAGATCAGCGCAAAGTAGGTGTTGTCCTTGAGCTCGGTGACCTCGACCCACTCGACGGCGGCGCTCATCTGCTCGAGCACGGTGCGCAGGAGATCGTGCGTCATCGGGCGCGCCATCTTGATGCCTTCGAGCTCGGTGGCCATGGAGGTGGCCTCGAGGAGCCCGATCCAGATGGGCAGGTTCAGCTTGTTCTCGGGGTCGCGGAGGATGACGATCGGGGTCTTGGTGACCGGATCGAGCGTGAGCCCGCCCACCGTCATCAGAATGAAATCCTCGCGATTCATCGCGGTTGCATTGTGAAGGACCCCCGACAGGAGGTCAATCCAAACCGACTCACACCGTGACCAGGTGGTCGATCACGCGGTAGAGCTGGTTCAGGTTCCGGCACTCCTCGACGACGGTGCAGAACGGCGCGTAGCGATCCATCTCGCTGTCGCCGAAGCCCCAGGTCATCTTGTTTTCGGGATTGAGCCAGATGACCTGTTTGGCGCGCTGCTGGACCTCCTTCAGCACCCATTCGTGCGGGAGGTTGTAGTTGTTGCGGGCGTCGCCGAGGACGATGACGGTGGTGCGCTTGTTCACCGACGAGATGTAGTCGCGGTGGAACCCACGGAACGCGCGGCCGAAATCGGAGTGGGCGTAGATGTTGATGAGGTTGCCGTTGAGCGCCAGGTCGAGCGCCTTGTTGGTCTCGTGCTCGGTGAAGAGCTGGGTGACCTCGCCGACGTCGGCGACGAAGATGAAGCTCCGGACCTTCGAGTAGATGTCCTGCAGCGCGTAGACGAACTGCAGCATGAAGCGCGACACGTTGCGGACGGAGTCGGAGACGTCGCAGAGGACCATGACCTGCGGCTTGTCCTTGCGCTTGCGATCGAAGATCACGCGGAAGGGCACCCCGCCATACTGCAGGTTGTGTCGCAGCGTCTCGCTCGAGTCGAACTTGCCGCGCCGCGCACGCTTGCGGCGGATGGCGACGACGTTCTTGAGCCGCTGCGCGAGCTTGTTCACCGCCTCCTGCATGCGGCGGATCTCGTCCTCGGTGAGGTAGAAGAAGCTCTTCTCGGCGAGGGTCTGCAGCCCCTGGCGGTCCTGGCGATTGACGTCCTGGCGATCGAGCTCCTGGCGCACCGTGGCCTTCATCAGGTCCTGCAGGTCGCGCAGGCGTCGCTCGAGGTACTCCTCGAGCCGACGCGCCATCTCCGGTGACGCGCCCGAGAGGTCCTGACGCAGCCGATCGAGCTCGCCGCCGAGCTCGTTGAGGCCGAGCGCGCCCGCCATCGCATGCGTGTAGCGACCTTCCTGGAAGCCGTGCTGGATGCCGCCGAGCTGCCCGCGCTCGGCGGCGTCGCGCAGGATGCGCTCGAGACGACTGGCATCCGCCCGAAGCAGTGCCTGGGCCAGCGGCGAGAGCTCGATCCCCTTCTCTTCCAGCAGCTTCTCGAGCTGCTCGAGGAACTCCTGGAAGCTCTGGTCGTCGAGCCCCATGGCGTCCTGCGTCGCCTGGGTGACCTCGTTGATGGCGTCGCCGAGACCGGAGAAGAACAGCTGGAACAGCTGCTCGAACGTCGGCAGATCGACGGCGCGCTTGACGACGGTGGCACGCAGCGCGGCGCGCACCGTCTCGCGATCGCCGAGGCCCACGGCCTCGAGGGCGCGGAACGTGTCCATGGTCTCGGACAGCGAGACGCGGACGCCGTTCTGGCGCAGCAACGTCGCGAACTCGACGAGACGGGTGTCCATGGCGGATGGCCTAGTGCAGGCCCTTGTCTGGTGTGGTGGTCGCGGCGGCGGCCTTCTGCTGCTTGGCCTTCTGCAGCTCGAGGTACTCGCGCAGCTCCTGCTGCCCCTTGCGGATGTCGCCCTCGTACTTGAGGATCACCGACAGGGTGTCGGCGACCAGGGCATCGTCCAGCGTCGCGATGTTGAGCAACGTCAGCGCGCGCGCCCAGTCGAGCGTCTCGCTGATGCTCGGCACCTTCTTCAGGTCGAGCTTGCGGACGCGTTGGATCAGCGCGACGACCTCCGACGCGAGGGTGTCGCTCACGCCGGGTACCTTGAGCTTCACGATCTCGAGCTCCTGCGACTTCTCGGGGAAGTCCACGAAGAGGTGCAGGCAGCGGCGCTTCAGCGCGTCGGACATCTCGCGCGCGTTGTTGCTGGTGAGGATGACGGCGGGCTTGTGCTTCGCCTTGAGGGTGCCGAGCTCGGGAACGCTCACCTGGAAGTCGGACAGGATCTCGAGGAGGAAGGCCTCGAACTCGGTGTCGGACTTGTCGATCTCGTCGATCAGCAGCACGCACGCCTCGGCCGACGTGATCGCGCGCAGCAGCGGGCGCGGCAGCAGGAACTGGTCGCTGAAGAAGACGTCGTCCTCGTCGGCGATGCGCTGGACGGCCTCGCGGAGCGACGGCGCCTGCCCCACCACCTCACCGATCTTGTCGCGCAGGATCTGCGTGTAGAGGAGCTGCTTGGCGTACTCCCACTCGTAGAGCGCCTTCGCCTCGTCGAGCCCCTCGTAGCACTGCAGACGGATCAGCTCTCGCCCGAGGGCCAGGGCGATCACCTTGGCGAGCTCGGTCTTGCCGACGCCCGCAGGGCCTTCGACCAGGATGGGCTTCTCCAGCTGGCTCGCCAGGAAGACCACCGTTCCGATGGTCCGGCTGGCGATGTAGTGCTGCGCGCCGAGCCGGCTGATGACGTCGTCGATGCTCGCAAACATGCGGAATTCCTCGGCGGCGGACGCTAACACAGGGGTAGTGACGAAGCCAACAATGGCCCTGCGCCCACACCGTCGAGCCGCTCGGACGGACTGGCGCTCGCGAGGCGTGTTTCGTGTCCCACCTGGCAGCCCAATGGTGCCTCCATTGCATCGCCGTCGTCGCGAACCAGGTGGCCATGGGAGCATCGTCATGGTGAGGGCGATCGACGAGCCGTCCACGACCAGCCCACGACGGCTCGCTCGCGTCACCACGCCAGCCACACCCGCTCGAACCGCGCCGGCCGCACCGGGTGCACCTGGTAGTCCCGCACCCGCGGGTGCCGCACGACGACCGTGACCGGGTGGTACAGCGGAATCCACGGTGCCTCGTCGAGGATGCGCGCCTCCGCCTGGCGGTACATCGCCAGCCGGCGCGACGGATCGGTCACCGGCTCCGCGGCGTCGAGGAGCGCGTCCACCGCGGTGTTGGCGTAGAACGTGTTGTTGTTCACCCCGCGCCCGCGGCTGTGGAGCAGGACGGACAGGAAGTTCGACGGGTCCGGCAGATCGGCTTCCCAGCCGAGCAGGAACATCGGTACCTGCCCCGGATTGCGGATGGCCTCGATCAGGGCTGGGAAGTCCACCGGCTTGAGGGTCGCCGTCACGCCCACCGCCGCCAGGTCCTGCTGCATCGACTGCGCGAGTCGCATCGGACCGTCGTCGCGCTGCGTCCACAGCGTGGTGGCGAATCCGGACGGGAAGCCCGCGGCCGCCAACCCGCGACGGGCCGCTGCCGGATCGTACGGCATCGGGACGACATGGCCGGCGAACCCGGCCATGTCCGGTGGCACGATCCCACGTGCCACCGTGCCGCGGCCGTCGACCAGCTCGACGAGGCGCTCGCGATCGATCGCCAGCGCCAGCGCGCGCCGCACGTCGACGCGGTCGAGCGGCGGCAGCGCGCAGTTCAGCCCGACGTACTGCGTGCGGATCGTCGTCCGCCGCACCAGCAGCGGCGCGTAGCGCGGGTCGACCCCGACGCGGAGGAACTCGGCCGAGGGCACGCTCGTCAGGTCGAGCGAGCCGCGCTGGTACTGGAACCACGCCAGCTGGTCGCTGAGACCGATGTCCAGGGTGATCGCATCCAGGTACGGCAGCCCCGGGCGCCAGTAGTGCGGGTTGCGCTCGAGGCGCAGCTCCTGCCCCTGTGTCCAGCCCGCCAGGCGGAACGGTCCGGTTCCGACGGGCGAGCGGGCGAACGCCCCCTGCCCCACCCGCTCCACCGTCTCGCGGTCGACGGCCGATGCGAACGGCAGCGTGAGCTTGTGCAGGAACAGCGGATCGGGTGCGACGAGCGTGATGATCAGCCGGTCCGGCGCCGGAGCGTCGAGGCCGCGCACCGACGGTGCCGTCCCGGCGACGTACTCGCTCGCCCCGACGATGTTCTGGAAGAACTCCGCGCCGAGTGAATGCACCGCCGGCGTCAGGATCCGCTGCAGCGAGTACGCGACGTCGGCGGCGGTCATCGGGCGCCCCGTGCTGAAGTGGACGTCACGCCGCACCTGGAACTCCCAGCGCGTGCCGTCGGGGCTCGTGGTCCACGACTCGGCGAGCTCGGGGACGAAGCTCGTGGCGTCGTCGTAGTCGACCAGGGTGTCGAACTGCATCTGCTCGAAGAGCCACGAGGGCTCGTCGTAGCCGAGCGCCGGGTCGAGCGTGTTGATGTCCGAGGACGACGCCAGCCGCAGCACGCCGCCGGGATGCGGCGTGCCGCCCTCCGCCGGGCCCTCCGGTGGCGGGTCGAGCGGCATCGCGCAGCCGACGACGCAGGCGAGCCACAGCGCGGTCAGCCAGCGGGTCATCGCGAAGGCCGCCCGAGCCGGCCGATCAGCCCGGTGCCGAGCAGGTTGAAGCCGATGACGCCGAGCGCGATGGCCACGCCCGGGAAGACGACCAGCCAGGGCGCGACGGCGAAGTACGTCTGCACCTCGCTGATCATCCGTCCCCACGACGGCGTCGGCAGCGGTGCGCCGAGCCCCAGGTAGCTCAGCCCCGCGTCGACGGCGATCGCCTGCGACATGCCGAGCGCGCCGAGGGCCACGACGCCCGGCAGGACGCCCGGCAGCAGATGGCGGACCAGGATGCGGCCGTGCCCTGCCCCGAGGGCACGTGCGGCCGTGATGTGGTCCCGCTCGCGCAGGGACAGCACCTCACCGCGCACCGTGCGCGCGAACGTGGTCCAGCCGACGAGACCGATCACGAGCGGGATGGTCGCGAGCGACGGCGGAAGCACCGTCGCCAGGACGATCAGCAGGAGGAGCGCCGGCATGGTGAGGACGAGGTCGACGATCCACATCAGCACGGCGTCGATCCAGCCGCCGAAGTACCCGGCCACCAACCCCACGGCGACGCCGATCAGCAGGCTCAGCGCCATCGCCCCGATCGCGACGATGAGCGACGTGCGGGCGCCGTAGGCGAGCCGTGCCCACACGTCGCGTCCGATGGTGTCGGTACCGAGCGGATGTACGCGACTCGGCGCCTCGGGGCCACGGTAGTGCGCCACCACGATGGCCGTCGGGCTCCAGCGGGTGAGCCACGGGGCCATGACCGCGATGCTCGCGAGCAGCACGACGATCAGCGCACCGACGCGCAGCAGCCAGCGGCTCTGGCGGTCGTCAGCCACGCTGCACCCGCGGGTCGAGGACGCCGTACAGGACGTCGACGACGAGATTGCAGCCGAGTACCAGGACGGCCGAGAACAGCACGGTTCCGGCCATCAGCGGCAGGTCGAGGCTGAACACCGACTGCACGGCGAGCCGTCCGAGCCCGGGCCAGTTGAAGACCGTCTCCGTGAGCACGACGCCGCTCATCAGCTCGGCGACGTCGAGGCCGAGCAGCGTCACCACCGGGATGAGCGCGTTCGGCATCGCGTGGCGGAGCATCACGTGGCCGTCGCTGGCTCCCTTCGCGCGCGCGGTGCGCACGTAGTCGCTCTGCAGCGTGCCGGCGACGCCGGCGTGGACGAAGCGGGCGTAGAAGAACATGCGGTACAGCGCGAGCGTCGCCGCCGGCAGGACGAGATGGGCGAGCGTGCCGGAGCCGCCGATGGGCAGCACCTGCAGGCGGTAGCCGAAGAGATACACGAGCAGGTTGCCGATCCAGAACGTCGGCAGCGACAGGCCGATCAAGGTCGCCAGCAGGACGAGCAGATCGGTGAGCGACCCCTGGCGGGCGGCGGTCACGAGGCCGGTGCCGACGCCGAGCGCGAAGCCGATCACCAGGCTCGTCAGGGCGAGCAGCGCCGTCGCGGGGATGCGCTCCCGGATGACGTCCCAGACCCGTCGCCCGGTCACGTACGAGACGCCCAGATCGCCGCGCGCGAGGCCGGCGAGGTAGTGGCCGTACTGTACGAGCACGGGGTCGTCGAGGCCGAGGTCGGCGCGGATGGCGGCGAGAGTCTCGGGGTTGGCCTTCGGGCCCGCGATCGACACCGCCGGATCGGCGGGCACGACGCGGAGCAGGACGAACAGGATCAGCGTCGTGCCGAGCAACGTCGTCAGCGCGCGCGCCAGCCGACCCGCCAGGAAGCGGAGCATCAGGCGCGACGGCGCAGATGGGCGCGGAGCTCGGCCAGCGACGCCGAGGTGCCGGCCAGGACGGGCTGCGGGGCGCGCCGCCCGTCGGCCAGCACGGCGAGATCGACCGTGGTGCCGTCGAGATACTCGAAGCGACCGCCGACGCGCACGAGCAGCGCCCCCGCACCCGCGAGGTCCCAGATGTGGGCGCTGCCGAGCAGCGCGGCGCGGGCGACACCACGCGCCACGAGGGCGGCGTGGTACGCGGTCGAGCCGAGCGAGCGGAGCTTGCCTCGCCATGTGATCTCGTAGCGGCGATGCGCGGCGGAATGGACCAGCACGAAAGGATCCCCATGACCCGGCTGGTCGTCCAACGGAGGCAGCGGTGCGCCGTTCCACCAGGCCCCGGCGGCATCGGCGACGTACATCTCGTCGCTGCATGGTACGTGGACGACGCCGGCGACGGGCTGGTCGTCCCGGAGGAGCCCGATCGACACGCACCAGGTTGGCAGCCCGGCGACGAAGGACGATGTTCCGTCGACAGGGTCGATGACGAAGCGATACGGCCCGGCTGCCGGTCGGGCAGCGCCCTCCTCGCCCTGGATGCCGGCCTCGGGGAACGCGGCGGCGAGCTCGCTCGTGAGCAGGGCCTCGACCTCGCGATCCGCGCGCGTGACGACGGTGCGATCGGCCTTGCGCTCGACGGCGACGCGACGGAAGTGCCCGAGCGCCAGCGCGCCGGCCCGGCGCGCGATGGCGTCGAGCGCCGTACGGTCGGGCGGCCCCGTCACCGTCCGCCCCGTAGCATCGCACGCTCCGAGAACAGATCGGCCTCGAGCTGCTGGTTGAATCGGACGTCGCTACTGACGATGACCGTGGTGTTGTGCTTTCGCAGGTCCTCGACGTCGACACGGAACGCGACGGGGATGGCGTCGACGCTCCGGATGTCCCGCTGCGTGAGGCGCTTCGCCGGTGCGGCATCGTCGGCGAAGAGCTCGAGCTGCCGGGACACGAGGTCGTTCTTCCCGAGCCAGACCACGATCCTCCGATAGGGGGCGACCGCGGGCTTCGGGGTCAGCTCGATGACGTAGCAGCCGACGTCGTCGATGCGTTCCTCGCCGCGGAGGTGGGAGGTGGCGTCGTCCTCGGTCCACTGCAGCATCTCCTGCACGACGTCCACGTCCTCGAAGCTGAGCACGCTGTCGAAGAACGCTCCCGTCCGATCCGTCCCCGCGAGGACCCGAACGCGCGGATTCGTCGTCGGCAGGAGGGATCGCAGCTCGTTCGGAGCATTCGGATGGGTGAAGGCGAGGAAGGTCATGCCCCTCAGCACGCGCGGCTCCTGCAGGAACAGGATCGACTTCCGCTCGTCACCGTCACGTCGTTCGAACACCTCGAGCTCGCGCACCAGCGTCGTGCCGCTGCGTACCGTGGTGAGGCGCATCCGCTCCTGGCGAGTGCTCCAACGACGCGGACCGTCGTCCATGGCCTTGCGCTCGTCGAGGAGCTGGCGTGCCGTCTTCGGCGCGTCGGCGGCGGCCCACGGCACCCAGGCTACGGTGGCGATGCCGAGGACGAGGGCGAGCCGCCGCATCGACCCGATCCGGTTCACCGCTCCCCGCGCTCGAGCGCCCGCTGCGTGAAGAGCTCCGGCTCGAGCTTCTGGTTGAACCGGACCTCGGAGCTGTCGATCGTCGTCTTCGAGCCCTTGCGCGGCGCCTCGACGTCGACGTGGTGCGCCACGGGGATACCGTCGACCACCTTGATGTCGCGCTGCAGGAGCCGTTTCGCGGGCTCCGGCTCGGCGTCGTAGAACTCGAGCTTCCGCGGCATGAGATCGTCGGCGCCGAGCCACAGGACGATCTTCTGGTAGCCGATGTCCTCACGTTTCGGGATCAGCTCGATGACGTGGCAGTTCACCCCGTCGATGGCTTCCTCGCCGCGGAGGCTCGTCGCCGCGTCGTCCTCCGTCCAGCTGGGCATCTCCTGGATGATGTCGAGGTCCTGATAGCTGAGGTCGGTGCCGACGAAGCTCTCGGACCGCGCCTGCGACGTGATCTGGCGGGTGCGCTTCAGGGCCGGCAGGTAGAGCCACTGATCGGCGGGTTTGCCCTTGTGGGTGAACGCCAGGAAGCCGGTGCCCTTCACCTCGGCGGGCGACTCGAAGAACAGGATGCTCTTCTTCTCGTCGCCGGGCTCGCGGCGCTCGAAGACGACGAGGTCACGGAGCCGCTCGCTGCCGCGCCGGTCGACGATCGTGAGCTTCATGTGCTCCTGGCGATCGGTCCAGTGGCGCGCGCCGTCGTCGAGCGCCTTGCGGCGATCGAGTATCTGGCGCGCCGTCTCGGCGGCGCCGGCGGACGGGACCCCGCACATGGTGACGAGGGCCAGCACCGCCGCCAATCGTCGCATCGTGGTCACGGTCATCGACACTCCTTCGCCGACGGGGGCGTCAGCCCGGTTGCGGTCCCCCGTGTCCCTGCAGCCACACCAGGCCCCGATACATGTACTGCAAGCCGGCCGTCGCCGTCACGGCCCCAGCGAGGTAGAAGAGCGATTCCTCGAGCACCGGCGGAACCACCCCGGGCCAGACCAGCGACACCAGCACGGTCGTCACCGAGAGCAGCTGGAGGAAGGTGCTGAGCTTGCCGATCGGGCTCGGCCGCACCTCCATGGCGCTCGACGTCATGGTGAAGAGCAGGAAGTAGCCCGCCACCAGCATGACGTCGCGCGAGAGCACGATGACGACCACCCAGCGCGGGACCTCGTCCATGAACGCCAGCGCGGTGAACGACGACATCAGGAGGAGCTTGTCGGCGGCGGGATCGAGGTAGGCGCCGAGCACCGTCTTGGTGTGCGTCATGCGGGCGATCATGCCGTCGAGCGAATCGGTGACGCCGGCGGCGATGAAGACGGCGAGCGCCTCGCCGTAGCGACGGTCCACCAGCAGGATCAGGAAGATCGGGATCGCGATCAGGCGCAGCAGCGTCAGGAAGTTGGGGACGTTCAGCACCGCGCCTGCCCCTACCCCGCCGCGGTGCCGGGAAATTCCTTGCGCAACTGCCCGGCGACCTTCTCGGGAACCAGTGCCGTCACCGTGACCTCACCGTCCCGGTAGTACTCCTCGACGATGCGGCCGGTGCGACGCAGCAGCGCCACGATGTCGCCGCGATCCGACGGCAGGACGCAGCGCACACGCGACAGCCCGGCGCCGAGGCGCTCTTCGATACGGGCGAGCAACGCCGGCAGGCCTGCGCCCGTCTGTGCCGACATCACGACCGCGTCCGGCGGCGACACCTGCGGCAGCGCGCCGAGCGCCACGAGGTCGCTCTTGTTGAGCGCGTACACCACCGGCACGTCGCCGGCGCCGATCTCGGCGAGCACCTCTTCGGTGATGCGGAGCTGCTCGGGCCAGGTCGGATGCGAGGCGTCGAGGACGTGGATGAGGAGGTTCGCGGTGCGGACCTGCTCGAGCGTGCTCTTGAACGCCTCGACGAGCTGATGGGGGAGCTTGTGGATGAAGCCGACGGTGTCGGCCAGCAGCACGGTGAGCCCTTGCGGCAGGCGCAGCCGGCGGACGGTGGGGTCGAGCGTCGCGAACAGCTTGTCCTCGACCAGCACGCCGGCGCGCGTCAGCGCGTTCATCAGCGTCGACTTGCCGGCGTTGGTGTAGCCGACGAGCGCGACGGTGGGCACGGGGATGGCGGTGCGCTCGTCCGAATGCAGCCGACGGGTGCGCTCCGTGTCGCCGAGCCGCATGCGGAGCTGCGCGATGCGCTCGCGCACGCGCCGGCGGTCGACCTCGAGCTGCGTCTCGCCGGGACCACGCGTGCCGACGCCGCCGCCGCGCTGGCGCGACAGGTGGGTCCAGGCGCGCGTCAGCCGCGGCTGCAGGTACTGCAGCTGCGCCAGCTCGACCTGCATCTTGCCTTCGATGCTGCGCGCCCGCTGCGCGAAGATGTCGAGAATGAGCGCGCTGCGGTCGACGACCTTGCAGCCGAGACCCTTCTCGAGGTTGCGCTGCTGCGCCGGCGACAGCGGGTCGTCGAAGATGACGACGTCGGCCTCGGTGCTGGCGACGAGGGCCTTCACCTCTTCCACCTTGCCGCTGCCGATGAACGTCGCCGGGTTCGCGCGTTTGAGCGACTGCACCAGCTCGCCGACGACGGCGATGCCCGCGGTGGCCGCGAGCCGCGACAGCTCGAGCAGCGAGTCGCGCACCGGGATCAGCGGGCGTGGCGCATCGACGGCCACGAGGACCGCTCGCTCACGCGCACGGGCGGTACTGTGCATGCGACCACTCAACGAAAGGACATCATTCCAGCGCCCAGCACCCGCTCCACGGCGTGGAGCACTTCCTCGCTGGCCGCCACCCGGATGTTCTTGGGGAGGGCCAAAATGGTCTCCGTGGCATCGGGACGCAAGAGGTGCAGAAAGGCCTCGCAGTTCCCCGGGTGCTCGGCGAGGATCGCCTTCAGGCGCTCGAGATCGTCGCGCCCGACCGTCCCGAGGGGGACGTTCAGGTGCACCTGCCGGATGGAATCGGCGCGGGCGTTCTCGAGCGGGGTGAGCTCGTCGGCGATGATCTGGCAGCGCTCGGGGGACAGGTCGAGCCCCCCCGCCACCACCACTGGCGCCCCGGGCTGGATGATCGACTCGAACTTCCGGTAGGTGTCGGGCCAGGCGATGACCTCGACCACGCCCTCCTTGTCCTCGAGGACGAAGGTGGCGTAGCGGTCGCCCTTCTTGCTGTTCCGCATCTTGAGCGTCGCGATGACGCCGCCGATGCGGACGCGCGGCCGCGACGCCTCGGGTCGACCCGGACGGGCCCCATGCGCCGGCGGCAGCTGCGGGCCGCGTGTGCGCAGCGTGCCGACCGTGACGTTCGTGAAGCGCCGCAGATCGGTGGCGTAGCGGTCGAGCGGATGTCCGGTGATGAAGAAGCCGAGCGTCTCGCGCTCGCGCCGCAGCTCCTCCTCGGCCTTCCACGCCTCGCCCGGCGGCAGTGGCGGCGGTGGCTCTTCGCCCTGGCCGCCCCGGGGCGCGAACAGGCCCATCTGCGGGCTCGACCGCTCCTCGACGCGCACCGTGGCCCAGCGCAGCACGTCGTCGAGCGCTGCGAGGAGGCGGGCGCGGTTGCGCTCGACGGAGTCGAACGCGCCGCAGGCGATCAGGCTCTCGATGACGCGCCGGTTCACCTGCTGCCCCTGCACGCGCAGGCAGAAGTCGTGCAGGCTGGTGAACCGCTCGCCGGCACGTGCGGCGATGATGGCGTCGATGGCCTTCGAGCCGATGCCCTTCACGGCGCCGAGGCCGAAGCGGATGGCCTTGCCGGCGGCGGTGAAGTCCTCGCGGCTCTCGTTGACGTCCGGCGGTAGGATGGCGATGCCGTGCTCGCGGCATTCGGCGATGTTCTTGTAGGTCAGGTCGGTGTCGCCGGCTTCGAGCGACAGCAGGCCCGCCATGAACTCGCTCGGGAAGTGCGCCTTCAGGTACGCGGTCTGATAGGTGATCACCGCGTACGCGGCCGAGTGGCTCTTGTTGAAGCCGTAGGCCGCGAACGTTTCCATCTGGTCGAAGATCTCGGCCGCGACCTTGACGTCGGCGGTGCCGGCTTCGGCGGCGCCGGCGAGGAAGCGCTGGCGCTCCTTCGCCATCTCCTCCGCCTTCTTCTTGCCCATGGCGCGGCGGAGGTTGTCTGCGTCGCCGAGTGAGTAGCCGCCCAGTGCCTGGGCGATCTGCATCACCTGCTCCTGGTAGACGATGACGCCGTAGGTGTCGCGCAGGATGGGCTCGAGCGCCGGGTGCAGGTTCCGGATCGGCTCCTGGCCGTGCTTGCGCTTGATGAACTGATCGACCATGCCGCTGTCGAGCGGGCCCGGTCGATACAGCGCCAGCGCGGCGACGACGTCGGCGAAGCACGACGGCCGCAGCTGCACGAGCATGCGGCGCATGCCGCCCGACTCCGCCTGGAACACGCCGATGGTGTCGCCGTCGCTCAGCACCTTGTAGGTGGCGGGATCGTCGAGCGGCAGCTCCTCCAGGTTGATGGTGACGCCGCGTCCCTCGCGGATGCGGCGGATGATGCCCTCGATGAGCGTCAGGTTCTTGAGACCGAGGAAGTCGAACTTGATCAGTCCGATCGCCTCGACGTCGTTGAACGTGTACTGCGTGACGACCGCCCCGTCCTTGTCGACCCAGAGCGGGACGTCCTCGGTGAGCGGCTGCGGCGCGATGACGATGCCGGCGGCGTGCTTCGACGCGTTGCGGAGCAGGCCCTCGAGCTTGAGGGCGAGCGTGAACAGGCGTTCCTCGCGCTCGCCGGTGTTGCGCAGCTCGACCAGCCGCGGCTCCATCTCGAGCGCCTTCGCGAGTGGGAAGTCCTTCCCCTGCTTGGGCTCGGGGTAGAGCTTGGTGATGCGGTCGGTCTCGGCGAAGGTGAAGTCGAGGACGCGCCCGACGTCCTTGATCGCCTGCTTCCCCTTCAACGTACCGAACGTGATGATCTGCGCGACGCGGTCGGCGCCGTACTTCTCGCGCACGTAGCGGATCACCTCGTCGCGCCGGACGAAGCAGAAGTCGACGTCGATGTCGGGCATCGACCGGCGCTCGGGATTCAGGAACCGCTCGAACAGCAGCGTGTGCTCGATGGGGTCGAGGTCGGTGATGCGCAGCGCCCACGCCACCAGGCTGCCGGCGGCCGAGCCGCGGCCGGGCCCGACGGGGATGCCCTGGTTCTTCGCCCAGTTGATGAAGTCGGCGACGATGAGGAAGTAGCCGGCGAACCCCATCTGGTTGATGACACCGAGCTCGTAGACGAGCCGATCCTCGTACTCCTTTTCGACGGTTGGATCGCTGCCGAGGGTGCGGCGCGCGTTGAGGCGCAGGTCGAGCCCCTTGCGCGTCTCCGCCTCGAGCACCGTCTCGAGGGTCGTGTCCTCCGGTACCTGGTAGACTGGGAAGCGCCAGCGCTGCTTGAACTCGAAGTCGCAGCGGGCGGCGATGTCGACCGTGTTCGCCACCGACTCCGGCACGTCGGCGAACGCCGCCGCCATCTCCTGCGGCGACTTCACGTAGAGCTGGTCGGTCTCGAATTTCCACCGCTTCTCGTCGGAGAAGGTCTTGCCGGTCTGGATGCAGAGCAGGACCTCGTGCGCGGCCGAGTCGTCGGCGTGCAGGTAGTGACAGTCGTTGGTGCCGACCAGCGGCAGGCCCATGCGCTTCGCCAATGCCTTGAGCTCGATGTTCACCTGCTCCTGCTTGGCGAGGCGGTTGTCCTGGATCTCGATGTAGTAGCGATCCTTGAAGATGTCGGAGAGCTCGGCGGCGGCGGCGCGCGCCTTCTCGGGCTGGCCCACCATGAGGCTGTGCGCGACCTCGCCGCGCAGGCAGCCCGAGAGCGCGATCAGGCCGCCGCTCAGCTCGCGCAGCAGCTCCTTGTCGACGCGCGGCTTGTAGTGGAAGCCCTCGCGGTAGCCGGCGCTGACGAGCCGGCACAGGTTCTGGTAGCCCTCGCGGTTCTGCGCGAGGACGATCATGTGGTAGTTGCCGCCCGCCTCGTAGTCGTCGATGCGCCCGGCCTTCTCGAAGCGGCTCTTCGGCGCAACGTAGAGCTCGCAGCCGATGATCGGCTTGATGCCGTACTTGACCGCCTCGGCATGGAACTGCACCGCGCCGAACATGTTGCCGTGATCGGTGATGGCACACGCCGACATGCCGGCAGCCTTCAACCGCGGGAACAGCTCCTTGATCTTGTTGGCGCCGTCGAGCAGCGAGTACTGGGTGTGCAGATGCAGGTGGACGAACGACATTGCCCCGTGCTCCCCTCCTCCGTACCGTCGTCGTCGTACGCGAGGCGCACCTGTAGCGCGCGCTCGCCGGGGCGGTCAATCGGCCGGCGGGCCTACTCCCACTCGATGGTCGCGGGGGGCTTCGACGAGATGTCGTAGACGACGCGGTTGATGCCGCGCACCTCGTTGATGATGCGGCTCGACATCCGCGCCAGCACGTCCTCGGGCAGCCGCGCCCAGTCGGCGGTCATGCCGTCGGTGGACCGCACGGCGCGGATGGCGACCACGTTCTCGTAGGTGCGCTCGTCGCCCATGACGCCGACGGTGCGCACCGGCAGCAGGATCGCGAAGGCCTGCCAGAGCGTGTCGTAGAGGTCGGCGCGCCGGACCTCCTGCTGCACGACGACGTCGGCGTCGCGCACGACGCGCAGCCCCTCGGCGTCGACCGGCCCGATGATACGGATGGCGAGGCCCGGTCCCGGGAAGGGCTGCCGTGCCACGATCGTGTCGGGGACGTCGAGCACGCGCCCCAGCTCGCGCACCTCGTCCTTGAACAGCTCGCGCAGCGGCTCGAGCAGCTCGAGCTTCATGCGCTCGGGGAGCCCGCCGACGTTGTGGTGGCTCTTGATCGTGGCCGACGGTCCGCGTACCGACACCGACTCGATCACGTCGGGATAGAGGGTGCCCTGCGCCAGGAAGCCGACGTCCTGGAGCTTGGCCGACTCCTCCTCGAACACCTCGATGAAGGTGAGGCCGATGATGCGACGCTTCTTCTCCGGATCCTCGACGCCGGAGAGGTTCTTCAAGAACCGCGCACCCGCATCGACGGCGCGGACGTCGAGCTCCATGCCGTCGCGGAAGGCGGCGACGACGTCCTCGGCCTCGCCGGCGCGCAGCAGGCCGTTGTCGACGAAGATGCACGTGAGCCGGTCGCCGATGGCGCGGTGGATCAACGCGGCGACCACGGTGGAATCGACGCCGCCGGAGAGCCCGCAGATGACGCGCCGGTCGCCGACGCGTTCGCGGATGCGCGGCACCCACTGGTCGACGAAGCCCTCCATGGTCCAGTCGGGACGCGCGCCGCAGACGCGCAGCACGAAGTTGCGCAGGATCTCCTTGCCGTCGACGCTGTGGGTGACTTCGGGGTGGAACTGCAGCCCGAAGAGCGGGCGCTGGCGGTGCCGAAAGGCCGCGTAGGCGGAGTTGTCGCTGGTGGCGAGCGACTCGAGGTCGTCGCCGAGCTTGGTGACGCGGTCGCCGTGGCTCATCCAGACCCGCGTCGCGCGACCACCGATCGAGAGCAGCGGATCGACCCGGCTGATGCGCACGTCGGCCGGGCCGAACTCCTTGTGCGTCGCCCGCTCGGCCTCGCCGCCGAGGGCGCGGTTCAACACGTTCATGCCGTAGCAGATGCCGAGCACGGGGATCGTGCCGGAGGTCAGCAGCTGGGTGACGTCGTCGTGCGGGAACGGCGCGTCGTCGGCGTAGATGCTGGCCGGGCCACCCGAGAGGATGATGCCCTCGGGCTCGAGCCTGCGGATGGTGTCGAGCGAGACGTCGTAGGGATGGATCTCGCTGTAGACGTGCTGCTCACGCACCCGGCGCGCGATGAGCTGCGTGTACTGGGAGCCGAAGTCGAGGATGAGGATCATCTATTCGAGCCGGTAGTTGGGAGCTTCCTTGGTGATGTAGACGTCGTGCACGTGGCTCTCGCGGAGCCCGGCCGACGAGACACGCATGAACTTCGCGTTGCGCCGCAGGTCGTCGAGCGTGCGCGTGCCGAGGTAGCCCATGCCGGCGCGCAGCCCACCGACGAGCTGCTGGACGATGAACGAGAGCGCGCCCTTGTACGGCACGCGCCCCTCGATGCCCTCGGGTACGAGCTTCATGCCGAGCTCGGCGGTGCCCTCTTCGTCCTGCATGTAGCGGTTGCGGCTGCCCTCGCGCTCGCGCATGGCCTCGAGCGACCCCATGCCGCGATAGAGCTTGTAGGTGCGGCCCTGGTACAGAATCGTCTCGCCCGGGCTCTCCTCGGTGCCGGCCAACAGGCCGCCGATCATGACGGTGTGCGCACCGGCCGCGAGGCCCTTCGTGATGTCGCCGGAGAACTTGATGCCGCCGTCCGCGATGACTGGCACGCCGGCGCGATCGGCCGGGCCGACGGCGTCGGCGATGGCGGTGAGCTGCGGCACCCCGACGCCGGAGACGACGCGCGTCGTGCAGATCGACGCCGGGCCCATGCCCACCTTGATGCCGTCGGCGCCCGCGTTGATGAGCGCCTCGGCGCCTTCGGCGGTGGCGACGTTGCCGCCGATGATGTCGGCGTTCGGGAAGATGGCCTTGATGGCCCGCACCGTGTCGATGACCGACGAGGTGTGGCCGTGGGCCGTGTCGATGACCAGGACGTCGGCACCGGCGCGCACCAGCGCTTCGGCGCGCTCCTCGCGGTCGGGCCCGGTGCCGATGGCGGCACCGACGCGGAGGCGGCCGAGGTCGTCCTTGGCCGCGTGCGGGAACCGGATGGCCTTCTCGATGTCCTTCACCGTGATCAGGCCGTGCAGCGTGTTGCGCTCGTCGACGACGGGCAGCTTCTCGATGCGGTAGCGGTGCAGGATCTCCTTGGCACCCTCGAGCGTGATGCCGGGCTGTGCCGTGACCAGCCGCTCCTTGGTCATGACGTCGCCGACGGTGCGGTCGAGCCGCTTCTCGAAGCGCAGGTCGCGGTTGGTGAGGATGCCGACGAGCTTGCCTTCGCGTGTCACCGGCAGCCCCGAGATGTGGAAGCGCTGCATGACCGCGAGCGCTTCGGCGATGGGCTGCTCGGGGCTGACCGTCACCGGGTCGACGATCATGCCGCTCTCGGACTTCTTCACCTTTTCGACTTCGAGGGCCTGCTCGGCGACCTGTAGGTTGCGGTGGATGACCCCGAGCCCGCCTTCCTGTGCCATCGCGATGGCCGTGCGTGCCTCGGTGACGGTGTCCATCGCGGCGCTGATCACCGGGATGTTCAGTCGTACGCGCCGGGTGACCCAGGTGGCGACGTCGGTGTCGCGTGGCAGGATCTCGGAGGCGGCGGGGACCAGCAGGACGTCCTCGAACGTGAGCCCATCTCGCAGCTCAGTCGGCAGCATGCGGCCTCCGCTGAATCGTCGTGTGCGCCATGGTGTTCACTAGCAGGCGTGTCCGGGTCGGGCAAGGCGAGGTTGACCGTGTCGGCGCACGCGGCGCATATCCGCGCCATGATCGCTCCGTTCGGCGGCCGCCACCCGCAGATCGACCCCACCGCCTACGTGCCGGAGCAGGCCGTCGTCATCGGCGACGTGGTGATCGGACCGCAGTCGAGCCTCTGGTTCCATACCGTGGTGCGCGGCGACATCCATCCCATCCGCATCGGCGCGCGCTCGAACGTGCAGGACAACACCACCATCCACGTCGTCGGCGGCCGTTTCGCGACCATCATCGGCGACGGCGTCACCGTCGGACACAACGCGGTCGTCCACGGGTGCACGCTCGGTGACGGCTGCCTGGTCGGCATGGGCGCCATCGTGATGGACGGCGCCGAGATCGGGGCCGAGAGTCTCGTGGGCGCGGGGGCGCTCGTGACGCCGGGGACGATCGTGCCGCCGCGCTCGCTCGTGCTGGGCAGCCCGGCGAAGCGCGTGCGTGAAGTCAACGCCGAGGAGCTCGACCGCCTGCGGACCGCGGCCGAGAACTACGTCGAGCTCGTGCGGCAGTATCGCGGACCGGTGTAGGCCGCGGCGTCTCGCCCTCGCGGCGGTTGCGCAGCTTCACGCGCAGCGGCACGCCCGTCACCTTGAACGCCTCGGCGAAGCGCGCCACGAGGAACTTGGTGTACGCCGGCGGCACCTTCGCGGGCACGCTCGAGAACACCGTCACCTCGGGCGGCGCGGTGCCGGTCTGCGTCGCGTAGAGGAAGCGGATCGGCCGGCCGCCGGGGCTCGGCGGCGCATGCGCGGTGACGGCGCTGCGGAGCACGCGGTTCAGCGCCGGGGTGCCCATCGCCACGCGGTAGGACCGCTCCACCTGACGGATGGCGCCGACGAGCCCTTCGAGCCCCTCCCCCGTCGCGGCAGAGACGCACACGAGCGGCAGGCCGGCGAAGGCCGGGTGCTGGTCGAGCAGGTGGCGCTTGAACTTGCGGGCGTCGCGCACGTCCTTGTCGACGGCGTCCCACTTGTTGGCGAGCAGCACGACGCCGCGTCCGGCCTCGAGCGCCTTGCCGACCAGGCGCGCGTCCTGGTCGGTCATGCCGTCGGTGGCGTCGAGCACCATGAGGACGATGTCGGTGCGGGTCAGCGTGCCGAGCGCACGCACCGCGCCGTGGCGTTCGAGCGCGTTCTCGACGCGGCTGCGGCGGCGGATGCCGGCGGTGTCGATCAGGACGTACGGCTGGCCGTTGATCCGCACCGGCGTGTCGATGGCGTCGCGCGTCGTCCCCGCCTGCGGTGCCACCAGCGTACGCTCGCTGCCGACGAGGCGGTTCAGGAGCGACGACTTGCCGACGTTCGGCCGTCCCATGAGCGCGAGTCGCGTGCCGGCGTCTTCCGGCGCCGCGGGGGGCGTCGGCGGCAGGGCCGCGATGACGGCCTCCATCAGGTCGTCCATGCCGCGGCCGTGCGTCGCCGAGACCGGGAAGAGCCGGTCGACACCGGCGGCGTAGAACTCGTTCACCTGCGCGTCGCGCACGACGTGGTCGATCTTGTTCACCGCGAACAGCACCGGCTTGCCGGAGCGTTGGAGCAGGCGAACCGTCTCGTGATCGGCCGGGGCGAGGCCGGCGTGACCGTCGAGCACGCAGACGATGCAGTCGGCGTCTTCCACTGCCGCCAGCGCCTGGGCGCGTACCTGCGCCTCGATGGCGGCCGGGTCTTTCGGCGTCTCGGCGGTGAAGCCGCCGGTGTCGATGCAGAGGAACGGATGGTCGTCGTAGCTCGCCGGCGCGAACACGCGATCGCGGGTGACGCCGGGGGCGTCGTCGACGATGGCGCGATGCGCGCGCACGATGCGGTTGAACAGCGTCGACTTGCCGACGTTCGGCCGTCCGACGATGGCGACCACGGGCAGGCCGTTGGTCACCGGCTCCACGCGTGCCGCCATCAGATGCCCAGCTCGTCGAGGCGGCGGCCGTTGCGCGCCCAGTCGGGCTCGACGCGCACGAACAGCTCGAGGAAGACGCGCGTGCCGAGCAGCGTCTCGAGCTCCTTGCGCGCCTTCTGGCCGATCTCCTTCAGCTGCTGGCCACCGGTGCCGAGGACGATGGCCTTGTGGTTCGGACGCTCCACCAGGATGGTCGCGCCGATCACCACGACCTTCCGCTCCGGCTTCTCCTCGAAGGACTCGATGACGACGGCCGTCGCATAGGGCACCTCCTCCTTCGTGGCGCGGAAGATCTGCTCGCGCACGATCTCCTGGGCGAGGAAGCGCTCGGTCTCGGTGGTGTACTCGTCCTCCGGAAAGAGTCGCGGTCCCTCCGGGAGCTGTTTCGACACCACCTCGAGGAGCACCGGCAGGCTGTCGCCCTTGCGGGCGCTGGTGGGCACGATCTCGCAGTCGGGCATCACGGTGGCGATCTGGGCCATGATGGGGAGCAGCGCGAGTCGGGCCAGGCGGTCGATCTTGTTGAGGACGACGATGGTCGGCACCTTCTGCGCCTTGACCGTGGTCGCGAGCTCGCGATCCGACGCCGTCAGGCCGGTGGCGGCATCGATCACGAAGAGCACGACCTCGGCCTCGCCGAGCGTGCGCTTCGCGACCTCCACCATGCGGCGGTTGAGCGGCGAGCGGGCGGCGTGGATGCCGGGGGTGTCGAGGAAGACGATCTGCGCCTCGGGCAGGGTCCGGATGCCGGCGATACGGTTCCGCGTCGTCTGGGGCTTGTTGGAGACGGCCGCCAGCTTGGCCCCCACGAGGGCGTTCAGCAGCGTCGACTTGCCCACGTTGGGCCGCCCCACGATCGTCACGAACCCTGCACGATGTGCCATTGCCGTCAGCCTTTCTCACACACGAGCGTCACGGAGGGCCGTGCCTGGGTCCCACCGGCGCCGCGAACGCGGGCGCGCAGCGTGAGCCGGCCCGGACGTCCGTCGCCGCGCAGAGGTACCTCAACTGGCACGCGGGCCGTGCAAATGCCATCGAGCATCGACGGCAGCGCCGGCAGGGCCCGGAAGGCACTGCCGAGGTCCTGACCGGCGCGGACGCGGGTGGCCACCCGGCCGCGGGTGCCGGGCTGCAGCAGCCGGACGCCACGGATCTCGCCCGTGGGGCAGCGTGGCAGCCCGTCCCGCCCGAGCGACCGCACGTCGAAGACGTTGGCACACAGGGCCACGTTCACGGTGCAGCGGCCGTCGATTTGGCCGTCGCGGTCGCAGGCCGGGTCGCCGTCGCGACAGGTCTGGCGGCGCACCGGGATGCCGCGGGCGTTGCGCTGCGGCTCGTCCAGCTCGACCAGCCACTGCCCCAGGCACGAGCGGTTCACGGGGCCGGGGGCCGGAACCAGGCAGTCGAGCCCCGGCTCACAGGGACCGTCCGCTGTCGCGACGATCGCCGCCGCGAGGCGGTCGGCGATGGGCGAGCCCCACCCCGTCGCGAGGTCGAACCCGGGCGTCGCCGGGAAGCCGTTCTCTCCGGTGACGACGTCGTGGAACACGGCCTCGCGCCGGCCGGCGAGGCCGTCCTGGCCGAGACGGTAGAGCGTGGGCAGCAGCTGGCCCAGCCCGTCGCGAGCGGCGCGCTGGTTCACCAGCGCGAGCAGGCTCGCGAAGGCCGGCGCCCCGGCGCTGGTGCCGCCGACGACGATCGACTCGCCGCGCTCGACGACGGCGTACCCCGGACTGTCCGGGCTCGCCGGCAGCGAGACGTCGGGCAGCGCGCGTGCCGTGAACGGACCGACGCCGAGCTGGAACGACGGCCGTGCGAACAGCGTGCTCACGCCGCCGCCGCTCGCCCCGGCGCGGTCGTTCCAGACCGTCTCGCCGACGTAGCCGGTGGCGTTGCCGGCGTCGTCGAAGCCGGGGTCGAGTGCCGTCCCGCCGACGGCGACCGCGTGCGGCGACGCCGCCAGCGCGCTCACCGCGACGTCGGGCAGATCGGGCTCGCACTCGCGGCTGCCGGAATCGCCCGACGCCACCACCACCGTCTGCCCCTGGAGATTCGCGATGGTGTAGAGGCCGTCGAACAGCTCGGTCACCGTCGTCGAGCTGAGCGGCTCGCACAGCCCGAAGCTCACCGACACCACCTGCCCCAGCCGCCGGTCGACGACCTCGCCAAGCGCCTGCGGGATGTCGCCGTCGGTCGAGCCGATGACGACGGAGACGTCGGCGTCGGGGGCCAGCGCGCCCGCCCACTGCGTGTCGAGGAGCACCTCGGTGAGCTCGCCCTCGTCGGGGAGGACGCCGGGGTTGCCGTCGACGAACACCTTCACCGGCGTCCGCGGCGCCACGCCGAAGCGGGTGCCGAAGGCGGCGACGTCGGCGAGGTCGAAGTCGCTGCGGGCCACGACGGCGATCGAGCTGCCGGCGCCGGTGAGGCCCTGTGCCTGCAACACGTCGACGCCGTAGGCACGCGCCAGGTCGGCGGGGGCGAGTGTGACCCCGCCGTCGCCGAGCGACACCAGCGGTCGGATGGCCGGCAGGTCGTCGAGGCCGAGGAGGCCCTCGACGCCGAGGCGCTGAGGCACCAGGGCCGGCGTGGTCGGCGCGCGGTGACGGCGGCCCTTGCGACGGAAGAGCCCGATGCGGGTGCGGAGGGCGTGCTCGATCTGCCCGACGGTGCCGGCGACCGTCATCGAGACGCGGAACGGCGAGTCGCCGACGACGCGCAGGCCCTGCGCTGCGAACCACGCGCGGGCCTCCTCGTAGCGCGGGCGGCGCGCGCCGAAACGGTCGGCGATCTCGGTGGCATCGAGCCAGCGGCCGAATCGCGGCGAGCGCGGGTCCTGCTGCGCCGCCAGCACGGCGTCGAGCGTGTCGCGATCCCGCAACCCGAGCCAGACGACGACGTTCGGCAGCGCCAGGTCCAGCGGCGCGTCGCCCGCCGGCGTCAGCGTGGCGAGGCCACGCGGCACGACGCCGGACAACGACGTCATCGGCTCCTCGGCGTGGACGAGGCCGGCCAGCGCGAGCAGCAGCGCCGCCATGCGGAGCGTGCTCACCGCGGCTCCGTCCGACCCTCGCGCTCGAGTGTCGCGAGGGCCTCCATGGCCGCCGCCTGCTCCGCCGTCTTCTTGCTGTGTCCGACGCCGCGCCCGTAGCGCTGGCCGCCGATGGCGAGCTCCGACACGAACCGCTTGGCGTGGTCGGGGCCGCTCTCCTCGACGAGGCTGTACACCGGCGTGGCGCGGAAGAGCCGCTGCGTCAGCTCCTGCAGCCGCGTCTTGTAGTCGCGCTGTCCCGCCGGCAGATCGGCGGCGACGTCGCTCGCGAAGTGCGCGTCGACGACGTTCCGCGCCGCCTCGTAGCCGGCGTCGAGATAGACGGCGCCGAGGAGCGCCTCGTAGCCCGAGGCCAGGATCGACTCCTTCTCGCGGCCGCCGCTCTTCTCCTCGCCCTTCCCCACCCGCAGCCACCGTCCGAGCCCGAGCGCGCGGGCCTTGCCGGCGAGGATCTCGGCGTTCACCAGCGCGGCGCGCATCTTCGACAGGTCGCCCTCGCGCGCGCTCGGATGGCGGCGCATCAGCAGGTCGGACATGGCGAGCGCCAGGACCGCGTCGCCGAGGAACTCGAGGGTCTCGTTGTTGGCGGCGTCCGGGCTGAACGACCGGTGCGTGATGGCCACGTGGAGGTGGTCGGGACGGATGAAGCGGTATCCCAGGCCCGCCTCGAGGGCGTGTCGGTAGTCGTCCGTCATGCGGCGGCGTCGGCCTCGATGCGGGCGCCCGACCCCACACGCAACCGCACCGCCACCACGTCGCCCATCCACTCGTCGGGCCCGTCCAGGCGGGCCCGCAGGTAGTTCCGCGTGTAGCCGCGGAGCGTGCCGCTCTGCGGGTCGCGGGTCGTCTCCACCAGCACCTCGGCCGGCACGCCGTCGAAGGTGCGCGCGAACTCGGCGCGCTTGCGCTCCATGAGCGCGCGTAGCCGTCGCGCCCGTGCCGTGACCTCCGCGGCGGGCACCTGGCCGTCGAGCTTCGCGGCCGTGGTTCCCGAGCGTACGGAGTACGGGAACACGTGCGCGTAGGTGATGGGGCTCGCGTCGACGAACGCCAGCGTGCGCTCGAACGACGCCGCGTCCTCGCCCGGGAAGCCCGCGATCAGGTCGGTGCCGATCGATGCGTCCGGCAGCAGCTCGCGCACCATGGCCAGCCGCTCGGCGGCGAGGGCGGTGTCGTACCGGCGGCGCATGCGGTGCAGCACGCCGTCGTCGGCGGCCTGCAGCGGCACGTGCAGGTGCGGACACACGGCCGGCGTCGATGCCATCAGGCGCACCAGCGGCTCGGTGATCTCGTGCGGATCGATCGACGACAGTCGGATGCGCTGGAAGAGCCCCTGCTCGGCGAGCGCCTCCACGAGCCACACCAGATCGACCTGTGGGGTGAGGTCGTGGCCCCAGCCCCCGAGGTGGACGCCGGTCAGGACCACCTCGCGGAAGCCGGCGCGCGCGAGGCCCTCCATCTCGGCCAGGATCTCGCGCGGACCGAGGCTGCGGCTGGCACCGCGCGCCATCGGCACGATGCAGAAGGTGCAGAACAGATCGCAGCCCTCCTGCACTTTCAGGAAGGCGCGGGTCTGGCCGTCGAACGTGCGCGCGCCGAACGTGTTGACGTGCGTCTCGCGGCGGCTGTTGCCGACCTCGACGCGCGCGATCGCCGGCACCGCGGCGGTGACGGCCTCGACCAGGGCGTCGAGCCGGTTGAGGCCGATGACGTGATCGACCGCGTCGACGCGGGCGGCCGCCTGCGGCTGCGTCTGGGCGTAGCAGCCAGTGAGGATGACGCGCGCGGCGGGATTGTGGCGGCGCGCCCGCCGCGCCAGCTTGCGGCTCTCGGCGTCGGCGGCGTCGGTGACGGTGCAGGAGTTGACGATGACGACGTCGGCGGGCGCGTCGGTGTCGACGATCGAGCAGCCGGCGGCGCGCAGCCGATCGGCGATCGTCGCGGTGTCGTAGGAGTTCACCTTGCACCCGAGGGTGGCGATGGCGACGCGAGGCCCGCTCATGCCGGCAGCTCCCCGGCGATCCATCCGCCGCCGACGACCAGGTCGTCGCGATAGAACACCGCCGCCTGCCCCGGTGTGACCGCCGGTCCCGGGGTGTCGAAGCGCACGTGCGCGGCGCCGCCGTCCGCCGTGAGCAGCCGCGCCGGCACCGGGCGATGGCGATGCCGGATGCGTGCGGCCAGCGTCGCGCCGTCCGCCGGTGGCGTGCCCGCACTCCAGCTGACGTCGCGGGCGATCAGCCCCGTGGCGAGGAGCTCGTCCGCGCTGCCGACGGTCACCGTGCCGGTGGCGGCGTCGATGGCGCGCACGTAGCGTGCGGGGCCACCCGAGAGTCCGAGGCCGCGGCGCTGGCCGATGGTGAAGCGATGCACGCCGGCATGCGCGCCGAGCGCGTGGCCGTCACCGTCGCGGAGGGTTCCCGGACGCAGCGCCGCGGGGGTCGCGTGACGCTCGACGAAGCCGGCGGCGTCGCCGGTGGGGACGAAGCAGACCTCCATGCTCTCCGGCTTGTCGGCGACCGCGAGCCCGAGGGCCGCCGCCTCGGCCCGCACCTCGGCCTTGGTGAGGTCGCCCACCGGGAACAACGTGCGCCCGAGCGCCTCGTGGTCGAGCGTGAAGAGGAAGTAGGTCTGGTCCTTCGTGGTGTCGACGGCCGTGCGCAGCGCGCGACGTCCCGTCACCGGATCGACGGCGATGCGGGCGTAGTGCCCGGTGGCGAGATGGCTGGCCCCGAGCTCGCGAGCGCGCTGCCAGAGGCGGTCGAACTTCACGTGCTGATTGCAGCGCGCGCACGGGTTCGGCGTCCGTCCCGCCAGATACTCGGCGACGAAGGGCTGCACCACCGCGGCGTCGAAGGCGTCGGTGAAGTCGAGGACGTAGTGCGGGAACCCGAGGCGGTCGGCGACGGCCCGCGCGTCGTGGAAGTCCTCGAGCGAGCAGCAGCCGCCGGCGCCGTCGCGTGCGAGCCGCAGCGAGATGCCGACGACGTCGTGCCCGGCGGCGACGCAACGGGCGGCGGCGACGGCGCTGTCGACGCCGCCGCTCATCGCGACGACCACCCTCACGCGGCCGCTCCGCCGCGGACCTGGCGGACCAGCGCGGGCAGCAGGCCGACGACGGTGTCGATCTCGTCGGCGGTGGTGTCGGGACCGAGGCTGAGCCGCAGGCCGTCGCGGGCCGTCTCGCGATCGAGGCCCATGGCCATCAGCACGTGCGACGGCTCCGGTGCGCCGGCGCTGCAGGCCGAGCCGAGGGACACCGCCACCCCGGCGAGATCGAGCAGCATGAGCAGGCTCTCGCCGCTGCAGCCGGGCACGCGCACGTTCACCGTGTTCGGCAGGCGCGGTCCGTCCACGGGACCGAGACGGACGACGTCGGGCACCTGTGTCCGCAGGCCCGTCCACAGGCGGTCGGCGAGCGCCGTCATGCGACTCGTGGCCGTGTGGTCGGCCATCGCGGCGCGCGCCGCGCCGCCGAATCCGACGATGCCGAGGACGTTCTCGGTGCCGGCACGGCGTCCGCGCTCCTGCGGTCCGCCGAGGAGCTGGGGACGGAGCGCAGTCCCCGGTCGCACCCACAAGGCGCCGACGCCCGCGGGGCCGCCGAGCTTGTGGCTCGACAGCGACAGGAGATCGACGCCGAGCGCATGGACGTCGACGGGGATGCGGCCCACCGCCTGTGCGGCATCGGTGTGCAGGACCACCGGACGACCGCGCAGTGCCGCCGCGATCTCGCCGACGGGTGCCACCGTCCCGACCTCGCCGTTGGCGAGGCCGATGCTGGCGAGGGTCGGTCCGCCCGCGCACGCCGCCACGACCGCCGCGGGCGCGACGCGGCCGTCACCGTCGACGGGTAGCTCGGTGAGCGCTGCCCCGTGTGCACGCGCTGGCGCCAGCACCGAGGCGTGCTCGACGGCCGTGACCACGAACCCTCCCCCGACCGGCAGCCCGCCCCACAGGGCCAGTCCGTTGGCCTCGGTGGCGCCGCTCGTGAACACGATCTCGGCCGGGGCCGCACCGATCAGCGCCGCGACCGCGGCGCGGGCGTCCTCGAGCAGTGTCCGGGCCCGGGCCCCTTCGCGGTGCGGGCTCGACGGGTTCATCGGTGGGCCCATCGCCGCCACCATGGCGTCGCGCGCGGCCGCCCGAAGCGGCGCGCCGGCGTTGTGGTCGAGGTGGATGCGCATCGCGGGTCAGACCGGGCGGCGGGCCTTGTGGAGCTTGTAGTCCATGCTGTCCACGAGCGCCTGCCAGCTGGCCTCGATGACGTTGTGCGACACCCCGACCGTACCCCAGCGCTCGTGCTCGTCGCCCGATTCGATCAGGACCCGGACCACCGCGCCAGTACCTTCCGCGCTGCCGAGCACCCGGACCTTGTAATCGTGGAGCCGGACCTCATCGACTTCGGGGTAGAACTTGCTGAGCGCCTTGCGGAGCGCGCCATCGAGGGCGTTCACGGGACCGTTGCCCTGCGCGGCGGTGTGCTCGACCTGCCCGTCGGGGCCCTCGAGCATGATGGTGGCCTCGGCGATGGGCGGCTCGCCCTCGTGCCGCTTCTCGTCGATGACGCGGAAGCCGATCAGACGGAAGAACGTGGCGCGGCCGCCATCGAGGGTCTTGCGCATGAGGAGCTCGAACGACGCCTCGGCACCCTCGTAGGCGTAGCCGCGGGCCTCGAGGTCCTTCAGCTCGGCGAGCAGTGACTGCACGGCGGGCGTGTTCGAGCGCAGGTCGATGCCGAACTGCGCCGCCTTGAAGAGCAGGTTCGAGCGTCCCGCGAGGTCGGACACGAGCACGCGCTGCACGTTGCCCACCAGGGCCGGGTCGATGTGCTCGTAGGTGGCGGCGTTCTTCTGCACCGCGGCCACGTGCAGGCCGCCCTTGTGCGCGAAGGCGCTCTGGCCGACGTAGGCCTGGCGCTTGTTGGGCTCGAGGTTGGCGAGCTCGTAGACCAGCCGCGAGACGTCGGCGAGGTGCGAGAGCTGCTCGTCCGTCATGACGCGGTGGCCGCGCTTCAGCTGCAGCGTGGGGATGATGGAGACGAGGTTGGCGTTGCCGCAGCGCTCGCCGAAGCCGTTGATGGTGCCCTGCACCTGCACGCAGCCGCGCTCGAGCGCCTCGAGCGAGTTGGCGACCGCGAGCTCGGCGTCGTTGTGGCAGTGGATGCCGAGCGGCGTGCCGGGGACCGCCCCCTGCGCCGCATCGACCGCCGCACCCACCTGCGACGGCAGCGAGCCGCCGCGCGTGTCGCACAGGCAGAGGAGCGTGGCGCCCGCCTGCGCCGCCGCCGCGAGGCAGGCCAGGCCGTAGTCGGGATTGGCGGCGAAGCCGTCGAAGAAGTGCTCGGCGTCGAAGATGACCTCGTCGACGTGCTTGCGCAGGTACTGCACCGAGTCGCGGATGACGTCGAGGTTCTCCTCGAGCGGGATGCGCAGGTCTTCGCGCACGTGCAGGTCCCACGTCTTGCCGACGATGGTGACGACGGGGGTCTCGGCGCGCAGACAGAGCTGCAGGTTGCGATCGTCGGCGGCGGTGATGCCGGCGCGGCGCGTGGAGCCGAACGCGGCGACCCGGGCGTGCTTCAGCCCGAGGCCGCGGACGGCGCGGAAGAACTCCTCGTCGCGCGGGTTCGAGCCCGGCCAGCCGCCCTCGATGTAGTCGATGCCGAGACCGTCCAGCTCCGCGGCGATGCGCAGCTTGTCGTCGAGGGTGAGGTTGACGTCCTCCGACTGGCAGCCGTCGCGCAGCGTCGTGTCGTAGAGCTGGATGCGCCGCATTCAGGCCTTCGTGACGAGGGCGTCGTGCAGCGCGCGGACGGCGAGCTCGGTGTACTTCTCGTCGATGACGACGGAGATCTTGATCTCCGACGTCGAGATCATCTGGATGTTGATGCCCTCGGCGGCGAGCACCTCGAACATCTGCGCCGCGATGCCGGCGTGCGTGCGCATGCCGACGCCGACGATCGACACCTTCGACACGTCGAGGTCGCCGCGTACCGCGCGGGCGCCGATGCGCTTCGCCACGCCCTGCACGAGCTCCAGCGCCTTGTCGTAGTCGCCACGCGGCACCGTGAACGTCATGTCGGTGGTGCCGTCGGCGCTGGCGTTCTGGATGATCATGTCGACGACGATGCCCGCCTGCGCCACCGGGCCGAACAGGCTGGCGGCGATGCCCGGCTGATCGGGCACCTGTTGCACCGTGAGCTTGGCCTGATCACGGTCGGCTGCGACGCCGGCGACCGACACGTCTTCCATGCGGGAATCCTCCTCGACGACCCAGGTGCCCTCGCCGTCGTGGAACGACGAGCGGACGTGCACGGGGACGTGGTAGCGCTTCGCGAACTCGACGGAACGGATCTGCAGCACCTTGGCGCCGAGACTGGCGAGCTCGAGCATCTCGTCGTAGGCGATGCGCTCGAGCTTGTGCGCCTTCGGCACCATGCGTGGATCGCTGGTGTAGACGCCGTCGACGTCGGTGTAGATCTCGCAGACGTCGGCCTTGAGCGCGGCGGCCAGCGCCACGGCGCTGGTGTCGGAGCCGCCGCGACCGAGCGTGGTGAT
>CAYOIZ010000058.1:0-45490 GCA_964404165.1 uncultured Binatia bacterium (SeqCode) | reverse complement strand
CCCGCCCCCCCCGCCGCGCCCGCCCGGCCCCCCGGGGGCCCGGCCCCCCGGCCCCAGGGCTACGCCCCCGCCCCCACCCGACCCGCCGTCCGCAGCACCTCGATCGCCGCGAGCTTCGCATCGAACGGACCCCAGTCGTCGCGGTCGGCGATCGCGGACCAGAGCGACTCGATCTCGTCGATCAACAGGGAGCACGGGGCGCTGCCCTGGAAGTACGGGTGGGACAGACGCTCGGGGTGGCTCGGCGCGTGGGCGTCGAGGCGGCGGAGGAAGGCGTCGAACTGGGTGCCCGTCCAGTGCGTGGCGGCGGGGCTCGTTGCCGCACGTTGGGCGCTCGCGGTGCCGCCGTACCAGTCGAAGAAGAAGCGATCGACGCCGATCTGGCTCTCGCGCAGGAAGGCCAGGACCGTCGCGACCAACGCGGCATCCTCGTCGGGGCCGACCGACGTCACGCCGAGTCGGGTCAACACGCCGGCGTGGAACGCTTCGCGGAAGGTCGTCGCATAGGGGGCGAGCGCGGTGGCGAGCGTCGCCTGCGGGGCGAGGGGCGTCAGCGTGTCGGCGAGGCGCTCGAGGTTCCACTGCACCGTCGCGGGCTGGCGGCCGTAGGCGTAGAGGCCGCCCGGATCGAAATAGGCGGCGGTGAAGCCGGGGTCGAACGTCGGCAGGAACCGGTAGGGCCCGTAGTCGAAGCTCTCGCCGGTGACGTTCATGTTGTCGGTGTTGAGGACGCCGTGCACGAAGCCCGCCGCCATCCACGCCGCCGCGAGCCGTGCGCTGCGCACGGTGACGGCGCGCAGCATCGCCACCGGCAGGTCGTCGGCATCCGCGGCCTCGGGCAGGTAGTGCGTCACCGCGAACTCGACCAGCCGGCGCGTCGCCGCGACGTCGCCGAGATGGAAGAGGCGCTGGAAGGTGCCGAAGCGCACGTGCGAGTGGCCGAGCCGTACCAGCACCGACGACCGCGTCGGCGACGGCTCGTCGCCCCGATGCAGGGACTCGCCGGTCTCGAACAGGCTGAACGACTGCGACGTCGGCACGCCGAGCGCGTCGAGCATCGACGTCGCCAGCACCTCGCGCACGCCGCCCTTGAGCGTCAGGCGACCGTCGCCACCGCGCGACCACGGCGTCTGCCCGCTGCCCTTGGTGGCGAGATCGAGGAGTCGGCCGTCCTCGACGTCGCGCAGCTGGGCTGCGAGGAAGCCGCGGCCGTCGCCCAGGTTCGGGTTGTAGGTGCGGAACTGGTGCCCGTGATAGCGCAGCGCCATAGGCTGCGGCAGATTCCCCGGCAGCGGCTCGAAGCGGGCGAAGTGCGCCTCCCACTCGGCGGGTGTCAGCGTGTCGAGCCCGACGCGCGCGGCCCAGCGCTGGTTGCGGTAGCGCAGCACGTGCGTCGGGAAGCGCGCGGCGGGCACCACGTCGAAGAAGGCGTCGCCGAGGGTGGGGTGGACGGGATCGGGGTGATAGCGGTCCGAGACGGGCACCGCACGGCTATAGCTCCGACGTGGCGTCGAGGCGACCGATGCCGGGCAGGAAGCGGCCGGTGTGCGCGGCCCAGCGACGATAGGTCGCTCCATGCGAGCGCACGAGGTACGGCTCCTCGACGGCGCGCACCTGCAGCTCGACGGCAACCAGCATCGCCACGACGGCGATCGCCGACATCGCGTTCGGCACGAGCAGCGCGAGCCCCGTCACCGCCAGGAGCATGGCAGTGAAGATCGGGTTGCGGACCCAGCGGAACGGCCCGCGCGTGACGAGCGCGGTGCGCTCACCGGCGTCGACGCCGATCCGCCACGAGGCGCCCATGCTGAGCTGCGCCCACAGCGTGCCGGTGAGGCCGAGCGTGTACAGCGTCAGCCCGAGCGCGTGCACCGCCGGCACGTCGAGCGCGTCCCACCGTCGATCGACGAGCAGGGCGCCGGGTCCGGCGACGCAGGCCACGACGAACAGCACGCCGCCGAGCCACTCGACCGATCCGACGCGCCCCGACAGCCCGACGAAGCCGGTGCGACCCGTCTGGCGCCAGTGGAGAACGCTGCGCAGCCCGAAGGCCAGCGCGGCGAACACGACCCAACCCGTCGCTGCGATCGACGTCATGGGACGAGTTATGCGAGTAATTGCTCGGATTCGCTACTCGGGTTCCGGAGGACGCATGCCACGACGATCGACCGTGCCGCTCGCCCCGCGCCGGCGGCCTCGCCAGGCCCGGGCGCAGGAGACCACGCGTGCCATCCTGGAGGCGGCTGCTCGGGTTTTCGCCGCCCACGGCTACGCCGCCGGCACGACGAATCGCATCGCCGAAGCCGCCGGCGTCTCCATCGGCTCGCTCTACGAGTACTTCCCGAACAAGGACGCGATCCTGGTGGCGCTGATGGCGCAGCACATCGCCGAGGGCGAGGCGGTGATGCGGAGCCTGCTGGCGCAGACGCGGCCCGGGACGCTGCGCACCGTGGTGCGGACGTTCGTGCAGGCGATGATCGCGCTGCACGCGCACGCGCCGCGTCTGCATCGCGTGCTCTTCGAGGAGGCGCCGGTGCCGGCGCCGGTGTGGCGCACGCTGGCGGCGGTCGAGCGACGCATGGTCGCCGACGTGGAGCAGATGCTGGCGACCCGATCCGACGTCCGCGTACGCGACCGCGCGCTCGCGGCGCGCCTCGTGGTGCACGTGATCGAGGACCTGACGCATCGGTTCGTCCTCCATCCCGACGGTGCGGTCGACGCCGATCGCTACGTCGACGAGGTGACGTCGCTCGTCACGTCGTATCTCACCCGGCTGGACGGGCGGGAGGGGGAGGTAGTACGACCACGGCCATGATCGACGCCGTTCGCGCGCTCGCGCCCGCCCTGCGGGATGCTGCCGAGCGCACCGAGCGCGACCGCCGGCTGGCGCCGGAGCTCGTGGCCGGGCTGGCCGAGACCGGCGTCTTTCGTGCCTGCGTGCCGCGCGCGCTCGGTGGCGGCGAGGTGGAGCCGGCGCAGCTGCTGCGCGTTCTCGAGGAGATCGCCCGCGCCGATGGCGCGGCGGGATGGTGCGCCATGATCGGCGCCACGAGTGGCGTCGTCAGCGGCTACCTGGCCGAGCCGGTGGCGCGCGAGATCTACGGGCGCCCGGTGGTCACCGGCGGCGTCTTCGCGCCCACCGGCACCGCGGGTGTCGAGCGCGGCAGCTACCGGGTGACGGGGCGCTGGCGCTTCGCGAGCGGCTGCCAGCACTGCGACTGGCTCATGGCCGGCGCCGTCGTGCGCGACGACGGTCCGCCGCGCGCGCGCCTCGTCCTCTTCCCGGCAGCGGAGGCCGAGATCATCGACACCTGGAACGTCGCCGGCCTGCGCGGCACCGGTAGTCACGACATCGCGCTCCGCGACCTGCTCGTCCCGGTGGAGCGCTCCGTGTCGTTGTCCGACGATCGGCCGGTGGCGACGGGCGCCCTCTACGCATTCCCCGTGTTCGGCCTGCTCGCGATCGGCATCGGGGCGGTGGCGCTCGGCATTGCGCGTCGCGCGATCGACGAGCTGATGACGCTCGCCGGCACGAAGGCGCCGGCCGGCAGCCGTCGCACCCTCGCCGAGCGCGGCGTCGTGCAGTCGCAGGTGGCCGAGGCCGAGGCCACGGTGGCGTCCGCGCGCGCCTTCCTGCTCGAGGCCGTCGGCGAGGCCTGGGCGCTGGCGACGCGGGACGGCGTCATCCCGACCACGACGCGCGCCCGCGTCCGCCTGGCCGCGACGCACGCCACCACCGCCGCGGCGGCCGCGACCGATCGCATGTACACGGCCGGTGGCGGCACCGCGATCTACGCCGACAACCCGCTGCAGCGTGCGTTCCGCGACGTCCACGTGGCGACGCAACACGTGATGGTGGCGCAGCCGAGCCTCGAGCTGGTGGGACGCGTCCTGCTCGGTCTCGACGCCGACACGAGCATGCTGTGACGGGCGACGAGTTCACCACGCTGCGGCTCGAGTACGTGGGCGACGTCCTCCGCGTCGTCATCGCGCATCCGTCGAGCCCGATGAACGCCGTCGACGGGGCGCTCCACCACGACCTGACGCGGCTCTTCGCCGGTCTGCGCCGCGAGGATCGCGCGCGCGCCGTGCTGCTCACCGGGCAGGGGCGCGCGTTCAGCGCCGGCGGCGACTTCGCCTGGTTCCCGGCCTTGCAGGAGCCCGGCGCCATGGAGGCGCTGCGACGGGACGCGAAGCAGCTGATCTGGGATCTGCTCGACGTGGAGGTGCCGATCGTGGCGGCGCTCAACGGCCACGCGATGGGCCTCGGCGCGTCGATCGCGCTGCTGTGCGACGTCATCTTCATGGCCGACACCGCCACCATCGGCGATCCACACGTGCGCGTCGGCATCGTCGCGGGTGACGGCGGGGTGGCGATCTGGCCGCTCGCGGTGGGCCCCGCGCGCGCCAAGCAGTACCTGCTCACCGGCGATCCGGTGCCGGCGGTCGAGGCCGAGCGCATCGGATTGGTGAACCGCGTCGTGCCGGCGGCCGATCTCGACCGTGAGGCGATGGCGTTCGCCGCTCGACTCGCGGCCGGCGCGCCGCTCGCCGTGCGCTACACGAAGCTCGCCGTCAACAAGCTGGTAAAGGACGCTCTCAACGTGGCGTTCGACACCTCGACGGCGCTGGAGCTGGTGACGTTCCGCAGCGAGGACCACCAGGAGGCGCTGGCGGCGTTGCGCGAGAAGCGCCCGCCGGCATTCAAGGGACGCTGACCCAAGGAGACGCATGTGCTTACCGTGATCGCGACATTGAAGGTGCAGCCCGGCAAGGAGGACGCGTTCATCGCGGCCGCCAAGTCGATGATCGAGTACGTGACCGCCAACGAGCCGGGGACGAAGGCCTATTCGTTGCACCGCTCCATGGCCGAGCCGACGACCTTCGTGTTCTACGAGGTGTATGCCGACCAGGCGGCGTTCGCGGCGCATGGCGGCAGTCCGGCGATGGCGGAATTCTTCGGCGCGGCGGGCACTCTGCTCGCGGGCCGGCCGGACATCGCCATGTACGAGGACATCGCCGCACGGGGGTGACCTCGGGAATGGCCGACGGACAGCATCCATTCGACAAGCTGAGCGCCATGCTCGACGGGAGCATGGCGCTCGTGAACGAGCTGTTCGGTGATCCGTCGCTGGCCCGATGGATCGACGCCTTCGCCGCCATGCCCGCGGGTGACCGTCGGGTGGTGGTCGAGGCGGTCGAGCGCGAGGTGAAGGCACGCCAGCTCAGTCGCGCCACGGAGGGCACGACGGGGCAGGCGATGCATCCGAACCCGAACGCGCGTCTCTACGTGCGTGCCCACGGGCCGGAGGCGCAACGCAGCGACCTCGAGCGCGACGAGATGATGCTCGCCACGATCCGGGCGCTGCGCGTCATGCACGTCATCGCGCAGACGCCGGAGATCCACACCGAGTGGCGCGACGCGACGCGCGAGGCGCTCACCCACGTCGATGCCGAGGCGCGGGCGGTGGTGGCGGCGTTGCTGCAGGAGACGTTGGCGTTGGTGGCCGAGGTGGAGCGGGAGTAGGGCGGCGGCGTCACTCCGAGGGTCCGAACGTGAACGTGTCCGCGTCCGGATCGTCCGGCCGCGGACCGACGGGCGCCGGCACCGCGTGCCGCACCGGCGCGAGCTGCTGCAGATACACCACCAGCGCCTCGAGATCCTCCGGTCGCATGGCCGCGAAGTGATCCCACGGCATCGCCTGCCAGTGCATCGTGCGGCCGTCGCGGGCGAGGCCGCTCGTCACCGCGCGCTTGATCTCCGGCGGCGTCCAACGACCGAGCCCGGTTTCGTCGTCGGGTGTCAGGTTGCGCGACCACGTCGTGCCGAAGACCGTCCAGCGCACCCGCAGTCCACCCGCCATGTCGTCGTAGGATTGCCAGAGGCGGTTCGAGTTCGGTCCCGCCGTGTGACAGAGCGGGCACGTCCCGATCGTGGCGACGTACTGCCCGCGCTGCGCCAGGACCGCGACGTCGGCGTCGTCGCTCGGACGTGGGTCGGGCGGAGGACGTAGCGGCGGCAGCCCGAGCGCGCCGCCCACGGCGCCCCACGGTGGCTCGGCGCGCACGAGCGCTGGCGGCATCCATCGCAGCGGCGGCCACGCGTAGACGAACGCGATCAGGAACAGGATGCAGCCGACGGCGAACGCCTCCAGTCGATGTCGTCGCCCGCGGACGACGACGTGGGCGACGAGCAGCAGCAGACACGCGAGCGCCAGCCACGCTTCGGTGCGTGGATTCTCCACCGGGACGACGGGCTCGCCGTCCACCGGTGTGCGTCCGGCGTTGCCCGGCCAGAAGCCACCGTCGACGGGGGTGCCGGTGGCGAGCATGCCGAGCTTGCCGATGAGCCCGCCGACCAGGGGCGGCGCCTCGGGTGGCGGAACCAGATTCCGCACCGGCGGCAGCGAGGCGAGATAGGCGTGCACCGCATCGAGATCGGCGTCGGTGAAGCGCGCGGTGAGCGTCCACGGCATGTCGAGCGCGTTCAGCACGCGCCGGGTCGGCGTCCGTCCCTCCCGCAGCGCGCGGCGGAGATCGGTGGCGCTCCAGCTGCGGAGACCCGTCGCCGCGTCGGACGTCAGGTTGCGCGAGAACACCGTGGCGGTGTGGGTGATCGTCACGCGCATGCCGCCGGCCCCGAACGTACCCTCCGTGTACGAGCCGTCGGGGTTCATCTGGACGTGGCAGAGGAAGCAGGTGCTCGACGTCACCACGTACTCGCCCCGCGCGAGCGGCGTCTCGCCGGCGCCCGGCGCCTCGCGTGCGAGCGCCACCGCCGCGGCGCGCAGGTTCGGCGCCCGAGCGATCGAGCCGATCCAGTGCGCGAGGTCCCAGAGGTCGGCGGGCGACGCGGCGTCGAGGTAACCGGGCATCGGCGTCCCGGCGAGGCCGGTCGCGAGCCGCATCGCCACGTCGGCGGCGGTGTCGCCACCACGGAAGGTCCACGGGCGGGTGAGATCGGCGGGCGGCAGGCGGGTGCCGTCGCTGGCGCGCAGCTGGGCGGCGGCGGACCCGTCGCCGTGCCCGTGCTCGCCATGGCAGGCGGCGCATCCGAGCTCACGGTACAGGCGCGCACCGCGCGCACGGCTCGTGGCGTCGTCGGCCGGCGGCGTGCCGAGATCGACGGGGGTTCCCGGTGGGCGCGGCGTCGTGGCGAAGCTGCGCACGACGGCCGTCAGCCGCGCGATCTCGTCCGCGTCGAGCAGGTCGCCGAAGTACGGCATGCTCGTGCCGGGGATGCCGCGCGCGATGGTGCGCGCCAGGTCGGCGTCGGTCGGCGCCTGTCCCGACGGCGTGCTCTGCAGCTTGAAGCGGCCGGTGGTGAAGTCCCGCGGCGGCTGCAGGGCCAGGCGCAACGCGGCCGACGCCGGGCCGCGCCCGTCGCCGCGCTCGCCGTGACAGCGCGCGCACCACTGCTGGTACGACGCCACGTCCGCCGGCGGTGGGGCCGCGGCGGCGATGCCGGCGACGAGCAGCAGCGGGAGCGCGGTCACGCGCGCAGGAAGTCGAGCACCATTCGGTTCACCAGGTCGGGACGCTCCTGGTGCACGAAGTGTCCCGCGCCCGGGACGATCTCGATGCGCAGCCCGGCGGGGAAGTACTCGGCCATCGCCGGGACCAGGTCGGCGCCGATGCAGCCGTCGTCGGCGCCGTGGAGCATGAGGCCGGGGACGGGGATCGGTGCCGCCGACGCCGCCGCGTTCGCCTCGAGCAGGGAGGGATCGCCGAAGGCGGGACCCATCGTGTGCCGGTAGTAGGCGAGTGCCGCCTCGGCGGTGCCGGGGTGACGGAACGTCGCCTTCGTCGCCTCGCGATCCTCGTGGGGCCACGGCCAGCGCGGCGACCAGTCGGCGACGAGGTGATCGATCAGTGCGAAGTCGTCGTGCCGCAGGGCCACGTCGGCGAGCGCCTGCTGGAAGAACATCATGTACCAGGAGCGGCGCTGCTGCGCGTAGTCGGTGACGAAGGCGCGGAAGAACTGTGGACCGTAGGGCACCGCGGCGGTGACGATCTTGCGGACGCGATGCGGCGCCAGCAGCGTGCCGAAGTAGGTCGCCACCGCGCCCCAGTCGTGGCCGAAGACGATGGCGTCGTCGTAGCCGAGGGCCTCGATCAGCGCGCCCACGTCCTCGCCGAGGGCGAGCGCATCGTAGCGACCGTCGGCCGGCGTGCTCGTCGGGGCATAGCCGCGCATGTACGGCGCGACGGCGTGGAAGCCGGCGTCGGCGAGCACCGGGAGCTGATGGCGGAACGAGCGCGCCTGATCGGGAAAGCCGTGCAGGCAGAGGACGAGCGGGCCGCTGCCCACCTCGAGGGCTTCGAAGGTGACGTTCGGGGTGGTGATGGTGCGCGGAATCATCGCGGGTCCTCCGTCCGTCGTCGTAGCCTGCGACGCAGGTGGAAGGCCACCCGATGCCACCAGGTGCTGGGCGGCTCGTGGCCGAAGAGGGCGGGGAAGCGCAGGAAGAGCCGGCGCCGTCCACGCAGCCGCAGGCGCCCGGTGAGGAGGGCCAGCACCGGGCTCGTGTCACCGCGATGGATCGCGAGCCACAGCGTGGCGCGCGTACGGATGACGAGGTCGGCGGTGCCGGCGAGGCCGGGCCGCATCTCGCAGCGTTGGCCGGCGATGCGCATCGTCCACCGACCGCCGCCGGGTCCGGTGAGATCGAAGTGCACGGTGCAGGCGAGGCCGGCGGCCTCGGTGGGCCGGAAGTACTGCGGCATCCAGCGCATCATGGCGTCGACGTTCTGGGTGCGGATGCGACGCAGGTTGACGAGGCGCACGCCCTGCCACGAGCGGCCGGCGCGATCGATGGGCGTGCGCCACTCACCGGGCGGAATGCCGTGGCGCTCGCGCGCGCTCGGCGTGTCGAGCACGAACTGCGCGTCCTCGACGCCGCGCGTGTGCGTCAGCGGCTTGAGCGTCTCGTCGAGATACCGGCGGCGCACCTGGCGATCGCCGTGGAACGCCGACTCGATCTCGGCCGGGCAGGTCGCGACGCAGTTGAAGCAGCGGTACTCGACCTTGAAGGCCAGGGCCTGCCAGAGGGCGGCGATCTCGTTGTCGGCCCAGCGCTTGCGGAAGGCGCGCGGCGAGCGCTCGGAGAGATCGCCGACGAGATCGAGGAAGCCGGGGATCGAGTCGCGGTAGGTGTGGTTGTAGCAGGCGAAGAAGTCGAACGTGCCGTCGGCGTGGATGGCCTCGGTGGGGCACGAGGCGACGCAGAGATTGCACGTGAGGCACGGGTTCCAGTCGGCGGGCACGTCGTACGACGGCCATTCGAGATTCGTCACCACCGTGTCGATGAGGCAGTAGGCGCCGAAGCGACGGTGCAGGAAGTTGCGGCTGGTGCCGATGACGCCGAGCCCCGCCGCCTGCGCCACCAGCTTGTGGCTGAGCGGCCAGATCTTGTCGGCCCAGCGCTGGCTCACCTCCTGCGGCCAGCCGATCGTCGTCGTGAGCGCCTCGGCGCCGAGGCCGTTCAGGTACTTCACCGTGCGGTGGCCCATCTGGAAGATGCGCTCCTCGCACGAGTAGAGCTCGTGGTTGGCGGTGGGCAGGTAGCGCGACTGCATCGCCGCCTTGTTCTCCTCGCCGATCAGGCAGACCAGCGAGCGCGCGTGCGGGTAGACGTAGAGCACCTCCTCGCGCTCGTGGGCGATGGCCGGGTCGTCGATCGAGATCACGCCGACGTCGTCGGCCCAGGTGCCCACCTCGCGCTTGAAGGCCGCGAGATCGATGGGGGCGGGCACGCCACGGCTCTGGACGGGGGCGCCGTCGACCTCGCGATAGGGCCATCGCCACGACGTCGGCGGCGGCAGGCCGTCGGGCCGGACCGGCCTGGCCTTCCCCGGGGCGGGGAAGGGGAACGGCCAGTCGGTGTGCGAGCGCGGGTTCGAGACCCCCATGGCGATGCTCCGATCGGTTAACGATGTTCTTCGGTGAGCCAGTGCTCGACGCCGTCGAGGATGGCCTCGAGGACCGCGTCGGCGTGCCCCGCGGCGGTTTCCACGAGCAGCCCGGCGACGGTGAGCGCGGTGACGCCGTGGATCTGCGCCCACAGGGCGTTGGTGGCGACCATTACGTCGAGGTCGCGCCGGATCTCGCCGGCATCGATGCCGCGCTGCACGCGATCGCGCAGCAGCATGAGCGTGAACATCTCGCGCTGCACCGTCTCGCGGGTCGGCGCCGTGGTGACGTGGCTCGGGAACATCAGGGCGAACCATGCCCGGTTTTCCAGCCCGAACCGATGGTAGGCGCGGCCCATCGCGCGGATGCCGTCCAGCGCTGGTCGGGTCGCGTCGACGCCGCGGAGATACTCCGCGAGGAGGCCGTGGCCCTCCATCCGCAGGTGACCGAGCAGATCGTCGATGCTGCGGAAGTGCAGGTAGATCGTCGTGGCGCTGACGCCGACCGCCTGCGCGATCTTGCGGGCGGAGACCGCCTCGATGCCGCCGGCGAGATAGAGCCGTCGCGCCTGGCGCAGGATGGCGGCCTTCAGGTCGCCGGCGCCGCGCCGGGCCGTTCGCACCGCCGTCGATCCACTTGACACTGTTAAGTGGAGTTACGGGGTCGCGACGCCCGGGTCAAGGCGGAACGACGAACGGCCCCTGGGAAGGGGGTGTGAGACGTGTGAGCGACTCTCACTGTCCGGCGGCTCTCGCCCAGCCGAGTGTCGGAGGCCGGTCGGTATCCCCGTCTCTAAGGCCTTCGGGACGTGGGCAGGACTCGAATGCCGTTGCCGGCAGCCGGACGCAGCTTCCTCGCGATCTCCTCGGCAGCTTCTGGGACGGATCGGGTCGGCTCGCCTCGGCGGGAGCAGGCAACGGCGCCACTGCGGCGCTGGCACCGCCGACGAGCGTGCCGAGGAAGCCTCGTCGCGACGCAGTGCCATCCTGCCCGGCGATCATGGGCAGGTGATCTCATACAGCCATCGTGTGTCGGTCGGGAACGCGACTATCGGCAGACGAGGCGCGCCCCACCGTTGAGCGCGGAGCACTTCGGGCCGAACTCCAGCGCGTTGAACTGCAGCTCCGCACACTGTCCGGGGACCCCGGCGTTGGCGTTCAGCACGACCGTGACAGGCGCCGTGTCGGGCTTCGTGTAGTCGCCGTCGCGGCCGATGATCACGAACCGGAGCGCGCCGGGCGCCGACGGATTGACCTTCAGGATGATCCGCTGCACGCCGCCCAGCTCGGGGGCGTCGGTGCCGTTGCGAAACGAGAAGACGCTGCCGTTGGCATTGGCGCGCCACCCCGTCCGCGTGTTCGGATCGAAGGGGCCGGGTGGGATGGTGGCATCGACGAGCGTCGTGTTCGAGCCGTCCGTGATGAGGAGGTGGAGCCCGCCGATCATGGGGTCGACGGCGGGGCCGGGCGGGAGCTGGATGGCGCCCTTCAGCCGAACGCGATCGTCGCCCAAGGGAGGGTTGAGCTTGCTCATGGTGAGCTTCGCCTTGTCGATCCCGATGTCGCCGACGTTGACGCAGGTGTCGCAGGCATCGCCGATGGCGTCACCGTCCAGGTCGATCTGGGCGGGGTCGGGCACGGTCGGGCACAGGTCGGTCGGGTCACACACGGTGTCGCCGTCGCCGTCGGGAATGACGATGTCTGCGGGGCACACGTCCGACAGGCCCGAGCAGACCTCCTGAGGGTCGCAGGTGCCGGTGGAAGCGCGGCAGATGGTCCCCTGCGCCTCCAACTGGCAGAGCGCCGAGCAGCAGTCGCCGGGCAGGTTGTTGCCGTCGTCGCACTCCTCGAGCAGCAACGGGTCGAGGATGCCGTCGCCACAGAGCAGCGCATGCGCGGGCGTCGCACGGACGATCGCCAGGAGCAGAGCAATTGCGAGGACGATGCGAGACTTCTCACTCATTTCGAGATGGATCGACACGAACTACCCCCCCCAAGGCAACGAGCTGGGTTGGCCCGGTAACACGCACGGCACCCATAGTGTCAAGAAAAAATACGTATGGCCGGGCAGGGCGCGTTTGACCGCATGGCACCTGCGTACTACCCGTGCGGCCATGCGTGCCCGCCGGTCCGGCGGCGGTCTGGCCGCCGTTCGCTACTCCCTCGCACGCGCGCGCGAGGCGGGTGGGCTGCTCGCGTTCGGCAAACGGCTCCAGACCCACAACGCCTGTAAGACCTGCGCCGTCGGCATGGGTGGCCAGCAGGGCGGCATGGTGAACGAGCGCGGCAGCTTCCCGGAGGTCTGCAAGAAGTCGATCCAGGCGCAGGCGGCCGACATGCAGGCGCCCATCGACGAGGCGTTCTTCCGCACGCACGACCTCGACACCCTGGCGCGCTGGACGTCGCGCGAGCTCGAGCACGCGGGACGCCTGGGCTTCCCGGTGCTGTGCCGTCCCGGCGAGCGGCACTTCCGCCGCGTCTCGTGGGACGAGGCGCTGGGGGTGGCGGCCGCGGCGCTGCGTGCGACGACGCCGGAGCGCGTCTTCTTCTACGCGTCCGGCCGCAGCAGCAACGAAGCCGCGTTCCTCCTGCAGTGCTTCGCGCGCGTCTATGGCACCAACAACGTCAACAACTGCTCCTTCTACTGCCACCAGGCGTCGAGCGTGGCGCTCGCCGACGCCATCGGCAGCGGGACGGCCACCGTCACGCTCGACGATCTCGAGGAGGCCGACCTCGCGCTGGTCGTCGGCGCCAACCCGGCGTCGAACCATCCACGCCTGGTGACGCAGCTCGTGGGCATCCGGCGTCGCGGCGGACGCGTCATCGCCATCAATCCGCTCCGCGAGGTGGGGATGGTGCGCTTCCGCGTGCCGTCCGACTGGCGCAGCATGTTGTTCGGCTCGGACGTGACGGACCTCTACCTGCAGCCGCACGTCGGATCCGACATCGCGCTGCTCGTGCTGCTGCTGAAGCGCATCGTCGCGCGTGGCGCCGTCGCGTCGAATTTCGTCGCGGCCCACACCACCGGGTTCGACGACGTGCGCGCGGCGGTGCTCGGCGTTCCCGACGACGTGCTGCTCGCCGCCTGCGGCGTGTCGCCGGCCGACGTCGATGCGGCCGCGACGATGCTGTGCAACGCCAAGCGTGGCGTCATCGCGTGGGCGATGGGCATCACGCAGCACGCGCACGGCGTCCAGAACGTGCACGCGCTGGTGAACCTCGCGCTGGCGCGTGGCTGGGTGGGGCAGCCCGGTGCGGGGCTGCTGCCGATCCGCGGACACTCGAACGTGCAGGGCGTCGGCTCCGTCGGCGTCGCGCCTGCGCTCAAGACCGAGTTCGCGCGCCGGCTCGGCGAGCTGTGGGGCGTGACGCTGCCGACGACGCCCGGGCTGCACACGCTCGCCAGTGTCGAGGCCGCCGGCGAGGGACGCATCGACGCCGCGCTGCTGCTCGGCGGCAACATCTTCTCGGCGAGCCCCGATCGCACGTGGGCGGCGGGCGCGCTGCAGCGCATCGGCACGACCGTCTACGTCTCGACGAAGCTGAACGAGAGCCATATCCACGGTCGCGGCGCGACGACGCTGGTGCTGCCGCCGCTGGCGCGCGACGAGGAGCGCCAGTGCACCACGCAGGAGAGCATGTTCAACTTCGTGCGCGTGTCCGACGGCGGTGCCGCGCCGGCGTCGGACGAGATGCGCTCCGAGGTGGAGATCATCGCGCGCCTCGCGGCGGCGGTGCTGCCGCCGGGGCCCGTCGACTTCGGTGCGCTCACCGATCACGCCGCCATCCGACGAACCATCGCGCAGGTCGTGCCGGGCTACGCCGACATCGACGGCATCGAGCACTCGAAGCGCGAGTTCCGCGTCGCCGGGCGCACCTTCCACGACGCCCGCTTCGCCACCGCCGACGGTCGCGCGCGCTTCCAGGCGACGCTCGTGCCGGCGTTCGCGCCGGCGCCGGGCGAGTTCCGCCTGATGACGCTGCGCTCGGAAGGACAGTTCAACACCGTCGTCTACGAGGAGGAGGACGTCTACCGTGGCAACGAGCGGCGCGACGTCGTCATGATGAACGCGGGCGACGCGCGGCGCCTCGGCCTGGTCCGCGACCAGCGCGTGCGCGTCGCCAACGCCACCGGCGCGCTCGACGTCCTGGTGCGCTTCGCGGCACTGCCGCCCGGCAATCTCGCGATGTACTACCCGGAGGCGAACACGCTGGTGCCGCGCCAGATCGATCCCGCCTCGGCCACGCCCGTCTTCAAGTCGACGACCGCCCGCCTCACCCCGCTCGGACCCGGGGTTGCGCCGTAGGCATCGATCTGGCAGTTCGCCCCCTGCTTCTGGAGGACCGGACAGGATGGCGATCGAGGAAGGCAAAGCCGCGCCCGCGTTCACGCTCATCGATGCCGACGGCAAGAAGGTGTCCCTGCGCGACTTCGCCGGGAAGAACGTGATCCTCTACTTCTACCCGAAGGACGATACCCCCGGGTGCACCAAGGAGGCGTGCGGCTTCCGCGACGACTGGAAGCAGCTCGCGAAGGCCAACGCCGTCGTCCTCGGGGTGTCGGCCGATTCGGGGGCGTCGCACCAGAAGTTCATCGCCAAGTACAAGCTGCCGTTCCCGCTGCTGTCCGACCCGGACCGCAGCGTCATGACCAAGTACGGGGCGTACGGCGAGAAGATGATGTACGGCAAGAAGGTCACCGGCGTGATCCGCTCGACCGTCTGGATCGGTCCCGACGGCAAGGTGCGCAAGCACTGGGCGCGCGTGCCGAAGGCCGACGCGCACCCCGCGAAGGTGCTCGAGGCGCTGCAGTCCGAGAAGTAGGATTCGTCAGATATTTTCCGTAGCTGTTTGCGAGTAACTCGAAGTTCCCTCACATTGAAAGTGGCGCCGGCACTCCGGCGGAGAGGTTGGTATGCGGAAGGCTGTGTTGGGTGTGCTGGTGGTGTTTGCCTGCTGGGGCGGTCTTGCCTCGGCGGCGGCGGTTCCCGAGCTCAGGGCCAGCGTCGAGCGCAACGGCAACGTGCGCGTCCGCTGGAGCTTCGATACGACGGCGACGCGCGAGGCGACGTCCGTCGAGCTCGAGCGTAGCGGCGACGGCAAGACGTTCGCTGCGCTGACGACGGTCCAGCGCGCGCGCAAGCGCGCCGGCTGGCTCGACCGTGTGAAGGGCGAGGGGCCGTTCTGGTACCGCGCTCGCGTGGTGACCGACGGCGCGCCCACGGCCTGGAGCGCCGTCGCGAGCACGGGCAAGACCACGACCGGTGGTGGCGGCGGCTCGCAGACGGATGTGGGCGGTTGTCCCGCCGGCAGCGAGGCGGAGGTGCTTCGCCTCGTCAACGTCGAGCGTGCCAAGATCGGCGCCGCCGCACTCCACGACAACGCGCTGCTCGACGTCGCGGCAGATGTCCGCAGCACGACCATGGCGCTCAGCGGCAACCTCACGCACACCGGCTGGGTCGAGGCGATCCGCGCCGCCGGCTTCCGCGGCTCGTCGCTCGGCGAGAACATCGCCTACGGCTACTCGAGTGCCAGCGCGGTCGTGAGCGGCTGGATGCACAGCGACGGCCACCGCGCCAACATCCTGCGCTCGAGCTACCACGAGAGCGGCGTCGGCTGTGTGAAGGACGCGCGCGGCCGCCTGTGGTGGACGCACGACTTCGGCAGCTGAGCGCCGTCAGTCGGGCGCCAGCCGCAGCGTGAGCGGGTGCGAGAAGTACTTGATCAGGACGTCGCTCCAGTACTTCTCGCCCATCGCCGTTCCGACGCGCGCCGCCATGTCGGGCGCGGGCTCGCCCTTCACCTTGTCGAAGTGCTGGCCGGCGATCGTCACGCCGACGTAGGGCTTCGTGGTGCTCTCCTCGATCCGCGCCGCCGCCCGCGAGCCGAGACGCACGTAGAGCTGGCCGTCGAGGACGACGAGCCACACCGGAAACGTGTGGGGGCCTTCCGTCGGCCCCACCGTGGTCAGGTCGACCGTGCGCTCCCCGGTCCAGGCGTCGGGGGTCCAATCGGCCGCCACCGCGGCCAGCGGGGTCAGCAGGGTCAGGGTCAGCACGAGGGAGCGAAGCATCGGCGCGCCTCCTTCCGTCCGCGGACGCCCGGCATGGACGTCCCCGCGAGCCGCATGTCATCCCTGTGCCCCGCGAGGCAAGCGCCCACGGTCGCCCTTGACGACGCCCACGGCGCCGTGTCAGCCCAATTTCGATGCCCTGGCTGTTCCTGCTGGTGGCGCTGATCGGCGCCTGGTTCACGTACAACGCGTATCGGCCCACCTACGCCCCGGCCCAGGTGGCGGTGATGAGCTTCTTCGCGGGCTGGCTCACGTCCGAGCTCGCGCTGCACCACATCGCCTGGCAGCTTCTCGCGACCGTCGGCTTCGTCTGGGCGGGTGCGCTCAGCGCCGGGCCCGGCTGGATCGCCCTCGCGATCAGCGTCGTGTCGTGGGTGGCCCTGTGGCGGCTCCAGGGCGGGGCGCAGGGCGCGGAGACGGCCATGGAGCAGGCGCTCGTCGCCGGGCTGGGGGCGGGCTACCGCGACCAGATCCGGCCCGAGGTGGCCGAGCGCTTCGCGCCGGGCGTCGACTGGCGGCGTCTCGTGATGCCGTTCGCGATGCGCCACCCGGACGTCGAGCGCATCCGCAACGTCACCTACACCGAGGGACCGGGGTATCGGCTCCAGCTCGACGTCTACCGCAACCGGTCGCGGCCGCAGCGCTGCCCGACGCTCCTGCAGGTGCACGGCGGCGGCTGGGTGCTCGGCAGCAAGAACGAGCAGGGGCTGCCGCTGATGCACCACCTCGCGGCGCGGGGCTGGGTGTGCGTCAGCGTCGACTACCGGCTGAGCCCGCGCGCCACGTTCCCCGATCCGCTGATCGACCTGAAGCGCGCCATCCAGTGGATCCGCGAGCACGGCGCCGAGTATGGGGCCGATGCGGACTTCCTGGTGGTGACGGGCGGATCGGCGGGCGGTCACCTGGCGGCGTTGGTCGGGCTCACCGGCAACGAGGCCGAGTACCAGCCCGGCTTCGAGGACGTCGACACGTCCGTGAAGGCCTGCGTGTCGTTCTACGGCGTCTACGACTTCACCGATCGCCACAAGCACTACCGCAATCCGGGGCTCGGCCGGCTGCTGCAGAAGCGGGTCATGAAGGCCGCCTACGAGGAGGCGCGCGATGCCTACGAGAAGGCGTCGCCGATGAGCCGGCTGCGACCCGACACGCCGCCCTTCCTCATCATCCACGGTGACCGCGACACGCTGGTTCCGGTGGACGAGGCCCGGCAGTTCTTCTCGATGTTCAAGGCGGTCGCGCCGGGGCAGGTGAGCTACGCCGAGATCCCGGGGGCGCAGCACGCTTTCGAGATCTTCCCGTCGCTGCGGACGACCTTCGTCATCAACGGCGTCGAGCGCTTCCTCGCCCTCGTCTACAGCCGGTATCTGGCCGAGCGGGGTATCCGGGACGACCGCGCCGCGGTGGGTTGATCATCACGCGACGATTGACAGCCACGGTCGAGGAGGATACCGAGCGCGGTGGCATGAGAATTGGAGGATCATGGGATCGCTCGTAGAGTTCCGCTGCCCGACGTGCAGCTACGCCACCCCCAAGCTCCAGGTGGGGTGGGGCAAGGCGGGGCGCGCCAACTACTGGGGTGGCCTGGCGCTGTGCGAGGCGTGCAAGGACGTCGTCTGCGTCGACCTCTCCGATACGCGGACCGACCGGCGTGACCGTCGCTGCGCGACCTGCAACGGCCCGCTCAAGCTCATCGAAGGCATCGCCGAGCGCGTGCCCTGCCCGAAGTGCACGGCGGGGCTCAAGCAGTCCAATCTCGGCAGCTGGTCCTGAGCGAGACGCCCGACACCCTCGTGCGACTGGCCGGTGGGTCCGGCCGCGCGGAGGAGTGGGTGCTCGTGCTGGTGTCTGCCGGCATCGAGTGTCGCGTCGACCGCACGCCCGAGGGCTACGCCGTACTGGTGGCAGCGCCGGACGCGGCGCGGGCGATCTGGGCCGTCGAGGCCTACGAGCGCGAGAATCGTCCCGTCCCGGTGCCGGCGCCGCCACCCGCCGTCGACCATGGCGGGAAGTGGGCCGGGTTCGTCATGGGCGCCGCGCTCGTCCTGGCGTTCCGTCTCACCGGCGGTCGCGGTCAGGCCAGCACGTGGTTCGTCGCCGGGGCCGCGGATGCCCGGCAGATCCTCGACGGCGAGTGGTGGCGGACGGTCACCGCGCTCACACTGCACAGCGACCCGTCGCATCTGATCGGCAACCTCGTCGGCGGCGTGCTGCTGGCGATGGCGGTGTGCCGGACGGTGGGCCCGGGGTTGGGGGCCTGGCTGATCCTGCTGGCGGGGGCGGGTGGCAACGCGCTCAACGCCATCCTGCGCGGCCCGCCGCACGTGTCGGTGGGCGCTTCGACGGCGGTGCTCGGCGCCGTCGGCGTCCTGAGCGGCCTCGCCAGCGTGCGTGCCATCCGCGACGGTGCCGGGATCGGTCGCGCCTGGGTGCCCTTCGCCGCCGGGCTCGGCCTGCTCGCCATGATCGGCGCGGGGGAGAGCACCGATCTGGGTGCGCACTTCTTCGGCTTCCTCGTGGGCGTCGGCGCCGGGGCGCTGGCGGCGCTGATGCCGGTGCCCGGCCTGCGCGTGCAACGCGTGCTCGCGGCGCTGGCGCTCGCCGTGGTGCCGATCGCCTGGCTCCTCGCGCTGCGCTGACGTATCGTCCGCGGCCGGGAGGCCCGCATGTACGAGACGCTGCGCGTGGAGCGCGAAGGACACTGCACCTGGCTCACGCTGGATCGGCCGGAGGCGCTCAACGCCATGAACGCCACGCTCGTGCGCGAGCTGCGCGCGTTCTTCTGGGGCCTCGCCGACGATCACGAGACGCGTGTCGTCGTGATGCGCGGCGCCGGCCGCGCCTTCTGCGCCGGGCTCGACCTGAAAGAGCAGCCCACCGAGGGCGGTGGCGGCGGCTCGGTGCCGGCGAGCCTGCGCGCGCAGCGCACCATCAGCGAGATCGTGATGCTCATGCGGCGCGCGCCGCAGCCCATCATCGCCGCCGTCCACGGTCCGGCGTGCGGCGGGGGCTTCGCCATGGCGCTCGCCGCCGACGTGCGGGTCGCGGGCGCGTCGACGCGGATGAACGCCGCCTTCATCCGGCTCGGCCTGAGCGCCTGCGACGTCGGCGTCAGCTACTTCCTGCCGCGGCTCGTCGGTGCGTCGGTGGCGGCGGAGTTGCTCCTCACCGGCAACTTCATCGACGCCGCCCGCGCCGAGCGCACGGGGCTGGTGTCGCGCGTCGTGCCCGACGCCGAGCTGGAGGACGCCGCGCGCGCGATGGCGGCCGACATGCTGCGCAATTCGCCCCTCGGCCTGCGGCTCACGAAGGAGTGCCTCAAGCTGGCACTCGACGCCGGCAGCCTCGAGGAGGTCGTCGCGATGGAGGACCGCAATCAGGTGCTGGCGGCGGGCACGAGCGACTTCCGCGAGGGCGTCATGGCCTTTCTGCAGAAGCGTCCGGCGCAGTTCCGCGACGGCTGATCAGGCGGCAGCGTCCCACACGTGACGGCGGTCGGCGTCGTCGAGTGCCGCGATGACGACGCTGGTCTCGAGCAGCTCCTCGCCGCCGATGACGAGCGACAGGGCGAGCAGCAGGTCGAGATGTGCCCACCACGCCACCCCGACACCGACGGTGGCGAGGCCGGTGAGGACGCTACGGAGCGCGCGGGTCATGGCGACGCCCTTGGCGGCGCGCGTCACGGGCAGCGCCATGTCGCGGCGTTGCCGCCAGAGGCCACGCCCGACGATGCCGAGGCCGGCGGCGACGAGCGCCATGGCCGGATAGATCCGCCAGGAGAGGTCCCAGAGCGTGTCCATGCACACGGGACTTCGCAAAAACGATGCCGCCACCGGCGCGATGGCCGGTGGCGGCATTCGTGAGGCGAAGTGTGGTGGCGCCGCTATGACCGTGGCGCCACCGCAACGGTCAGGCGACGCCGGGCAGGGCCGACTGCGCGACGAGATGGTCGCCGACGAGCATGCCGCGCTCGCGGTACTTCGACTCCGTGCGCTCGGTGATGAGGCCGAGCCGCATCAGGTTCGGCATGACGGTGTGCATGTAGGCCTCGCTGTTGATGAGCGGCCACTGATCCATGCTGTGCATGCTCTGCACCACCGCCTCGGGATCGAGGCCGTACTTCGGGCCGAAGAGGTGGAGCATGTCGAGCTGCTGGTTGGCGTTGAGCGTCTCGAGGATGCTGAACGCGAAGTCCTCGAGCTCGGCCAGGACCTCGGGCGTGGACTCCTTCACCAGGCGGCGCATCGAGAGGATGCCGAACGCGGCGTGCCGCGCCTCGTCGCCGTGGACGCGGTGGATGAGGTCCTTGATGAGCGGGTTGGTGTTGGACCTGGCGACCAGGTCCATGATGCCGACGGCCATGCCCTCGAACAGCGTCTGCATGCCGAGGGTCTTGGTCTGCCACGTGGGGGCTTCGAGCAGCTTGTCGAGCAGCACCTTCAGCGTGGGGTCGATCGGCTGGATGACGCCCATCTTGCGCTGCAGGAACTTCGAGAACGCCTCGACGTGGCGCACCTCGTCGATGACCTGCGAGCCCGCGTACCACTTTGCGTCCATGGTGGGGCAGCAGTTGACGAGCTGGCCGCAGAGCTGGAGTGCCGCCTGCTCGCCGTGGAGCAGCTGCGAGATCAGGTGCGAGAACTCGTCCCACGCGCCCTCGCGGCAGGTGGCCTCGTCGGCGCCCATCGAGGTGAGCACGCTCGACAGCAGCGACGCACCGATCTGCGGCATGAACCACTCGTCCTTCGGGAGGGGGATGGACCAGTCGAGGTCGTCCTCGGCGTTCCACTGGCCGCGCTTGCCGCGCTCGTACAGGGCGCGCAGCTCCTCGACCTCGCTGCCGTACTCCCACGTCCAGTGCAGCTCGAGCGGCACGTCGACGTCGAGCTTGGTGCGCAGCTTCGCGATCTGCTGCTCGTCGACGAACTCGACCACCTCGAAGTCGCCCAGCTGCTTGCGGTTGTCACGCAGGATGACGTCCATCACCGAATCCTCCTCGGTCGTTTCGCTGTGGGAGCGACGGCCAGGCCGCGGCGCACGAGCGCCTTCACCTCGGCTTTGCGGCGGCGCACCTCGCTCCCGGAAAACAGGGGCCGCCCGATCATCTCGTCCCCGAACTCGCCCGATGCGAAGTGGTAGACGGTGGCACCGATCAACGTCTGCAGGGTGTGGGGCACGCTGGCGGGACGGAACTCGCCCGCCGTCATGCCCTCGCGCAGCAACCGGCCGCCGGCCGCGACGATGCGGCGGAGCACGGCGTTCGCCTCCTGCTCCTCCGGCAGCTCGCCGGCGAGCTCGTCGTCTTCGAAGAGCGACCGCAGCAGCAGCCGCGCGTAGGTGCGGTGCGCCGCGAGCTCGTCGATGATGACGTCGATCCAGCGCTCGAGGCGGCCGGTGGGCGTGCCGCCCTCGGCCAGCGCGCGCATCAGTGCGGTTTCGATGCGGGCCAGGATGCGCGCCATGACGGCGGCGTAGAGCTGCGCCTTGCTGTGGAAGTGGTGGAAGAGGGACGACTTGCCGAGCCCCGCGGCTTCCGCCACTTCGGAGAGCCCGATGCCGGCGAAGCCACGCCGCGCGAACAGGGCCTCGGCACAATCGAGGATCTTGTCGCGCGACGGTTGCTTGGTGGCAGGCTGTGGCATGGGCCGTCCGATCGGTCATAGCTAGCCGACCGATCGGTCGAGTGTCAACCCGTTCGGTGCGCGTCGCGATGCGCAGCGCAGGTGCCGTGTGGCGGGGCGATGGTGGCACACGGCGACGCCCGGCGCGTGCCATCGCGGACGTCGCGCACGCGGCGCACACCGGGGATCCACGGCGTTCCCGTGGCATGCGCGTTGCTCGATCGACGGCAATGCAGATCGAGGACCTGGAAGCCGTGGTGGAGCAGATCGCCTCTCTGGTGCGCGAGCGGCGGTACGAGCTGGCGCTCGCACTCACCGAAGGGTTGGAGTCGCGCCTCGCGGCCATCCCGCTCGACGATCCCACCATGCCGCCGGCCGTCCGCGATCTGGTGCAGGCGTCGCGACAGCTCACCGAGTCGCTCATCACGCTGCGGGGGCTGCATCTGCACTGAGCGCTCCGGCCGCTTGGCCGCTTGGCCGTGACCTGGGTGCGGCGGTGCGGGCCGCCGCTTACGCTCCGGCGCTCCGGCGCTGATGCGTTTCGTCCTGTCCGTGACAGTCGCTCTCGCCTCCGCGAGGTCGCTCCAGCGGCGGCCCGCACCGCCGCTGCCGTGGTCGGGGCGAGCGCTCGTCGTCGGCGCGTCCGTTGGCCTTTCGCTGGGCGTAGCTCGAGTGGAGGACTGCCGCCTGGGTACGCGACGTCGTTTCCGATCGAGTGCGACCGGCGACTGATGTGGCGACGGGGGGCGCATCCGCTGGGGCGGGGCGCGCGTAGGTCGGGAAACCGCGCGGATCACCCGACGCGGAGCGAAAAGGAGATCCCGATGAAACGCCTCACCCACGCGACCCTGGCCCTGGCACTGCTGGCCGGTGCGTCCACCGCCCGCGCCGCCGCGCTCACCGTCACCGACTGTGGCGCCGCGCCGGTCGCCAAGGTCGGCAAGAAGACCGTCATCGATCGCCCCGGCGACGACGTCACGATCCAGTGCGCGCTGCTCCCGCTCGGCGGCACCCAGCGCGTCGAGGTGACGGCGCGCTCGATCGTCGTCGACGGCCCGAACGGTGGCTCGGTGGCGTCGAGCGGCAAGGGCCCGGCGATCGAGCTGCTGGCGCTCGGCACCGACGCCGGCGGCCGCAGCATCCTCGTCGACGGCGCCAACGTCACCGGCGCCAACGTGAACGGCAACGTCTTCCTCGACGGTCCGGGCGCGATCGAGCTGCGCGACAGCGGCCTGCAGACGGGCGAGCTGCTGCGCATCACGTGCACCGGCGCCGCGTGTCCGATCACGCTCGACGACGTTGTGACCAACTCGAACGACCTCGAGATCACCGCCGAGGGCACCGTGACGATCACGTCGTCCGATCTCGCCACCAGCTCGCCCATCGATCTCGTGGCCATCGTCTCGCGCACCGGCAACGTCATCCTCGCCGACGGCCAGTCGGCGGCGCGCGGCGCATCGCCCATCGTCTGCCGCGACGACATCCTGCGCCTCTGCCCCGGGCCGCAGTGCCCGCTGCCCGTCACCATCGCCAGCGTCGAGGACGCGCTCGCTTTCTGCGAGTGCGACGCCGAGCCCACCGAGATCGAGACCGGCATCGAGGGCAACCTGCGCATCGAGGCCCCGCTCGGCGACGTCGATCTGCGCGACGCCGTCGTCCGTGTCGGCGAGAGCATCACGGTCACCGCCGACGGCAGCGTCGACATGACCCGCGCCTCGATCCACAACTGCGGCCCCAAGACGGGACGGTTCACGGTAACGGCCGACGCCTGCACGGTGACGAGCGCCACCCTCCTCGACGACGAGCCCGACCCGCAACCCCAGCTCACCTGCACCATGACCGGCACCGCGTCGCAGCTCGCCAGCTGCTCGGCCAAAGCGCCCTGACCCCAGAGCGAGCAACGCTCCCGAGCATCACGGCCGACCGGACATCATCCGGCCGGCCGTTTTCTCGTACGATCGTGACGCCCCGTCCCGGCGCGCGTGGTGGCTGGGGCGCGCGGGCGCCGTCGAGCGGCGAGTTGCGAGCACGCGCGGCGGGGAAAGGGGGCGGAGTGGTGCCGTGCGAGCTCCGAGCAAGCCGACGGCGCCCGCGCGCCCCAGCCACCACCCGCGCCGCGACCGCCTCACGACCGCCCGAGAAACCGCGCCACCGCCGACCGATGCCCGCCCGTAGTGAAGCACAGGGGCTCCGCGAGCTCCTCCATGGCAATCGCCTGCTCCCACGTCGAGTCCGCCGCCCGTCGCAGCAGCGGCTTCGCCAGCGAGACGATCGGATCCGGCAGCGCGACGACCCGATCCGCATACGCCCGCGCCTCTGCGAGCAGCCGATCGTGTGGGACGCAGACGTTCGCGAGCCCCATCGCCGCCGCCTCCGTCCCCGACACCTCGCGGCCGGTGAGAAACAGCTCGAAGGCGCGGTGGTAGCCGAGGCGCCGCGTGAGCATCCAGCTGGTTCCCACCTCCGGCACGAGGCCGATGTCCGCGAAGGCGGGCACCAGCCGCGCGCGCTCGGAAACCAGGATCAGGTCGCAGGCGTACGCGAACGCGAGCCCGACGCCGGCGGCAGCGCCGTTCACCGCCGCGATCATGACCGTGTCGGTCTGGGCCAGCAGCCGCGCGATGCCGCCGAACTGGTAGCGGATCCAGCGCCACATCCCGACCGCACCCTCGTCACCGCCGGCGAGCAGCTCCTGCGCGCGCGTCATCAGGCGGACGTCGCCGCCGGCCGAGAACGCCGGATCGGCGCCGGTGAGGACGACGGCGCGGACGGTCGGATCGGCGACGAGGCCGCGCAGCGCGTCGTGCAGCTGACAGGTGAGCGCCGCCGACAGCACGTTGTACTTGGCCGCGTCGTCCATCGTGACGGTGGCGACGGGGCCGCTGCGCTCGATGCGGACCAGGGTGCGAGGATCGTGTGCGGCTTCGTCGACCAGGGTGCGGTAGGTCGTGGATGCGGTCATGAGGGACTCCTCCGGCGGATCGCGCGCGCGTACGCCCATCGCATGAGGGGTAGCGTCGCGCGGTAGAGCCCGCGGTAGGCGACGCCGGGGAGCCTGCGGCCGCGCTCCTCGAGCGCGACGCGGGCGCGCGGGTGAATGAACCAGGGGTCGGTGGCGCTCGCGGGGAGCGTGCGATGCACCTCGAGCGTGACGACGTGCTTCGCCTGCTTGTAGCCGTAGTGCGCCGGGGCGACGAGGCGCAGCGGGGCGCCGTGGGCGCGCGACAACGGCGCCCCGTCGAGGCGATCGGCGAGGAGCACGTCCGGGGCGAGCGCGTCGTCGAGCGGCAGGCTCGACCAGAAGCCGTCGAGGCCGCGCACCACGACGACGCGGGCATCGGCTGCCGGCCGTGCGTGCGGGACGACGAGTCGATCCCACACGTCGCGCAGCGCCCAGCCGCTCCAGCGGAGACCGCGGCGGCTCCAGGTGGTGACGCAGTGCAGGTCGGCGACGACGTCGCGGCGCGGGAGCGTGCCGAGGTCGAGCGTGCAGGGGACCTCCACGTCGCCGTCGACCTGCAGCGCGGCGCGGGGCGGCAGCGCGAAGCGCGCGCGCAGGAACCGTGGCAGCCCCCAGCGCGGCAGCGCGTCGACGGCGTGCTGGCCCGGCGGGAGCGACGTCACGGTCGGCACTCCAGCGCCGCCCAGGCCGCGTCCCCGAGCGTGCGGACGGCCGTGGCCATCGACACGCGGCGACTGCCGCCGAGCCACATGCGCGTGAACACCTGCGCCGGGCCGACGAGGATCGCGAAGCAGAGCTCCGGTGGCAGATCGCGCAGCGTGCCGCGCGCGACGTGGGGCGCCATCCACGCCATGACGCGTGCCGCGAAGGCCTCGTTGAGGGCGCGGACCTCGGCCTCGGTGACCGCCACCAGCTCCGCCTGCCGGCCCATGTCGAGAAGCCAGCGCGCCCAGGCGGGGTGCTGCTCCACCCACCGCAGGTGGTGGGCGACGAGCGCGCGCACGGTGCGCCGGGCGTCGCCGCGACCGAGGACGCCGGTGAACCCGGCCTGGTAGTCGCGCAGCGCCTCGACGTAGAGCGCCGCGGCGAGCTGCTCCTTGCTGCGGAAGTGGTGGTAGACGCTGCCGGTGCTGGCGCCGGCCCCGCGTCGCACGTCCTCCATGGTGGCGGCCGCGAAGCCGGTACGGGTGAAGACGTCGAGCGCGGCCTCGAGGATGGCGCGTCGGCGACCATCGGCGGCGGCGCGGGGCCTCCGGGCTCTCGGCATGCCGGAGGAGTGCTCTAGAGGAATATTCTAGTCAACCCGAGGCACGCCCGGCGTGTGTCGCCGTGCTCAGTCGCTCCGCGCCTTGAGCTGGCTCGACGTGTTGAGCTGCGCCGACGAGTACGTGGCCTCGAAGCACGCGGCGTCGCTCGCCTGCAGCTGCACGCGCACGGGGAGGGTGAGGCCGAGGGCCGGCAGGGCCAGGTTCGGTCCCTTGCCCTTGAGCGTGACCTTGGCCTTGCCGGTGGTGCCGGCCGTGAGCGACATCTTCTCGAGCCCCGACGGCGTGCGGTCCTTGTCCTTGTAGCCGAAGCCCTTCGTGCTCTGCTTCCAGCAGGCGCGACCGGCGCAGAGACCGCCGGCCGGTGCCGTGGCGCCGAGCACGAGTCGCGTCCCGCCCTGGTCGAAGACACACAGCGTGTAGTCGGTGGTGTCGAGTGGCAGGCCGAGGTCGGCGACCGTCGTGGCTGCGCCGCGGGTCCACTTCCACGACACCAGGTCGCCGGTGTCGGGAGTGCGGTTCTTCAACTGCAGCAACGCCGTGCCGGGCGACGTCGGCACGCGGCAGCCAGGGCGTGGACCGACGACGCAGCCGCCGGTCTCGCAGCGCTCGCAGGCCCCGCAGCCCCCCGTGCCGCCACCGCACACGCCGGCGGTGCAGGTTTCGCCGGTGGAGCAGGCGTCGCCGTCGCTGCAAGCGGCGCCGTTCGGTGCCAGGAGGTCGGCAGGGCAGGTGACGTCGACGCCGTTGCAGCTCTCGGCGACGTCGCACGCGCCCGACGCGGCCCGGCACACCGCGGTGCTCTTCGCGTCGGGCGGGCACGCGTTACCGACGCCGTCGCAGGTCTCGGCGACGTCGCAGGCGCCGGCCGCGGGACGACAGACCACGAAGGCGCCGGCCGCGCTGTCCATCGGGCAGGCGCCGTCGACGCCGTTGCACACCTCGGCGTTGTCGCACGCGCCGGCGGCGGCGCGACACGACGTGCCGGCGGCGCGCAGCGTGCAGTCGGTGTTGCAGCACGAGCCCGCCGTGCCGTTGGCGGCGCCGTCGTCGCATGCCTCCGCGTAGCCGACGCTGCCGTCGATGACGCCGTTGCCGCACAGCGACACGAGCGTGATGTCGACCATGTGGCCGTCGTCGGCACGCACGCGCGCGGGATTGCCCGGGTAGTCGCCCGCCGTCTCCACCGGATCGTCGGACGTGCCGCCCATGCGGATGGCCGCCTGGTCGCCGGAGGCCGGGCTGAAGGCGATCTGGTTCCAGACGAAACGGAGCGTGTGGGCCTTCGGGCTGCCGTTGCTGACGTTGAAGATGGTGGCCGTGGCGGTCTGGTTGAACGCGACGGTGATCGGGTCGAAGACCAGCGGGATGTCGTTGGCGCGGCCCGGATCGGCGAGGTCGAGCGTGCCGGCGACGAGCGTCCCGCCGGTCTGCGTGCCGGTGAGTGCCGTCATGTCGGCGTAGTGGTCGGCGGCGAGGACGTTGTCCTCGATGAGGTGCAGGTCGCCGCGCCGGCGCTGGGTGACGACGAGCCGGTAGGCGCCCGGCGCGGTCACCGAGAAGGTGACGTTGTAGTCGGAGTCGAGCCCTTCCCACTTGGCATAGCCGAAGAGGCTCGGGTCGAGCGTGACGAGGGCGGTATACCGCGTCGACACGGCGGCGGCCGTCGCCGCGGTGATGGCCAGCGTACTCTCGCGCTCGTAGCTGGTGGAGAGCGGCGCCAGGACGACCTCGTCGGGGGTGTTGCCGGGGTTGCGGAGCGCCGTCACACCCGTGATCTGGGCCGGCGCCGGTGTCGCGACGACGAGGGCGAGCAGGAGGGCCAGTGCGGCAGGCAGCATGGCACCCCGCTACCACGACTGGCATCGAAGCTGTCAAGGAAAAATACTCAGTCCGCGTCGTACTCCTGTAGCTTGCGGTAGAGGGTCTTGCGCGTGACGCCCAGCGTCTGGGCGGCCAGCGTCTTGTTGCCGCCGACGGCCTCGACGACGCGCAGGATGTAGCGGCGCTCGACCTCGGCCAGCGACACCAGCTCCGACGGATCGTCGCTGGCGACGAGGACGTGCGAGCGCTTGTAGGCACGCACCGTCTCCGGCAGGTCGTCCACCGTGATGCGCTCGCCACGTGCGAGGGCGACGGCACGCTCGATGCAGTTCTGCAGCTCGCGGACGTTCCCGGGCCACGCGTAGGCGATGAGCTTCTCCGCCGCCGCCGGCGCGATGCCGGTGACGGACCGCCCGGCCCGTGCCGCATGCAGGTCGACGAAGTGCTGCGCCAGCAGCAGGACGTCGCCGCCGCGCGCGCGCAGCGGCGGCAGCTGGATGTGGATCACGTTGATGCGGAAGTAGAGGTCCTCGCGGAAGAGCCCGTCGTCGATGCGCGAGCGCAGATCCCGGTTCGTGGTGGCGATGACGCGGACGTCGAACGGCACCTCGGTGTCGCCGCCGACGGGACGCACGGTGCGCTCCTGCAGCGCGCGGAGCAGCTTCGGTTGCAGCGCGATCGGCATGTCGCCGATCTCGTCGAGCAGCAGCGTCCCGCCGTTCGCCTGCACGCACAGGCCGGCGCGCGGGGTGCGTGCATCGGTGAAGGCGCCGCGCACGTGGCCGAAGAGCTCGCTTTCGAGCAGTGCCTCGGGCATGGCCGAGCAGTTGATGGCGACGAAGGGGCCGCTGCGCCGCGGGCCGCGCTCGTGCAGCTCGCGCGCCACCACCTCCTTGCCGGTGCCGCTCTCGCCGGTGATGAGGACCGAGCTGTTCGAGTCGGCGATGCGCTCGAGCACGTCGTAGACGGCGGTCATCGCGGCGCTGGTGCCGAGGACCCGACCGAAGCGCGTCGCGTCCTCGACCGCCCGCCGCAGCTGCGCCACCTCTTCCTGCAGTCGCCGGTGCTGCACCGCGCGCCCGAGGGCCACCACGAGCGCGTCGTTCTCCACCGGCTTGGTGAGGAAGTCGTAGGCGCCGGCGCGGATGGCGGCGATCGCGGTGTCGAGGCGACCGAAGGCGGTGAGCACGACGACGGGGACGTCGGGCCGGCTGCCGACGATGCGCTCGCACAGCTCGAGGCCGCTCATGCCGGGCATGTTGAGGTCGGTCACGACGACGTCGACGTCGGCCGTGCGCAGCCGGTCGAGGGCCTCGGCGGGCTGCGTGCTCCAGGTGACGTCGAAGCCGCGCTTGCCGAGGACCAGCGCCAGCGTCTCGCACATGCCGCGATCGTCGTCGACGACGAGGAGGCGTCCGCTCATGACACCGCGTCCAGCCGGTCGTGCGCCTGGTCGAGGGCGGGGAGGAAGACGCGGAACGTCGTGCCCTGGCCCGGGGCGCTGTCGACGCCCACCCAGCCGCCGTGGTCGGTGACGATGCCGTGGGCGACCGAGAGCCCGAGGCCCGTGCCCTCGCCGACGTCCTTGGTGGTGAAGAACGGCTCGAAGACGTGGGGCAGGTTCTCGGGCGCGATGCCGGGCCCCTCGTCGTGGACGGTGATGCAGACCCAGTCGTGTTCGATCGCGCCGGGCTCGTCGGGGGGCAGGGCGCGTTCGGTGCCGACGCGGACGTGCAGGCGGCCGCCCTCGGGCAGGGCCTGGATGGCGTTGACGACGATGTTCGCGAGCGCCTGCTGGATCTGGTTCAGGTCGACGCGCGCCAGCACCGGCGGCCCGCTCGACGGAAAGTCGACGCTGATGCGCCGGGCGTGCGACGCCGAGCCCAGCAGGTCGAGGGTGCGGCCGACGATGCGCTGGACGTCGGCGACCCCGAGCTGTGCCGAGCGCCGGCGCGAGAAGTCGAGGAGCTGGCGGATGATGCCGGTCATGCGCTGCGTCTGATCCCCGATGACGCGCGCGTTCTCGACGATGTCGTTCGCCGCCAGGGTGCCGTCGGCGAGCAGCGCCGCGCGGGCGGCGACGATGCTGAGCGGCGTGCCGAGCTCGTGCGCCACGCCGGCGGCGAGCTGGCCCACGGTGGCCAGACGATCGGTGTGGCGGAGCTGCTCCATGGCGGCGAGGCGGGCCTGCGTTTCCTCGAGGATGCGACGGTTGGCTTCTTCGAGCTGATCGGACATTGCGTTCATCTCCTCGGCGAGCTCGCCGATCTCGTCACGATGGCGCACCACGAGGCGCCCGGAAAAATCGCCGGTCCCCATGCGTCGCGCCTTGTCGCGCAGCTCCTGCACCGGTCGGCCGACGATGCGCGCGCCGAAGACCATGGCGTTGGCACCGCACAGGAGCGTGATCAGGATCGCGGTGACGGCGATGCTCAGGTGGCTCGTCCGCACGTAGGTCATCTGGCGGTCGAGCGACTCGGCCACCTCGAGGACGTCGAACGTCTCCGGCGAGACCGGCAGGTAGGTGAGCCGGCGCATGTGGCCGTCGGGCTCCGTCAACACCACACGGCGGATCTGTCCGGCGGCGACGGCGTCCCGGTCCGCCGCCGGCAGCCGCAACGCGTGCGGATCGTCCTCGGGGACGTCGAGGCGAACCCAGCGGGCGTCGAGGCTGGTGATGGCATTGGCGACCTCCTCGACGATCTGCCGGGCGCGCTGCTCGCCCTCGTGCATCCATATCTGCTTGATCGTTCCGAGAAACGCCTGCCCGCGTCGCGTCGGACGCTCGAGCTCGCTCTGAAAGAGCTGCGCCGAGTTGTGCCATTGGAACCATGCATGGCCCCCCATGACGGCGAGGATGCCGAAAACGAGGGCGATCGTGAGCTTGCGTGCCAGCTTCATGGCTCCTCCGCGGCGCGCATTGTGCCATGACGCCGGAACGTGCAGCCAGGGACGCGCCCCTGGCCATTGCTGTCAGCGTGCGACCGACGCCAGGGCGGCGGCGGCGATGGGCTCGCGAAGGCTGATGGTGGGCTCCTCGTGCTGCTCGCACGCCGCGCGCCGGCGGGCGCGGAGCGTGCGTCGCAGACGGACGGGGTCGATGTCGAGGGCCTCGCAGACGCGGAGGTAGGAGAAGGGCCACTGCTTGTCGTCGCTGTCGATCCAGCGCCGGGTCTCGATGAAGAGGCGGCGCTTGTGGTGTTCCCAGGTCGCCGTGTGGCGCGAGTAGATGTGGATGGCGTCGAGGAGGACGGCCAGCATCAGGCGCTGCTCGCCGCGCAGCGATCGGGCGGCACGGTGGTGGAACTGCTCGGGCAGGATGGTGTCGGGCTCGAGGGCCCGCATGTAGAGGTCCTGCGGGGCGATCTCCGGCTCCTCGGTCGTGATGGTGGTCATGCCTCGCTCCCCGTCGTCGACGCCGCGGTGTCGGCCTCGAGCTTGTCGCGGAGCGCGCTCACGATGAACGCGGTCAGCGTGGTCTCGGACGTGATGCTGCGGAGCTTCGCCTCGCGATGCAGACGGAGTGGTACGCGCGTGACGAGCTGGACCCAGACGTCGTTGCGATCGGTGTCGTGCATGGCGCTCCTTGTCGATTGCGGGGAGGGAGGGCGGCGCAACGAGGTCGGGGCGGGTAGGGACATCGCAGTTGCGGGAGTGTGACCTCGTTGCGCCATGCCCCACATTGCAGGCGCCGTGCCGACCGAAAGTGCCCGCAAATGCTGGGAAGATCGCTTGCTTGGCTCGTGGCGACAGTCGTCACGCACCGCGGCGCGCGGGCGGAAACCCCAGTGCCCGCGGCCTGTTTTCGGCGGAACGGATCATTTGGATACGCGGGTCGATTCGATGCGTCGCCGGAACCGCCCGTACCCGACAATGCTTTAGACTCCCCGGGTTCGCTGCTAGCCCGGAGGGTACGGGCCGGCGCGGATCGGAACCGAGGAGGGCTACGGCATGCGGCGTGTGGTGGGGATCATGATGGTGGGGGCGATGCTGGCGGGTGCGACCACGGTCGGAGCGGTCGCGGACCCGACGGGCGACACCTTCAGTCCCGGGATCGACCTGAACGACCTGAGCGCCTGCCAGAGCGCGACCTCGCTGGTCGTCCACCTCGGCTTCGCCGACGACGTCGTCCCGCCGCCGCTGGACGGGCCCCCGCCGGCGAACACGGTCGTCGGCTACGTCGACCTCGACCTCGACCGGAATGCCGCCACCGGCAACCAATCGAAGACCGAGGAGTTCGGGCCCTCGGGCGCGGGCACCGAGCTCGGGATCGAGGGCTTCGTCGACCTGGGCGAATGGAATCCCGCGGACGGCACGCTCGGCCTGCACGTGTTCACGATCGGTGAGACGGTGCGCGTCCCGGCGACGTACACGGCGAACGGCCTGACCATCGCCATCCCGCTCGAGACCCCGGTCGAGGGCGGCATCAACGTCGCGACCGTCGTCGGCACCACCAACGACCCCACCGACGTGGCGCCCAACACCGGCGTCGTCACGTCCGGTGCGTGCTGCGGAAACGGCACGGTCGACCCGGGCGAGGACTGCGACGGCGGCCCCTGCTGCAGCGTGACGTGCACCTTCGCCGACGGCGCGTGCAGCGACGGCGACGCGTGCACCACGGTCGACCATTGCGTCGCGGGGACCTGCACGCCCACGGGGACCACCGACTGCGACGACGGCGATCCCTGCTTCGATGACTCCTGCGACGCGACGACCGGCTGCGCCCACGCCGAACGCCCGGGATTCGCCGCCCTCACCTGCGTCTTCGCGCGGTACCTGCCGGTCAGCTGCATCGGGCAGGCCCCGTTCTCCGTGGACAAGTTCGGCAAGGCGCAGTCGTTGGTGGACAAGGCCTCGACCGCGAGCGGGAAGAAGCGGGCCGCGCGCCTCAAGAAGGCGCGCAAGCTCCTGCGTGCCCTGGTGAAGGGCGTCGATGCGGCGCAGGAGCGTGACGGGCTCACGATCGAGTGCGCCGACGGCGTGCGGGTGTTGCTCGAGGACGCGCTGTCCCGTCTCGAGCGCGTGCTGTCCGGACGCGCCGGCTGATTCAGAAGAGCAGCGAGAGTCCCACGAGCGTCGTCAGCGTGTTCCGTGTGGTGTCCGGGGCCGGCGTACTGTCGTAGGCGTCGGTTACGGACGCCTTGAAGGCGATCCACTCATCGGAGCCCCTCATGTGGAGACGCCTCCCGAAATCCAGCGGGGGTGCCGGGCGGTGATCCGTCGGGTATGGTGCCGCGCGCACGACGCCGATGACCACACCGCTGCTCTCCACCACCACCGCCGAGCTCGCCGCTCGGCTCGGTAGCCGCACGCGCGCCCTCGAGCTCACCCGCTGGCTCTGGCGGCAGCCCGTGGTGCCGGGCGAGCTGCCCGAAGTCGTCGACGGCGTGAGCCGTCAGGCGCTGCGGACCCTGCGCACGACGGCGCCGTTCGATGCCCCGGCCGTGCGGACCCGCGTGCGTTCCGAGGACGGCACCACCAAGTATGCGCTCGACTTCGCGGGGACGACGGTGGAGACGGTGCGCATCCCCGCCGCCGGACGCACCACCGTCTGCATCTCGAGTCAGGCGGGCTGCACCCGGGCGTGCGTCTTCTGCGCCACCAAGGAGCTCGGCTTCCACCGTCACCTGACGGCGGCCGAGATGCTGGCGCAGTTCTTCGTCGCGCGCGCCGACGCACCTCCCGAGGCGCCGGCACGCAACGTCGTGTTCATGGGCATGGGCGAGCCCATGGACAATCTCGACGAGGTCCTGCGTGCGATCGCGGTGCTGACGCAGTCCCCGGCGCCACAGCTCGCGGCGCGACAGGTGACGGTGTCGACGTCGGGCGTTCTGCCCGGGATGCGGCGGTTCCTCGCCGAGAGCACCGCCAGCCTGGCGCTGTCGCTCAACGCCACCACCGACGAGACGCGCGAGCGGCTCATGCCGCAGACCCGCCACTGGCCGATCGCGGCGCTGCTGGGCGCGCTCCGTCGTGATGCCGTACGATCGCCGCGGCGCCTCACCTTCGTGGAGTACGTCCTCTTCGACGGCGTGAACGACACCGACGCCGACGCCGATCGGCTGGTGCGCCTGCTCGAGGGGCTGCGGGTCCGCGTCAACGTCATCCCGCACAACCCGTTCCCGGGAAGCCGGCTCGCGCCGCCGCCGCGGGACCGCGTGCACGCCTTCCAGCGGCGCGTGCTCGGACAGGGCGTCCCGTGTCTCGTGCGCCATCCGCGCGGCCGTGACATCGCCGCCGCGTGCGGGCAGCTCGCGCTGGCGTCGGGCGACACCGCCTGACGCTTGCCTGCGACGGGCGTTCGATGCGAGGAGGGTGCGCATGGGAAATCTATCGAGACACCTGTCGCGCAGGGCACTGCTGCGGGGGACGGCGGCGACCATGGCGCTGGGCGCCGTCGGGACGATGGCCACGGCGGCGGACGCCCCCCCGGCGGAGAACCCGAAGACGCCCGACGCCGCGCTCGCGGAGTTGCAGAGCGGCAACCAGCGCTTCGTGAAGGGCGAGGTGCTGCAGCCCCGGCGCGAGCTCGAGCGGCTGCGCTCACTCGCCGAGGAGCAGAAGCCGTATGCGGCGATTCTCGGGTGTGCCGACTCGCGGGTGCCGGTGGAGCTGGTCTTCGACGAGGGCTTCGGCGACCTCTTCGTGGTGCGTGTCGCCGGCAACCTCGCCACCGCCGTCGAGATCGCGAGCCTCGAGTACGCCGTCGCCGTGCTCGGTGTGAAGGTGATCATGGTCGTCGGGCACTCGGGCTGCGGCGCCGTGAAGGCGGCGCTCGGCGGCAAGGCCGTCCCCGGGCAGATCAGCACGCTCTACCAGCACATCGTTCCCGGCATCGATCGCAACAACCCCGACCTCGCGGCGGCCATCCAGGCGAACGCGCGTTACCAGACGCGCAAGCTGCGCGAGGGGTCGCCCGTGATCGCGGACGCGATGAAGAACGGCAGCATGATCGTCGTCGGCGGCGTGTTCGACCTCACGTCGGGCAAGGTGGTGCAGGTCGACGTCTAGGGGCCCGACCCAAGACATGGTCTTGGGTCGGGCCCCTAGAGCCCGAGGACGACGCGGACGCGATGCGTGGCGCCGTCGTCGACGAGGTCGATGCCGGCGGCTGCGGGAAGCGACCGGCCGTCGACTTCGAGCCGTGCCACGCCGCGCGTGACGCCGCCGGGATTCTCGACGGTGATCTCGTAGCGCGCCGAGTGGTGCCGGAACTGCATCGAGAACCCGGGCCAGGCGCGCGGGATGCAGGGATCGACGTGCAGTGTCCCGCCGCGGACGCGGAATCCCAGGATCCACTCGAGGCCGGCGCGGTACATCCAGGCGGCCGAGCCGGTGTACCACGTCCATCCGCCGCGCCCGACGTGGGGCGGCTCGGCGTAGACGTCGGCGGCGACCACGTACGGCTCGACTTTGTAGCGATGCACGCCCGAGCGGCTGCCGGCATGGTTGATGGGGTTCAGGAGCGCGAAGAGCTCGCCGGCCTTGTCGCCGTCGCCGAGGGCGGCGAAGGCCAGCACGGTCCAGACTGCCGCATGCGTGTACTGTCCGCCGTTTTCGCGCACACCGGGGAGGTACCCCTGGATGTAGCCGGGGTCGTGCTCGGGGCGGTCGAACGGCGGCGTGAACAGCAGGATCACCTCGTCGCCGCGCCGGACGAGGTACTCCTCCACCGCCGCCATCGCGCGCACCGCGCGTCCCGGTTCGGCGGCGCCGGTGAGCACGCCCCACGATTGCGCGATCGAGTCGATGCGGCACTCGGCGTTGATCGCCGAGCCGAGCGGCGTCCCGTCGTCGAAGTAGGCGCGACGGTACCAGTCGCCGTCCCAGCCGTCGCGCTCGAGCGCCACCTTCAGCGCCGTCACGTGACGCCGCCAGGCGTCGGCGCGCTCGTGCTCGCCGCGCAGGTCGGCCACCCGGGCGAACTCCCACAGCGTGGTGTGCAGGAACCAGCCGAGCCAGATGCTCTCGCCGGTGCCCCCCTCGCCGACCCGATTCATGCCATCGTTCCAGTCGCCGGTGCCCATGAGCGGCAGCCCGTGCGGACCGACGGCGAGGCTGCGGTCGAGGGTGCGGGCGCAGTGCTCGAACAGCGAGGCGTGCTGTTCCGAGACGCGTGGCTCGAAGTAGGTCTCGTGCTGCTCGGGTGTGAGGACGGGGCCGTCGAGGAAGGGTACCACCTCGTCGAGGACGCCGAGATCGTTGGTGACCTCCAGGTAGTGCGCGGTGGCATACGGCAGCCACAGCAGGTCGTCGGCGATGCGCGTGCGGGTGCCGCGTCCCGACGGCGGGTGCCACCAGTGCTGGACGTCGCCCTCGACGAACTGGCGGCTCGCGGCGCGGAGCAGGTGCTCGCGCACGAGGTCGCGCTGCGACAGCGTCAGGGCCATCGTGTCCTGGAGCTGGTCGCGGAAGCCGTACGCGCCGCCCGCCTGGTAGAACGCCGCACGGGCGGTCACGCGGCACGCCAGCGTCTGGTACAGCAGCCAGCGGTTCAGCATGAGGTCCATGGCGCGGTCGGGCGTCGTGACCTGGACGCCGCCGAGGACGTCGTCCCAGTGCGTGACGACGGCGTGGAGCGCGGCGTCGAGATCGGTGGCACGGTAGCGCGCCACCAGCGCGCGGGCCGCGTCCGCGGAGTCGGTCTGTCCGAGCAGCATGGTGACCGTCGTGCGGGCGCCGGGGGCGAGCTCGATCGTCGCCTGCAGCACGGCACACGGATCCAGACCCGCGCCGAGACGTCCGCTCAGCGTGTGCCGGCGATCGAGCCCGATCGGGTGATCGTAGGTGCCGTTGCGCCCGAGGAACTCGGTGCGGTCCCCCGTCCACGCGGTCTGCTGGCCGGCGAGATCGGCGAACGCGACCCGTTCGCCGAACTCGCCGTTCCAGGGATTGCGCGCCAGCAGCGCACCGGTGGCGGGGTCCCGCTCGGTGACCACGTGCGGCGCCGCTGCCCCGCGACTCACGCCGAGGAGCCACTCGACGTACGTCGTCACCGCGAGGCGGCGTGTGCGTCCGGAGCGGTTCTCGAGCACCAGGCGCGAGATCTTGATCGGGTCGGCGAGCGGGACGAACTGCACGAGGTCGAGGGCGATGCCGTGCGACGTGTGCTCGAAGCGCGTGTAGCCCTGGCCGTGCCGGACGACGTACGGCGCGTGCTCTTCGCGGATCGGGAGCGCGCTCGGGCCCCACACCTCGCCCGTCTCCTGATCGCGGACGTAGATCGCCTCGCCCGGCGGATCCGACACCGGGTCGTTCGACCACGGCGTCAACTGGTTCTCCCGGCTGTTGACCGCCCAGGTGTAGCCGCTGCCGATCTCCGAGACCTGGAATCCGAATCCCGGGTTCGACACCACGTTGATCCACGGCGCCGGCGTCCACTGCCCCTCGCCGAGAATCGTCACGTACTCGCGTCCGTCGGCGGAGAAGCCGCCGAGGCCGTTCCAGAACTGGAGCTCCGGGCGGGGCAGTGGGCCCTCGGGCGCGTGCGGTGCCTCGACGGCGCGGTGTGCCGGAGGCGCTGCCATGGGCTCCGCGCGTTCCACGCGCGTCACCTGCTCGGCGAGCGACCCGTGCCGGCTCAGCAGGACGGCACGGGCGGCCGTCTGCAACATCACGCGGTCGTCGAGCGAGACGCGGTCGCCCCGCAGGATGAAGACGGCCCCGCGCGGTTGGTGCGCGGTGTCACCGCGGCCGGGCTGGCTCGAGCGGACGAGCGCCTCGACCGCACCCTGGAGGTCCTGTGCGTAGGAGGCGCCCTGCTCGTTCAGGATGACGAGGTCGACGGCGAGCTGCTTCAGGCGCCAGTATTCGTGGGCCCGCAGCAGCTGGCGCACGATCTCCTGGTCACCGGTGTCGTCGATGCGGACGAGGACGATCGGGAGATCGCCCGAGATGCCGTACGGCCACAGCCGGCTCGCCGTACCGGTGGCGCGACGCAGCAGCTCCGCCGACGGTCGCAGCGACGGGTCGGCGTAGAGGACGCGATTCGCGAGGCGCTGGAAGAGGTGGGCCTCGTCGTGCTCGATGCCGAGATGGTGCAGCTGCACCTGGGCGCGGGTGCGGGCCAGCGTCACGACGCGATCGAACGTCGACACGTCGCGGAAGCGGTCGGCGAGGTCCAGGATGGCGTCGCGGGAGGGGGCCACGACCGTGGAGAACGTGAGGCGTACGCTCGCCCCGGCGGCCAGACGGATGCGGCAGCGCAGGCTGAAGATGGGATCGAGCACCGGCCCGGTGGTGTTCGACAGCGGCCGGCCGTCGATCACGGACGTCGGCGTGCGGATGCCGCGGCCGCGGCCGAGAAACCGCGCGCGATCGGTCTCGTACTGGACGGCACCCACCAGCTCGCCTTCCACGGCCAGCACCTGGGCGGCCCACACCGTCGGGTCGTCGGGCGCGCGTGGCCGGCGCGTCGCCAGGACCGCGTGCAACGCCGCGACGGCCTCGGTCTGCACGAACAGGTTCGAGAAGACCGGATGGGCGGCGTCGGCCGCCGCGGGCGCCAGGACGACCTCGGCATACGAGGTGATCTCGATCTCGCGCACGCGTTCGCCGAGGTTCGTGAGCGTCACCCGGCGCACCTCTGCGTCGTCCTCGGGTGAGACCACCACCTCGAGCGACGTCGCGACCGTGCCGTCCCGACGGTGGAACTCGGCGCGGTCCTCCGAGAACACCACCTCGTAGGCGTCGGGCTCGACGCCGCTCGGCTGGTAGGCGGCCGACCAGACGCGCCCGGTATGGACGTCGCGCAGGAACACGAACTGCCCGTAGGCGTCGCGCGTGACGTCCTCGCGCCACCGTGTGACGTCGAGGTCGGCGCAACGGCTGTATCCCGACCCGGCGGCGGTGATCATGACGGCGTAGCGCCCGTTCGAGAGCAGATGCGAGCGCGGCACGTGGTCGTGCGGCGACAGGAAGCGTCGGGACACCGAGGCGACGATGTCGCGCACGTGGGCGGCGCGGACCTCCTCGGCGCGGGGACGTGCCACCGCCACGTCGCGCGGCGACCGCTCCTGCAGCAGGAGGTCGGCGGCGGTCACGATGGGGGCGGCGTGGAAGCGCGTCCGCATGATGCCGTGGAGGACGACGTTGGCGATGGCCACCACCGACATGCCCTGGTGGTGCGCCATGTAGGCGCGGACGATGCCCGCGATGGCCCCCTCGGGCAGCCGCGTCGGCGTGTAGTCGATCGCCTCGTAGAAGCCGTAGCTGCCGCGCGCGCCGATGGCGGTGAGCTGCGCGAAGTTCGTCACCGCGGCGGCGGGATCGACCATGGAGGCCAGGGCGGTGGCATACGGCGCGATCACGAGGTCTTCGCTGAGGCCGCGCTCGAGACCGAGCCCGGGGACGCCGAAGTTGCCGTACTGGTACGTCAGCTCGAGGTCGCGCGCGTTGAAGGCCGATTCGGAGATGCCCCACGGCACGCCGCGCTCGGCGCCGTAGCGGATCTGGCGGCGCACCACGAGGCGGTGGGTCTGCTCGAGCAGGCTGCCCGGGGGCGCGCGCATGACGAGCGCCGGCATCAGGTACTCGAACATCGAGCCGGACCAGGAGATCAGCGCCGATCCACGGTCCACGGGGGTCATGGCACGCCCGAGCTGGAACCAGTGCGTCGCCGGGACGTCGCCCTTGGCGATGGCGACGAAGCTCGCGAGGCGGGCCTCGGAGGCGAGCAGGTCGTAGCAGTTGGGGTCGGGATCGCCCTCGCGGGCGCGGTAGCCGATGGTGAGCAGGTTGCGGGTCGGATCGAGCAGGAACGAGAACTGTGTGTCGCGGAACAGCGTCCGGGCGCGACGCGCGAGCGCCGACAGTCGGCCGATCAGGGTCGTGCTGGCCTCTTCCGATCGCTCGAGCGTCGCCCCGAGCCTGGCGTCGTCCGTGCCGCGCCGCGCGAGGTCGGCGCGGACGGCGATCGACACGTCCGCGATACGGCGCGGCGCCGGCGTCGGACCGAGCGATTCGGGGCCATTCGCCGTGGCCTCCGGTGCCTCCGCCCAGGGTATGAGCGTCGTGACGTCCCGCCGGTGCGAACCGACACACTCGACCAGCAGGCGCGACCACGCCACCAGCTCTGCCGCGGCGGTGTCGCCGCGCTCGGCATCGAGTGTCGCTGCGATGTCGGCGAGCGTCAGCGCCAGGCCGTCGAGCTCCGCGAGCCAGGTCGCCCACGCACTGGAGGCCGCGGGGGTCGTCGCCAGCGCCGTCGTCAGCGCGGCGAGGGCGTCGTCGAGCTGGCGACGGGTCACGGTCTGCGTGTGGCGGTCGTCGGGCAGGGCGGCAGCGGCCTCGTGGGCGAGCGCGAGGGTGTCGGCGATGCCGGCGCGGGCACTCGTCTCGAGCAGGGGACGGTCGATGGCCTCGTCGCACGCGTGGGCCAGAGCGAGGAGGTGGCCGACCAGGTTGCCGCTGTCGACCGACGAGACGTAGATCGGCTCGAGCGGTTGCAGCGAGCGGGTTTCGTACCAGTTGTAGAAGTGGCCGTGGAAGCGCTCGAGGCGATCGAGCGTGGCGAAGGTGGCTTCGAGACGCGCGGTCATGTCGAGCAGTCCGAGCCAGCCGAAGTCGCGCGCGGCCACCGTCGACAGGAGGTAGAGACCGATGTTCGTCGGCGACGTGCGGTGGGCGACCACCGGCGCCGGATTCTCCTGGAAGTTGTCCGGCGGCAGCGCGTTGTCTTCCGTGCCGACGAAGGTCTCGAAGAAGCGCCACGTCCGGCGCGCGACGAGCCGCAGCGCGAGCTCGTGCTCCTCGCCCACCGGCTCGTCGCCGACGGCGCGGGGGCGCTGGCTGATGTGATGGGCGAGCACCGGCGCCGACAGCCAGAGCGCCACGAACGGCGCCGCGAGCGACCAGCTCGACGGGCGCACGACGGCCACCAGCACGCCCGCGCCGGCACCGCAGAGCAGAGACGGAATCATCCGACGGAAGGCGCCGCCGAGGCCGTGGGCGATGTCGGCGCGCGACTGCGCCGCCGTCACCCATTCCAGCAGGCGGCGGTGGGTGACGTACATGCGCACCAGCGTGCGCACGATGGCGTCGGTCATGAGCCACGCCTGGTGCGCGAGCAACGTCACGGTGACGGCGATCTGCGCCAGGCTGCGCATCAGATCGGTGCCGAGCGCGCGGGCGTGGCTCCGCTTCGAGATGCCGCGCCGCGCCGGGAGGAGCTGGCTCAGGACCGGGAGCAGGGGAGGCAGGGCGATGACGAGCAGCACGAGCTTCGTCCACGTCGCCGCGACGGCCCAGGGCTGGGTCCAGGCCGCGCACAGGGTGAGGAACGCCGCCGGGGCCGAGAGGGTCCGACGCAGATTGTCGAGCATCTTCCAGCGGCCGAGGAACGGAATGTCGCGCCCGCGCCGGCCGATGATCCACGGCAGCAGCTGCCAGTCGCCGCGCGCCCAGCGATGCTGCCGGCGGGCGGCCTCCTCGTAGTGCGTGGGGAACTCCTCGAAGAACGAGAGGTCCGACACCAACCCTGCGCGGGCGAAGATCCCTTCCAGGAGATCGTGGCTGAGGAGCATGTTCTCCGGCACGCGGCCCTCGAGCGCGCCCTCGAACGCGTCGACGTCGAAGATGCCCTTGCCGGTGTAGGAGCCCTCGCCGAACAGATCCTGGTAGACGTCGGATGCGGCGGCGGCGTAGGGATCGATGCCGCTCGGGCCCGCGGAGATCCACTGATAGAGCGACCCTTCGCGCTCGGCCGGCAGCGTCGGCGTGACGCGTGGCTGCAGCACGCCGTACCCCTCGACGACGCGCCGGAGCTGGGGATCGAGGTGTGCCCGGTTGAGCGGATGGGCGATGGTGCCGACGAGGGCGCGCGCCATCCCCACCGGCAGGCGGGTGTCGGCATCGAGCGTGATGACGTATCGGATGTCGGGCACTGGCCGCGGCGCCCGACGGCCGATCTGCACGAAGCTGGTGTCCTCGGCGCCGCGCAGAAGCCGCGCGAGCTCGTGCAGCTTGCCGCGCTTGCGCTCCCAGCCCATCCAGCGGCCTTCGCTCGCATTCCAGCGACGCCGGCGGTGGAAGAGATGGAACCGCGGCTGTCCGTCCGACGCCGGGCCGTAGACGGCGTCGAGCCGCGCGATGCCGTCGACCGCGGCGGCGAGCAGGCGATCGTCGTCGGGGACGGACTCCGCCTCGGCATCGACCCAGTCGGTCAGGAGCGCGAACCGGAGCTCGTCGTCGGGATTGGCGAGCGCATGGACCTCGAGCTGCGCCACCAGCGCGGCGACGTCGGGCTCGCTCGTGAGGAGCGCGGGCATGACGAGCAGCGTGCGCATCTCGGGCGGTACGCCGTCGCGCAGCGCGAGCTTCGGCAGCCGGCGCGGGCCCACACGGTTCGCGACCCCGAGATTGGCGAGCGCCATCACCAGGTCGCTCACGGGGACGAACGCCAGCAGGGCCATGACCGCGAGCTCGTTCAGGTGCATGCCGGCCCGGGCCGCGACGACGATCGGCAGCGCCAGGATGATCATGCTGAGGACGGTGATCGTCCCGACGTAGGTGGGCAGCGAGGCGGCGAGGTAGCCGCGGCGGAGCCACCGTGCGGGCGAGAGGCGATAGCCCAGGGCGCGCTCGAGCGGCACGCGTCCGCGCGAGACGAGGTGGTAGCCGGGATCGGCTCGACGCTCGTGTTCCGGGTCGGTGGCGCCTGCGGCTTCGCGGGCCCGCGCGATCACCTCACGCGTGACGTCGGCCTCGGTCCGGCGACTGCCGCGCGCCAGGTCCTCGATGGCGTGGCGGTAGTCGTCGCGGGTGAAGAAGTCGAGGGCCGCGAAGTTCGTCTCGGCACGCAGCAGGACGTCGACGTGGCTGACGCTCTCGAAGAACTCGCGCCAGTCGAGCGTCGACATGAGGCGCATGCTCGTGATGACGTTACGCACCGTCACGTTCATGGCCGCCTGCCGCTGATGCTCGAGGCCCGCGATCTCCTCGGCCGTGGTGCCCTGCGCCGCGAGGCGCTCGTCGAGCCAGCGCAAAGCCGGCACGTCGTCGGGATCCTGCTCGCGGAGACGCTGGGCGAGCTGGACGGCGAAGGAGGTCGAGAGCCGTCGCTTGCCGAACCGCCCGAGGATCGCGCTCGCTTCCGTCACGGTCCTCCCGCCGAGCTCGAGCAGGCAATCGGCCAGGTCGTCGGCCTCATGGCGCGCCGTGCGCCCTTCGACGATACGCTCGGCGATACGGCGGAGGTTCTCCACCAGCACGATGCGGACGGTGATGGCGATGGCCCAGAGCTCGCCGATCTGCAGCGGCTGCACCCGCTGGTAGGCATGGACGAACCGCCGCAACGCCTCCGGGTCGAACCGACTGTCGGTGTGCGCGACGAACGCCCACGCGATGCCGAAGACGCGCGGATACCCCGCCAGAAAGCCGTCGGCGAGCTTCGGGAGCTCGCGGTAGTAGCCGCGCGGCAGGTCCTCGCGGATCTGCCGCAGCTGCTCGTCGACGATGTGGAAGTTGTCGACCATCCACTCCGCTGCCGGCGTGATGGAGCGCTCCTCGCGGATCGTCTCCGCCAGCGCGCGATAGGCGGAGAGCAGGACGCGCCCGTTGTCGGCGAGGCGGGGCAGGAGCGTGCGGCCACGGTACGGGTTCGCCGTCACCGGCTGCGCCATGGCCAGGCTTTCGCCGTGCTGCTCGAGACGCTCGATGCCGAACAGCTCGGCACGAATCGGCTCGTCCGGATCGGGCAGCGGATCGGTCGAGCGCAGGCGGCCGAGGAGATCGAAGATCGCGATGCGTTCAGCCCTAGCACGCCAGGGCAGGGCCGGCGACCTGGGTCGTGCGCGTCAGCGCAGCCGCTGCGTGAAGAACGCGAGGATGTCGTCGACCGCCTGGCGCGTCGGCTGCCCCTGCTCGTCGATCAGGTGCAGCGTCACGACGCTGTGGGGCGGCATGCCGGTGCCGGGACGGGCGGCCGAATCGGGGAGCACGCGGCCGTCGAAGCGATCGCCGAGCGCTGCTTCGTAGGCCGCGAAGCGCGCGGCCTTGCAGAACGGGTCGCCGTCGAAGCGATAGGCCAGCACGGTGAGGTCCTCGGCCTCCAGGCGCGCCTTCACCGCGGCCAGCTCGTCCGGCCCGATGTGCATGCCGGCCTGGTTGCCGATCGGGAGCGACGGCTGCGACAACACGGGCGCGCGCATGGCCGGCTCGAGCATCATGGAGAGCGCGAAGTTGCCGGTGAAGCACATGCCGATGGCGCCGACGCCGGCGCCGCCGCACAGCGGATGCACGTGCGCCGCCAGCGCCCGGAGCCACCGTGTCACCGGGCTGGAGCGGTTGCTCGAGAAGGCCGCGAACTCGCGGCTGATGCAGGCGCGGAAGATCTGGCCCGCGGCGTAGGGCCTCGATACCGGCCGGCCGGGAGTGCCGAACAGGTTCGGCATCCAGACGGTGAAGCCCGCGTCGCGCACGAACCGCGCGAACCGCGCCACCTGCGGCGAGATGCCCGGCATCTCGGTCATGACGATGACGGCCGGTCCGCTGCCGGCCGTGAACACCAGCTTCTCGACGCCGAGGAGCGTCAGCTGGCGACGTGCGAAGTCGTCGAGCGGATCGGTCTGGGTGGGGTCGTGCGCCATGGCGCGCGACCCTACAGCACCATGACGGCATTTTGGAGCTTGCCGCGCGTCCGGGCTCTGCGAGAATCCGCGGCACATGCCCGCCTCACCGGTCGCCTCCCATGGCAGCGCCGAGCTGCCGTCCGTCACGGTCGACAGCTACAACGTGGAGCTCAAGGACGACGACGGCGAATTCGTCGGTGATCGCGCCAGCAAGGCGGCATTCGGCGCCAGCCTCGAGAGGTGGCGCGAACCGCTGCGGGCGCTGGGTGCCGATCCGTTCGGCGACCAGGAGTCGCAGGCGCTGAGCAAGAAGGCGCTCGAGGACATCCTGCTCCAGGGCGAGCCCGAGGCGGCCGGCGTCGTCCACGGCGCGATCGAGGATTTCGCGCAGGCGTTCGCGGGCGTCACGCGCAAGCTGCTCAAGGTGAAGGAGTGGAAGCAGACCGAGCGCATCGTCGTCGGGGGCGGCTTCCGGGCCGGACGCATCGGCGAGCTGGCCATCGGTCGTGCCAGCGTGCTGCTCAAGAGCGACGACGTCGACGTCGAGATCGTGCCCATCCGCAACCACCCCGACGAGGCCGGACTGCTCGGTGCGGTGCACCTGGCGCCGTCGTGGATCTTCGAGGCGCACGAGGGCATCCTCGCCGTCGACATCGGCGGCACCAACATCCGCGCCGGCATCGTCTCCACAAACCTGAAGAAGGCCGCCGACCTGTCGAAGGCCGCGGTGCTGCGCTCCGAGCTGTGGCGTCACGGCGACGAGAAGGTGAAGCGCGACGAGGCGGTCGAGCGCCTCGTCGAGATGCTGCGCGATCTCGTCGGACGCGCGGCGCGCAAGAGCATCGCGCTGGCGCCGTTCATCGGCATCGGCTGCCCGGGCAAGATCGAGGAGGACGGTTCCATCGATCGCGGGGCGCAGAACCTGCCGGGCAACTGGGAGAGCAGCCGTTTCAACCTGCCGGCGTGCCTCGTCGAAGCGATCCCGACCATCGGGGACCACGAGACCGTCGTCGTCATGCACAACGACGCGGTGGTGCAGGGGCTGAGCGAGGTGCCGTGCATGAAGGACGTCGAGCACTGGGCGGTGCTCACGATCGGGACTGGCCTCGGGAACGCGCGCTTCACCAATCGCGCGGGGGCGGGGTCGTCGAAGGGGTCCTAGGTCGCGCCGGTGGTGGGTGTGGCGGTGGGGGCCTCCGGTCCGCGCGGCGCTCGCTCGGCACCCCGCCACCCCGTTTCCCCTCCACGCTCACTCACGACGCGCTCCT
>CAYOIZ010000057.1:0-45966 GCA_964404165.1 uncultured Binatia bacterium (SeqCode) | reverse complement strand
GACGAATCGCGCCACGCTCGGGGTCTTCTTCGACCCAAGACATGGTCTTGGGTCGCGCTCCTAGACGCAGAACGCGCGCTCGACCATGTGCGACAGTCGTCGCACCAGCGTCGCGCGATCGTCGACCATCCCGCGCGCCACCCAGTCCGACAGCAGGACCTGATCCATCACCGAGAACGTGCGCGCCAGGAAGTCGGGCGTCTCGTCGACGAACGCGCCCGCGGCGACGCCGCGGCGGAAGATGTCGGCCTGCAGCTCGTGGATGTTCTGCCAGTACTGCACCGACGTCGCGGTGCCGACGGCGGAGCCGAGCGCCCACGACACGCCCGAGCGGAGGTGCATGCGCAGGAAGTCGGGGTGGTCGACGAAGTAGCCGACGTAGACGTCGATCAGCGCGAGCAACTGCTCGCGCGGCGAGCCGTCACGCGCCGCGACCTCGCGCGCCAGCTTCAGCAGCTCCTGCCCGCGTTCGTCGAGCAGCGCGGTGTAGAGCTCCGTCTTGCCGGGAAAGATGCCGTAGATCGTGCCCATCGAGAGCCCGGCCTTCACCGAGATCTCCTGCACCTTGGCGACGTCGAAGCCGCGCTCGGCGAACACGAGCTCGGCGGCTTCGAGGATGTGCTGGCGATAGACGCCGTTGCGGGCCTCCCGGGCCTCGTCCTTCGGGGTGCGTGGCACGGCGCGTTACCTACCATTCGAAGATACGCGTTGACAACTCGTATTTCCGAATGGTAGTTCGCGGCCGCGAATCAGGGATCGACGGTCGCGGATCACCCGCACCCAAGGAGGCGCCATGGAGTTCGGAATCTTCTCGCAGATGCACGTTCCGCCCTGGGACGACGAGCACTCCCGGTACCTCCGGGAGCTCGAGGTGTCGGAGGCCTGCGACACGGTCGGGTTCAAGTACGACTGGTCGCCCGAGCATCACTTCCTCGAGCACTACTCGCACCAGCCGGCCCCCGAGGTCTTCCTCTCCTGGGTCGCGGCGCGCACCAAGCGCATCCACGTCGGCACCGCCATCACCAACATCACGGCGGCGGTGAACCATCCGGCACGCGTGGCCGAGCGCATCGCCACCATGGATCACCTCTCCGGCGGACGCGTCGAGTTCGGCACCGGCCGCGGCTCGTCGTCGGCGGAGTGGGGCGGGTTCGCGATTTCGTCGGCGTCGGAGACCAAGCCGATGTGGCGCGAGTCGCTCGAGCAGATCCCGCGCATGTGGCAGGACGGCGAGTACGAGTTCGAAGGCAAGTACTTCCGCATGCCGAAGCGGAACGTGCTGCCGAAGCCCTACTCGAAGCCGCATCCGCCGATGTGGGTCGCGTGCTCCAGCCCGGCGACGTTCGCCGAGGCCGGCGAGCTCGGCCTCGGCTGCCTCTGCTTCACGTTCGGCACGCCGAGCGAGATCGCCGAGAGCGTCCGCAACTACAAAGAGGGCATCAAGCGCTGCACGAAGCCCGTGGGTGGCTTCATCAACGACAACATCGCCGTCACCACCAACATGTTCTGCCTGGAAGACGGTGACGAGGCGCGCGCGCTCTACTCGAAGGCGAAGGTCGGTGCGTTCACCGGCTACTTCTTCAAGTGGCTCGACTCGATCCCGCGCCCGAAGGGCATGCCGCAGACGGGTCCCATCCCGCCGCTGCCCGATCCGACGCCCACCGAGCTGAAGGCCGGGCTCGCCGTGGGCGGCCGCCAGATCGGCGCGCCCGAGGAGCTCGCCAAGGTCATCCAGATGTACGTGGACATCGGCGTCGACCAGCTCATCTACGCGCCCTTGACCCTCACCCTCGACCAGAAGTACGTGCTCCGGTCGATCGAGGCCTTCGGCAAGCACGTGCTGCCGAAGTTCGACACCGACCCGGTGCACAGCACCACGCGGCAGCGCGAGGCCGCCGCCAAGGCCTGCGCCGCCTGAGGGAGACGCGAGCGCTCGTACGATGACCGTGGCGAATGTGGAATCGGTTCTGATCGGCGGCGAGTGGGTGCCCGCGGCGCGCGGCACCTACCCGATCGTCGATCCATCCACGGAGGAGGTCGCGGGGGCCGCGCCGGAAGCCTCCGTGGAGCAGGTCCGGGCGGCGGCGCGCGCCGCCCGCGACGCGTTCGAGCACGGGCCCTGGCCGCGGATGTCCGGGGCCGAGCGTGGCGCGCTGCTGGCAAAGGCGGCGGAGGCGTTCCGTCGCGAGATGGCGACGCTCATAGACGTCACCATCGCCGAGACGGGGGCGCTGCGCGGCGTCGCCGAGTCGCAGCAGGTGGGCGCGGTCCCCCTGCGTCTCACCAAGTACGCCGAGATGGCCGCACGCTCGCCCGACGACGAGGTGCTGCCGCGGCCCATGCCCGGTGGCGCCGGGCTCGCCTGCGGCCTGGCGACGCGCGAGCCCGTCGGCGTCGTCGCCTGCATCACGCCGTTCAACTTCCCGATGACGAACTGCGCCGGCAAGATCGGTCCGGCGCTGGCGTGCGGCAACACCGTCGTCGTGAAGCCGGCGCCGGTCGACCCGCTCGGCGTGGCCGCACTCTGCCGCATCGTCGGTGAGATCTTCCCGCCCGGCGTCGTCAACTTCGTGAACGGCGTCGGCCCGGAGATCGGCGAGGCGCTGGTCGAGTCGCCCGACGTCGACATGGTGTCGTTCACCGGCTCGACGACGGTCGGCACGCGCATCCAGGCGGCGTGCGCCCCGCGTCTCAAGCGCACGCTCCTCGAGCTGGGCGGCAAGTCGGCGCAGATCGTCTTCGCCGACGCCGACCTCGCCAAGGCGCTGCGCGGCGCCATGCAGCCGTGGACGTTCCATTCCGGCCAGATCTGCATCGCCGGCACGCGGCTTCTCGTCGAGCAGTCGATCTACGACGAGTTCACGAGCCGCATGGCGGCCGCCGCGAAGGAGCTCAAGGTCGGCGATCCGCGCACCGCGGGCGTCGTCGTCGGCCCGCTGGTGTCGCGGGCGCATCGCGACCGCGTCGAGGGCTGCATCCAGCGCGGACGCGACGAGGGTGCGCAGGTCGCGTGCGGCGGCAAGCGGCCGGCGCATCTGCCGCGTGGCTTCTACGTCGAGCCGACGCTCTTCACGGGTGCGACCAACGCGATGGAGATCGCGCGCGAAGAGGTCTTCGGTCCGGTGGTCATCGCGATCCCGTTCCGCGACGAGGACGAGGCGATCGCGCTCGCGAACGATTCCGACTACGGTCTCTACGGTTACGTCTGGACCGGCGACACGCCGCGCGGGCTGCGGGTCGCGCGGGCGCTGCGCACCGGCACGGTGCAGGTGAACAGCGGCAGTGGGATGAACCCCGACGCTCCGTTCGGGGGCTACAAGCTGAGCGGCATCGGTCGCGACGGCGGCGCGTACGCGCTCACCGCGTACAGCGAGCTCAAGTACATAGGATGGACGGCATGAGCTTCGACACGATCATCAAGAACGGCACGGTGGTGGATGGCTCGGGACTGCCCGCGCGCGTCGCCGACATCGGCATCCGCGACGGCATGATCACCGACATCGGGCGGCTGACGTCGGGGGCGAAGAAGACCATCGACGCCGACGGGCTGGTGGTGATGCCCGGCATCGTCGACGCCCACACCCACTACGACCCGCAGCTCACCTTCGAGCCGTTCGCGACTTCGTCGTGCTTCCACGGCGTCACGTCGGTGGTCGCCGGCAACTGCGGCTACTCGATCGCGCCGGTGAGGAAGACCGACCACGAGTGGGTGACGAAGCTGTTCGCCAAGGTCGAGGGCATGACGCCGAGCGTGCTGTCGGAAGGGCTGCCGTGGGACTGGGAGAGCTTCCCGTCGCTGCTGGAGGCGCTCGACACGCGCATCGGCATCAACGCCGCCATCTACGTCGGCCACTCCGCGCTGCGCCGCTTCGTCATGGGCGAGGCGTGCTCCGAGCGGAAGGCCACCGCCGACGAGATCGCCACCATGCAGAACATGGTGCGCGAGGCGATGCGCGCCGGCGCCGCCGGCTTCACGTCGTCGCACGCGCCGACGCACGTCGACCACACCGGGCGTCCGGTGCCGTCACGTCACGCCGACTTCGAGGAGGTGCTCGCACTCGCCGCTGCGGCGGGTGAGGGCGGGGCGGGCAGCATCGGCTTCCTCGCGCGCAGCGCGGTGCAGGGCTACGACGCCGACGACCGCGCGCGCGTCGTCAAGCTGGCGCACGCGTCCGGGCTGCCGGTCGTCGTGCAGGGCATGAGCTACCGCCCCGGCGGCAAGGAGCTGTGGGACAGCCAGACCGGCTTCCTCGCCGAGGCGCGCAAGCAGGGCGCGGCGGTGTTCTCCATGCTGCGCACGCAGCCGTTCATGCGGCCGTTCAACTGGAAGCGCGGCACGTCGCTGTTCGACGGCGTCTTCCACTGGCGCGACCTGAACGACCTCGCGCCCGAGGCGCGGCTTGCCGCCATGAAGGATCCCGCGAAGCGCGCCGAGCTGCGCTGGGGCCTCGACAACCCGAACAAGGACCCCGAGAAGGGCTCGACGCTGCCGCCGCCCGCGATGACGGCGCTCTTCGTCGACCGCTCGAAGTCGAATCCCGGCGCCGAGGGCAAGACGGTCGCGCAGCTCGCGACCGAGCGCAACGTCCACGCTGCCGACATCATCTGCGAGCTGACGACGGCCGACGGTGGTGACACGCAGTTCCTCTGGAACAGCGAGTCGCCGGCCTGGATCGAGACCAACGGCGAGGCGCAGCGCAACCCGCACATGCTGATCGGCACCGGCGACGGCGGCGCGCACGCCGATCGCGACGACGGCGCCGAGTGGTCGACCTACTTCATCCGCAGCTGGCTCCTCGACCGCGGCCACATGTCGCTCGAGGAGGGCGTGCGCCGCATCACGCACCTGCCTGCCATGGTGGTCGGCATCCCGCTGCGCGGTCTCCTCGCCCGCGGCTACCACGCCGACGTCATGATGTTCGACCCGACGCGCATCAAGCTCGGCAAGAAGCAGCTCGTGGCCGACATGCCGGGCGGGGAAGACCGCTGGCAGGTGAAGCCCGAGGGCATCGTGCGCGTCATGGTGAACGGCGAGGTCATCATCGAGAACAACGCGCTCACCGGCGCGCGCTCGGGTCGCGTGCTCCGCATCGGAAACACGGCGTGAAGGCGGCGGTCTACTACGGCGGCGGCAAGCCCGTCGTCATCGAGGACGTGAGCGTGCGCGGGCCGGGGCCCGGCGAGGTCCGCGTCGCCATCAAGGCGGCGGGGCTCTGCCACTCCGACCAGAGCGTCATCGACGGCACCATTCCGTATCCGGTGCCGGTGGTGCTCGGCCACGAGGGCGCCGGCATCGTCGAGGCCATCGGGCCCGGCGTCACCAGCGTGCGCGAGGGCGACTCCGTCATCATCTCCACGTTGGCGCACTGCGGGCGGTGCCGCGCCTGCGAGGGCGGCAAGCCGACGGCGTGTCGCAACGCGCCGAATCCGAAGGACACCAGCCCGTTCACCGTGAACGGCAAGCCGGCCTACCAGTTCGCGAACGCGTCGGCGTTCAGCGAGCTGACGCTGGTGCGCGAGCAGAGCGCCATTCCCGTCGACCCGCGCGTGCCGTTCGATCGCGCCGCGCTGATCGGCTGCGGCATCATGACGGGCGTCGGCGCGGTGCTGAACCGCGCCAAGGTGGAGGCGGGGTCGTCGATGGCCGTCTTCGGCGTCGGCGGCATCGGCCTCAACTGCGTGCAGGGCGGGGTGCTCGCCGGGGCGTCGCAGATCATCGCCATCGACGTGAATCCGCAGAAGCTCGAGCTGGCGCAGAAGTTCGGCGCCACGCACGTCATCGACGCCACGAAGGAGGACGCGCTCGCTGCCGTGCGCGACCTCACCGGTGGCGGCGCCGAGTACACCTTCGAGTGCGTCGGCAACCTCGCCGTCATCCAACAGGCGCTCGACGCCCTCGCCGCCGGCGGCACGCTCACCATCGTGGGCGTCCCGAAGATCGGCTCGAAGTACGAGTTCGTCGTGCACACGCTCTACAACAACAAGGCCATTCTCGGCTGTCGGTACGGCGCGGCGCGGCCGCGGCGCGATTTCCCGATGCTGGCCGACCTGTACCTCGGTGGCCGGCTCAAGATCGACGAGCTCATCACCAGCCACTACACACTCGACGACTTCGGTCACGCGCTGCACGACCTCGAGAGCGGCAGCCTCGCACGCGGCGTGTTCCGGATGGACGGCGCGCACTGACCCCTTACGAGAGGACGATGCCATGGGACGATTCGGCCAGCACGTGATCGACGCGGACGGACACGGCGGCGACCTGCCGAACTGGCAGGCCCGCATTCCCGCCCAGTTCCAGCCCAAGTGGGAAGAGCGCAAGGCGCGCATCAAGCAGCAGTTCGCGAACCTGCCCGGCGTCGGCGTCAAGGAGACGAAGGGCACCGCGAAGCTGAACAGCCTCGAGCGCCCCGGCATGACCGATCCGGCGCCGCGACTCGTGGACATGGACCTCGAGGGCATCGATCAGACGATCATGTTCCCGGGCGGCGCGGGTGAGGAGTGGGCCGGGCTCGACCGCGACTTCGCGGTGGCGCTCTGCCGCACCCTGAACGACTGCCGCGCCGAGTACACGCGCTTCAACCCCGAGCGCCTCAAGTCGGTGGCGAAGCTGCCCATGATCGATCCAGACGCCGCGGCGGCGGAGCTGCGCCGCGCCGTCACCGAGCTCGGCATGGTCGGCATGGTCACGCCGCAGCACGTGCGCGACAAGAACCTCGATCACCCGAGCTTCGACGTGGTGTGGAAGACGGCGCAGGAGCTCGGCGTCGCCGTCTGCGTGCATGGCGGCGGGCAGGCCATCGACCAGGTGCCGATCGGCGTCGACCGCTGGGCCACCCGCCTCGAGATGCACGCCTTCACGCATCCCGTCGGTCAGATGATCGCCGTCATGTCGTTCACCGTCGGCGGCATCCTGCAGCGCTTCCCGAACCTGCGCGTCGCGTTCCTCGAGGCCGGCACCGGCTGGCTGCCGTTCTGGCTCGAGCGCCTCGACGAGCACTGGGAGCTGACGCCCGAGCAGGCGCCCGCCATCGATCGCAAGCCGAGCGAGTACTTCCTCTCCGGCAACTGCTTCATCGGCTGCGATCCCGACGAGAAGGCCATCCCCGAGGTCTGCAACGAGCTCGGCGAGGGCATCGTCGTGTACGCGTCCGACTACTGCCACTGGGACTGCAAGTTCCCCGACACGGTGCAGATCCTGAACGACCGCACCGACATCTCGGCCAGCGCCAAGAAGGGCATCTTCGACACGAACCCGCGCCGCCTCTACGCCATCCGCTGATGCCGATCGACCTGTCCGCGCTGCTCGAGCCCCGCCACACGGCGCTCCTTCTGATGGAGTGCCAGGAGGGGATCATCGGCGACGGCGGGAAGCTCGGTGCCCTGGCCGAGGCCGTGAAGCGACACGGCACGGTCGGGCACATCGGCCGCGTGCTGGTGGCGGCCCGCGCGCGCGGCGTGGCGGTGTTCCACTGCACCATGGCGCGCCGCCCCGACGGGGCGGGCGCCATGACCAACTGCCTGCTGCTCGCGGCCACGAAGAAGAGCCCGACGCCGCTGGTGCCGGGCTCGCCGCAGCAGAAGCCGGTGGCGGCGCTGGCCCCGGTCGAGGGCGACTGGGTGCTCGAGCGCTACCACGGCATCAGCCCCTTCCACGCCACCGAGCTCGACCAGCTGCTACGGAATCTCGGCATCAGGACCGTCGTCGCCTGCGGCGTCTCGGTCAACATCGGCATCCTCGCCATCACGCTCGACGCGGTGAACGCCGGCTACCAGGTGGTGATCCCGCGCGAGGCGGTCACCGGTACGCCCGACGAGTACGTCGCGGCGGTGATGGAGCACACGCTCCGCCTGCTCGCGACCATCACCACCGTGGCGCAGGTGGAGGAGGTGTGGAGTGGCTGAGCGCTTCGCCGGCCGCGTCGCGTTCGTCACCGGCGCCGGCTCGGGCATCGGCCGTGCCACGGCGTCGCTGCTCGCCGGCGAAGGCGCGCGCGTCTTCGCCGTCGACGTGAACCGCGACGGCCTCTCCGAGACCGTCGGCTCGATCCGTGCCGCCGGTGGACAAGCCGACGGCACGCACTGCGACGTCACCGATCCGGCGTCGGTGCAGTCGGCGGTGGAACGCACCGTCGCCGCGTTCGGCGGGCTCAACGTCCTCGTGAACGTCGCCGGCATCGGTGGCTTCCTGCGCTTCGAGGAGCTCGAGCTGGCCGACTGGCAGCGTACGCTCGCCGTCAACATGACGGGCGCCTTCATCACCACGAAGGCGGCGCTGCCGCATCTCCTGACGCCGCCCGCGGGCAACGTCGTCAACGTGGCGTCGACGTCGGCGCTGCGCGGCGTGGCCTACGCGCCGCACTACGCGGCGTCGAAGGCGGGGCTGCTCAACCTGACGCGCTCGCTGGCGCTCGAGTTCGCCACCCGTGACCTGCGCTTCAACTGCGTCTGCCCCGGCGGCGTGCGCACGCCGCTCGGCCGCTTCTTCATCCGACGCGAGGACTTCGAGGCGCATCTCATCGACTACGCGTCGCCGCCGAAGCCCGGCAACTTCGCCGATCCGGTCGACATCGCGCGCATCATCGCCTTCCTGGCGTCCGACGACGCGCGCATGATCAACGGCGCGGCGCTCACCGCCGACGGCGGCACTCTCGCATGATCCTCGACGTCCTCGCGCGTCACGTGGCAACGCGTGGCGACCGTGTGTTCCTGCGGCACGAGGGGCAGGCGGTCACGTACGCGCAGTTCGACCGTCTCGTGAACCGCGCCGCCAACGCGCTGCGCGACGAATGCGACGTCACCCCCGGCGTGCGCGTGACGCTCGCACTCGGTAACTCCATCGAGTACGTCGTCGCGGCGTTCGGCGTGTTGCGCGCCGGTGCGATCCTGAATCCGGTGAATCCGGGCCTCGGGGCCAGCGAGCTGGGCTACATCCTGCAGCACTGCGAGCCGCAGGTGGTGGTCACCGACGAGGCCACCGACGCCGCGATGCGTGCGCTCGGCGTGCGCACCGTGCTCGCCACCACGCTCGCCGCGTACGCGAGCGACCGGCCCGTTCACGTGCGGCACGCCCCGGACGACTTTTCGACGCTGCTCTACACCTCGGGGACGACGGGGCGACCGAAGGGCGTGCTCTTCACCCACGGGCGTACCGGCACGAGCGGCCCGCACTTCATCCAGGCGCTCGGCCTCACGCCCGACGACACCATCCTGTCGGTGACGCCGCTCTTCCACGGCAACGCCTGGGGCTCGGTGGTGACGGCGCTGCACGCCGGCGGCACGGCGGCGTTCCCGAAGACGTTCTCCGCGTCGGCGTTCTGGCCGCTGGTGCACGAGACCGGCGCGACGGTTGTCTACACGCTCGGCACCGTGCTGGCGATGCTGCTGACGCGGGAGCCGTCCGACCTCGAAAAGAACAACCCGCTGCGCGTCATCCTGGGCCTCGGCAGCGCGCCGATCCGCGAGCGCATCATCGAGCGCTTCGGGGTGCAGGCGGTGCTCGAATGCTTCGGCTCGACCGACGCCGGCGTCGTCACCATCGAGCCGCTCGGCCAGCCGCCGCGGGCAGGCTCGTGTGGTCCGCCGGTGCCCGGCGTGCGGCTGCGGGTCGTCGACGAGGAAGGGCACGATCTGCCGCCGCGCGCCGTCGGCGAGATCGCGGTCGACTCCCCCGCACGTATGGCGGCGTACTTCCGCGACCCGGAGGCGACGGCACAGGCGCTGCGCGACGACTGGTTCTGGAGCGGCGACCTCGGCTACCTCGACGAGGACGGCTGGCTCTACTTCGTCGACCGCAAGCGCGACGTCATCCGTCGTGGCGGCGAGAACGTCAGCTCGGTGCTGGTGGAGAAGACGATCCGCGAGCACCCGAGCGTCGTCGACGTGGCGGTGATCGGTGTGCCTGAGCCGGTGCTCGGACAGGAGATCAAGGCGTTCGTCGTGACGAAGACGCCGGTGACGGCGGAGGAGCTGCAGGCGTTCGCGTCGGCGCGGCTCGCCAAGTTCCAGGTGCCGCGGCTCTGGGAGTTCCGCGACAGCCTGCCGAAGACGCCGACGCAGCGGGTAGAGAAGTACAAGCTGCGCGAAGGCGGCGGCGGACCGCTGCTGGGCTGATCGACGACGTCGCGCCGGCTCGTCACCGCCCGATACTCGCTCGCCTCGTCCTCCGTCTCCGCTGTTGGTCGACGCGCGCTGCTCCAGCGGCAGATCGCCCGAGGGTGGCAACTCGTGCACCCGACTGTTGCGGTTCGCTGAGACGCTCGAGCGACATCGCTGCGACCGTAGCCTCGTCTCCTCCTGGCCGCGCTTTCGAGGCGGACGTCATGGACGCCGTCTACGTCCCGCGATCGCCGGCGACCGGCGTACTCTACGGCGTGGTCCGCGGGCATTGGAACGAATCCGTGGCAAGCGTTCGCACGCGCACGGACGGCGTCGGGCTGCCGGCCGGGCCGGTGCGGCCGCCCCGGGGTCGGTGACTGCGGCAACGCACGTCGTGCGATAGTTGACACGAAATCCATTTCCGGTATTGGGGGTCTCGCTCGCCGACGGTCTCGACCGACCCGTGTCCGGGCCGGCCCGCGGCGAGCCGAGGGAGGATCGCACCGATGCCGCTCATCGCCGCCCGACACGCCATCGCCGGACTCACGTGCCTCGTTGCCGTCGCCGGAGCGACGGCAACGGCAACGCCGACGACCGCCGTCACGCACACGCGGGAGACGCAGGCCGCGCTCACGCCGGCCGATGCCCTGACGCTCCTGCGCGAGGGCAACGCCCGCTTCGCCGCCGGCACGACGCTCCGGCGCGACCTCACGGAGCAGATCGCCGTCACGCGCGGTGGCCAGCACCCCTTCGCGGCCGTCCTGGGCTGCATCGACTCGCGGGTACCGCCGGAGCTGATCTTCGACACGGGCCTGGGCGACGTCTTCAGCGCGCGGGTCGCCGGCAACATCGTCGACGACGCGCTCCTGGGCAGCCTCGAGTTCGCCACGCAGGTGGCGGGGGCGCGGGCGATCGTCGTCCTCGGGCACACGGAGTGCGGCGCGGTGAAGGGCGCGTGCGACGGCGTACATCTGGGGCACCTCGGCGCCGTGCTCGGCGCCATCGCCCCCGCGGTCGCCGCGTCGCGCGCCGACGTGCCCGCGCCGCACGACGCGACGAACCCGGCCTTCGTCGCGCACGTGACGGAGACGAACGTCCGGCTGCAGGCGAAGGCCTTGACGGCGCGGAGCCCGATCCTCGCGAAGCGGGTGGGCGACGGCCAGCTCGTCATCGCGCCGGCGCTGTACGACGTAGGCTCCGGCCAGGTCCGGTTCCTGGACTGACGGAGGCAAGGACGATGGGCGAGATCCTGCGGCAGAATCTGCTCTCCCCGGTCGCGCTGGCCTTCGCACTGGGCGTGCTCGCACGCCTCGTGAAGAGCGAGTTCTCGCTACCGAAGGACGTCTACACCGGCATCTCGGTGTACCTGCTCTTCGCCCTCGGGCTGCACGGCGGTATCGAGCTGGCGCACGCATCCTTCGACGCGATCCTCTGGCCGGCTGTCGTCACGGTCCTGGTCGGCGGCATCACGCCGGTCAGCACCTACGTTGTGCTGCGGCGGATCGGCCGCTTCGGCGTACAGGACGCCGCCGGCATCGCGGCGCACTACGGGTCGGTGTCCGCCGTCACGTTCATCGCCGCGCAGCAGTTCGTGAAGGCGATGGGCGCCGAGCCCGAGGGCTTCATGCCGACCCTCCTCACGCTGCTCGAGAGCCCGGGCATCCACATCGCGCTCGCGATCGGCGCCGTGCAGTCGGGTGCCAGCGGCCGCCCCATCGGCGAGACGCTGCACGAGGTGCTGACGGCGCGGACGATGGTGCTCCTCGTCGGCGGCCTCCTCATCGGGTTCCTGATGGGGGACAAGAACTGGGAGGCGATCGCGATCTTCTACGACACGAAGGGGCCGGTCTTCAAAGGACTCCTCGTCATCTTCCTGCTCGAGATGGGGATCGTCGCGGGTTCGCGCTTGCGCGATCTCCGGAAGGTCGGGCCATTCCTGCTCGCGTTCGGCATGATCATGCCGGTGCTGCACGGCGCGCTGGGCGTGTGGCTCGGCAGCCTCGCCGGGCTGGGCGTCGGCGGGGCGACGGTGCTCGGCGCCATGGCGGCCAGCGCATCGTACATCGCGGCACCGCCGGCCGTGCGCGTGACGCTGCCCGAGGCGAACCCAACCTACTACCTCACGTCGTCGCTCGCGATCACGTTCCCCTTCAACATCCTCGCGGGCATCCCGATCTACTACGAGCTGGCGCGCCTGCTGGCCGCCTGAGGAGACGCGCATGCACACGGTGCCGCTCAAGCTGGTCACCATCGTCGCCGAGCCGGTCCTGGAGGAGCGGCTGGTCGGAGAGCTCCAGGGGCTCGGCGCCCGCGGCTACACCGTCACGGACACGCGCGGCGCGGGCTCCCGCGGCATGCGGGCCAGCGACCCGCCCGGAGGCGGCGTCCGCATCGAGACGGTCGTCACGGCGGGTGTCGCGGACCGCATCATGGCACACGTCGCGGAGCACTGGTTCCCGCATTACGCGGTCATCGCGTTCGTCGCCGACGTCCACGTCGTGCGCGGGGAGAAGTACGCGTGAGCGCCGGCACGCTGACGGGCCGTCACGTGCTCGTGACGGGTATCTCGGACGAGGCGTCGCTCGCCCTGCCGATCGCGCGGGCAGTGCAGGCGGCGGACGCCACGCTCCTCTGCACGGGCCTCGGCCGGACGCCCCACCACGCGGGCCTTTCGCCGGCCGCGGAACGCTACCTGGCCGACGTGCACGCGAGCTTCCGGACGACGGTCGCCGGCGCGCTGGGCGCTGGGGTGCGCACCGCCGTGCTCGACGCCTCGCTCGACGCCAGCGTCGACGGCCTGGCTGCCACGCTGGCCCGCGCCGGCGTCGTCCTCGACGGCCTGGTCCACGCCATCGCCATGGACCGCACCATCCGCGGGGGCCAGGCGAAGCGGCTCTGTGACGTGGCGCGCGAGGAGTTCCTCGACTGCATGGCGATCTCCGCGTGGTCGCTCGTCGCGCTGACCGCGGCGCTCCTCCGCACCGGGGCGCTGGCGCGGGGTGCGAGCGTCGTGGCGCTCAGCTACCTCGGCGCAGCGCGCGTCATGCCGCACGCATACCGCAATATCGGTGTCGCGAAGGCCGCGTTGGAGCGGATCGTCGTCGAGCTGGCGGCCGAGCTCGGGCCGTCCTACGGCGTGCGGGTGAACGCGGTCCGCTTCTCGCCGTGGACAGGGAGCCGCGCGGGCAAGGCCATTCCCGGGCTGAACGAGGCCGTGGCCACGAGCGGCGCGCGGGCCCCGCTCGGCAACGCGACGCCCGAGGCGCTGGCGGCGGAGGTCGTCCACCTGCTGCGGCCGGGGCTCGGGGTCACCGGGGAGGTCCGGCACGTGGATGGCGGCTACCACGTCCTCGGATGAGCACCGTTGAGGCGGGAAGCCGGTCGTGTCATCCCTGCAGGCGCATGCTGAGGACCACGTCGTGAAGGCCGCGCCCCGTCGGCGTCGGCCCGCCAGCCGGGTCGCACGCGAGCCGGAGCCCGAACCGGCGAGCTGGACCTTCCTGACCAACCACAGCCACGTCCTGCTCTGTCTCTCGGCCGAGCCCGAGCTCTCGCTGCGCGAGGTCTCGCTCAAGGTCGGCATCACCGAGCGCTCCGTGCAGCGGATCGTCGGCGAGCTGGAGGCGGCGGGCTATGTCACGCGCAGCCGCGAGGGGCGTCGCAACCGCTACGCCATCACCGGCACGCTCCCCCTCCGGCACCCGCTGGAGCGGCACACCCGCGTGGGCGACCTGATCGCGCTGATCCTGGACGCCTGACGGGGTGCGACCCGCACCCGACGATGGGCCATCGCCGGCGGCGTCCCACACGAGGAGTGCCTCGGGCTCTTCCACGAGTGCCCCACGGTTGCGCGCCGTGGCCGCTTCGGAGAGGCTCCCACCATGACCGACGCCGAGCAGTCCGCCGTCCTCACCCTGTGCCTCCTCGCCGCCTTCGCCGACGGCGGGAAGGACGACCGCGAGCGCGAGCAGGTGCGCCGCATCGCCGACGGGCTCACCCGCGACACCAAGGTCGATCTGATCGGGCTCTACCAGGACGTGCTGCTGAAACGGCGCTCGGTCGAAACCGCCGCGGCCGACCTTCCGAGCCCCGAGCTGCGCCAGCTGGCATACGAGATGGCGGTCTGCGTATGCGACGCCGACGGTGCGCAGACCGACGCCGAGCGGAGGTTCCTGACCGACCTCGCCCGCACGCTCGGCCTCGACGGCTCGGGTGCACAGGCCTTCGCGCGCGAGGCGGACGCGATCGCGAGCGTCCCGCTGGCCGTGCCGGCGCCGGCCCCCCTCGCGTCGACGCCGGTTCCCGCACCGGTGGCCGTGCCACCGGCGGTCGCCGGGCCCGACGAGGCCGCGCTCGACAAGACGATCCTCAACACCGCCATCCTCACCGGCGCGCTCGAGTTGCTGCCGCAGTCGCTCGCATCGATGGCGGTGATCCCGCTGCAGATGCGCCTCGTCTACAACGTGGGCCGTGCCTACGGCTTCGAGCTCGACCGCGGCCACGTGAAGGACCTGCTCGCGACGCTCGGCATCGGGCTCACGTCGCAGTACATCGAAGAGATCGGCCGCAAGCTCCTCGGTGGCCTGCTCAAGAAGGCGGGCGGTGGGCTCTTCGGTTCGCTCGGACGCCAGGCGACTGGCTCGGCCTTCGCGTTCGCCACCACGTACGCGCTCGGCCACGTGGCGAATCGCTACTACGCGAGCGGCCGCTCGATCGACGCCGAGCAGCTGCGCGCCGTCTTCCAGTCGATGCTCGGCGACGCGAAAGGCCTGCAGTCGCGCTACGCCGCCGAGATCCAGGCCCGCGCGCAGACGATCGATCCGAAGCAGATCCTCGCCGTGGTGCAGCGCGGCATCTGACCCCGGCGCAGCTCGGAACGGCTCGGAGGACTCGCCCATTGGAGTCCCTGCGAACGCTCCGGCGCTCGTGCACGCGCGGCGCGCTGGATCACGTCGAGGTCCCAGAGGTCGTTCGTCTCGGGACGGCTCACCCCGATCAGCAGGAGCGGGCCGTCTTCGGTCGATCGTCACCGTCGTCATGCGGCGGACGCTATCGGGTGTCACCCGCTCGATGAACGGGGTGGAATCGGACGATCGCGGGGCCGATGCAGCCACCACGTCCGACCAGGTATCTTGCCGATTCGGCAAAAGTGGTGCACTAGGGGACAACTCGGCGGGGACCCGCCGCAACAGGAGGTTCGTCATGATGCACCTGCGCTCGGCGATCGTTGGCCTGTTTGCGTTCGGGACGTCGACGGTTGGCCTCGCCCAGCCCGTCGCCGACCACCTCGAGTGCTTCAAGGTCAAGGCCAACGAGGCGAAGGCCACCTACACGGCCTCCCTCGACGGCCTCGCACCGCAGCCCGGTTGCGTCATCAAGGTTCCGGCACAGATCACGTGCGTGCCGACGACGAAGACGCAGGTCAGCCCACCTCCCCCGGGCGGCGGGCCGACTGGCGTTGCGACCGGCTTCAACTGCTATCGCGTGAAGTGCCCGAAGACGGCGTTGCCGGCCGTCGAGACCGTGGACCAGTTCGGTACGCGGACGGCGACACCCAAGTCGTCGACGCTGCTCTGCGCGCCGTTCGCTCTGGTCACGACGACCACCACCAGCACCACCTCGACGACGTCCACGACGGTGGCGACGTGCGCCCCCGCCGGCTCGATCGCCTGCGGGCAACCGTGCGCGGGAAGCTGCCGGTGCATGGGACCCGGCACCACGACGTTCTGCTCGGGCATCCACTGCGGCAGCTTTGAGAAGGCGTGCGTCAACGTGAGTGTCCCGGCCGGAGCCGCGTGCTCCTTCGACTCGGCATGCCCTCCGGGTCAGGCGTGCATCGCACCGTCGCCGTCGACCTGCTCTGCAACGGTCGGCGGCCCCGGCCACTGCTTCCCGATCTGTCCGGAATGACCGAGCGCGCTACGCCCGTGCAACGACGCGTTCGGCTCTTCCGGGCGAATCTAGGAGGCACGACTCCGGCCCTCGTCGCGCGCTCGACCGGCGGACCGATCAGCGCGCCGCTTTGCTCGCTTCGCCTGCGCGCGGCGGGCCGCGGGACGCACCAGTCCCGCGGCCTCCGCGGCGACGCGCAGATCGTCGATGAAGCGCTCGTGCTCCGCGTCGCGCGCGTTGGGATCGGTCACGCGCAGCAGCGCCGACGGGTGCACGGTCAGGAGTACCGGCCGACCGTCCGGTCCCTCGCGCACCTCCCCCCGGTCGCGCCTGACGCGCGCGGCGGGTCCCATGATCGCCTTCGCGGCGGTCGACCCCAGGCAGACGATCAGCTGCGGATCGAAAGCCGCAGCTCCGCGTCGAGCCACGGCCGGCACGCGGCGACGTCGCGCGCGCCCGGCGTCTGATGGATGCGGCGATTCCCGCGCGGCTCCCACTTGAAGTGCTTCACCGCGTGCGTCACCCAGCAGCGCTCGCCCGGAATGCCCGCGGCGACGAGCGGGCGCAGCAGCCGACACGCCAGCGGCGACGCTGCACGCCGCACTCCAGTTCTCAGGCGCGCAACGTGTGGCGAAACAGGAAGGTGGGAGCATGGTACGCGGAGGCGAAAAGGCAGAGCAGGACCGACTGGAGTATCCAGGTGGGAAGCATCCGCCAGACGGCCAGATGTCCGCTCAGGACGGCGGCCACCTCGGTCGCGACGAGCCCATAGATCACCAGCACGGTGAGCGGTGCGACGAACGCTCTCTCGAGGGGCCTTCGGTAGGCCCACAGCAGCAACCCCGTCCACGCCAGCATCAGGCTGGCGGCACAGCCGGCGACGAAGCGGTAGGATCCACCCTCGCCGACAACGCCCCAGAGCAGCGAGGCGAGCGAGGGGATCATGAGCGGCAGCACTGCGAGGCCGTCGGTCACGGCTCCGACGAGAAAGGCAGCGCGGAGGAGCGGCGCGCGCCGCTCCTCCAACGAAGCGGCCCGGTGTGGCAGCGGTGCGAGGTCCGGCTCGAGCCATTCGCGGCGGGCCCGCGGCGCCGATAGCGCCTCGGTGCTGTAAAAGCGGAGCACGTATCCCTTGTCCAGAAACGCTGCGTTCGCCCCCAGGAAATCCTCGAAGCTTCCGTCGGACCGGCGGTCCACGATGGCCGCGGCCACGAGGCGGACCCAGGCGCGTGTCAGGGTCTCGTGGTAGAGGTCGGGTTTCCCTTGGGCCGCGGCGAATCGGCGGATGCCGGCCGCAATTCTCTCCTCGGCGTGTACCGCCCCGTCGCGCCGGACCAGTATCCATGCCAGCCGGAGGTGATCCGCATGCCGGAACGCACCACCGGGAGCACGGCCGGCTTCGAATGCATCCAGGAACGCCTGGTCGTCGCGAGTCATCGCCTGCCTCCCGTCGCGCGGCGCGAGGGTGACACCGCACTCCCAGCCTTCTCCACCGCGCCCGCGACGGCGGCGAAGCCCGCCAGTCCTCCGCCGGCGCGTGCGAGAACGTCGCGCTCGAGCGCCATCAGCTCGCGATGGACGGAAACGGCAGTCCTCCGCCCCTGGGCCGTCAGGCGCACGAGCACCGAGCGCCGATCCGACGGCAAGATGCTCCGACGCGCGTAATCACGACCCTCGAGCCGACCGAGGATGTCGGTGAGGGTCGAGCGCTTGTGCGCCCAGGCGCGGTGGAGTTCCGCGACGCTCGCCTCACCGCCGCTCTCGTGGAGGTGCGCCAGCAGATGAGCTTCACCCTGGGTCACACCCGGGACACGTGCCTGTAGATAAAGCCCCACCCGATGTGTCGCGCGGTGCAGCGCGGAGATCACGACTAGACGCTTCATGCGGATGCGCATAGTTCGGATCCGTATGATTGTCCACTCGTCGAGCATGTGCCGCCCGCTCAGGGACTCATCCTGCGGAACCCCGACGTCACCACCCGGAACACCGGCGGCAGCGGCCCGAGTCGCGACCTCGAGCGACTCGCACTGGCATGGTGGTTCCGAGGCGTTCCGCGACAGCCTGCCGGAGACACCGACGCAGCGGGTGGAGAAGTACAAGCTGCGCGAAGGGGCAGGGTGGCCGCTGCTGGGCTGATCGACGCGGTCGCGCCGGCTCGTCACCGCCGGCCGGCAGCGGCGTCAATCACTACTCGGCGTGTTGCTCCTGTTCCGTCGGCGGGTCGGGCATCTCGGGCACGTGCCAATAGGCGCGTCTCGTCGACGTCGAGCGCTCACTCGCGAAGACGCGCAGCTGCCTCGTGCCCGCGCCACTCGTCGCCACACTCCTCGCCACGCCCGCCTCCCGTGCACGCGCTTCCTCTGGGACACGAATCCGCTCGGCAACGACGTAGGCCGGTCATGGTTCACCCCCTGGGGGCGAACCATGACCCACGATGCGCGATTCAGCGCGGGGTGCAGCCCGGCACGGTCGCGTTGTACGGGTAGCCGAGAATCAGGTGCAGCATGGCGTCACCGAAGCGCTGTCCGAGGACCTGATGCGCAGCGGAATCGATGTGGACGCCGTCGACGGTGTTGAAGTCGTTGGTGCAGACCAAGGCGGAGTTCGTGATGCTCGGCGCCACCAGACGTTGCTGCACCTGCAGCTGCTGCCAGAGCGGCGTCGAGCTCGCGTCGCCGCGGATCTGGGCGTGCACGGCGGGAATGTTGCTGCCAACCGTGTCGCGGACGAACTGGACCACGTTCCGATAGCTCTGCGCCCAGGTGGACACCGTCGCGCTGGTCCCGGTGTCGGACTCGCCCTGGTACCAGAACATGCCGCGGATTGCGCCGGTCTGGCCGGCGGCGTTGCGCATGGTCATGGCCGTTTCGAGACACTGGCGGGTGAAGTTGTAGCGATCGAGCACGTCGCCGTTCAGGTAGGGCGAGTATCCGCCGCCGCCGCGCTGCGCGTCGATGAACGAGACGCCGTCGCTGCAGAAGTCGAGCAGTCCACTGTTGCAGCTGCAGAGCTTCGGTGTGGTGCATCCGGTCGGGGGATTGAGACACCGCGTGACGGTGGCGCTCGTTTCGCACGTCGAGCTGCCGTACAGCGGCGACGGCTGCGGATCCCAGAGCAGGATCGGCGAGCCCGGCAACGAGCAGTTGAAGGTCACCACCTGCCGGCTCGGCCACCCGAGCGCCTGCGTCAGGGCGTCCGTCCAGCTCTGCAGCGCCGCCTTCAGCACCGGGCCGTCGCCGTGCAGCGTCATGTTCGACTGGCCCATCAGCAGGTAGATGTCCATCGGCTTCTGGACGCTCCAGGCGGTCCCCAACGACAGATTGAAGAGCGTTCTGTAGTGGGAGTCCTCCGCCAGCCGCGCGCCGGTCTTGCCGGTCAAGTTCGTCTTGGCGGCGATGTACGCGGCCGTCGCGTCGATCCACGGCTGGCTGTGGTAGTAGTCGACGCCCAACGCGACCAGGAGCCGCGTGTTGAAGCGGTAGGCGAGGTTGGTTCGGAACTGGCGGCTCTCCAGACACTGCGCGATGCCCTGCGGTGTCGGGGTCTCGCATTGCGTCTGGGCGCCGGCGACTCTCGCCAGGCACAGCACCGTCATCATGGCTGCGATCGCGCTCACGAGTCCGTTTCCGGTTTTGGTCATCGTCCCCCCCTCGGTTGGCGTCGCCACTACCACCGCACCCGACGCACCGACAACTGCAGCCACCACGCCCTCAGGGGAGGAGGTCGATGACATCCGCTCGCGTGATCGCCGCCGCGCCGCCACCGCCACGCGGCGCGTGGAGCTATACACGTCGCGCGAAGGGGCAGGGCGGCCGCGGCTGGGCTGGGGGGCAGACGCATAGGCGGCGTCTACGTTCCCCGATCGCCGGCGACGGGGTGCTCTACAACGTGGTCCGGGGGCATTGGAACGAATGCGTGGCGGACGTTCGCACGCGCACGGACGCGTCGGGCTGCCGGCCTTCGTCGTCGGCGAGTTCCGGAACGTCCCCGCTGCGGCGTGCTGGCGCACGGCTTTGCGCTCGTGCGGTGCGCGACTGCTCGTTCGAGCGGCTCGCGCCGTTCAGTCCTCGGCTGGCGCGGGCCTGCGCGTGCCCGCGCACGCGGGCTACGAGGTCCTTGCCGGCGCTCGTCGACGGAATGCGTCCCGAGCCCGCCGCATGCGATCGGAAACAGTCGCCCCGGAGCGCTCGAGCCCCGACGTTCTAAGGCGACACGGAAGGCGGAACGCCGAGGTGACCACGGAATCCCAGGAGATCCACCAATCTCACTGCTCGAAGCAATAGAGGTGATAGGTATAGAAGGTGCTGAGACAGGGACCTGTGGCGTAGACCGTCCACTGCGAACCCGAGAAATTTATGCCCAGCGTGAGAAACTCGTTCTCCGAGGCGCTGGTGAAGTCTTGGCAGGGTTGGTCGATGTCTGTGGTTCCGTCGGGGTTCGTATTCGTCATGACGAGTACGTTGGTCACTTCGCTTCCGGATTCGGTTTGGTCGATGTCGTCGATCGGACCCCAGTAGGTGAGGTCGGCCCAGTTGTCGGCGACGATCGTCGTGCCATCGGGCAAGACGTACATATAGTCCTTCGTGAACGCCGTCGCTGGAGAGGAAGTGCTGTCCGACAACCACGCCTTATAGATTCCCGGAAGCGAACTCGCAGCCGCGAGACTGTTGCAGAGCGCATCCGCTCCGGGAATCCCGCCAAGATCGCCGGTCACGGTGGCACTCGTGATGAAGACCGTCTTGGGCGTCAGCGTCGTCGTCGTGCTGGTCGTCGTCGTGGTTGTCGTCACGGCGGTCGTGGGCGGTGTCGTTGTGCTCGTCGTTCCCGTCACCACGGTCGTCGACGTCGTCGGACTGAGGCTGCACGAGTCGAGCGACACCCGGCGGCATGTTTTCAGCACCTGCCGCTTGCAGACGCGGCGTTGGCGACCAGCACTGGGACACTGCGCCGAGATCGTCGGGCTGCACTGCTGTTTGCACAACTTTCGGCGGCTCACCGCACCAGCGTCAGGGGCAACAGCCACGAGAAATACGATCGTCGCGATCGCGCAGAGCACCAGCTTGGTCATCACTCACACTCCTCGATACGTTCTCTGTGCGGGAGAATGAGCACCTCGACGCTGCTGCTACGCTGTCCAGCACTTTCTGGTCTTACCGTGTCCAAATGCAATTGGTCAATGAACTTGAGCGTAAGCTGCGTCCGTTCGACCAGCTTCCCAAGCTGGTCGTGAGCACGCCGCTGAAAGTGCCGGTTCACGGCAGGGTCCACCAACAAGGCCGCGAGTTCGATCGAGGCGGATAGGCTGGAAGACGACGAAAGTTTGCGCGCCCCATTGCATTCCTTCCGGAGCGCCGCGCCCGTCGCGAGATAGCACGTCGCTACCAGCGACGTAGCACCCGCTGTTCAGCCCCCATCGGCGGGGCTCATACCCAGCAGAGGAGACGACCGGTCCGCCTAGACGCGCCCGCCGCGCGTCGAAGGCGTTTGCCTCCACGGCGCGACAGTCGGTATCGGTCCGTGCATGATCGACGACGTGCGCGGTGTTCGCGAGCGGTCCCTGACATCCGACCGCGCAATCCGATAGGCGCGCGCGATGGACGCGTCTGCGATGTCGGCCGTCGGCGTGCGGTTCGGACCGTACGAGGTGACGGGTGTCCTCGGTCGTGGGACGGCCGGCGTCGTCTATCGGGCGCTCGATCCGCGGACGGGTAGGGAGGTGGCGCTCAAGGCCTGTGCGAGCGACGGTCCCGCGGTGACCGAGAGCCTTCGCCGGGACATTCGAGCCCTGCGCCGCCTCGACCATCCAGGCATCGTCCGAATCCTCGACGACGGCGTCACCGAGGGCCAGCCCTGGCTGGCGATGGATCTCCTGCGCGGCCGGACGATGCGTGTGTGGTTCTCCGAAGCGCATGCGGGCGGGAACGTCGAGCCGTCTGGTCTCGAAGAGCTCCTCGTCGTGCTCGCGCGGCTCTGTGAGCCGCTCGCCTACATCCATCACCACGGCGTGGTGCACGGTGATCTGAAGCCGGAGAACATCCACGTGACCGACGACGGGATGCCCGTGCTCGTGGACTTCGGTCTGCACCGCCGTGCGAGCGGCGCGCGGGGACGCGAGGGCCTCGAGATCGGCGGGACCATGCGTGGCACCGACTGCTACCTGGCCCCGGAGCAGATCTGGGGCGAGCTCCTCGACGCTCGCGCCGACCTCTATTCGCTCGGATGCCTCCTGTACGAGGCCGTCGCGGGGCGTCCACCGTTCGTCGGACGGGCCTCCGAGGTCCTGCAGCAGCACCTGGACCGTGAGCCCTCGCCACCCTCGTCGCGGGTCGAGGGAGTCCCGGAGTGGCTCGACGCGCTCGTGATGCAGCTGCTGGCCAAACGCCGGAGCGACCGCCTGGGCTACGCGGACCTGGTGGAACGGCGCATCAGGGCACACGTCCGCGGGTCGTCCGTGACGCCGTCTCCCGTCGCGCGGTCCTACGTCTATCGCCCCCAGCTGGTTGGGCGGGATGGCCTCCTCGGCAGCCTCACCACTACGTTGGATGCCGCGTGCGGTGGGCGCGGCTCCCTGACGTTCCTGGTCGGCGAAAGCGGCATCGGCAAGACACGGCTGGCGATGGAGATCGGGACCATCGCGGTCCGTCGCCGCATGAACGTCGTGCTCGGGGAATGTGACGTCGCCAGCGGTGAGGATGCCGTGCTCAGCCGCACGGCCCTCCAGCCGTTCCGCTCATTTCTGGCGCACACGTCGGACCGCTGCCGTATCGGCGGTACCGAGACCACGGCGCGTTTGCTGGGGAGCCGCGGGCCGGTGCTCGCGGCATACGATCCGAGCCTCTCGACGTTGCCCGGCGCCGTGACGACTCCTCTATCGGACGTATCCCCCGAGGCGGCCCTCGAACGGCTCACGCGAGCGATGTGCGAAACGCTCGAGGCGGTCGCCTCGGAGTCGGCGCTCCTGTTGATCCTCGACGACGTGCAGTGGGCCGACGACTTGTCGCTCCGGGTGCTCGAGATGCTCGTATCGCGCGGCTTCGCGAACGTCCCGCTGGCGGTTCTCGCGACGTGTCGCGCCGAGGAGATCGACGACACCCTTCGCGCGATCATCGAGCGGAGCGGTCGGGTCGTGCGCGTGGATCGGCTCGGGGGACACGGCGTCGACGAGATGGTCGGTGACATGCTGGCCCTGACGAAACCCGCAACCGACTTCACGGGGGTATTGTTCGAGCACTCCGAAGGCAACCCGTTCTACGTTTCGGAGTACGTGCTCGTCGCCGTGGAGCAAGGGTACCTTCGCCGTGGGGAGTCGGGCGCGTGGGAGCTGTCCCGTCCGGACGAGATCGGGCACGTGGGGTACACGTTGCCGACGCCGCGCACGCTCAAAGATCTCGTGCGCTTTCGCCTCGAGCGATTGGCGCCCGACGTTCGCCGGGTGGCCGAGATCGGCAGCACCATCGGCTCGGCGTTCGACGAGTCGCTCTTGCTGCACGCCGTCGAGTGCCCGGGCGAGCCGGCGGCGGAAGCCATCGACGAGCTGCTGCGTAGTCGCATCCTGCTTCGCGAGCCGCCGGGGACGCTGTCGTTCGCCCACGGTAAGATTCGCGAGGTGACGTACGAGTCGCTCGGTCTGGAGCTGCGGGTCGAGATGCACGAGCGCGTCGCGCGCGCGATCGATGCGTACTGCATCGATCCCGGCAAGCGTCCGGCGTACTACGGCGCCCTGGCGCTGCATTGGAGTCGCGTGGCCAACCATCGTGTCGACGATCGCCTCGTCCGCGAGACCGCCCTCGCCGCGCTGGAGACGGCCGGTCAGCACGCCTCCGAGGCCCACGATCACCATCAGGCGGTTCGACTGTTCGCGGAGGCCGTCCGGCTCGACAGCCAGGGCGGGCACGCTGCACCGAGGAGTCGGCGGGCGGCATGGCATCGGCACCTCGGTGACTCGCACTTCCGCCTCGGTCACATGCGCGAGGCGCGGGATGACCTCGCCGCGGCGCTGGCCCTCGCCGGCTCGCCGGTTCCGGCCCGTCCGATCGCGGTGTCGTTTGAACTCGCACGGGCCATCGCCCGGCAGGCGCGTCGCCGACTGCTGGGGCCGAGTCCGGCCAGGCTCGTCGAGCCGTCCGAGAGCAGCCTCGTCGAAGCTCGCGTCTACGACCTGCTGAGCTTCGTGCAATTTCTGCTCATGGAACGGATGCCGTCGTTGCTGTCGAGCTTGCGATCATTGAACCGCGCCGAAGACGAGGCTCCGTCATCGGCGCTGGTGAACAGTAGCGCCATGATCGGGACGGTGGCCGGGACGATCGTCGGTCCTGGATTGGCGCGTCGCTACTTCGAGATGGCGCTCGATAGTGCCCGGGGGCTCGGGGACGATCTCGCGCTCGGGCGTGCGGCGGAGATGCACGGCTTCTATCTCATCGGGCAAGGAGATTGGCCGGCGGCAGCCGCCAGCTTGACCGAAGCCATCGCCGCATTCGAGCGCATCGGCGACCGTCCGTGGCGAGACATCGCCGTGCTCACGTTCGCCAACCTCGAGTTCATGCAGCATCGGCCCGCGCGCGAGCACTACGCGGAGGGGCACCGCGGCGGCGTCGATCGGGGCGACGTCCAGTGTCGGGCCTGGGCCGAGCTCGGGCTCGCCGCCGAGTTGATCCAGCGCGGCGAGAACGCCGTCGGCCTGCAGATGATCGACGCCAGCAGCGATGGACGATCACTCGTGCGGCGGTTCGAGGACCTGTCGGACACCACCTCGCTGCTGATCACACATGGGTCGCGTGCCCTCGCCCAATATCGCTTGGAGCGCTACGACGACGCGACCGAGACCGTCATCGCGGCCTGCACGTTGCTGCCGCAGGCCCCATTGTTCCGCTACGACCCGCTTCCGGGGTACGTCCTCACGGCGGATGTCGCCGCGCGGCTCTGGGAGCGGGCGTCCCTCGCGGACGATCGCGACGAACGCAGGCTCGCGGAGCTCGCGACGACGGCCTTCCGGCATCTGCGAGGCTTCAGCCGTTTCATTCCGATCGCGCGACCGCACGCCGCGATCGTGCGCGGGCTCCTGCTGTGGATCCGCGGACGACGGCGCCGAGCGCGGGCGGAGTGGGAGCGCGCGATCGGCCTCGCGACGCGGCTGCGCATGCCGTACGATCGGGGGCTCGCGGTGCTCGAGCTCGTTCGCCACCTGGGGCCCGAAGTCGTCGCCGGAGGCCTGGCGGAGTCGTGCGCGACCTTCGAAGCGTTGCAGACGCGATTCGAGCGCGACGTCGCTTCGAGGACGCCTACTCGCCAATCACTCGCGTCGGGTGGCCGCTGATCCTGCGGGCGGCGATCATGCCGGACCCGACCGCTGCTTCGACGCAGCCGAGATTCACGGGATTGCGAGCCCAGTCGCCCGCCAGGACCAGGTTGCCGAACCGCGAGTCGTCGCTCGGCAAGCGATGCTCCATGCTCTCCGGGACCGAGAGCACGTAACGCTCGGTCGGGTCGACGTTGGCGATGAGGAGCTGTGATCGCAGACGTTCGAGACCGGTCCCGTCGTTCAGGTCGACGAGAAGCTGCCACAGGAACGAGCCGTCGGCGACCGCATTGGGCCAGAGGTGCGGGATGAACTTCTCGAGATGTCGTCGGAGCCATTTCTCCGCGTTCTGACGCTGGCGCTGGGGAAACGTCGGGTCGGTGAACCAGTCCGGATCCGGCTCGTCGTGGGGCAGCACCCCGCAGAAGTAGGCGATCTCCTGCGGCTCGTACCCCGTCGGCCACCGTTCCGCCGGACGGGTCTGGTTCATCGAGGCCCAGGAGTCGAGGGGAAACGCATACGCTCCGTGAACGGGCTCCGGCTCGGTCCAGCCCAGCTCGGGGAGGGGGGGGTAGAGCCACAGCTGGGCGGCCTGTGTGCGCACGGTGACCGTCGTCTGCAGCATCCGCTGCCAATCGGCGTTGCGCTGAGCCAGCTCGGCGCAGATGCGATCCAGCGCCCCGACCGAGATCGCGAGGACGACGTGGTCGAAGTGCTCTTTGTGCTTCAGCGTGCAGTCTCGCTCGAACTCCTCGTCCCATGAGGTCCAGGCGGACTCGAGGTTGAAGTACTGCGCCGGGTCCGCCTTCATCGCCTGGATCTTGGCGACGTCCGCTTCGACGATCTGGGCCTCGTCGGGTGCGTCCCTCCAGCAGTGACGCACGCCCATGGAGTCGTCGCCGACTTCGAACAACGGGTCGTACTCGGGCTCCGTCGGACAACAGGACGGCGGCCGGTCCGGGGGCGTGCCGTTGGGTTTGAGGTCGAGCTGCCGCCCGAGGGTGATCATGCCGATCCGGCTCGGATCGCTCGGATCGACGTGGAGCGCCTTCACGCGATGGAAGAACTTGAACTGGACGCCTCGGCGCTTGAGGACCCGGTAGAACGGGGCAAAGACGATGTCGCCCATGCCGGCGCGCATCTTGCGCATGAACGCGCCCCGGTAGCCGAAGAGCATTCGCAGAGCTGCACGGAGCGACGATCCGGCGGCCATGCTGCGTTGCTTGTCGTCGCCCTCGGGGAAGGCGAAGGCCTGCGTGTACAGGCCGCGCATCATCACCGAGTCCTTCTGCCGTGCCGGCGCACCGTGGTGCGCGAGCCACGTCCAGAGGTCCCGGTCGTCGATGACGTCGAAGCCACGCCAGAGCACTCGGTCGAGAGCCATCCCCCGGGCGGCGGCGGCACCGATCTCGTAGGCCATCGTCGCCCATCGGACCTCGTTGGACGGAGCGGCGGGCGCCTGCTCGATTGCAACCTGGAGCCGGCCGATTGCCGCCGAGTATTCCCCCAGCGTGTCGGCTGCCGGTTCTCCCGCCATCCGCTCGAGCAGGTCGAGGGCTTCGTCGATCGCGGGCGGCGGCTCGCCCATGCTGTCCATTCGCGTGCGCCAGTCCTTGCGGATCCATCGCAGGAGGACCTTCAGGTACTCGATGGGCGTCGGTGGCGCGTCGGCGGTTCCCCGTGGAAAGTGCATCGGGAAGTGCGTCCACGTTCCTTGGTGGAGGTCCTCCAGGACGACGTAGTCATGATCGACGAAGGCATTGGCGAACGTGTCGTTGCGATCGCCCAGCTCGTCGTAGCATCGCTCCATCATGTCGAGCGCATTGTCGTAGAAGCCGAACCAGATGTGCATGCCGTGCTCTTCGATGCGGCTTGCAGGTCCGCTGCGGCTGCTCGCCCCCTTGCCGCCGAGCCGCCACCCGATCTGGTAGATGGTGACGTCGTATCGTCCGCGATTCGGACCGTCCGTCAGGGCGAACGCGGCTGCGACTGCGCCGACACCGCCGCCGAGGATCACGATCCGCTCGCGAGGCCTCAGTGGGTTGGCCGAAGACGACTCCGCCATACGGGCTGAGCTTGCTACCAGGCGCCAGCAGCAGAAAGCAAGCGACCCCTAAACCCTGGTTCGTAGGGTCGACGACCTTGGCCGCAGGCACGGTGCTGCGCTAGTGTCCGGCAAAACCCGGTGGCCTCGCCGACACAGGCCGCCTGAAAGAGGTCAGTCGTGGCAGTCGAGGTTGCAATCCTGGGAGGCGGCATTGGAGGACTCAGCGCCGCGCACCATCTGCGCTCGATCGGCGTCCCCGACGTGCACGTGTTCGAGTCGAGTACGACGCTGGGAGGCAAGGCCAAGAACCAGTACCTGCCGGACGGTGCGCCGGGCGAGCACGGATTTCGCTTCTTCCCGCACTTCTACCGGCATGTCGTGGACACGATGCGCGCCATCCCCGCGCCGAAGGGTTCGGCGTGGGATCATCTCGCCGAATCGACCCACGGCGGCATTGCCTACGACGGGCGTCTGTACACGGTCGATCGCCCCGTTCGCTTGGACCAGCCCGGCAAGTTCATCACGAGCATCGTGAGGCTGCTCGGGGCCGACGAGCTGAACAACCCGCAGGATCTCTCGCGATTCGCGGCGGTGATGCTCAAGTTCGCCACCAGCTGTGACGAGCGGCGGCGTGAGCAGTACGACAACATGACCTGGGAAGAGTTCACCGGTGGACCGGGGCGGTACCAACCGGCCTTCTACGCGATCGTCATCCAGGCGACGCGCAACCTGGCTGCGATGCGCGCTCAGTCCAGCAGTGCCGCCACCATCGGGTCGATGTGCCTGCAGATGATCTTCGATTTCGAGCCGTCGCACGAGCACAAGGTCGACGGCGTCCTCGACGGTCCGACCGACGAGGCGTGGTTGCGTCCGTGGCGGGATCACCTCCTGGCGAAAGGGGTGCAGTTCCACTGTGATACGCGCGTCACGGGGTTCGACTTCGCGCCGCCCATGATTCGCGGGGTCAGGCTCCAATCGGGTGAGGTGGTGAAGGCCCGCCGCTACGTCTGCGCGGTGCCGCTCGAGCGCATGGCAGAGTTGGTGACGGCGGAGATGCGCGCCTTCGATCCGGCGCTCGAGGGGGTGGTCCGGTTGGCACCGATTGCCCGCGGCGACATGGCGGGCGCCCAGTACTTCCTGCGACGGGACGTCCCCATCCTGCGCGGCCACATCCACTTCCCACGTGCGCCGTTCGGGCTCACGGCGGTGTCCCCGCTGCAGTTCTGGAGTTCGAAGCCGGTTGCCGGCCTCATCTCGGTCATCATCTCGGATTGGGATCGCAAGAACGCCCACGGTCGCAGGGCGCGCGACTATACGGACCGCACGGAGCTGTTGCGCGAGGTATGGGCTCAGCTCCTCGCGAACCTGCCCCCGGGTACGCTGAGCGACGACGACCTCGTCGCGATGCACCTGGACGAGAACGTCGCCCTCGCGCCGTTCGCGAACACGACCCCGCTACTCATCCATCCGCGGGGACAACGTGCGCTACGGCCGCAGGCGAAGAATCGGATCGCCAACCTCTATCTCGCCGCGGACTACGTGCGAACTCACACCGACCTGGCGAGCATGGAAGGTGCCGACGAAGCGGCGAGACGAGCGGTCCGCGCGATGTTCGCGGACATGGAGCGTCCGGACCTCTCGCCTCCTCCCGAGGTGTGGCCGCTGTCCGAGGGGGAGTACTTCGCCGGGGCGAAGGTGATCGACGCAATGCTCTGGAGGCTCGGTCTGCCGCACCCGATGGAGTGGTCGCTCGCGCAGGTGGTCGACGTCGGCCGGGCGCTCGACGGTGTCTCGGCGACCGAGGTCTACCGCGACGCCGTGCGATTCGGCAGCGACGTGTTGCAGGCGCTCACCGCAACTGGCGCCGAGCCCGATCTCGACGATCCCGATCTCGGCATCCTGAAGGAGTGGGAACACGCCTTCAGTCGCCGGCGGCCGTGAGCGCGCAGGCGCCCCAGCGGGCGCGAGAGATCGTCACCTACTATGATCAGTGCGAGATCGACTACCGCCTCGTATGGCGACTCGGCGCGAGCCTCGCCATGCACTACGGGTACTGGGACTCGACGACGCGCTCTCTGCGTGCTGCGCTCGCCCGGCAGAACGAGCTGCTCGCCGAAGCGGGCGGCGTGCATGCTGCCGACCGGGTGCTGGACGCCGGCTGCGGGGTCGGCGGAAGCTCGATCTACCTGACGACGCGCACCGGCTGTCGTGCGCTCGGGATCACGCTCAGCCCGCGACAGGCGGCGAGCGCACGGCGCAACGCGCGCGGGCACGGCGTCGGAGGTCGTGCCGAGTTCGCGGTCATGGACTACACGGCGACCGGCTTGGCGGACTCGACGTTCGACGTCGTCTGGGCGTTGGAGAGCGTGTGCTACGCGGATGAGAAGGCCGCGTTCGTGCGAGAGGCCAGTCGGCTCCTGCGACCCGGTGGACGGCTGGTGCTGGCGGACGGCTTCGCGACGCGAGACGACTTCGGCGTCGCCGAGCAACGAATCATGGACTCGTGGCTCCGAAGTTGGGCGGTTCCGTCCCTCGCGACCGTGGCTTCGTTTCGCCGCCACCTGGACGACTGCGGCTTTCGGCGCGTCCGCTACCGCGACGTCACGCGAAACATCATGCCGTCGTCACGTATCCTCTACCTGCACTCGCTCTATGCTCTCCGCATCGGTCGGCTCGCCGAGCGGATGCGGCTGCGCAACAGCGTGCAGACGATGAACATCGTCGGGTGTCGGTGGCAGTACCCAGCCTTCAGGAAGGGGCTCGCCTGCTACGGGATGTTCTCCGCGGAGAAGGCCTGACCGAGACGGGTCCCGGAGCCGCGGAAGCACAGCAAACGGATGAGCCAGCTCGCCCTCAGGCCAGGAGGTCGATGACATCCTCTCGGGTGATGGCCGCTGCACCGCCACCCCCGCCCAGCGCGGCGTCCGCCACGCGACGCTTCCGCTCCTGCAACCCCAGCACCCGCTCTTCGACCGTATCCTTCGCCACCATCCGGTAGACGAGGACCGGCCGCTCCTGCCCGATGCGGTGCGCGCGGTCCGCCGCCTGGTCCTCGACGGCCGGGTTCCACCACGGATCCATCAGGAAGACGTGGTCCGCCGCGGTGAGGTTGAGCCCCGTGCCGCCCGCCGTGAGCGACACCAGCATCACCGGCGGCCCGCCGTCGCGCTGGAACTCCGCCACGACCACGCCCCGATCCCGCGTCGCCCCGTCGAGCCGCACGAACGGAATCGCCGCCGCACCCAGGTGTGGCTCGACGCGGTCGAGCAGGCTCGTCCACTGCGAGAAGACGAGCGCCTTGTGCCCGTCCGCGACGACGTCGCCCAGCGCGTCCATCAGCGCCTCGACCTTCGACGACGTCGGCGCCTCGTGCCCCGGCACCAGCCCGACGTGACACGCGGCCTGCCGCAGCCTGAGCAGCGCCTCCAGCGCCGCCATCACGTTCCCCCCGCCGGAACCCAGCCGCGCGACGACGTCGGCCCGCACCGCCGCCCGCACCGCGTCGTACACCGCGCGCTCCGACGGCTCGAGCTCGCAGGTGAGCACCGCGTCCGTGCGCGGCGGCAGCTCCGTGGCCACCTCGCGCTTCAGCCGCCGCAGCACGAACGGCCGGATCCGCCGCCGCAGGCGCTCCGCCGCGCGCGCGTCGCCGTCGGTGATCGGCCCCTCGTAGCGCTCGGCGAAATCCCGCCGCCCGCCGAGCAGCCCGCGGTTGGCGAAGTGCAGCTGGCTCCACAGCTCGTCGAGCCGGTTCTCCACCGGCGTGCCCGAGAGCGAGAGTCGGAACCCCGCGTCCAGCGCGTACGCGGCGCGCGCCGCCTGGCTGTCGGGGTTCTTGATGTTCTGCGCCTCGTCCAGGACGACGGTGTCCCAGCGCGTCCGCCCGAGCACGTCGACGTCGTTCCGCAGGGTCGCGTACGTCGTCACCGTCACGTCCGCGTCGCCGAGCTCGCGCCGCGGGCCGTGGTAGAGCGCGACGCGCAGGGCAGGGCGGAAGCACGCGATCTCCGCCTGCCAGTTGAAGATCACGCTGCGCGGGCAGACGACCAGCGTCCGGCCGCGCACCGCACAGAGCGCCTGCACCGTCTTCCCGAGGCCCATGTCGTCGGCCAGCACGGCGCCCAGCCCCGCGTCGCGCAGCGCCTGCAGCCACGCGACGCCGTCCCGCTGATACGGCCGCAGCTCACCGCGGAAGTCGGCGGGCATCTCGCACGCCCCGCCCCCGGCACCGACCCGCTCCAGCAGCGCGCGCACGCCGCCGACGTCCATCGGCGGCGGCTGGTCCAGCGCTTCGCACATCTCCGCGACGAGGAGCAGCGCGACGCGCGGCACGCGCCCGCCGCCCGCCTCGCGCGCCGACAGCAGCTCCGTCACGAGGTGCCCGTGCTTCGCGAGCCACCCGGCCGGCACGGTGCCGAAGCCGCCGCCCTCGAGCGGCACGACGGACATCCCGTCGCGCCATGCCGTCACGACGGCCTCCGCCGTGGCGCTCCGCGGCTCCTCACCGCCCGCAGCCTCGAACACGACGGTCAGGTCGTCGCCCGTCCCCACCACGCGCGGCACCAGCTTCACGTCCGTCGTCCGCGCGCGCTCGCCCTCCGTCCGCCCGTCGTCGAACGCCCGGATCGCAGACAGCACCCGCGCCGCGTCCGCCCCCATGAGCCGCACGCGACGGCCGACCGCCAGGTTGAGCCCGTCGCGCACCCGCAGCTCGAGCTGCTTCTCGGCGGCCTCGTCCCGCCGTGGCACGGCGCCGCCCAGGTGGACGAGCCGCCCGTTCTCGACGCGCGCCGTCGGCGGGTTGCCGTAGACGAGCGTCGGCAGGACGTCGATCGCGCCCTCCGCGGAGTCGATCTCGAAGCGCACCCACGGCGGCGCGACGCCCGCGCGTCCCGGCAGCCGCGTCGTCGCGATCTCGACGTCGACCTCGCGCTCCAGCTCGGGAAGCACGCGCCCGACCAGCTCGCCGAGGGTGGCGTGGGGGAAGTGCTGCCGCGCCGGCAGCCGCTCCCAGCGCGCGCCGAAGCGCCCGGTGACGCCCATCGGCCGCAGCGTGTCGCCGGCTCGCACGACACCCGGGATGACGACGGCCGTCACCGCCGGGTCGGCCGTGACGACCAGCTCCACGCCGTCGCCCGCGTCCCGCACGCGCGCCTTCGGGAACACCGGGTCCATCGAGACGCGCACCGCGTCGCCGGCCAGGAAGACGTGCTCGGCGTCGGCCAGCGCGCGCAGGAAGGATGGGAACGACGCGGCCGGGATGGCGCGCGTGCGGACCTCGCGGAGCATGCGGTCCAGGACGACGTCGGTCTCGGTCGGCGAGACGTCGGCGCCGGAGAGCGTGTCGATGGGCCGCGCCGCGCCGTCGCGCATCGCCAGCGAGCGGCGCAGCTCGATGCCGTCGCCGTCGACGCTCAGGTCGTAGCGCACCTGCGGCCGCTCCGCCGCGGCCGCGAAGAGGGCGTCGGGATCCTGCATGACGGCGATGGCCGCCGCCGCGACGTGCGGGCACGGGTCGATCCGGCTGCCGCAGTCGCAGTCCCACGCCGCGTGCTGCGGGTGCAGCGTCACCGTCGGCGCCACGGCCTGGCCGACGGCCTTCACCCGGAAGCTCCACCCGCCGCCGCTCTCGCCCGCCGCCGTCACCGCGCGGTCGCGCGCCAGCCCCACGCCCTGCGCCCAGAGGCCGCTGCGGCACTCGTCCTTCACCGCGTCGTACAGCGCGGACCAATCGGCGGTGGGCATGACCGCCCTGTCTATACGACCGTCGACGCGGAGGCGACGTACCCGTCCGGCGGGGTTGGACTACCGGATGTGGTTCCTTCCGCGACCCGCAAAAGTGGCTCCTTGCAGGGCTCGAAGACGCCACGGTAAAGCCTCGCGCGCAGTGCATTCGGGTCCGCATGGGCATGACGCAAAGTGCCCACGATGCGACCCGAGAGGGACGGCCACGATGCGGAATCTACGAAGCTCGAAAAGGTGGTTGCCGGCCAGCCTCGCGGTGATCGGCATGATCGCCGCCGGTGCCCGCGCCGCGCCGCCGCCCGCGGAGCCACTCTCGATTCCGTGCGCCGTCCTGCCCGCCGACAACGTCTGGAACCGCGACATCTCGTCGCTCCCCGTCGATCCAAACTCGGACGCGTACATCGACAGCATCGGCCGGGATCGCTCGCTGCACGCGGACTTTGGATCCGACAAGACCATCGGGATTCCCTACGAGGTCGTGCCGGCCGACCAGGCGTTGGTGAAGATCAAGTTCACCGAGGCCGGTGAAGAGAGCGACCCCGGGCCGTACCCTGTGCCACGGAACGCCCGGATCGAGAATGGACCGAAGAGCACTGGAGACCGGCATGTCCTGGTGGTCCAGGCGGGCACCTGCCGGCTCTACGAAATGTATGCGGCGCGAAAGCGGAAGGGCGGCCGGCTCTGGAAGGCGGGATCCGGCGTGGTCTGGGATCTCTCCTCGAACGCGATGCGCCCCGCGGATTGGACGTCGGCCGACGCGGCGGGACTGCCGATTCTTCCCGGCCTGGCGCGGTGGGACGAAGCGAACGCGGGCGAGATCCGTCACGCCCTGCGTTTCACCGTGAGTCGCACGCAGGCGGCCTACGTCTGGCCCGCACGCCATGAGGCATCCAGCGATTCCGATCCCACGTTGCCACCCATGGGCATCCGCGTCCGGCTGAAGGACTCCTACGACGTCTCGGGCTTCTCGAACGAGCTGCAGGTGATCCTCACCGCCATGAAGCGCTACGGCATGATTCTCGCCGACAACGGCTCGGACTGGTTCGTGTCCGGGACCTCCGATCCCCGCTGGAACGATGACCAGCTCCACGAGATCGACGCGCTGACGGGTGACGATTTCGAGGTCGTCGACCAGTCGTCGCTGATGGTGGATCCCGACTCGATGCAGGCGCGGTGAGGGCGCGAGAATGCCGCACATGAGAGCATTGGTCGTGATGTCGAGCGTGGTGTTCGCCGCGCTGACGCTGGTGCCCTGTCGCAGCGAGAGCGGCACAGCGGCGCAGGTCGTGCGCACCTCCAAAGGCGTGCCCAAGCGGGCGGATGGATATTGGGCGCTCAAGAACATCGGCGGTGGCGGCACCGTCATCGGTACGCAGCATCTGTGCGTGGGCGGCGCGAGCGAGGAGCGTGGCTCGGTACTCGACCAGATCGCCCTCAACGTGAACTGCAGTCGATACGACTTCAAGCAAACCGACGCGGGCTGGGAGTTCGACATCGTGTGCGGCAAGGCGCCGATGGTGTCGGAGAGCAAAGGCAAGATCTCCGGCGACTTCGCCAAGTCCTACAAGGTCGAGATGACCGTCACGGAAGACGGTCTCGCCTTGAGCCGCACCATCGAAGCCAGCAACGGCGGCGCGTGCCCGGCCGGCGTGATGCCGGGTGATTTGATGGATGAGAAGGGCAGCAAAGTCACGAACATCTTGAACTAGTGCTGCGCCCGCCGGCAGACGTCGAAGCAACAAGGAGATCCGCGATGCGTCGTATCCGCTCTCTCGCACTGGCGGCGTGCCTGATCGCGACGCTCCTGGGGTCGATCGCAGCGACGACCGCTTCCGCTGCGGTCGTCACCCCGCACCCGATCCTCTTCGTGACCCAGGTTCCAGTCGGAGCGTTCGGTACGGTGACGTCGATCTTCGACAATCACGAACCAGGCCCGCAGCAGGCGCCTCGCGGCGGCGACCTCGTGCTGCGCTACCCGAGCGGCGCGCTGCGATTCCTCACCAGCGAAGCCGGTTTCGGAAACGGCGGACAGCAGGGGGCCAACGCCATCGCGGTGCGCGAGCCCTGCGTGCACTGGAGCGGTGAGAAGGCGCTCTTCTCGATGGTGGTCGGCGCACCGACCGCGCAGTACGACCTGGCTGCGTACCGCTGGCAGATCTACGAGGTCAGCGGCTTCGCCGAGGGTGCTGTGGCGACCATCCGTCGCATCGAGAACCAGCCGTCCGAGTTCAACAACGTGTCGCCGATCTACGGGTCCGGCGGTCGCATCCTGTTCGTGTCCGACCGGCCGCCGAGCGGAGCAGCACACCACTATCCGCCGCTCGACGAGTACGAATCGTCGCCGACGGTCGCCGGCATCTACTCGCTCGACGAAGCGACCGGCACCGTCACGCTGCTCGAGCATTCGCCGAGTGGGATATTCTCGCTGTCGTTCGACACCGCGGGTCGCGTCATCTTCACGAAGTGGGACCACCTGCAGCGCGATCAGCAGGGCGACACACGGGACCTGGCGGCGTCGCACAACGCGTTCACGTGGGCCAGCGAGGCGGCCGACGCCCAGACCACCAAGGCGCTCGCGGGCGCCGAAGTGTTCCCGGAACCCCGGACGACGGACGATCCCAGCTACTCGCCCGCCCTGGAACCGCACTCGTTCAATCACTTCTTCCCCTGGGAGATGAACGAGGATGGCACCGAGGAGGAGACCCTGAACCACATCGGTCGTCACGAGCTGAGCGGCACCTTCACCGAGGGCAGCTTCACCGACGATCCGAATCTCACCTACTTCACGCCGCCGGAGCTGCACGCCAACACCTTCGCGCTCACCGGCACCGGCGGAGTGTTCCATCTGCGCGAGGACCCGACGCATCCCGGCGAGTTCCTGACCACCCATGCGCCGGAGTTCGCCACCGCGTCGGGTGGGGTGATCCTGCGGCTCGTCGGTCCGGCGGGCATGAACGCGGACGCGATGACCCTGACACCCGTCACCACCCCGGGCGACGTCGCGACGGTGCCGAACGATACCGGCTACTTCCGCAATCCGTTGCCGCTGTCGGACGGTACCATCGTCGTCGCGCACACCGCGGCGACCGACCAGGTGATGAATCTCGGCACCGTCGAGGCGCCGGCGTGGTCGTACGCGTATCGCCTGAAGCAGCTGACGCCCGCCGGCGCCTACCAGGTGCCGGGCGAGGCGCTGACCGCGGGAATCACCAAGAGCGTGAGCTGGTGGACGCCGGACGTGCTGGCGACCTACAACGGCCCGCTGTGGGAGCTCGACCCGGTCGAGGTCGCACCGCGCGCCGAGCCGACGCCGCGGGTACCCAAGCTGCCGGAGATCGAGGCGGGCGTCTTCCAGGCCACCGCAGTCGACGTCGCGGAGTTCCAGGCCTACCTCCGCGATCGCAATCTGGCGCTCATCGTGAGTCGCAACGTGACCCAGCGCGACCGCGGAGACCGTCACCAGCCCTTCAACCTGCGCGTGCCCGGCGGCGTCGAGTCGATCAGAGCGCCTGGCACCGTCTACGACGTGTCCCACCTGCAGATCTTTCAGGCGGACGCGGTGCGCGGCTACGGCGATCCCGACCAGCCGCAGCCGGGGCGCCGGCCGTTGCCGCGGCCGATACACGAGTCCGGCGTGTCCCAATCGCCCGGAGCACCGGCTGGCGGCGTGACGGTCGCGGCCGACGGCTCGATCGCCGCCTTCGTCCCGGCGCGCCGCGCACTCACCTGGCAGCTCACCGGGCCTGGGGGTGCGGGCGTGGTGCGTGAGCGCAATTGGCTGAGCTTCCAGGCCGGAGAGATCCGCGTCTGCGCCAACTGCCACGGCATCAACACCGCCAGCCAGACGAACGAGGCGTCGCCGACCAACCCGCCGGAAGCGCTCCGCGCGCTGCTCGAACGGTGGAAGAACGGCGTGGTCGAAGGCGCGAACTCCTGCACGAGCGGCATCACCATCCGTGGCGCGCGTCTCCAGGCGAAGGGGACCACGGTCGTTCTCACCGGGACCGTGACCGTTCCACAGGCGTGGTCCGCGGACACCTCCGGCGCGAACGGCGTGCGAGTCACGCTGGCGGACCTGGACGTCACGATCCCGGGCGGTGGTGCGTGGAAGGCCGTTCGCAAAGGCAAGAGCATGCGTTACTCCGACCCGGCGGGAAGCCTCGGTGGCATCCGCCAGATCGATCTGGCGACGCGGACGAAGCGCGGACAGCGCAGCCTCCGCTTCACGATCCGTCTGGTGCGCAGTCTCGCCGCCCCGGCGATCCCGTTGACGCTCAGCGTGGGCTTCGGCGGCACGGACGAATGCGCGGCCGCTACGTGGAATCCTCCGAGCGGGTCGGCGCCGCGATGTCGCAGCAAGAAGCGGAAGCTGACCTGCCGCTGACCCGAACGATCGATGCGGAAAGAGGCGACATGAGATCGAAAGCGTTGATTGGGGTGCTCGCGGCGCTCTGCGCCATGGCGACCACGGCATCGGCGGTGGTCCGGAAGTTCTCGGACGAGGTGGACGGAAAGATCCGGCTCATCGTTCCGGGTCAAGCGACCTGGGAGATCCGCAACGATCACGGTACCACCCCCGCGACCTCGAAGGGTGAGTGCGCGCCGCCCGCCCCGGGGCTGAGCGTCGGCGAAGCAGTGCTCGTCGCCAACAACGTGAACCGACCAGACGCTTTCGATGGCGCCTTCGCGTTGTGGGTGAACGAAGAGCGCTTCGTCGCGCCCGACGCGGTGGAGGTGACGGATCGAGTGCTCTCCGCCGGTCCGGTCGCGCTGTCCGGGTTGCAGGTGACGGTCGAGTACCGGGCGATGCCATCGACACCCACCCTGCGCGCCCTGCTGACGTTCGAGAATCCCACCAATGCGCCCATCAACGTGCAGTTCGTGCTGGGTACCAACCTCGGTTCCGACGCAAATACCGCGCTGCGCGGCAAGGCGACTCCCAGCGAGAACTGGCACGTCACCAGCGACTCGGACACCGATCCCGGCGATCCGGTCGTGCTGATGGTGAGCAGTGGACCCGAGCCGTTCGGGACCTCCGACGTCTTCGCCATCGGGGAACGGTTCGCAACCCACGCCGAGACCTTCTCGTGCGCTACGGTCGACGGACGGGAGTTCGAGGGGGACCTGTTCGTCCCGGCGGGACAGACGGTTCGCCTCCTCCAGTTCGTCCGGCTGGCCGGTACCAACGACGAAGGAGTCAACGCCGGCGCGGTGTTCGACCAGAATCCCCCGCTGAACGACGAGCTGATGGAGGGGATCACGCCCGAGCAGAGCCTGTCGATCGTCAACTGGAGCTTCTTCAGCTCCGCAGCATTGACCGGCGGCGGCGCCTCCTGGTTCTTCTCGGGCCTCAACGGCACCAGCAACGGGCTCCCGACCGGCGGCGAGTGCGGTGCCATCCCCGGGATCGGCCTGTTCGACGCGGGCGTCGTCGCCCCGAACTTCGACGCCTTCGACGGCGGGCTGCTCCTCTTCGTCGACGACGCTCCACTCCCGCTCAGCAACGACGTAGTCTCGGAAGACGGGACCGGGGTGCGGGTCGAAGCGGTCACCCTGTCCGGCCTGGACGTCAGGTTGACGTACGAAGCGCTGCAGTCGTCGCCCACGCTGCGGACATTGGTAGAGGTGAGCAACCCGACCGCGGCGGCGGTGTCGACGAAGGTCGCCCTGGCCACCAACTTCGGCTCGGACACAAAGACCCTCATCCGTTCCACCAGTGACGGTGACGCGGCCATCACCTCCGCCGATCGGTGGGCCATCACCTCGGACGACCAGGGGGTGGCTCCCAACGCCGATCCCGTCACTACACACGTCGTCGCCGGCCAGAGTGCAGCCGTGCTTCCGGCGGTCGACACCGACGTCTTCGACTGCTCGGGTGACCCGACCGGGAACGGCCTGCTCGCCACCTACGATCTATCCGTCGGCCCGGGCGAGACGCAGACGCTGCTGCTCTTCAACCAGGTGCATACGCTGATCGAGGACGCGACCACCGACGTCGCGGTGTTCGACGAGACCCCGGGCCCGGGCGATGCCCTCCTCACGGAGCTCGATTCGACGGTCCTCACGTCCGTCGTCAACTGGAGCCTCTGCCGACGGACGACGTTCCCCGACGCTCTCTGCCGGGTCACTGGCCTGCAGTTCGTCGTCTTTCGCGCCGCTATCGCCGACCCGGTGGGTGACAAGTTGGGCGTCCGTTTGGGCGTGGCCAGCAACGCGATCGAGGACGCCGAAGCAGCACTCGGTCGGAGAAGTGCTGTGAAGAAGCTTCTCAAGAAGGCGCAGGCGTCGCTGAAGGCCTTCGAGAAGTTGCTCAACTCGAAGAAGGGCAAGGCGGCCGTTGCGGAGGCCACCCGGGTGCGCCTGGCCGCGACGTCGGCGGAGTTACGAACGACGGTGAAGGCGCTCGCCGCCCAGCGGTAGGTCGATACTCGAGGCGACTTCGCGAGCGTGACGGCATAGCCGCGCGTCGGTCGTGCACCAGATGCCCGGCGGGCATTCTCGATCCGCAACGGCAGACCCGACCGCGCGAGCTGCGTCACTGCTGGGCCGTCACCGTCTCCATCACCGGCACGATGATCGCCCCTGGCCCGGGGAGGCCGGACAGTCCGTCGACGGTGGCGTCGCGCGTTGCTGGGACGCAGAAGGTTGCGACCAGGCGTGCGGCTCCTCCGTTCGACGATTTCGGATAGGTGGGATCCGGCCACGCCGGCGTGACGGGCAGCGGAGATCCGGTGCGCGTGTAGGTGCCCGCATTCGCGGTCGGGAAGCAGGGGAGGGCGTTGCCCGCGCTGCAGCAGAGCTGGTTGATGCCGCCGAGGGCCGGCGTCGTCGCCGAGCAGTCGACGTTGCAGACGCCGTTCGAGGGACAGGCGTCGTCGGCCGTTTGTCCCGGGCAGCGCCCGGGGGCGGACGTGGCCGTGGCCGTCTGGAGCGGGAGAGCGATGTCGAGCGTTCCGGTGGGGGTGCCTTCGGGCAGGCAGCTCGACGACAGGTTGTACTGGGTCGGCTGCGAGCCGACGACGGAGACGGTGCCGGTCACGGTGCACGGGGCTCCGTCGTTCTTTCCGCCCTTGCACTTCCCGCCGTCGCAGCGGGGGCAGACGAGGTCGAGCTTTCCGAGCCGGACGTAGACGTCGGTGAGGAGGTTCACCGGCGCGCTGATGGCTCCGGACTGGAGGTTCACGGTCGATGTGATCGTCGCGTCCTTGAAACGGTTGACGAGGCAGACCGGGACGCCCACCGAGAACAGTGGAAGCGGCGCGCCGAACGTCCGGCCGTTGGGCGTGCCTGGCCCCGTCGCCCCTTGCCCCGTACAGGCCGGATTCGCGGACGCGTCACAGCCCGAGAGACAGTAGTCGAGCTTCGCCCCCTGCACGATGGTGAAGTTGTGCGATTGGCCGGTGTAGCCGGTGTCCAGGTCGGTGCCGATGGACGGGACTTCGAGCGCGATCTCGTTCGGCAGACCGGTCGCCTCCCGCGAGCACTGCGTGGCGCCGCAGCTCTCGCTGCGCGGGTTGCAGATCAGCGTGAACGTGTCCTTGTCGGTGCGCGGCTTCGTCCCCTTCGCCGCCTTCGCCATCGCATGCAGCACCAGCTTGCCGGGCTTGCGCCCGTTCTTCTTCGTCTGCACGTGCGCCTGGACGAATTGGTCGGCGCAGCTCGAACCCTCCAGCAGGCCCGGGATCTCCACGTTCAACTTGCCCTTCACCCGGAGCCGGTCGAGCCCCGACGGCGGTGTGCAGTTGGGCACGTTCGGATCCGTCTGGTTCCAGCACACCCGCACCTGGAGGTCGCACGCGCCGTCCCCGCAGGGCCCGGCGTCGCACCCGTCGCCGTCCGTGCAGGTGATCTTCTTGTGGTTCTTCACGATGTCGCTCGGATCAGTGACGGCGTCGACGTCGAGCTCGAAGTAGCAGTCGCTCTTGCCGGTCCCACCCGGAATCAGGCCGGCGACGGCCAGGCCGGTCAGCAGCGTGGCGGCGAGTCCCATCGCGATGGTCAGATCTGCTCGAGGGCGTCGCATCGATCGCATGATAGGCCTCCTTGGGCAGCGTTGGTCGCATCGGGCAGCATCGCGATCGGGGCAACGCTATGGCGAGTCGGATCTTTCGCCTAGTCCCCCCCGCTTTCGTCGTGTTCCGCGGCACAGGGGAATTCCACCCTCGCGGACCCCTTTCGGCGCTCCCTCCCGATGGACCGGCTTCGAGCGTGCGCAGCACCGCCCTTGCAGGGTCCGAATCGTCGTCGGGCATGCGCAGCACCGCTCTTGCAGGATCCGAATCGTCGTCAGGCACGCGCAGCACCAGGCTCACGGGATTCGCAAGGCGGTCCCGGGAGCGGCGCACCGCCGTCTCACGATCCGAATCGAGAGTCCGCGCTGGCCGTTCCGGCGTGAAGCATCTCGACCGCCATACCGCCCGCTCAACGGCCAGTCGTCCTTGGTGAAGATCAAGAACACGGTGTACTCCCAGGCGATCGACCGCGCGTGGATGCCGAAGTCTGGTCGTCGTCGGCGACTTCCGACGTGCAACACGGTCGGCGCCGTTGCCAGCATGCCGGGCAACGGACGTCCGGTCTGCCCGAACCAGCGCGACGTGTTCGCGAGCGGTCCGTCCACGCGAACGTGCTGATCAGCTGCGCGCCGTGAGCTGATCCGCCAATCGTCGCTACGACGGGCCTGGCGTTCGGTGTGACGTCGTGTCCCACGCGCTGTGGCGTGAGGTCATACTTGACGACCACCAGGAGTGGGTCGATCGTGCGTCCGAGCCGGAGCGCCTGTTCTTACGGGCCGGCCGCGAGGGCGCAGATCAATGACAGCTGAACCGACCAACCATCCCCGCCCCAAGCTGCCCGTCGGCGTTTGGGTGATACTGCTCGTTGCGATCTGTGTGCGAGGCTTTGGGCTCGTCGTCGCGTTCGCCAGCGCGACCGGCGCGCAGGAGTGGCGTCAGACGCCGCTCACGATGGGGACGTCCGTCGTCTTCGAGAGCGCGACCCTCATCGCGGCGTGTCTGTTCCTGGGCCCATGGCGTCTCGCCGTCGGCGCCTGGGCGCTCGTCTTGGAACTCGACCTCTTTGCGCAGGCCACTCGCCTGTCCGAGGGATTGGGGACGTTCGATCGCGCCCTGTCCACGGCAGCGCATCCGAGCGTGATCGTCGTCGTGGGAACGCTCGCCGTCGTGTTATCCCTCGGCATCGACCTGCTGGCGATCGACTACGCGGGGCGCCTCGGCAAAGCCGGCGTCCTCGAGTAGGGCGCCGAAGGTAGGAACAGCCGTTCCTGCGCGCGATGGACGGGGCTGGATGGAGGTGAGGCTGCGACGTCCCTACGGACGGCGAGCGCCGTCCAGGCCCTTCAGCACGGCGATGAACTCGCGATACCTGGCGCGGGCTGCGATGAGGTCGTCGCGGCCGAGACCGAGCTCGTTGGCGACGTTTCGCAGCTCCGCCTCCTCCGGGCCCACGATGTCCCGGTCGGCAGCCGACACCGCGAAGCAGCAGTCGAGCAGCGCGAGCTTCTCCTCCCGGGTCGCGGTCGACGCGAGCTCACGGGTAACGAGATAGTCGTCGGTGGAGCCGAACAGCGTGTTCTGGCTCTTCGCGATCTGCATGACGACGACGGCCTGAGCCTCGGACAGTCCGCCGCGTTCCATGACGATGCGTTCCATGGCCCGGGTCTCGTCGGCCGTCACCGCGAGGTCGGCGCGGGCGACCCGCCCGAGGACGTAGGCGAAGCGGGCGAGCCGACGCGCCGCATCGGGCTCCATGCGCTCGAGCGCTTCGACGATGCGGCGCACGCTCGCGGTGTCACTCGTCGACGTGTCCGTGGCGTTTCCGAGTCCGAGAAAGCGGAGCAGTGACATCGGCCCACCATAGATGCAGTCGGCCGGGAGAGTGCAAGCCGACGTGGGCCTTGCTCGAGACAGGCGATGGAGGTCGCCGCGGAGCGCCTCGCCGTGACCATGCGGTGTTCCTCGTCCGTACCGCCTGCGACGGGATCGCCACGAAGGCCGGCGAGGTCCCGCTCACCGGACAGACACTCGAGCACTCAGGACTGCAGTACCGGCGTCGCCGACGGAGATATGTGCGTCGATCCGTTCTGACACGCATGCGAGCGCTGCCGTCGCGCAACGGCGCGACGTGTGTCTCGAGCGACGATCCGTCGCCGGAGAGTTCCTGGCGATTCGGATCGTTGCCTGCGGGCGGCGTTCGTTCCGTCGCCGGCACGTGACTCTTCGTGACGTCCCCACAGCGCCGGTGACAGCCGAGGAGCAGCAGGTGTTCGCGTCGGCACGGCTCGCCACGTTCCAGGTGCCGCGACTCTGGGAGTTCCGCGACAGCCCGCCGAAGACGCCGACGCAGCGGGTAAAGAACTACGAGCTGCGCGACGGGGCAGGGCGTCCGCTGCCGGGGTGATCGACGGCATCCCGCGCCAGCTGTCACCGCCCGATACTCGCTCGCCTCGTCCTAGTCTCCGCTGTTGTTCGCCGCGCGCTGCTCCAACGGCGGATTCGCCCGAGGGTGGCAACGCGTGCAACCGACCGTTGCGGTTCGGTGATGCGCGCGAGCGACGCCGCCGCGAACGTCGCCTCGTCCCGGCCTGGCCGCGCTTTCGCTGGGGGCAGACGCCATGGGAGGCGTCTACGTGCCCCGATCGCCGGCGACGGGGTGCTACCTGCCCGACTACGAGGAGGGCTTCGAGCTGCCCATCCTCGCGAATGACCTTGGCGGCGCGAACGACGCGGAGACCTACGGCGGCTCGCCCAGCGCAGCGTTCGTCGACGGGTGATCTGCCGGCGCGCACGTGAGGCCGACGGCCTCGCTGCACTGGCAGACTTCGACGAGTCGTCGCACACTGATTGCCCTGGCAGTCCGCCGTCGTCTCGCCCGGGTGTCCGAGGCACCTGACGGACCCGTCGTCCGGCGTCCAGCTCGCAAGAGCTCCAGATTGAAAAAACCGCCGGGAACGCCAGAGATGACACGCTCCGCAGCCGATCCTCGGCCCGGATCGCCAACCAAGGCTGGTCCCGGCGACGCCGGGCTCCCGAACGCTGAAAGGCATCCACGGTGATCGGAACCATGAAGGGCGGCGCCCTCGTCAGCGGGCTGCTCTGCGCAGGCATCGCGCTCGCGGGTGTGGCGCCGGAGCAGAAGTGCCAGGCTGCGAAGAACCTGGCTGCGGGCAAGTACGCCGCCTGCCTGCAGAACGTCGAGAAGGGCCTGGCGCTCACGGCGGATGCGGCCAAGTACGGCGCCGCGATCGCAAAGTGCGAGGCGTCGCTCGCCAAGAGCTGGCAGAGCGCCATCGACAAGACCGCGTTGGTGGGAGCGACCTGCCCGGACGCGCCGCTGGTCGTCGGTGACTACAACGCGGCGATCGACGCCCTCAGCCACAAGGTCGCCACGGCGCTCTCCGGCGGTGGGCTGCCCGCGCCCGACACCTGCGGCAATGGGACCGTCGAGGCTGGTGAAGCCTGCGATTTCGGAACGATCGGCGGGCAGACGTGCGCGAGCGCGAGCGGGGGCGCGAATCCCTTCGGTCACCTCGCGTGTGGGGCGGGATGCGTGTTCGATACAGCGGCTGCTTCGGGTGTCCGGGCGTCACGGTCCTCGGGGGCGTGCTGGGTGGGGGCGCCAAGAGGGGCTCGTGCACGAGCGCGTGCGCGGGCAGCGGCCTCGCGTACGACCCAGCGACGGCGACCGTGGCGGGCTCGGGGGGATCCAACGCCAACTGCTTGGCCGTGGGCAGCGCCATCTACTCGTTCTGGACGAGCCCGCCGTATCCGAGTCCCCTGGTCGTCCAGGGGACCGGCGGCAGCGGATTCGGCTGCGGGATGTTCAATCTGCCGACCCTCGTCCGTGACGGGAATCCGACGATCGGGGACGCCACCGACCCGCAAATCTCGCGCTTCTGCGCCTGCCGCTAGGAAGCACGACCCCGGCCCTCGTCGCGCGCTCGACCGGCGGACCGATCAGCGCGCGGCTGTGCCCGCTCGCTTCACCTGCGCGCGGCGGGCGCGGGACGCACCAGTCCCGCGGCCTCCACGGCGACGCGCAGATCGTCGATGAAGCGCTCGCGCTCCGCGTCGCGCGCGTCGGGCGACGCAGGCGACCGGCGGAAATCCGCCACCCAGCAGGCTCGCCAAAGTGAGCCTGTAGGAGCGATGACCCACCGAACGTTGCCGGATGCTCCAGTATCGGACCTTGAGGCGCCCCGCCCGTGCCTCCCCGGCTGGCGCGGCGGTCGCGCAAGGCAGCGTGAAGCGCAGGGCGCAGCGTCGCAGATGCCGCAGCATGCAGCCGCCGGCTCGCTACCCATTCGTTCGAGCCCTGTGGTACACGCGCAAACGTCATGGCCAGTATCTATCGAGTGAACGGGCCCAATGTCGTGCACGAGACGGTCGAGCGCGAGACGATCGTCATCCAGCTGGAACACGGGACGTACTACAGCCTCACCGAAGCCGGTGCGCAGGTGTGGGACGTCGTGCTGCGAGGTGGCGACGCTGCCGACGCGGTGGCAGCGGTGATGGCGTCGTACGAGGTCGCGATCCAGACCGCCGGGCCAGCCGTTGCCGCGCTCCTGGAGTCGCTCGTAGCGGAGGGCCTCCTCGTCGTCGACGACGCGGCGCCCGCGTTGCGCCTGCCGGTGGCGACGGCGGTGGATGCGGGCCGGCGTCCATGGATCATGCCCGAGCTGGGACGCTTCACCGACATGCAGGAGCTGCTGCTCGCCGACCCGATCCACGAGGTCGCCGACGCCGGCTGGCCGCATGTGAAGCCCGTCGCGCGCTGAGTACGGTGGAGACATCCGCCGGCGACGCGTCCCTCGCCTTCTTCGCCGGGACGCGACGGGTCGCGCGTGCCGCCATCGCCGCCGCGGGGGCCGTCGCGC
>CAYOIZ010000056.1:28844-46065 GCA_964404165.1 uncultured Binatia bacterium (SeqCode) | reverse complement strand
CTGCACCGTCCGAATGTCGTAGTCGCGCTCCAGGAGATGCGTCGCGAATGAGTGCCGGAAGGTGTGACACCCGGCGGGCTTGGCGATTCCTGAACGGATCACCGCGCCCCGGACGACGTGCGCCGGCCGCCTTGCGTGCACCAGGCCTTCGAGCCACGGCAACCCGACCCCGAGCACGTGTCGATGCAGGAACAGCAACGCGCTCAACGCCTGGTTCTGTGTCGATGCACTCACCCGACGCACCTCTGCCAGGCTCGACAGGAATCGCGTCACGTCTTCGGCCCCGAGCGTCTCCGGATGCCGGCGGTCGTGAAACACGATGTATCGCCGGATCCAGAAGACGTACGCCTCTTCCGTCCGCGGACTCATGTGCCGCGTCCGCATGGCCGTACGCACCCGATCCAGCAGCCTCGGGGCGGGTGGTCGATGGACGGGAACATCCTCCGCCAGGACCGCGCCGCCATACGCACGCCACGCCAGGCGAGACGGCAAGCTAGTCCGATACGCTGTACGAGACCACCCTTTCGACCGTACCGTTTGACGCCCCGCCGGCCCCCATGACACTCCCGCGCAACTTGCCTCTCCTCGACGACGCCCCCCCTCGCCCGCATACCGCCGGTCTCCGGGCCTTCGAGCTCATCCTCATCCTCGTGGTCGCCACCGAGTACTGGCTCCGCGCTCTCCCGAAGTGGGGCCAGCTCGCTCCCGCCTACAACGTCCACCTTGCCGCGGCCTCGATCCTCTGCCTCCTCGCCCTCCGCCCGCAGTGGCGACGGGCGGCGCTCGGCGCGCTCGCCGTGAGCCACGCCGTCCTCGTCTGGCGCGAGTTCCCTGCCACCGGGAACCACGCCTACCTCGAGGTGGTCTTCTTCTTCCTGGCCGCCATCCTCTCCCCCGACGTCGACGACGACGCGGCCGTCTACACCCGTGCCGTGCGCTGGCTCGTCATCGTGATCTTCTTCTGGTCGGGCGTGCAGAAGCTCGTCCACGGCTTCTGGTTCGACGGCAGCTACCTCGCCTTCTCGCTCGACAGCGCCGGCTTCCGCCCCGTCCTGGGCCTGCTCATCCCACACGACGAGCTGACGCGCCTCGCCACCTACAGCGGCGAGATCGGCGACGGCCCCTACATCGTCCGCAGCGTCCCGCTGCTCGCCCTCTCGAACGGCACCTGGCTCCTCGAGCTGGCCCTGGCCCCGCTTCTCCTCTGGCCGAAGACGCGCACCATCGCCGCACTCACCGGCGTCCTGCTCGTCGCCGCCATCCAGGTCGGCGCTCGCGAGCTCTTCTTCGGCCTCGTCTTCGCGAACGCGATCCTGCTCTTCCTGCCCGGCGCCACACACCGGCGGCTCGTCCTTCCCGTCGCCGCCCTCCTGACGCTCATGATCCTGTCGCGGCTCGGCGCCCTCCCCGAGGCGGTGTTCCATTGACGAAACACAGAATCGTCACGGCACTCCTCGCCGCGCTCACCGTCTGGCCGCTCGTCCAGCTCGCCCTGGTCGCGCGCTACGACGTCAGCCCGTGGAAACTCGCCGGCTGGGGCATGTACTCCACGCCGCGCTTCGACCGCGTCGGCATGGAGGTCTACGGCCGCCCGTCAGGCGGCGGGCCCGAGCAGCAGCTCACCTCACCCTCGGCGCTGGTGCGCGACGAAGCCACGCAGTTCCTCGAGAGCTACCGCTGGCTGCGCGACCTGGCGCCGCGCGAGCGCTTCGTCGACGCGATCCTCGCCGACAACCCGTCGTGGGATCAGGTGCGCGTGACGGTCTTCCGTCCCGACCTGGATGCGCGCACCGGCATGGTCGTGATGATCCGTGCCGAGTACGCGCATCCGCGCCGGTAGGAATTCAGCTCACGGGTTGCACTGCACAAAGTAGCGCGACGAGCCCGAGCCGTTCAGCGCCGCCGAGCACGACGGCCGACCCGTGCAGCACGAGCCGATGCCCGCGGGCGGGCAACCCGTCACCTGGCAGCCGTCGCCGTCCTCGCCGCCCGTGCCGAAGCAGTTCGAGTAGCCGCTGAACGCGTTCACCGAGAACCGGTTCGAGAGGCTGCACACCAGGTCGATGTTGCCCGCGGGCCGGTTGATGGTGACGCTGCAGCCGGTCGGACCGTTCTGCGCCGCAGTGCCGCCCGGCCACTCGGCCGAGTCGAACACGCCGCCGCTGTTGCTGCTGACGTTGAACGTGAACGTCTGGCCGGGGCACTTGCAGAAGCCGCCGTTGCAGGAGCCCGACAGGCAGTCCCCGTTGTTGCCGCACGTCTTGTTGAGGGGGCAGTCGGAGCACGAGCCACCGCAGTCGATGTCGCTCTCGTTGCCGTTCTTGACGCCGTCCGAGCACGTCGCGCCCTGGCAAAGGTTGCCGATGCACACCAGGCTCGAGCAATCGGTGGGCGTGGTGCAGGCCTGGCCCGCCCCACAGCCCGGGCACGAGCCGCCGCCACAGTCGACGCCCGTCTCGTTCGCGTTCTTCACCCCGTCGCTGCAGGTGGGCGACTGGCAGATGTTCCCGGTGCACACGCCGCTCTGGCAGTGCGTGCCGTTCGTGCAGCCCTGTCCCGCCGGACACGTCGGGCACACGCCGCCGCCACAGTCGACGCCGGTCTCACCACCGTTCTTCACGGTGTCGCCACACGTCGCCGCCTGACAGACGTTCCCCGTGCAGACGCCGCTGACGCAGTCGCCGCCCGTGAAGCACGAATCCCCGTTCGGGCAGTCGCCGCATGGGCCGCCGCAATCGACGTCCGACTCGCCGCCGTTCTGCGCCCCGTCGCTGCAGGTGGGCACCTGACAGATATTGCCGGTGCAGACGGCGCTCTGGCAGTCGGTGTGGAAGACGCAGGTGTCGCCGTTCGCGCAGTCGACGCACGAGCCGCCGCAGTCGATGTCGCTCTCGCTGCCGTTCTTCACCCCGTCGCTGCACGACGAGCCCTGACAGAGCCCGCTCAGGCAGACGCCGGTCTGGCAGTCCGTCCCGCTGGCGCATCCCTGTCCCGGCGGACACAGCCCGCACGAGCCGCCGCCACAGTCGACGCCGGTCTCGGTGCCGTTCTTGACGCCGTCGCTGCAGAGCGCGGCCTGACAGACGTTGCCCGTGCAGACGTTGCTGTTGCAGTCGGCGCCGGTGAGGCAGCCCTCACCCGGCCCGCAGTCGGGGCAGCCGTTGCCGCAGTCGACGTCGGTCTCGCTGCCGTTCTCCTGGCCGTCGTTGCAGGTCGGCGCCTGGCAGATGTTGCCGGTGCAGACCAGCTCGGTGCAGTCGGTGAAGGCGCCGCACACGCTGCCCACACCGCACGGCGGGCACACGCCGCCGCCACAGTCGGTGTCGGTCTCGACGCCGTTCTGGACGTCGTCGGTGCAGCCGGCCCCCTGACAGACGTTGCCGATGCAGACGCCGCTCACGCAGTCGCCGGGGACGACGCAGCCGTCACCGTCGGGACAATCCGGGCACGAGCCGCCGCAGTCGACGTCGGTCTCGCTGCCGTTGTCGACGGTGTCGCTGCACGTGGGCACCTGGCAGATCCCGCTCGTGCACACGCCGCTCTGACAGTCGGCGGGTACCGCACAGGTGTCGCCGTCGTCGCATGCGCCGCAGCTGCCGCCGCAGTCGACGTCGGTCTCGGTGCCGTTCTGCGTGCCGTCGGTGCAGTTCGGGCAGACGACGTCCACGCCGCGCTTGAGCGTCAGCTTGAAGCCGCTCGGCGTCACCTTGTGGACGACCTGGCTGCCGGCGCTGGCCGCGTAGCGCGAGCACATGCGGTGCGTGGAGCCGTCGGCGGCGTTCTGCACGGTGAGCACCGTGACCACGCCACCCGCGCCCGGCGGCGTCGAGATGTTCAGGCCACCCAGGCTCTTGGCGAGCACCTTGGCGAGCTTGGCGCTCTTCACGAGCGCGGTCTTCGCCGGCGACGGACCGAGCGGCGCGGCGCTGTTCGCGAACTTGATGACCGAGGCGGTGGCCGACTTCCACGGCGCCGGCAGGGGGATGATGCCCTTGTTCGACGGCGCATCGACGTAGTGGATCTCGAGCGACGCACTCAGCTGCGCGGGCGTGGCCGCGGGACCGAAGTGCACGTCGGGGTCCTTCTGCAGCGACTTGAGCGTCGAGCGCCCCGACGTCGTCGACGTGCTGAGCGAGACGCTGCTGCCGGCGACGCCGACGTCGGTGGCCCACGAGGCGACGGCAGCCGACAGGCCGACCATGGCCACGAGGCCGAGCAGGACTTTCCGATTCATCATTCGCGATCCCCCTCGATCATTCGAGACACTGGACGAAGTAGCGTGCGCTGCCCGAGCCGTTCAGCGCGGCCGAGCACGACGGCCGGCCGCTGCAGCACGAGCCGACGCCCGCCGGCGGGCACGACTGCGGCTGGCAGCCGTCACCGTCCTCGCCACCGGAACCGAAGCACTGCGAGTAGCCCTGGAAGCCGTTCACCGAGAACGGCGGCTGCAGCGTGCACACCTGGTCGATGTTGCCGCTCGGCCGGTTGATGGTGATCGAGCACCCCGCCGGGCCGTTCTGGCTCGCCGTGCCACCCGGCCACTCTGCGGAGTCGAAGACGCCGCCGTTGTTGCTGCTCACGCTGAACGTGAACAGGTGGCTGCCGCACGTGCAGCGGTCGTTCGCGCCGCACACCGCACTGGCGCAATCGGCACCCGCGTCGCACAGCTTGCCGAGGCCGCAGCCCGGGCAACCGCCGCCGCAGTCGACGTCGGTCTCGGTGCCGTTGCGCGCACCGTCGGTGCAGCTCGGCGGCTGGCAGATGCCGGCGGTGCAGATGCCGCTGGCGCAGTCGCTCGGGCCGCCACAGGTGAGGCCGTTCGCGCAGCGCACGCAGTTCGGTGCCGAGCCGCCGCAGTCGAGCGCCGTCTCGGCGCCGTTCTGCACGCCGTCGGCGCAGTTCGGCACGCGGCAGTAGCCGCCTGTGCAGACGCCGCTCGGACACTGTGCGCCCGTCGTGCACGTCGGTTGGCAGATGCCGCCCGAGCACCCGCCCACCGCGCAGTCGGTGCCGAGGAAGCAGCCCTGGCCCACCGCACAGCCGGGGCAGCTGCCGCCGCCGCAGTCGAGGCCGGTCTCGGAGCCGTTCTCCACGCCGTCGAAGCAGGTCGGCACCTGGCAGACGCTCGCGACGCAGACGCCGCTCGGGCACTGGGTGCCCGACGTGCACGCCGGCGAGAGGTCGGCGAAGATCGAGTAGTACTGCCCGTTGCGCGACACCTCGATGCCCGCGATCGACAGCCCGATGAACTGCGGCAGCGGGAAGCTCTCGAGCGCACCCGCGATGTCGGGCAGGAACGACGCGATCACGCCCGGGATGAACGCCTGCAGCGCCGCCTCCTGCACCCCGAGCGGGTTCAGCAGGATCGCCACGGTGACGTCGCTCGCGTCCGGCGTGGAGAGGACGAAGCCGATGCCGCCCGGCTGGAACGCCAGCTGCAGCCCGAGCCGCGTGTCGACGGCCAGCGCCAGCAGCGTGACCTCGCCTGGCAGACCCGCGTCACGCACGAACTCCACCTGCACCTGCGCCATGCGCAGCTCGCCGAGCTCGCCGTTCGGTCCCGCCGCACCCGTCAGCACGGGCGCCAGGGTGGGCGAGATGCGGATCGTGATCGGCAACGCCGGGGGCAGCGACGCGAACGGCGGGAACGCCGCGGCGAGGAGCCCCGCCGTCACCGGCACCGGACCGCCGCCGAGGTCGACGACGGTGAGGGCGCTCTGCAGCAGCCCACTCTCGATCTGTGAGCGCAGCAGCTGGTTGAAGCCCGACGTCGAGATCGCGAGCCCGAGCCCGTACGGCGAGTGCTGCACCGGCGTGATCGCGCCGAACGACGGGAACGGCTCGCTCACGTGGTACGTGCCGGTGAACTGCGGCGCGTTCGGATCGGGCAGCAGCGTCGTCGCCGTGATGTTGGCGGCGAACGTGACGCCGTTCGGGTCTTCCACGATGGACGTGAACGGCGCGTACAGGTCGATGCCGAGCCCGCTGCCGACGGGGCCCGCGATGTCGATGCCGCCGAGCGCGGTCTCGATGGCGCCGGCGATCGGCGTGTTGCCGTTGCCGTCGGTCTGGTTGAGGAAGTCCTGCATGCCGTCGGCGAAGAGGGCGCCGACGTCGCCGATGGCCGAGCCGATGAGCGACTCGGTGAGGTCCCCGAAGAGGCCGCTGCAGTCGGTCTGGTACGTGGTGCCGCTCGCCTGCACGGCGACGGTGCCCACCTGCGCGACGTCCACCTTCGACGGCTGCGACACCATCGGCGACAGGCCGTAGTCGCCGAAGAGCTGGATCACCGGCACGGTGAGGTGCAGCTCGCAGTGGATGGGGATGCCGGCGTCGCTGTCGATGTTCACCGTGACGCGGAGCCCGTTCAGCGTGATGTCGCCGTCGATGCTGTTGGTCTGCGAGTCGAGCGCGATGCCGATGGGCCCGACCTGCGGCGGCGGCGTGCCGCTGATGGTGACGTCGACCGAGCCGAAGCACACGCTGCCGAGCGGCGCGTAGCAGTAGTCTTCCATCACCGGCGTGCCGGGCGTGACCAGCGTCGACGGATCGATGGCGACGAGCGTCGTCGCGACCGGCTCGATGGTGTCGAAGCCACGGTCGTTGATGCGCATGGCGACGCCGTTCGCCGACGCCTGCCCGGCGGGCGTGGCCGCGCCCGCGATGACGACGACGCGATCGTACGCGGTGAAGCCGTCGTGGTTGCGCACCAGCTTCGCGTTGATCGGGTTGAAGATGGCGCTCTGGCTGAGCGGCATCGACGTCGAGAACGTCCCGCCCGGCGACACGATCACCGGCGTGCCGTTGATCGTGAGGTTGGCGCCCGCGGGCCCGACGCCCGTCGTGTGCCCCGTGATCGGCGTGGACCCCGCCAGCGAGAAGACGCCGTGCACCGGTGTGTCAATGGTGACGGTGAACGGCACGCACGTGGGGCAGGCGGCGCCGCAGTCGACGTCGGTCTCGCTGCCGTTGCGGATGCCGTCGCTGCAGGTCGGCGCGGCGCAGGTGCCGCTGGTGCAGACGCCGCTCTGGCAGTCGGCCGCGACCACGCAGTCGTCGCCGTCGTCACACGCGGGGCACGCGCCGCCACAGTCGATGTCGGTCTCGTTACCGGTGCGGATGCCGTCGGTGCAGGACGGCGCCTGGCAGACGTTGCCGGTGCAGATGCCGCTCACGCAGTCGGACGGCGCGTCGCAGCCCTGGCCGATGCCGCACGCGGCGCACGCGCCGCCGCCGCAGTCGATGCCGGTCTCGGTGCCGTTCTGGACGAGGTCGCTGCAGCTCGGACACGGCGTCGGCACGCCCTTCTTGAGCGTGAGCTTCGCACCGCTGCCGATGGCGCGATGGACGATCTTGCTGCCGGCGCTCACCGCGTAGCGCGAGCACATGCGATGGCGCGAGCCGTCGCCGGCGTTGTCGACGGTCAGGACGGTGATGACGCCCCCGGCACCGGGCGGCGTCGCGACGGAGAGACCGCCCGTGCCGCTGGCGAGGACCTTCGCGACCTTGCCCGCCTTCACCGACGCCGACTTCACCAGCGACGGGCCCGACGGCGCCTGCGTGTTCTTGTAGGTGGCGGTGGTGCCGGTGTTGGCGGCCCACGGCGACGGCATGACGAGCGTGCCGCGATTCGCGGGCGCGTCGACGTACCATATCTCCAGCGACCCGCTGAGCTCGCTCGACGCGCTGCCAGGTCCGAAGGCGATGCCCGGCCCCTTCTGCAACGACTTGAGCAGCACCTTGCCGGTGCCCGACACGCTGACGGTGACGCCCTGCCCCGTCACACCCACGTCTGCGGCACGCGCGACCGACGACAGCGCAAGCGCCATCATCGCCACGACTGCGACCTGCGATCCCCCACGCATCTGGGCCTCACCTCGGGCCCCAGGATTCCGGAACAGATACCGGGGGGCGACGGTGCTCTACCAAACGCTCGTTCGTCTACGCAAGGTTTTCGTGCGTGAGGCGCAGTGCGTCTAAGGGATTTCCCCTACCAGGTGTCTACACACGGACGCTTTTTTCCGGCCCGAGGCCCCGGCCGCCACTCGCGGACGGCACCGAGGATCCAGCGCCGCGAGTCCATCGGGTCGATGACGTCGTCGATCTCGAAATGTGACGCCATGTTCACGCCCTTCCCGATCTCGTACATGCGCGCGACCATGTCGTCGAAGAGACGGCGGCGCTCGGCGGCGTCCTCGACGGCGGCCAGCTCCTTCCGGAAGCCGAGCTTCACCGCCCCTTCGAGCCCCATGCCGCCGAACTCGCCGGTCGGCCACGCGACGGTGAACGTCGGCGCGTGGAAGCTGCCGCCCGCCATCGCCTGCGCGCCGAGGCCGTAGCCCTTGCGCAGGATGATGGTGCAGAACGGCACCGTCAGGCTGGCGCCGGTGACGAACATGCGCGACGCGTGCCGCACCATGGCGCGCTTCTCGATCTCGGGGCCGACCATGATGCCCGGCGTGTCGCACAGGAAGACCAGCGGCAGATCGAACGCGTCACAGAGCTGCATGAAGCGCGCCGCCTTGTCGGCGCCGTCGGGGTCGATGGCACCGGCGAGGTGCACCGGGTTGTTGGCGACGATGCCGACGGGGACGCCTTCGATGCGCGCCAGCGCCGTCACCATGCCGGCACCGAAGCCGCGCCGCAGCTCGAGCACGCTGCCGGTGTCGGCGAGCGTGTCGATGACGGTGCGCACGTCGTAGATGCGCAGCCGGTTCTCGGGGATGGCGGTGCGCAGCAGGCGCTGATCGACGCTGGTCCACTTCGGCAGCGCGCCCCGGAAGTAGCCGAGGTACTGCTTCGCCACCGCGACCGCGTCGGCCTCGTCGCGCACCGCCACGTCGACGACGCCGTTCGGCACCTGCACCGACATCGGTCCGACCTCGTCGGGATGGAACACGCCGAGCCCGCCGCCCTCGATCATCGCCGGCCCGCCCATGCCGATGCTCGAGTTCGCGGTCGCGATCACCACGTCACAACAACCGAGCAGCGCCGCGTTGCCGGCGAAGCAGCGGCCGGAGTTGATACCGACCAGCGGCACCAGCCCGCTCAGGCGACCGAAGTAGCGGAAGGCCAGGCAGTCGAGCCCGGCCACGCCGGCACCGTCGGTGTCGCCGGGACGTCCGCCGCCACCCTCCGTGAACATCACCAGCGGCAGCCGCTGTTCGTACGCGATCTCGAACAGCCGGTCCTTCTTGCGATGGTTCTGCAGCCCCTGCGTCCCGGCGAGGACGGTGTAGTCGTACGCCAGCACGGCACAGCGCTTCCCGTCGACGTCACCGGTCCCTGCGATGAGGCCGTCGGCCGGCGTGCGCTTGATGAGGTCGTCGAGCGCGCGACGGCGGCGTTGTGCCGCGATCGTGAGCGCGCCGTACTCGGTGAACGTCCCGGCGTCGACGAGATCGTCGACGTTCTCGCGTGCGGTGCGCTGCCCGGTGTCGCGACGGCGCTGAACCGCGTCCGGCCGTGCGGCGTCGAGCGTGACGTCGTGGCGCGCGATCGTCTCCGCGAGATCGGGGCGTATGCGATCGAGATCGACCGTTGCGGCGACGACCGCCTCGTCGCCGTCGACCGCCTGCGGCTCGAGGACGACGAGCGGGTGCCCTTCGAGCACGGTGTCGCCGGGTGCGACGCCGAGGCGTCGCACGACGCCGCTCACCGGCGCCGTCACGGCGTGCTCCATCTTCATCGCCTCCATGACCAGCAGCTGCCGCCCCGCACGCACGACGTCGCCCGCGGCGACGTCCACCGCGACGATGGTGCCCTGCAACGGCGCACCCACGACGATCGCCCCGTCGGCGTCGGCGGTGACGGCCGGCAGGGTGCCGCCGGTCTTGCCGTGCACGAGCACCGCGAGCGGATCGACCGTATCGACGCGCACGCCCGCGAGGCCGGTCGGTGACGGAGCCGCGGTGGGCACCGCCGCCAGCAGCTCGTCGAGATGATCCTCGACGAAGTGCGTATTCACCGTGCCGGCACGCACCGCAGGGTGCTCCACCAGGGCGCGCAGGAACCCGAGGTTGGTCGAGGCGCCGTCGATACGGAACGCCGCCAGCGCGCGGTCGGCCTTCGCGAAGAGCGCGCCGGTGTCGCTCGACGTGGTGTGCACGATCACCTTCGCCAGGAGCGAGTCGAAGCGCGGGCTCGGCGTCAGGCCGGCGAACGCGGCGGTGTCGACGCGGATGCCGGCACCGGTCGGCGGCTCGAACGCCGACAGCGTGCCGCCGCCCGGTCGCACCGAGCCGTCGGCGGCGATCGTCTCGAGATTGACGCGCGCCTCCAGCGCCATGCCGTGCGCCGGCGGCGTGCTCTCGATGCCGAGCCGATCGAGCGTGGCGCCGGCCGCGAGTCGCAGCTGCAGCACCACCAGGTCGAGGCCGGTCACCGCCTCGGTGACGGTGTGCTCCACCTGCAGGCGCGGGTTCACCTCGAGGAACGCGATGCGCTCGCCGTCGACGAGGAACTCCACCGTGCCGAGGCTGGCGTAGCGCGTGGCGGTGCCGAGGCGCAGCGCCGCCGCCGTCAGCCGCTCGCGCACGCCGGCAGGAAGGTTCGGGCACGGCGCGACCTCGATCAGCTTCTGATGCCGGCGCTGCAGGCTGCACTCACGGTCGCCGAGGGCCACCACCACGCCCGAGCCGTCGCCGACGATCTGCACCTCCACGTGACGCGCGTTGGCGAGATGCTCCTCGACGTAGAGGTCGCCGCTGCCGAAGGCGGCCTTCGCCTCCGACGTGCAGCGCGCGAAGGCCTCGTCGAGCTTGGCCGGATCGCTCACGACGCGCATGCCGCGGCCGCCGCCACCGGCGAGCGCCTTCAGCATGATGGCGCCGCGCGACGACAGGAAGCTGCGCGACTCCTCGAGGTCCGTCGACGCGAACGTGCCGGGGAGCACCGCGACGTCGCAGTCGCGCGCCAGCTTGCGGGCCTGCGTCTTGTCACCGAGCAGCGCCAGCGTATCGGCCGTCGGACCGACGAAGCCGATCCCTGCCGCGGCGCACGCGCCGGCGAACGTCGCCTGCTCGCTCAGGAAGCCGTAGCCCGGATGCACCAGCGTGCAGCCCGTCGCGCGCGCCACGCCGATCAGCTGCTCGGCGTCGAGGTACGCGGCCGGGCCGTTGCCACGCAGCGGTCGCGCCACGTCGGCGCGACGGACGTGCAGCGCGGCGGCATCGTCCTCGGAGAAGACGGCGACCGTGGGCCAGCCCAGCTCGGCGGCCGCGTGCAGGATGCGCACCGCGATCTCGCCTCGATTCGCGATCAGGAGACGGGGAGGAGCCATCGCCTGGTCATTTCGCGGACGGTGCGCCCTGTCCAGAGACGCGGCGTCCCGTCCTCGCGCGAGGACGGGACGCCGTCACACACTCGATCAGCCGTCGTAGCCCAGGACGGCTTTCACCTCGAGGAACTCGCGGAAGCCGAACTCGCCCCACTCGCGGCCGTTGCCCGACTGCTTGAAGCCGCCGAAGGGCGCGCCGAAGTCGGGGCCGGCGCCGTTCAAATGCACGTTGCCGGTGCGGAGCTGATCGGCGACCTGCTTGGCGTGCTTCACGGTGCCCGACGAAACGTAGCCGGAGAGGCCGTACACGGTATCGTTCGCCATCTCGATGGCCTGCGCCTCGGTGTCGTACGGGAGGATCGCGAGCACCGGCCCGAAGATCTCCTCGCGCGCGATGGTCATCTCGTTCGTCACGTCGGCGAACACGGTGGGCTGCACGTAGTAGCCGCGCTCGCAGCCCTTCGGACGACCCGCGCCACCGGCGACGAGCTTGGCGCCTTCCTTGATGCCGGCCTCGATCAGGCGCTGGATCTTGTCGAACTGCGTCTTGCTGACCACGGGGCCGATGGTGACGCCCTCGGTGGTGGGGTTGCCGACGACGGTGGCCTCGGCCGCCGCCTTCGCGGCGGCGATGGCCTCGGCCTGCTTGGCGCGCGGCACGAACATGCGCGTCGGCGCGTTGCACGACTGACCCGAGTTCATGAAGCAGGCGCGTACACCGCCCGAGACGGCGGCGGCAACGTCGGCGTCGTCGAGGATGATGTTGGCCGACTTGCCGCCGAGCTCCTGGTGGACGCGCTTCACGGTGTCGGCCGCGGCCTTGGCCACCGCGATGCCGGCGCGCGTGGAGCCGGTGAACGACACCATGTCGATGCCGGGGTGCGTGGCGATCGCCTGGCCGACGGTGGGGCCGTCGCCGTTCACGAGGTTGAACACGCCCTTCGGCACACCCGCCTCGTGGAGGATCTGCGCGAACACCTGCGCGTCGATGGGGGCGATCTCGGACGGCTTCAGCACCATGGTGCAGCCGGCGGCGAGTGCCGGGGCGACCTTGCAGACGATCTGGTTGATCGGCCAGTTCCACGGCGTGATGAAGCCGCAGACGCCGACCGCCTCGTGCTCGATCACCGTCGAGCCGCGCTGCTCGGTGAACTCGAAGCCGGCGAGGACCTCGGTGATCTTCGCGAGGTGCGCCAGCCCGGCGGGGGCCTGCGCCGCCTGCGCCAGCCACGTGGGCGCGCCCATCTCCTCGGTGATGGTCGACATGAGGTCCGGCATGCGGCTCATGTAGACTTCGATGATCTTCTGCAGGAGCGCGAGACGCTCCTCCTTGGAGGTGCGCGAGAAGGTCGGGAAGGCCTTCCGCGCCGCCTTGACGGCGAGATCGACGTCGGCGGCCGAGCCCATCGCGATGCGGGCAAACGGCTCTTCGTTGGCTGGGTTGATGACGTCGAGGGTCTTCGACTTGTCGATCGGATCGACCCAGGCACCGTCGATGTAGAACTGCAGATATTCGCGCATCGTGTCCTCCTAAGGCGGGTTGAGCGTCCCGCCGGCATACGGCCCCGGGCCACTCAGCGCAACGGGTCAGGACGCGGCAGACAGAGACGCGAGCATCATGCGGATGGGCTTCAGCTCACGACGCAGCGGGTCGAGCGTGAGGCCCAGGGCCTCGAGCGCGATCGCCCCGAGCAGGCTCGAGTCGCCAGGCTCGCCGAAGACCACCGGCGCCGCCCCCTGACGGTTGCCGATCTCGAAGAAGGCGCTGCCGACGGCGCGTTCGACGCTCGTCCCGCCGGCGAGCCCGAAGGTCTCGCGCGAGTGCGGACGGATGCCGATCTCGCGGAGCGTGGTGGCGGGCAAGACCGCGTAGATGGCGCCGGAATCGACCAGCATCTCGACGTCGACCCGCCGCCGACCACCCACCTTGCCGACCTGTACCGTCACCGTCGTGAGCCCCATGCGCCGTTCCTCCCAGGGGCCCTTCCGTGACGCGGGGATCATCATGTCGCCAGCCCTAGACCCGCACCGTTCTGCCCGCAACTACCGCTTCACGCTCGACCGCGGCAGCTTCTCCAGGTGCTCCGGCATGGGCAGCTGGCTCCGCCCCTCCGTCCCCCACCAGCTCGCGGTGAGGATCGGCGGCGTGCCCTGGCTGCGGCTCCACACCTCCTCGAACGACCGCTTGTAGGCGGTGCGCGCGATCTGCCAGCGGCCGTCCCGCTTCACGTAGTCGTCGGTGTAGAAGGCGGCGCCGCGGAGCCCGAAATCGCGGCTGGCGTCGACCACGACGTCCTCGAGCGCCCAGACCCCGGTGGCGGTGGCCGGCCCCGTCAGGTCGATCTCGGGATGGTGGACACGGTGGCTCGAGAGGAAGCTCTCCGCACCCATGGCCTGACGGAAGAACTCGAGGATGGCCTCGCGGCCCTCGAAGGCGTACTTGCCGCCGCTGTAGGCGGCGACGGCGTCCTCCGTGAGGCAGTCGGCCATCTCGTCCCAGAGCTTCTGGTCGAGGCAGCGCATGTACTTGTACTTGAGCCGCTTGATGAGCTCGATCTCGACGAGGTCGGCGGGAGTCATGCGCCCCGCGTACCCGCATGCGCGCCCGGGCGTCAACGACCCGCCACTTGACCGGCGTCGACGGCGACCCTAACCACACACTCGCATGCTCGACACGGTCCTCGGCTGGTACCGCGAGCCCCTCTTCTGGCTCTTCCCGGTGACCACCGCCGCCCTCTCGGCGGCGGCGTTCATGCTGTTCGCCATACCGTTCACCATGATCGCCGCGCGCGACCCGGCCTGGGCGCGTCCCTATCGCATCCAGTCGCGCATCCCGCGCGAGCAACTCCTGGTGTGGCCGTCGGTCAAGAGCTGGGCGGTCAACAACCTGAGCATGCTGCTCGGCGTGGTGCTGTTCTGGCCCGTGCTGCGACTCGCCGGCGTGCATGCCGGGCCGCTGCCGCCCTGGTGGGTCGTAGCCCTGCAGGTGGTGTTCTTCTTCTATCTCGACGACCTCCTCTACTACTGGTCGCATCGCGCGCTGCACACGCGCTGGCTCTACAAGCGCATCCACGGCTGGCACCACCGCATCGTCACGCCGTGGGCGATCACCGGCAACTACATGCACCCGCTCGAGCTGTCGGTGACGGCCACCGTCGCCATGATCGGTCCGCTGCTGGTCGGGGCGCACGTGGTCACGGTGTGGATCTGGTTCGTGTGGCGACAGTGGGAAGCGGCCGAAGGCCACAGCGGCTACGACTTCCCGTGGTCGCCGAGCCATTTCATTCCCGGCAACGACGGCGCGCGCCATCACGACTGGCACCACGCCAAGGTGAAGGGGAACTACGCCGGCTTCACGCCGATTCCGGATCGCATCTTCGGAACGTTCGCGCGCGGCTACGCCGAGGACCTCGCGGCCCGCCGCTGAGCGATGTCCGACGAGCTCTACCGGGCCCTCCTCGATCCCAGCGCGCCCATCCCGAGCACCTGGCCGCACGGCATGCTCGGGACGTTCCTGCTCTTCCTGGTGCCGATCGGCGGCGGCATCCCCGCCGGCGTCCTGATGGGGCGCAACTGGGGCGTGCCCATCCCGGTGATGGCGCTGCTCTACCTCGCCTCCGACATGGTGCTGGCGTGCGTGTTCGAGCCCATGCTGCGCGGCCTGCGGCTGATCGGCCGCCACGTCCCGCCCGTCGGCCGCGCCGCGCGCAGCATGATCGACCGCATGCGCCGCACCGTCGGCCCGCACGGCGCGACGCATCCGCTCGGCCTCGTCGCCGTCAGCTTCGGCGTCGATCCCATGACGGGGCGTGCCGCGGCAGCCATGGCCGGGCACGGCTTCTTCACCGGCTGGGCCATCGCCATCGCCGGCGACATGCTCTACTTCGGCGTGCTCATGGCGTCGACGCTCTGGCTCGACGGCGTGCTCGGCGACGCCCGTCTCACCATCGTCGCCGTGCTGGTGCTGATGATGGTGATCCCCGCGGTCGTGCGACGCTGGCGCGAGCGGCACTCCGCCTGACGATCACCCCACGGGCACGACCACGTGCGGGTGGTCGCGCCCGCGGGGCCGCCGTACGCCGGGAGGGGAGTCGCCGTGCGCACGGCCCGGAGGAACGGTCAAGCCGCCCGATCCAGAGACGACGGAAGCGGACGACCGAACTGCAGCATCTTCGCGCGCGCCGTCGCGCGCACCGCACCCGGGTCGAGGTCGAGCGTCTCGCACAGGGTGCCGAAGGCGAAGGGCCCCTCGGCGAAGACGTCCGTCATCCACTCCCACACCTCGCGTCGCTCGCTGGCGCGACGGCCGAGGGAGAGGACCCGCATCGCGTCCTCGAGCACCGCGCCCAGGAGCCGTCGCTCGGGGCTCGCGGCTTCCATCGTCGTCATGCTGCACCCCCTTTCCTGCCGGCGACGGTACGCAGCGCAGTCGCGTGCCGATAGCGTCCGGCGTGTCGCGCGGCACGCGTGCGCGCGGGTCGCGCGTCAGCTCGAGCACGTGGCCGTCGGCGGCCGTGCGTGCTACAGGCTCCCGATGCGAACGCTGCATCGGGCGATGCTCGCCCTGTCACTGCTCCTGTGCGCGGGGACGGCCGTCCTCGCCGCCCCCGAGCTGAAGGACGGCTGGACGCCGAAGACCCTCGAGCAGGCGGTCAAAGCCTGCACCGACGAGCTCGTCGACGGCGCCTGGAAGAACACCAAGAAGGAAGCCGGTGTGAATCCGGATGCGCCGCTCACGCCGGAGATCCGCAAGGAGATCCAGCCGCAGATCGACGAGTTCAACAAGCTGTGCGACTGCGTCGTGCGCAAGAGCGCCGAGAAGTTCGAGATGACGGCCTACCAGAAGAACGGGCCCGAGATCGACGAGTTCGCCGTGCAGCTCATCGACAAGGGCACCTGCAAGGCGCCCAAGCGCTGACGCACCCCCTCCCCCACGGGGAGGACGGGTGCTAGAGGTTGCGGCGGCAATGGACGACTTCGGCCGCCACTACAGCGACGACGGCTTCTGGACGAAGGCACGCACCTACGCGCGGCGCGCGGGGCGCGAGCTCGTCGAGAAGGCGATCACGCTCTTCCACACCGCGCAGGACGCCGACACGCCGCGCTGGGCCCGCACCGTCATCGTCGGCGTGCTCGGCTACTTCATCCTGCCGCTCGACGCGATTCCCGACTTCACACCCGCCGTCGGCTTCGCCGACGACCTCGGGTCGCTGGTCACCGCGTTCGGCATCCTCGTCGCCTACATCAAGCCCGAGCATCGCGAGAAGGCGCGTCGCACCACCGACGAGTGGTTCGGACGCGCCGAGGACGCGACGGTCTGATCCGTGCCGGCGGTCTGCGATCACCTGCTGTGGGGCGGCCCGGATCTGAAGGCCGCCGTCAGCTCGCTCGGACGCCGCACCGGCGTGAAGGCCATCCCCGGCGGCAGCCACCCGGAGCTCGGCACCCACAACGCCGTCGCCGCCATCGGCCGCCGGCAGTTCCTCGAGGTGATCGCACCCGATCCCACGCTCCAGCCGGGCGCGCTGGCGCACCAGCTGGCGACGCGCCAGAAACCCGCGCTGCTCATGTGGGCCGCGCGCGTCGACGACGCCGCCGCGGTCGCCGCACGTGCCACCGAGGAAGGCTTCCGTGCCGTGGTCGCCGACGGCCACCGCGTGCGGCCCGACGGCAGCATCGTAAGCTGGACCAACGTGTTCGTCTCCGAGCACGGCGCCGGCACCTTGATCCCGTTCTTCATTGCCTGGCACGACGGCGGCCATCCGTCCGAGGACGCCCCGCGCGGGCTCCGCCTGCGCTCGCTGCGCGCCGAGACGCCGCAGCCGGCCGCGCTGCAGGCCGTGCTCGAGGCGCTCGACGTGAAGCTCACCGTCCGTCGCGCCGCCAAGGCCCGGCTCGTCGCCGTCATCGACTCGCCACGCGGACGGATCGAGCTCACGGGAC
>CAYOIZ010000056.1:0-28744 GCA_964404165.1 uncultured Binatia bacterium (SeqCode) | reverse complement strand
ACGGGACGCTGGCGTCGGCCAGGGCGCGGCCACTCGCGAACACCGCTTCGAGCGACGCCGCGCAGTCGGCCGTGATGCCACGCTTCTTCTTCCTCGCCTGACGGCGCGTGTGCGTCGACGCCTGCTTGAGGAACGTCTTCGCGCGCTTCAGGTTCTTGCGCAGCAGCTTCTCCTTGGTGGCCGCCGACGCCTTGTCGACCGCAGTGCACGCCTTGCGGAAGGTGTTGCCGATCGACTTGGCGGGGCTCTGCCCGCTGCACGCGGCCTTCGTGAGCCCGGCCGCGCACAGGCAGCCGAGGCCGTCGAAGCCGTTCCGTCCCTCGCAGCCGGTGCTGCTACCACCGCCCGGCAGCGTCGTCGTGGTGACCGGTACCGGCGGGGAGAGGACGTAGCGCGCGAGCGCGAAGCGGCAGAGGCCGCTGCACGCACTTCCCACCGCGACCACCTTGCCGTCGGGCTGCAGCGCCATCGCCTCCATCTCCACCTCGGAGCCGGCCCCGAAGCCCGTGAAGACGACGCCAGCGCCGTCGTCACCGAAGCTCAGGTCCGGCGTGCCGTCGGGCAGCAGACGCAGGAGGACGAACACACTCGGGCCGGCGCCGTCCTTCACCGCCGACGGACCGCTCGCCACGCCACCGACGACGATGTTCCCGGAGCCGTCGATCACCACCGCGCGCCCGACGAGCGCGATCGGCGTGCCGGCGAGGCCGATCGTCACCACGCCGCCGGTGCCGAAGCCCGGATCGAGCGTGCCGTTCTCGTCGAAGCGCGCGACCACGATCGACTTCGGCGTCGCCAGCCCGGTGCCCGTCTGCCCCACCGCGACGAGCTTGCCGTCGGACTGCCGTGCGAGCGCGCGCACGAACGTGAACGAGTCGGCGAACGCCTGGCTGACGCCGTCCGTGCCGAAGCTCTCGTCGAGGTCGCCGCTGGTGGTGAAGCGCGCGATGCCGAAGCCGTCCTGGCCCGACGCGTCCTCGTCGACGGTGACGACGAGACGGCCATCGGGGAGCCGGACGACGGCGCGGCACTTGCCGACGGTGCTGGTGGCGCGCCCGTTCGTGCCGAAGCCGTCCTCGCCCTCGAAGGACGAGGTGAAGGAGACCAGCGTGCAGGTGCCGCGCGCGTTGTTCGCCTCGCCGACCATCACGAAGCCGTCGTCCGGCTTCACCGCGAGCCCATACGCCCAGTAGGCGCCGGTCGAGACGTCGTCCGCGCCGACCTCACCACCACCCGGTGCGAACAGCACGACCTGGAAGGCGTTCGCACCGCCGACCGTGAGCAGGCTGCCGTTCGAGAGGATGCCGACCGCCTGCGCCTTGGCCGGCGGGCCGACGAAGGACGTCTCGTAGCCGGTGCCACCCGTACCGAAGCCGGTCTCGATGGTGCCGTTGGATTCGTATCGGGCGATGGCGAAGTTGTCGCCGCCATTGCCGGCCACGACGATCTTGCCGTCGCCCTGGATCGCCACGGCGTTGGCGGACGAGTTCCCCGGCAGCTCCGTCGTCACCGTACCGCCAGACCCGAAGTCCGGATCGAGCGCCCCGGACGCAGCGCCAGCGGGGTGCGGACTCGCGAGGGCGAGCACGAGGAGGGCGGTCGGCAGGAAGCGGCGTGTCATGACCGTTCATGCTTAAGCCGCCGCGACGCCGCCGGCAATGGGCGTTTTTGGCTGGCGGCCAAGGACGGGGCTCGGTTATATCCAGCCCCCATGACGATGCCGCGCCTCGCCATCCTGGCCATCTTGCTGGCGAGCGCGCCGTCGCACGCCGCCTCCGTCCGCACCCGGGCCGACGCCTATGCGCTGGTGGCCTCGGAAGCCATGCGTATCCAGGCGTCCACGGTGCGCAACGGCGACCTCGCCGTGGCCGCAGGCCGGATGGCCGTCGGCGGCGGGCTCGATGCCGCGGGGCGCCAGCTCGTGGCGACCTCGGTGCGCGTCTCCGGCACGGCCGTGTGCGACGGCGTCCTGGCCGGCGACGTTCGCGGGGTCACTGGCAGCTGCCCGCTCGTCGGCGGCGCGCCGAGCCCCGCGTTTCCCGAGCTGCCCCCCACCTGCGGCGTCCCTGCCTCCGTACCTGCCTGCGACAAGACCCGTCGCATCACCGTCGGCGCGGGCGACGTGCGCGCGCTCCCGCCCGGGATCTACGGCGACATCGTCGTGCGTGGCACCGGCGCCGTCCTCGAGCTCGCCGGCGGCCGCTACGTCGCCTGCTCCCTGCGCGTGCTGAGTGGCGCGTCGCTGCGAACGTTCGGGCCGCTCGAGGTGGTGGCCGACACCACCGTCATCACCGGCACCATCGCCCCGGCGCCGGGTGTCGCGCTGTCGGCGAACGACGTGCGCGTGCTGATCCGCGGCGGACGAGCCCGCATCGCGCGCGGCGCCGACGTCCTGGCGCGCGTCTGTGCACCGCAGGGCAAGCTCACCGTCGCCAAGGCCACGCTGCGCGGCAGCGCGCTGGCGCGACGGATCACCGCCGTGCGCGCCACCATCGACGCCCCCTACGCCGAGGACCTGCCCACCTGCGCGCAGGCGAATCCGCTGCGCAACGCCTACTTCGGCGACCTGCACGTCCACACGACGTTGTCGTTCGACGCGCAGGCGTTCGACGTCCGCACCACGCCCGAGCAGGCCTACGCCTTCGCGCAGGGCGACCCGGTGCAGCTGCCGCCGCTGGACGTCATGGGCAACGGCACGCAGACGGTGCAGATCGACCGCCCGCTCGACTTCGCCGCCGTCACCGATCACTCCGAGTTCCTGGGCGAGGTCGAGCTGTGCGTCACCCCCGGCTCACCCACCTACGACTCCTTCCCGTGCCAGGAGTACCGCATCGGCGGCAACTACGGCACGACGGCCTTCGGCTTCCGCGTCGCCGCCGTTCCGCCGACGCGTGAGCCCGGGATCTGTGGACCCGACAACCAGTACTGCCTCGCCACGGCGGCCACGGTGTGGGATCGGATACAGCAGGCGGCCGAGAGCGCCTACGACCGCTCCAGCGACTGCAGCTTCACGAGCTTCGTCGGCTACGAGCACACCGGCTCGCGCTCGGTGAGCACGCTGCATCGCAACGTCGTCTTCCGCAACGACCACGTACCCTTCCCCACCACGGTCTTCGAGCAGCCGACGGCGCTCGGCCTGTGGCGCGAGCTGGCCAACACCTGCATCGACGCCGGCATCGGCTGTGACGTGCTCGCCATCCCGCACAACAGCAACGAGAGCAACGGCAAGATGTTCCTCGTCGAGTACCCGGGCGCGTCGGGCGCCGACGACGAGCGCACGCAGGCGGCGTTGCGCTCGTCGATGGAGCCGCTGTTCGAGGTCTACCAGCACAAGGGCAGCTCCGAGTGCTTCAACGGCCTCTCCGGCATCGTCGGCGGCACCGACGAGCAGTGCAACTTCGAGAAGCGGCGCTACGACAACCCGGCCGACTGCGGCAACGGCGTCGGCGTCGGCGGCACGGTCACGCTCGGCTGCGTGTCGCGGCGCGACTTCATCCGCGGCGCCCTGCTCGAGGGCATGAAGGAGCAGGAGCGCATCGGCGTCAACCCGCTGCGACTCGGCATGATCGCCAGCACCGACACCCACAACGGCACGCCGGGCGCGGTGGCGGAGGACGCGTGGATCGGCCACCGCGGCACCGACGACGGCACGCCCGACACGCGCCTCGGCGAGGGCCAGTTCTACATCGGCGGCTGGCGCTTCAGCCCGGGTGGTCTGGTGGGCGTGTGGGCCGAGGAGAACTCGCGACCGGCGTTGTTCGACGCCATGCGACGCCGCGAGACGTTCGCGACCAGCGGCCCGCGCATCACCGTGCGGCTCTTCGCCGGATTCGGGCTCGCCCCGTCGCTCTGCGGCGATCCGGCGATGCTCGAGACCGCGTATGCCCAGGGCGTCGCGATGGGCGGGCTGCTCGGCCCGACGACCACGGGCGGCGCACCATCGTTCGTGGTGTCGGCGCTGCGCGATCCGGGCACCGTGTCGCGGCCGGGCACGCAGCTCCAGCGCGTGCAGATCGTGAAGGGCTGGATCGAGGGCGGCGTCTCGCACCAGCAGGTCTACGACGTCGCCGGCAACCCCTCGAACGGCGCCACCGTCGACGAGCAGACGTGCGCGCAGACCGGCCCCGGTGACGACGCGCTCTGCGCGGTGTGGACCGACCCCGACTTCGCGCCCGACCAGCACGCCTTCTACTACGCGCGCGTGATCGAGAACCCGAGCTGTCGCTGGCACGCGTACGGCTGCAACGCGTTGGCGCCGGTCGATCGGCCCGCCGCCTGCAGCGACCCCAACGTCCCGCGCACCGTGCAGGAGCGTGCCTGGACGTCGCCGATCTGGTACGAGCCCGAGGTCTGACCCCCCGCGTGCTCCGCGAGCCGCTCCTCCACTTCCTGGTGATCGGGGTGGCGCTCTTCGCCCTGCATCGCGCCGTCGCGCCGGCGGCGGTCGAGCGCGAGATCGTCGTCCCGTCGTCGCTGATGGCGGGCCTCGCCCGCGATCAGGAGCGGCGTACCGGCAGACCGCCCACCGCCGAAGAACGCGAGGGGCTCCTGCGACGCTGGATCGACGACGAGGTGCGCTACCGTGAGGCGCTCGAGCTCGGGCTCGAGCAGGGCGACGTCATCGTGCGCCGGCGACTGGTGCAGAAGATGGACTTCCTGCTCGAAGGCAGCACGCCCCTGCCCACCCCGACCGATGCCGAGCTGGAGACGTTCCTCGCCGCGAACGCCGCGCGCTACGCGCGACCCGATCGCATCACGATCGAGCAGGTGTTCGCGTCGTTCGGCACGCCCGGCGAGCCGGCGGAGGCACGCGCCACCGGCTGGCTGGCGGCGCTCGCCAAGGGTGCGTCACCGGCCACGCTCGGCGATCCGTTCATGCGTGGACGAACGCTGCCCGCGCAGTCGCAGGAGGATCTCACCGGCATCTTCGGTCCGGAGTTCGCGGCCGCGGTGGTCGCCCTGCCGGTCGGCGAATGGCACGGCCCCATCCTCTCCAGCTACGGCGCGCACGACGTGCGCGTGACCGCACGCACACCGGGCAGCGTGCCGCCGCTCGCCGAGGTGCGCGATCCCGTCCTGCGCGACTGGCGCGCCGAGCGCCGCGAGGCGCTCGACCGCCAGGCGCTCGACGACCTGCGCACGCGGTGGACGGTGCGCATCGAGCCGTCGCCATGATCGCCCGCGTCCTCGTCGTGGTGCTCGCCTGGTGCGGCGTCGCGGCGGCGCACTCGTTCGAGCCCGCCCTGCTCGACCTGCGCGAGGTCACGCCCGGCGTGTTCGACGTGGTCTGGAAGAGCTCGACGCCACAGGGCGCCGCCGATCCGCTCGGCGGACTCACGCCCGTGCTGCCGCCCCACTGCCACACCGTCCCGCTCGGCCCGACCAGCGAGGACGCCGTCGAGCCGACGCACTTCTTCCGCGCCGACTGTCGTCCGACGGGCCTCGGCGGCGGACGACTCGCCATCGACGGTCTGGCCGGCAGCAGCCTCGACGTGCTGGTGCGCGTCACCTGGAACGACGGTCACGTCTCGACCGGCGTGCTGCGCAGCGGCTTCGACGATCTCGTCCTGCCCGGCGCCGCCGGCGGCGAGCCGCGGCTCCCGGTGCTGTGGCGCTACGTCGTGCTCGGCATCGAGCACATCCTGCTCGGACCCGACCATCTGCTCTTCGTCCTCGGCCTCGTCCTGCTGGTGGCGAACCTGCACGACCTGCTGTGGACCATCACCGCGTTCACGGCGGCGCACAGCCTGACGCTGGCGCTCGCGGTGCTGGGCATCCTGCGGCTGCCGTCGCCGCCGGTCGAGGCGACGATCGCGCTCAGCCTGGTGCTGGTGGCGTTCGAGCTGACGCGACCGCCCGAGGTGCACTCGCTCGCGCGCCGCAAGCCGTGGCTGGTGGCGTTCGCCTTCGGCCTGCTGCACGGGCTCGGCTTCGCGGGCGCACTGCGCGACGTCGGGCTGCCGCCCGACCGCGTGCCGCTGGCGCTGGTCGGATTCAACGTCGGCGTCGAGCTCGGGCAGCTCGCGTTCGTCGTCGTGCTGCTGCCGATCCGCGCGACGCTGCAGCGTGCACCGCGCTGGGTGCGGCTGGTGCCGGCGTACGCGATCGGTTCGCTGGCGGTGGCGTGGATGTGCGAGCGCGTCGCGGTGTTCTGGGGGTAGCTACACCCCGAAGCGCGCCTGCAGGCGCCGCATGCCGCGGATCCACCGGTCGACGTCCTCGCCCTTCCGCCGCACGTACTCCGCCACCTCCGGGTGGGGCAGGATCAGGAAGCGCTCGTCGGCCAGCCCCTGGACGACGACCGTCGCCAGCGCCGACGGCTCGAGCATGCCGTCGAGCCCGGCGACGCCGCCGTTCTCGACGTCCTCGGTCATCTTCGTGCGCACCGCCTGCGGGCACAGCACCGAGACGACGATGCCGCGATCGCCGTACGTGATCGCGAGCCACTCCGCGAACCCGACGGCGGCGTGCTTGGTGACCGCGTACGGCGCCGATCCCACCTGCGACAGCAGGCCCGCCGCCGACGCCGTCTGCAGCAGGTAGCCGCCGCCACGCGCCAGCATGCGCGGCACCAGGTGACGCGCGGCGTAGACGTGGGACATCACGTTGATGTCCCAGATGCGCTGCCATTCGGCCGTCGGCACCTCGGCGCCGCCGATCAGCAGGATGCCGGCGTTCGAGCAGAAGAGGTCGATGGGCCCGTGCTGCGACTCCGTGTCCTCGATCACGCGACGGATGTCGTCCTCGCGCGCGACGTCGGCCGTCATGCCGATCCCGCCCATCGCCGACGCCACCGCGCGCACGCCGTCGGCGTCGCGGTCGACGACCACGACGCGCTTCGCCCCCTCGGCCGCGAAGCGCTCGGCGAGCGCACGACCGATGCCGCTCGCGCCGCCGGTGACGACGCAGATCTTGTCGCGTAGGTTCATGGGCCATCGGCTCGCACGCGCGGCGGCAGGGCGTCAAGTATCGTCGGGCTCGTCCTCGCCGCACGAGATGCGTTTGTACTGCGCCTCGAGGTCGCGCAGCTGCTCGTCCGACAGCTGCTCGAGGTCGATCATCGTGTTGCGCGCGCCGCCCGTCGCCTTGATCAGCTCGTCGAGCTTCAGGTGGATGCCGACGGCGTCGCGATTCTGGGTGTTCTGGATCAGGAACACCATGAGGAACGTGATGATCGTCGTGCTGGTGTTGATCACGAGCTGCCAGGTGTCGGAATAGCCGAATGCGGGGCCGAGCAGCGCCCACACCACGATGATGCCGACCGCGGCCATGAACGCCCACGGCGTTCCGGTGGCGTGCGCCGCGGCGCCGGCGAAGCGGTGGAACATCTCCTCGAGACCGGACCGACCGGACCCTTCGGACTTCGTCGTCGACATGGCGGAAGTCTGCCACCACGCGAACGTCTGTGAAGCCGGATTTGACTCCCGGTGTGGCGGTGGGAATGAAGCGCATGCCCTTCCGCACCCTGCTGGCACTCGTGCTCCTCGCCACCGTGGCCAATGCCGCCGACGACGTCACCGAGCGCCGCGATCTGCGACCGGGGGATCGCTTCGACGTCACGCTCGAGGCGAACCCGACCACCGGCTACGCCTGGGCACTGGCGCAGGATCCGAACGCCGCGGTCGTGCGATCGTTGGGCTCCTCGTTCGAGCGTCCCATGGATGCGACCCTCGGGACGGGCGGGAAGGACGTGTGGACGTTCCAGGCGGTCGGCCCGGGCACCGCCACCGTCACCCTCGTGTATGCGAGGCCCTGGGAGCGCGACGTCGCGCCGGCCCGCACCCATACCATCGACGTCCACGTCGGCGAGGATCCGTTCGCGTACTGCCGCAAGGCCGGCGACGTCGACGCCCCGGAGGGCCAGACCCCCGTCGCCGTCGCGGACGCCCTCTCCCGTCGGCTCGCGGTGCCGGCGATCCCCGCGGATCGCGTGTCGTGGCGCTGCATGGGCGGCGCGGTGTGGGCCTGCACCGTCGGCGCCAACATCCAGTGCGGCGCCAGGCTCGACACCGACCGCACCCCCACCGACGGCACGCGCACCTGGTGCCGCGAGAACCCCTCCGCCGACGTCGTCCCGGCGTACGTCACCGGCCGTGCCACCGCCTTCGCGTGGCGATGCACGAACGGCGAGGCGACCATCGAGCGTCAGCTCTCGACGCCGGATCCGCGCGGATTCGATCCCGGCGTCTGGTACGCCGTGTCGCCGCCCTGATCGCTGGTATCGAACATGCTGGCCTCGAGCTCGTACAGCAGCGTGACGTCGCTCAGGCGATGCACCGCCAGCGCCGCGAACTCGGCGCCGAGCTGCGCCATCGCGACCGGATCGAAGCGCATCACCTCCTGGAGGTAGGCCAGATCCAGCGCGTCCCGCGAAGCGGCCTTGCCCGCCGCGGCCATCGCCGCGGTCTCGGCGACGAGCGCGTCGAGGCGCGTGGCGATCGCCGTCTCGAGGGTCAGACGCGCGTCCGCCGCCGACAGGCCGAGCGCCCGCGCGATACACGTGAACGTCGCGCGTACCTCCTCGGACGGTTGCCCTTCGGCGACCGCGATCTCCGCGAGCGCCGTCACGACCATGCGGACCGCGTCCGTGGCCATCGAGCGCACCGTCGCGCAGGCCTGTGGCAGCTCGAGGGCGCCTTCGTCCTCGGTCGGCAGGACGTCGCTCAGCAGCGACGCGATCGGCCCACCCAGGCTGCGCGGGGGCTCCGCGCACCGCCCCCCGGCGTGCAGAATCGCCGTCGCGAGGCGGCGCATGGCGTTCAGGCGTCCGGGTCGAGTCCGTGATTCATGCATGCCGACCATGGAGCGAGCGCCGTGCCAGTCATCCTCCACTGCATTGTCGGACGGACATTCCGGATTCAGGGAAGACCCGTGCCGACCATGGCTCAGCATCGCGAAAAGCCGGCGGCCGCGTGCTAGACGTCGCCCCCATGACCGCCATCGACGCCAACCTGGCCCTCGCCCGACGCTTCTGGGACGACCTGTACGCACACGCCTTCGACCGGCTCGGCGCCTACTTCACCGCAGACGCCGTGTACGACGACGTGCCGATCCCCGCAGCAAAGGTCGTCGGCCCGACCGCCATCGTTCGCAAGCTCGAGATCGGCTTCGCCCGCGTCCCAAGCCACGTGCACCACCTGCACCGCATGGTGGCCGACGCCGGCACGGTCGTCACCGAGCACACCGAGGACTGGTGTTTCGCGCCCGACCACGTCGTGTCGCTGCCGTTCGTCTCGATCCAGGTGATCGACGGCGGGAAGATCTCGCTGTGGCGCGATTACAGCAACATGGACACGCTGCTGTCGGCGGCGCCGTCGTGGTGGCTCGAGCACGTCATGCAGAGCTGGGCCGCCGACGCGGTCGTGTCGTGAGCGCGTCCAGGTCGAGCGCGGTCGACGGCCGCGTGTCGGCGTGCAGCACGCGCTGCGCACGCACCAGCGTGTCGGCCGTCCACTCCGGGCGTTCCGAGGCGATGCAGTCCGACGGGACCACCACGCGATAGTCGCGCATGTAGGCGTCGTGCGCCGTCGCCCAGACGCAGATGTCGGCGGCGATGCCGGTGATCACGACGGTGCGCACGGCGAGCCGCTGCAGCAGGACCTCGAGCGGCGTCTGGAAGAACCCGGAGTGCATCGGCTTCAGCACGAAGTGGTCGGACGACGCGTCGGGCCCGACCAGCTCGATCAGCGCGCGTCCCCGGGCCTCCGGCCGGCCGTGGTGCGCGACCAGCTCGCGGAAGCCCATGTGCCACTGGTCGAAGTTGTCGTTGACGAAGATCGTCGGCATGCCGGCGGCCCGGGTGCGCCGCCTCACGGCGGCGATCGCCTCGGCGGCGCGCAGCGCGGGCCCCAGCAGCGCGTCCGCGCCGTCGAAGTCCATCGGATTCACCAGATCGACGAGCAGCAACGCCGCGGGTGACGATCTCGACGGATGGGCGCGCGGTTGGACGGCCATGCCGTCGTCGTATCCGACGATCGACGGTCCGGGAACCTCGGATCGCTCGTGAGGTCAGGCGCGGAACGTCAGTGGCAGCCGCCCCGGCACGCGGAACAAGGACAGCCCCCACGTGACGGTGGGCTCCGGCAGCGCCAGGTCGCGGAAACGCTGCACCAGGCCGCCGATCGCCAGCTGGGCCTCGGTCCGCGCGAGGAACGCCCCGAGGCAGTAGTGCGGGCCGCCGCCGAAGGCGAGGTGCGGGTTCGGCTGCCGCGTGATGTCGAGACGATCCGGGTCGGCGAAGACCGACGCGTCCCGGTTCGCGCTCGCGAGCATGGCCCAGATGCGACCGTTCTTCGGAATGACCGTGTCGCCGAACTCCAGGTCCTCGTGGGCCACGCGCACCGTCAGGATGATGGGGCCGTCGAAGCGCAGGCATTCCTCCACCGCCGTCTCGATCAGCGCCGGGTTCTCGCGCAGGAGCGCGAGCTGGTCGGGGTGACGCACCAGCGCCCGCGTGCCGTTCGAGATCAGGCCGATGGTGGTCTCGAAGCCGGCGATGAGCAGCCCGATCGCCTGCGACAGCAGCTCGGTCGGGCTCAGGCGGTCGCCCGCCTCCTCGGCGCGGATCAGCTCGGAGAGGATGTCGTCGCTGAGCGCGTGCCGTCGCTCCTCGATCAGCCCCTGGAAGTAGCCGACGAGCTGCATCGCCGCCGCCTGCGTCTCGGCCAGCATCTCGGGCGTCAGGAACTGCGCCGCGAGCCCGTGCGTCGCCTTCGCCGTCCACTCGGTGAACTTCTCGCGGTCGGCGAGCGGCACGCCCATCATCTCGCAGATCATCGTCGACGGCACCGGCAGCGCCAGGTCGGCGACGACGTCCATGTGGCCCTGCCGCGCAACGCGGTCGAGGCAGCCGTCGACGATGCGCTGGATGTCGGCGCGGATTTGGTTGATGGCGCGCGGCGTGAACGCGCGGCTGACGAGCTTCCGCAGCCGCGAGTGCGTCGGCGGGTCCTGCTGCAGCATGAACTCGCGCGGGCCGGTCATGTTCTCGTCGATGCCCGGGATCAGGCCGTCGGTCGTGCGCACGCCGACCGGCGAATCGAACAGCAGCCGCTCGACGTCGGCGTAGCGCGTCATCCGCCACATGTCGACGGGCGTCACGTGGACGGGCGGCGCCTCCTCGCGCAGCCGCTTCAGGTACGGATACGGATCGTCGCGAAAGGCCGGATCGAACATCTCGGCCCCGTACCAGGACGGCTCCCTCATGATCCCGCCTCCTCGCAGCGCAGCGTGACGCTGCCCGCGCACACGAGCGGCGTGCTGACGCCGCACTGTCCCGCCGCACCGGCGGCGGGCGAATCCCCGAGCACGACGGTCGCGCGCAGCGGACCCACCACCGCACCGAGCGCCGAGCGTTTCGTGATCACCTGCACCGCGACGTCGTGCGTCCCCTGCGGTGCGAGCTTCAGCTTCACGAGCCCCTGCGCCGAGCCCGCCGTGCACGCGGGCGGATCGGCGGCGCCGGACTTGTTGCGATAGAGCGCCACCTTCGGCGTCACCTTCCAGCCGTCGCGCGCGGTGCACGTGCCGGCCGCGAGCGACGGCACCGTGACGTCGAACACGGTCGCCCCACCCGCACCGAGATCCTCGACGACGACGCGCGCCCCCACCGACAGCGGGCCGGGCACGGGGACGCCCTGCGCGAAGAACAGCGTGCCGGACAGCTTGAGCGATTCGTCGCCCGTCGTGCCGCCGAGCTTCTGCAGACGGAGCTGCGTCTCGGCGAGCGTACCGCCCGCGGTGCAGAACGGCGTGCCCTCGGGCACGCACCCACCCGTGACGGTCTCCGGTGCCCACCAGTTGCCCGACAGCACCAGCATGGAGAGCAGCTTCAGCGTGTTGCCGTAGTAGTCGCTGGCACCGACGGGCGTCGCCACGACCTGATCCCACAACGCGTCGAGCCACGCCTGGTTGGTGGCGTTCACCATCGCACCGACGGCGAACGGGGCCACGAACGCGAGATGCGGCTCGTCGGTGTCCGGGATGGGCGTACCGGTCAGCGCGTAGCCGCTGCCGATCGCCGACGGATCGTCGGCGGTGGTGGCGCGGATCCAGGCGTTGATCGGGTCGACCGCGGCCTTGGCCCGCGCGTCGCCGCTCACCAGCCAATCGGTGGCGAGCCGCCACGGGTCGCGGCAGGCGTTGAACGAGTACGCGCCGTCGGTGGGCCCTTCGAGGAACCCGGACGGCGCCGGATCGGGCGTACCGAGCGGATCGACGACGAAGTCGGGCAGCAGGCCCGTCGACGGGCTGTGCGTCGCCTGCAGCGCGGCGACGATCTGATAGGTGCGGTCCCGCACCGCCGTCCAGGTGGCGTCGCCGGTGACGGCGGCGAAGCTGCGGAAGTGGTCGACGATGAAGTCGGACGACCGCGTCGAATCGTAGAAGGCGGGCTCGCTCGGCGCCACCCAGTCGCCGAGCAGGACGTAGCGGCCGCTGGCGTCGAGGTCGCCGTCGATCACGTCGGCGAGCACCGCCTGCGCCGCGGCGAGATAGTCGACCGCGCCGCAGCTGCCCCACTGCCGGTCGGCGAGCAGCAGCGCGAAGGCGATGTCGAGGTCGCCGTCCGACGCGCTGTCGGTGCCCTGCGCGTCGGCGCACGACGTCTTCTGGTAGAACGCCATCAGATCGTCGTGCGTCAGCGTCGGGTGCTCGCGGAAGTAGGCGTACATGCCGTCGAAGATGCGCTGCGCATCGGGATCGTGGCCCGCCATCAGCGCGGCGACGATCATGCCGTAGCCGTGCGCCTCGGAGACGGTGAGGTTGCCGGGCTCCGTCTTCGACAGGACGACGTACCGTCCGGCGCCACACGTCTGTCGCAGGTACGCGTCCTTCCAGTCGTCGTAGAAGTCGCGCACCGTCTGGTCGAGCACCGGCTGGCCGACGTGGTCCGGACGGATCGCACCCGCCGTGTACGCCATGGGGTGCGAGCCGAACGGATGGTTCACGGCCCCGTGCGCCACCCCCGCCAGGAGCAGCAGGGCCAGCGCCAGAGCGTCCCGCATGCCCCGTCAGACCACGACGGGGCGTGCAGTGACAACCGCCACGATCAGAGCGTCTTCAGGTACTCGATGACGGCCCGGCGCTCGGCGTCGGTCAGATGGTCGCCGTAGGTGTGGCCCGCGTTCGACTGGCTCCAGTGCGTGGTGTCGAACACCATCTTGCGCTCCGCCGGCGGCAGCGCGTCGGGCGGACCGTCGTGCACGACGTAGGGCCAACCCATGGCCTCCTCGTCGAAGTTGGTGCTGTCGAGGTCGACGCGGGCCCAGTAGGTCGGGCGGGCGTGGCTGTTCAGCACCAGCTCGACGGTCGGCACGGAGCCGTTGTGGAGGAACGGCGCCGTCGCCCAGATGCCGTCGAGCGGCGGCGGCATGTAGCCCGGGAACGGATCGTTCGGGACCATCTGCGTGATGCCGCCGTAGAACGAGCCGTTGTACCAGGTGACCAGGTCGGGCGAGTGCACGACGCCGGCCTCGGCCACCACGGGATCGGTGCCGATGACGTCGAGCGGGATGATCAGGTTCGGATAGCTCTCCTCGTCGTCGCTGGCGGCGTAGCTGCCGTGGCAGCCGGCACAGTCGCGCGCGAAGATGACGCGGCCTTCGGCGGACAGCGCGGGGTCGATGGCGCGCGGGTACGACGGCGCGCGCATCGCCGTGATGAACGCCTGGATGTCCTTGAACTGCTCGTCGACGACCTGTGCACGCGCGACGTCGTCGACGCACACCGACGTCGCCAGCGCCATCGTGCCGCGATGGTCACCGCGCGCCATGCCGTTGTAGAAGAGCGCATGCTTCTTGTGGGCGCGCCACCACGGCGGCGGGTCGGAGGTGACGCGCGGATCGGCGATGGGCGCCCCGTTGTGGTCGACCGGCACGAGCGGCGTCAGCGGCACGTCGCTCCACGCCAGCGTGTCGCGGTCGTGATGCACCATCAGGATGACGGCGAAGAGCTCGGCGGGGTTCATGCCGATCGTCCGCATCTTGGTGAGCGGGCCGAGCGTGCCTCCGCGGCCGGCGATCTTCTCGAGCTGTGCGCGCTCGACCTCGGTGAGACCGAGCAGCGCGATGAGGTCGTCGGTGATCGGCACGCCCGTCGCGGCGCCACCGGCACCGGCGGTGAAGTCGGCGGTGGCGTTGCCGAGCCCGACGACGAGCTGCCCGTCGAACGTGCCGCCGTGGCACATGAGGCAGTTGGCGTTCACCACCTCCGCGCCCTCGGGCGTCGTGAACGTGTTCAGGAAGAACGGCAGCTCGGCGTTGCGTCCGGAACGATCGGGGATGCGGGGCGCGTCGACGGGCCCGCCGTAGCCGCCGGCGACGATGCCGGGGGCGAAGTCCCACACCTTCAGCGGGATGCCGCAGGTCATGTAGTCGCCGGCGAGCAGCAGCTCGCGACCGTTCACCGGATCGCCACCGACCTGCGGCGAGGCGGGGATGACGGCGCCCGCAGCCTCGGCGCACTCGTTGACGCCACCGAGCTTGCAGCACGGCTTGCACGCCTTCCGCGCCGCGCGGCACTCGCCCGAGCGAGCCTTGAACCGCTTCGCGGCGTTGCGCTTGCACGCCTTGTCGGTGCAGGCGGGACGCTCGGTCCCGAGCGCGGCGCGCGCGGCGCCGACGCAATTGAGCTGCAGATTCTTGCAGCCCTTGGTGCACACCTTGTCCGCCGCCGCGGGTCGCGCCACGAGCAGCAGCGACATCACGAACAGGCCTCCGGCCAGCCGTCCTAATATTGACACGTGCCCATATCCCCCAGACGTCCGGCTGCTGTCAACGAAAAACCCCGCCGTCGCGGTCGCCCGCCACGTGGGACGGCGCATGCGGTCGCGTACGACGGCGTGCTCGACGCCGCGCTCACCGCGTTCGCCGAGCAGGGCTACTCGGGGACCTCGGTGCGCGACCTCTGCCGGCGGCTGGGCGTCAGCCACAACCTGGTGCACCAGCGCTATCGGTCGAAGGAGGCGCTCTGGTACGCCGCCGTCGACCGTGGCTTCGCCGCCCTCGCCTTCGAGCTCGGCGACGCCCTCTCGAGCGCACCCGACGACGACCTCGCCCGGCTGCGCGCCGTGCTCGTGCGCTTCCTCGAGGTGTCGGCGGCATGGCCCGCGCTGCTGAAGATCATGAACCAGGAATCGGCGGCGCCGGGGCCGCGGCTCGACTACCTCTTCGAGCGTCACATCGCACCCGCGAGCTGGCTCGTCACCGGCGTGCTGCGACGGCTCCATCGCCAGGGTCGCGTGCGCGACGTCGCACCGGCGACGTTCCACTTCCTGCTGACGCACGGCGCGGGCGGCGTGCTGAGCCTCACCGCCCTGACGGATCGCTTCGCGCGCACGTTCGATCCCGCCGTCGATCGACGCACGCCCGACGGCGTGCGCCGCTACGCGGAGGACGTCGTCGAGCTGCTGCTGGCGGGCATGCTGATCTGATCGCGCGCCGCGAGCAGTGCCAGCACCACCAGCCCCGGGCCGAGCGCCCCGGCCACGACCAGCGGAATCCACACGTAGAGCCCGGTCGTCGCCGGCGCCGCCGCACACGCCGCGTCCGCGGCCGGGGCGTTGCACAGGATGGCGCTGATGCGGCCCGCGGCGACGACGTTCCAGAGCGCGTGCTGTGCGATCGCCGCCACCAGCCCGAGCAGCACGGGCACGAGCCGACCGTGGCCCAGCGACAGCGCCGCACCGACCGTCGCCGTGAAGACGGCGTGGTGGAAGCCGCCCAGCACGGCACGCGTCCACACCGCGCGCGCCAGACCGGGCTCGCCGCCGGCCAGCGTCGCCAACATGAGGTAGGTGAGGTTCTCGGTGAGCACGAACCCGAGCCCGACCAGGGCCCCGTAGACGATGCCGCGGCGCACGCCGTCGAACGACGACGGCCGCACGCGGTAGAGCAGCACGAGCCCCGCGGCCTTCGCCACCTCTTCGACGATGGGACCGAGCAGCGTCGGCGTGATCGCGGCGGTGGTGTCGGTGCCGGCGACGGTCGGCAGCCAGGCGAGCAGCGCATCGTTCGCGAGCAGCGCCACCCACGTCGCCACCACCGCCCCCCACAGGAACGCCGACGCCAGCAGGACGAACGGCTCGCCGCGCCGTCGTCCGAGGACGACGAGCGGCAGCGCGAACAGCAGCGCCGGCACCGCCGCCGCGACGACGATCACCGGCGGGCGCATCCACGCCGCATTCACCAGCGCGAGCCCGAGGAACGCGACGAGCAGCGGGGGCGCCGTGCGCGGCACGCGTCCTACGCGGCGCCGGGGAGGAGCCCGAGCTGCCGCATGATCGTGGCCGCGTCGAAGTACACCCGCTCGCAGACGATGCGATCGCCGGCGAACTCGAAGACGGCGGCCATGCGACAGCGGAACGTGCGCCCCGTCGCCGGGATGCCCATGAACGGACCGCCGTGCGTGCCGAGCAGGTCGAACTCGACGACGACCGCGTCGTCGGCGTGCCGCAGGGTGTGGATCTCGTTGCGCTGGTCGGGAAAGGCGCCGCGCGACGTCGCGTAGTACTGGCGCACCTCGTCGGCCCCATCGAAGACCTGCCCGGTGGCGACCAGCTCGTAGCGGGGATGCTGGAACGTCGCGAGCGTCGCCTCGAAGTCGAGCCGGTTCTCGGACGCCATGTGCTCGCGGATGACCTCGTCGCGACGGGCACGGAGGGTGGAGTCGTCGGGCGCCATGGCCCTGTGTACGGCTCCCGGGCCGCCGCCGGCAAGGGCTCCGCGATCAACCGCGACGGCCGAGCGTCGTCAGGTTCGCCTCGTGCTTCGCACGATCGATCCGGTACGACGACAGGAACGCCAGCGCCGCCAGGTACAGCACGACGACCGTCGGCACGAAGACCAGGCCGAGCGAGCGGATCACCGCCGGGTCGACGGCACCGGGCTTGGCGTCGCTCGGAAACCCGATGGCGCGCAGCAGCAGCGTCGACGTGAAGATGCCGATGCCCGACACCGACTGCTGCACGAAGCTGTTGGCGGCGAAGAACACGCCCTCGGAGCGTCGTCCCGTCGAGACCTCGCTGTCCTCCACGATGTCGGAGACCATCGACGCCACCAGGATGCCCGACATGATCACCAGCGTGATGGCGATGGTGTTCGACACCAACAGCGTCGGCACCAGGACCGGCGAGCCGTTGGCGGGGAAGAGCCCGATCAGTCGCAGCACGACCGGCGCCGGAGCGAGCAGCACGCCGGCGAGCGACACGCCGATGGCGGCGATGCGCTTCCCGAGCCGACGCCCGATGAGTGGCGCCAGCACGAACGCCACCGCGGCCGACACGAAGTTCGCCAGGATCAGCACCGATATCTGATCGGACGTCAGCTCCCAGAAGTAGGTGTTGAAGTAGATGTTGAGCGCGGCGGCGAGCCCCGCCGCCATCGCGCCGCAGACACCGGCGCCGAACAGCATCAGGAACGAGCGGTTCGACAGCGTCTCGCGGGCCTCCTGCAGCGCCACGCGCAGGCCACCACCCTTGGGCGGCGGCGGCTGCCGCAGGTGCGGGATGTAGGCGTGGGTGCCGAGCGACGACACCAGGATGGCCGTCAGCATGACGAGCGCACCCGCCAGCCCGAAGTTGCGGTAGCCGGCCGGATTCAGCACGCCGACGGGGTGGTCGGCGTCGGGCTGCAGGAAGACCGCGTAGGCCAGCACCGCCATCGTGAGGCCGCCCCACCACCCGAAGAAGAAGCGCCAGCCGAAGATCGACGTGCGTTCGTCGTAGTCGTCGGTGAGCTCGGCGGCGAGCGCGGTGCTGGGTATCTCGTAGAAGCTCAGGAACATCCGCACCAGGATCGCCAGGACGACGAAGTAGGCGAACAGCGCGCCCTGCGAGAGGCCCGCGGGCGGCGTCCACAGGAACCAGTACGCCACCGCCACCGGGACGGCCGCCGCGTACATGAACGGGTGGCGGCGTCCCCACGACGATCGCAGGTGGTCGGAGACGTGGCCCACGAACGGGTCGATGATGCCGTCGAGGAAGAGCGCCACCATGATGCCGAGACCGACCCACGCCTCCGGCAAGCCGAGGACCTGGTTGTAGTAGAGCAGCAGGAAGAAGGAGAAGCCGTTGTCCTTGACGCCGAACGCCACCGCACCGAGGCCGTAGGAGATCTTCGTGAGGAGCGTCGGCGCGGGTCGGGACATGGCGGGGGCGGACCCTACGCGGGAACGACGGGCGACGGCAAGCCGCAGCGCCTCGCGTGCCCCCGACGCCCATGCTACCTCCGACCGATGCTCGACCCCGCTTCCAAGGAGCAATTCGCGCGTCATGGCTACGTCGTGGTGCCGCGGTTCTTCGACGCCGCCGACACCCGCACCATCGCGCGCCTCACCGACGAGCTGGCCTCGTGGCCCGAGACACCCGGTCGCTGGATGCGCTACTACGAGCGGCGCGCGGGCGATCCGTCGTCGAAGATGCTGGCGCGCATCGAGAACTTCGTGCCGTACCACGACGCGCTCGCCGACCTCGTCACCGGCACGCGCGTGCGCGAGCTGCTGACGGCGTGCGCCGGCGAGCCGGTCGTCCTCTTCAAGGACAAGATCAACTTCAAGGGGCCGGGCGGCGCCGGGTTCGCGCCGCACCAGGACGCGCCGGCGTACGTCGACTTCGGCGTCGAGCACCACCTCACGCTGATGGTGCCGGTCGATTCCTTCACGCCCGAGAACGGCTGCCTCGAGATGTCGCGCTGGGACTCGAGCCGCGTGACGCTGCCGCAGAACCCCGACGGCACGCTGCAGGACGGCGTCATGGAGCGCTGGACCGTCGAGCCGCTGCTGGCCGAGCCGGGCGACGTCATCGTGTTCGACGCCTGGGTGCCGCACCGCTCGGGGCCGAACCGCACGAACGGCCCGCGCCGGTCGTACTACCTGACGTTCAACCCGGCGTCGGCGGGCGACCACCGCGCCGCCTACTACGCCCGCAAGCGGGAGTGCTTCCCGCCCGAGTACGAGCGCGAGCCCGGCGTCGACTACGCCGCGCGCGGCCGGCAGTTCAACCTGGGCAATCCGTTCGACTAACGACTTCGGCCACTTAGCTGCATGGCGTCAGGTTTGACGACGAAGTCGTCAAATGTGATGACAAATGACGACAATGGCGTCAGAGCAACCCGCCATACCCCCGCTCCTCGATCTGGCCGCTCTGCTCGAGCAGAAATCGCGGTGGCGAGTGACGCGCAGGTCGCACGCACGACCATCCACGAGTACTTCGCGATCCTGAAGGACACGCTGGTCCTGCACGAGCTGCCGGCATGGCGGCGCACCGCCCGCCGAAAACCGATCGCGTCCTCGAAGTACTACTTCTTCGACATCGGCGTCGCCGGTGCGCTGCAGGGACGTCGCGATCGCGCGCCGGGCACGGCGGAGTGGGGCGAGGCATTCGAAACCTGGCTCGTCCACGAGCTGCGATGCTGGCGAGACTACCGCTCGGGACAGCCGCTGGCATTCTGGCGATCGACGTCGGGCTTCGAGGTGGACGTCGTCATCGGCGATCACACCGCCGTGGAGATCAAAGCGTCCGCGAACGTCGGGGCACACGACCTGCGAGGTCTGCGCGCGCTCGCGGAAGAGGCGTCTCTCCGCAACCTCGTCTGCGTCTCGCTCGAGTCGCGGCCCCGTCGCGTCGACGACGTTCAGGTGCTCCCGTGGGCGGAGTTCCTCGACGCGTTATGGTCGGGTCAGTTCGACGGCTGATCGAGGTCGAGATCGGTGCTCGTGAGGATCTCGTGCACCTCGAGCACGTTCGGTCCGGCGAACATCTCCTTCGGCGGACGGCTCGAGTGCGCCTCGGCGAAGGCGGGGCTCTTCGTCCAGGCGACGAAGTCGTCGAAGGTGCGCCACCAGGTCTTCACCTCGTAGTAGCCCTGCGCCTCGGGGTCGGGGACGAAGCCGCCCTGCTCGTGATCGAAGCGCACCGGGCGCGGGCGATGCACCTCGTTGCGCACGAAGCCCGGGGCCCGATCGACCAGGTGGACGCGCTTGCGGAAGCGGTCCTCGAAGTCGATCTCGTGGCCACGGGAGACGGGAATCCGGTTGGTGACGACGATCATGGTGGGACGCGCCCTCCTACTGCACCGTGGCGTTCATCTCCGCCGCCGACACCCGCTCCCAGGCGTCCTTCGGCGACGGCCAGCCACCCAGGGTGGCGATCCACACCACCCGCCCGCGGCCCTTCACGACGGCCACCACGGCCTGGCGATCGGGGTCGTACTCGCTGACGAGATCGTCGTGGCAGTCGCATGGCGCACCTGCCTGATACTCGAACACGGGGGCATGGGGCGCCGTACGGCGCATGAGCACGGCGCCACGGCCGTGCGAGACGAAGCCGCCCCAGGCCGTTGCGGCGATACGGGGCCAGTGATTCAGGAACAGGTCGAGCCCCGGGTCGCTGGTCCCTTCGGTGATGGCTTCGGGCTGCGGCTCGCTGCTCTCGTTCTCGTTCTCGATCACGATGTTCCGACCTCCTCGGAGGGCCCCGGACCGGGGCCGTCCCAACCAGACCTACTGTAATCGACGCCGTGTGTCAGCCGCTGGCGTTTTTTCCTTGCCGTATTGCGCAGCGGCGGCACGCAGCGACGCTGCCACCCGGTCACGCAGCGCGGCCGGCTCCAGCACCTCGACGTGCGGGCCCAGGCTCAGCACCCAGTTCTCGAGCTCGGCCGTTCCCCGCACCGTCATCGTCAGCAGCGTCGAGCCGTCGGGCTCCGGGCGGAACTCCTGGGTGGGATGGAGGCGCCGGGCCTTCAGCAGGGCCGCGCCGTCGGGGTCGTGGATGCGGATGGCGACGTCGGTCTCCGGGCCGTCGACGATGCCGAACGTCCCCTCGGTGTGACGGACCGGCGAATAGCGCGCCGGATAGTCGAAGTGCCGGGCCAGCTTCGTCACCGTCCGCATGCGCTCGACGGCGAGGTAGACGATGCGGCGATGCTTGTGGCTGCGGCCGATCAGGTAGAGGCCGCCGCGGTACATCGCGAGCGTGTAGGGATCGAAGTCCTGCGGCACGGGGTCCTGCGTACCGCGCCACGGGCTCTCGTACTCGATGCGCAGGGTGTACTGGTGCACGAGGCAGCGCAGGATGGTGTCGAGGCGCTCGTCGAAGGCGCGGTAGTCCTTCGCCAGGTAGGGCACCGTGAAGAACTTGCGGTCGAATCCGGCGAGCCGGCGCTGCTGGTCGGGCGGCAGCATGCGGTAGAAGCTCTCCCACAGGTCCTGCACGCCCTCCTTCAGCACGGTGCCGTCGAGCGCCTGCAGCACGCTGGCGGCGAAGTAGAAGAGCAGCGCCTGGTAGGACGACGACTCCGGCGTGCGCGTCGCCGACACCAGCCGCAGGACGCGACGGTCGCCGTGCCGCACCACCTCGACGATGGGCTCGCCGTCGGCGTCGACGAGCTCGCGCCGCGACGCCGCCAGGTAGCGCAGCAGCGTGCGCTCGGAGATGCCGAGCTCGTCCTGGATGGCCGCGAAGCTCCAGCCGAACGGCCGGCTCATGAGCCCGTGGACGATGCGCGCGACGCGCATCGCGGTGTGGTACGTGGCGGGACGCGAGCGGACCGCCGCGGCCCGCTTCAGTCGGGCCACGGATACCCGTCGAAGGGGAACGTCGGACAGGCCTCGGCGTACTCCGCCTTGCCGTAGGCGCGACCCCACGCCGCCAGCTCGCGTAGGATGCGGCAGCGCGCGCGGGGAGCCGCGAGGCGCGGGTCGGCCTGGATGTCGGCCAGGACACGGTCCTTCGTCTCCGTCGCCTGCACCAGGTGGATGCCGCCGCCCGCGGGCGTGTCGAAGACGATGTACGACGGCGCGGTCGGATGCCACGCCGGCCACTCCGGCAGGTCGCCCCCGGCGCCCTTGCCGGGGTTGCCGGTGCGGGCGAACTGCGCCCAGTACGACATCATGGCGCGCGACAGCGCCTGGCGGCCGGGCTCGTTCGCCGACGTGAAGATGCGATTGCCGGCGCGGCCGAGGTCCCAGTGCCCGAACACGAACGGGATCTCGAAGGCGTGCGCCGCACCGAGCATCTGTCCCAGGTCGGCGCCGAGGACCGACGGCTCCTCGTCCCAGTCGAAGCGATAGAGGAAGACGCCGGGCTGGTTCTGCGTCATCGCCTGCGCCGGGCCGTCGGCGCCGACCACCTTCCACAGCCGCGACAGATACTCCGCGCTGGCCTGGTACCACGGCTCGTCCACGAACCGCGGCAGGAAGCCGAGCAGATAGTGGATGCGGGTCGGGTCGGGGAACAGGAACAGCTTCTGCTCGTCGCGGTTGGTGCCGGCCATGACCGGCACGCGGTTCCAGCCGTTGGGCTGACGGAGCCGCTCCGCCAGATCGCCGTCGGGCACGACGACGCCGTCGCGGAAGACGCGCGGCATGTCGATGAGCCCGCTCGGCGGCCGATCGTAGGCGAGCAGGATGTCGTTCGCCGGCTTGGCGCGCAGCCACCCGGCCACCGCCGACGGCTCCATCGCCGCCAGCTTCGCACGTGCCGCGGCGCGGTCGGGGGCACCGTCCGTCTGCAGCAGACGCAGGAGGATCTCGTTGCTGCTCTGGCGGTGCCCGGGTTGCGGATCGTCGGCGAAGTCCTCGGCCTCGGCCAGCGTCATCGCCCACAGCCCCCCGCTCTCGACGATGGCGCGCTGGAAGAGCCCGCGCGCCTGCGGTGCCAGGAGCATCATGTAGACGTTCTGCCCGCCGGCCGACTCGCCGAAGACGGTGACGTTGTCGGGATCGCCACCGAACGCCGCCACGTTCTCGCGCACCCAGGCGAGCGCGCGCACCTGGTCGAGCGTGCCGAAGTTGCCCGAGCGCTCGACGTCGTCGGCCGCGCCGGCGCGGAGCGCGTCGTGCCGCAGCCACCCGAACGGCCCGAGGCGATACTGGATCGCGACGACGACCATGCCGTACGTCGTCGCCAGATTGCCGCCGTCGTAGAAGGACGCCGTGCCGACGGTGTTGCCGCCGCCGTGGATCCACACCATCACCGGCAGCCGCTTCCCGGCCGCGGGGACGGCGTCGGGCAGGAACTGCGGCGCCCACACGTTCAGCGTGAGACAGTCCTCGCTCCCGGTGGGCGTGCCACCCGGTGCCGAATCGGTGCCGCCGAACTCGCTGGCCGCCTGCATGCACGCGGCGCCCGACGCCAGTGCCTCGCGCGTCCCCGTCCACGGCGGCATCGGCTGTGGGGAACGCCAGCGCAGCGGTCCGACGGGCGGCTGTGCGTACGGGATGCCGAGCCAGGCGTGCGCCCCGTAGCGTCCGACGCCACCGACGACCTCGCCCGCGGGCAGCGCGCGTCGGGTGGCCTGGTCGGCCGCGGGCACGACGAACAGCTCGCGCGGCTTGCTGCGGCAGGCCCCGGCGAGGAGGCACGTCGCGATCAGGAGGAGCACGGCAGAGCGGCGAGCATCCATGGGCCGCGCACGGTACGGTCGCCGCCACGGCATCGCAAGCGCCGCGAGCCCGATGGCGAGGGCCATCGGGCCGAACCAGTCGCCCCACGCGAGCATCAGGGTCCAGGTCGTGCGTTCGGGTGCGACCGTGCCGAGCAGCGCGACGCGCTCGTGCACCCCGGTGACGGCCCGCAGCTCACCGGTGGCGTCGATGACCGCCGAGATGCCGGTGTTGGTCGCGCGCAGCTGCGGCCGTCGCGTCTCGATGCTGCGGAAGGCCGACACCACGAGATGCAGCCGCGGCCCGTTGCCGTGCATGAACCAGGCGTCGTTCGACAGCGTGACGAGCACCTCGGCGCCGCCGCGCACGGCGTCGAGCGCGAGCGACGGCACGACCGCGTCGTAGCAGATGAGCGGCGCCACCCGCAGCGTGCGGCCGTCGCGCAACGCCAGCGGCACGACGCGCGCACCGGGGCCGGGCCGCCACGTGCCCAGCCATGGCAACACGTTGCGCAGCGCCGGTGAATCGACGAGCGCAGGCACGCGCTCGGTGAGCGGGAAGAGCACCGCCTTGCGGTAGGCGTCGAACGCGATCCGTCCCTCCACCGGCGGCGGCAGGAACATCGCGGCGTTGAACTCGGCGTCACCCTCGGCGTCGTAGGCGCCGAAGATCAGCGGGACGCCGAGCTCGCCGGCGATGCCCGCCACCTCGCGATCGAGCTCGGCACCGGCGTCGCTCTTGGGCGCACCGAACGTCGTCGGGTAGACCGTCTCCGGCCAGACGACGACGTCGAGCGACGCGTCCCGCTGCGCGCGCAGCGACAGCTCGCGGTGCACCGCCAGGATCTCGCGCACGGCCTCGAAGCGGCCACGCTCGGCGGCGAGGCGCTCGTAGTCGACGAGATCGGCCTGGATCAACGCCGCGGTGACGGGCGCCTCGCCCGCGTCGAGCGTCCGGAGCCGGACGGCGCCGTACAGGAGGAGCACTGCCGCCATCGTCCCCACGCCGACGAGCGGCATCCACCGATCACGACGCGTGCCCGCGACCAGGCCGTTCGCCAGCAGCAGCACGAACGTCAGCCCGGGCGCCCCGGCGAGATCGGCCGCCTGGCGCATCCACGCCGACGCCAGGAAGCCGTGGCCGATGGTGTCGCCGAACAGCTTCGGCACGGCCCACTCGGTGCCGACGTACACCCCGGCGCCGACGACCGCGGCACGCACGACGCCGGCTCCCCGTCGCGTCGCCACGTGCCGCGCCAGCGCGCAGGTGACGAGCTGCGGCTGCAGCAACGGCGCCAGCACGACGAGCAGGGCCAGCGCCACCGGCCACGGCCAGCCGGTATAGGCCGCGACGGCGGTGGCGAACCACGCGAACACGGCGAGCACGAACGCGACGCTCATCGCGACGCCGAGCCCGACGGCACCCCACGCGGTGTGCGCCCGGTCGACGGCGAGCAGCCACGGCACGAGCCCGATCCAGCCGAGCACGAACCAGCGCCACTCCACCTGCACGTAGAGCGCGAACGCGAGCGCGCTCACGACCACGGCGGCGAGCGCCGTGAGGCGCGGGGATGCGTTCAGGGTTTGCGGCCCGGCGCCGGCACGTCGAGGGTCTCGAGCGGCAGCCCGGACGGTGCCAGCTCGGGCGGCACGACGCCGTCCTCGGGCAGCGTGATCGGCGCGCCCGCCGCGTCGACGAACTCGTAGTCGGGATGGAACATGAGGATGGCCGGCAGGCGCTCGCCGTCGTCGGTGGCCTGGTAGTGCCGCACGTAACCCTCGGGCAGCACGAAGTCCTCGGGCACGATCAGGCCGGCCTTGGGCGGGTCGGTACCCGGCACCGGGAAGGCGGCGATGCCTTCGCGCTCGCCCGCGGCCTGGAGCATGGGGATGACGTCGCGCGCATCGAGCTCGCCCTGCTGGTCCGCACGCGCCGCCGCAGCCGCGGCCGCTGCCGCCTTGCGCTCGGCACGACGACGGGGACGCGCGCCCGGTGCGGACGCGACCGGCGCCGGCGTCGCCGCCTGCGGCACGGCACCCGTGTCCTCGAGCGGCACGCGCGGTTCGACCGCCACGTCGCGTTCCCGCGACTCCGTGGCGCGTCCGAGCACGAGCACCGCGACGCCGGTCGCGACGACCACCAGCGCGATCAGGACGGCGCCCGCGCCGACGACTCGTCGCCGGCTCGCGTGCTCGACGATCCGCACGCCGTCGGCGTCCACGCGCACTCTGGCCATCCGCCCGCTCGCTAACATATGACGGCCCCCGCACGCCACGCGCCCGCATGCCGAGCCCGCCCATCTCCCTCCGCGTGTATGCCCATGGACGGATCTCGCGCGCCGTCGTCGGCGGGCTGCGCGCGCTCGGGCTCGCGAGCCTGCCCGCATTGCTGGCACTCGTCGTCTGGTCCACCGACCCGCCGGTGACGCCGCCCCTCCTCCTGCGCCTCCTGGTGACGTGGACGATCCTGCCCCTCGGGCTGGCGTGGCTCGTCGAGCGGATCCTCGTCGCCGCCGTCACGGCGGACGATTCCACCGTCGTCGTCGCGCGCCGCGACGTGCGCGTGGAGATACCGCGGCACGCGATCGACGGCGTCGTCCCCTGGCGCGTGCCCCTGCCCCGCCCGGGGCTGTGGCTGCGGATGCGGTCCGGGCAGCGTCTCGGCTACGGGCTCGCCGCCGACGATCCGACCGCCGTGCTGGCGACGCTGGGGCGGCCGATGCCGGCGCACCCCACGATCGCCTGGGCTCACGCGCGCGCCGCCCTGCCGCCCCGCCGTTGGTTCCATCGCGCCGGCAAGTTCGGGCTGTTCGGGCTCGTGCCGGCGGGCGTGCTCTTCAACGCGCACCAGCACATCGCCTACGGCGGCACGTTCGGCCAGTGGTACCTGCTCGGCGCCGGGTCCTGGTTCACGACGCTCGCCGTCTACTGGGGAACGATGGTGGTCTACCTCGTGCTCTGGGCCGCCACCTGGCGATGGCTCGCGGAGCTGACGGCGCTCGCCGCCGCGGCCGTCGCACCCTCGCGTGCAGCGAGGGTGCGACGGGCCGTCGAGCGCGTCTGCGGGGTCGCCTACTACGCCGGCGTCCCCGTGCTGCTGGCGTTGCGCTTCCTGCCCTGACTCAGGGGGTCGCCGGGTTGAAGGCCGAGAGCGCCCAGCCCATGCGCTCGTGGCCCCACTTGTCCCACTCCGGGTTCTTTCCGCCCACGATCGAGGCGCCGCTGAAGGTCGGCGCGCTCGTGCCCGAGCCGGTGCCGCCGAAGATGCCGACGGAGACGGTGGAGCTGCCGTAGTAGGTGGGATGCGTGTTGTCGGACAGGATGTAGTCGTAGCTCGTGCTCGCGTTCACGAAGTGCGTGTTCGCGTCGCGGATGGTCGAGCGCAGCGTGACGGTGACGCGGGTCACGTAGTCGGCCTCGGACTCGCCCTGCTGGTAGCGCAGCGCCACGGAGTCGATCTGGCCGTCGCCGTTCGAGTCGTAGTCGGCGCCCATCCACTCGGCGAAGCTGTCGGCGCACTGGAAGCCGCGCTGGGCCGCCAGGTTGCACGTCCGCCAGTTGCTCTTCGCGAGGTAGGGCAGGAACTTGGCCTGCTTGTTCACGACCTGGCCGGTGACGGAGTCACGGCAGCTCGTGTTGGCGTTGTCGGCCGCGTAGCCCGGGTAGTAGAGGTTCGAGACCACCTTCGCCGTGGCGGTCGTGGCGTACTGGTTGATCGCGTTCATCGCGAGCCCGGTGTAGTTCGTGCAGTTCGCGAGCGCGGTATCGAGCACGCCGTAGTTGCAGGTGCCGCTCTGGCCCGCCAGCGCCGAACGCGCCTGCAGGTAGTCGTTGCCGCACATCTCGAAGGTGACGACGCGCGTGCTCGTCGCCTGCATGTACGAGCGCTCGGAGACGATCTTGTTGTTGTAGATGTCGTCCGCCTTCGCCCCCGACTTGGTCCGGCGGTAGACCTCGATGTCCGAGTTCCACTTGTTGCTCAGGTACTCGCCGTCCACCCACGGCGACGCGCGCAACGCGACGCGCGAGATGGAGCCGTAGTAGCCGGCGTAGATCGAGTCACCGTACGCCACCACCCGATACTTGGACGTCGTCCCCGCCCGATCGATCGTCCACGAGGTGTTCTGCGTGACGGTGTTGGCCATCGCCGGCGAGCCGACCGCGATGGCGCAGAGACCGAAGAGAGAGAGCAACCGCACTTGTCTCCACTTCATGCCTGCCTCCTGTTGGATGGCCGCTCCGCCGCGGCCTGGCGCCGCGCTGCTATCATTTTCCCTCCTCGCTTGGCTAGAGAACCGACATGACTCCCCGCGTCGTGAGCGTCGCTTTTCCAGACGGCGCTGGATGACGCCGCCTTGAGGGCGTCATGCCGGTGTCCTATGGGGTGCCCGCACATGGGTTCCCGACCGCACCTCCGGCTCGCGGCGCTGCTCGTCGTCGCGATGACGGCGGGCGCCGCGGCCGACTGTCCGACGCCGGCGACGGCACCGCGACGCATCGTGTCCATCACGCCGGCGATCACCGAGACGCTCTTCGCCATCGGCGCCGGGCCGCAGGTGGTGGGCGTCAGCGACTACTGCACGTTCCCGCCCGAGGCGACGACGCTCCCGCACCTGGGCACCACGCTGACACCGGCCTACGAGACCATCGCGCGGCTCGACCCCGAGCTGATCCTCTCCGAGGACAACGTGAACGTGCGCGCGACCGAGCTGCGCGGCCTGGGCCCGACGTGCCTGATCCCCTGGCTGGCGCTCGACCAGTTCGTGGCGGGGATCCGCACCGTGGGACGCGTCACCGGACACACCGGGTCGGCCGACGCCCTCGCCGACCGCATCCGCACGCGATTGACCACGCCCGCTCCCGCCGGCGCCCCCCGCGTGCTGCTCGTCCTCGCGTCCGACACCGCGAGCCTGCACGAGGTGTGGTTCATCCGGCGCAACTCCGTCCACGGTGCGGCGCTCGCCGCCGCGGGGGGACGCAACGCCGTCGACGAGGACGTGCGCGGCCTGCCCCGCCTGAGCCTGCAGCGCGTCCTCGAGATCGACCCCGACGTGATCCTGCTGCTCGTCGCCGGCGCCGACGATGCAGGCGCCCGCGCCCGACTCCTCGACGAGTGGCGCGCGCTCACGCCGCTCGCCGCCGTGCGCCGGAACCGGATCGCCGTCGTGGACGCGCCCGAGGCCTACATCGCCGGCCCGCGCATCCTCGAGCTCACCGACCGGCTGCAGGCCGAGCTGGCGCGCCTGGCGGCACGGCCGTGAGCGAGCTCGTCGTCGACGCCGTCACGGTCCGGCGCGCCGGGGTCACGCTGCTCGACGCCGTGTCGCTCCGCGTCGCGCGCGGCGAGCTGGTGGCCCTCGTCG
>CAYOIZ010000055.1:0-47683 GCA_964404165.1 uncultured Binatia bacterium (SeqCode) | reverse complement strand
CCGCGCCCGCGCCGGAGGCCGGCACGCAGGGCGAGTCGTCGACCGACGGCAAGTCGCGCGAGCAGACGACCGCCGAGCCCGCCGCCGCGACGACCGATGCTCCGCCCGAGACGAGCACGCGGACGAACGACGCGCCCCCGGCGCGGCACGGCGACGCCAGCCAGCACGCGCAGCACCAGACGACCACGACGCGTGACGCCGCGCGCCCGCCGCAGGACGCGGCGCCGGTGCCGATCCGCGACGTCGAGCAGCTGGTGCGTCTCGATGCGCTGCGCCCGCAGCGCCTGCCCGAGGGTGGCGAGATGCGCCTCGAGGTGACGTCGCCGGGCCTCGGCCAGATCGACGTCCACGTCAGCGTGCGCAACGACGGCGTCAACGCGACGCTGCTCGCCGATCAGGCGAACGCGCGCGAGGCGCTGACGCAGCAGCGGCCGACGCTGGAAGCCGCGCTCGGTCGCGCCAACCTGCGCCTCGACGGCTTCAACGTCGGCACCGGACCGCAACAGCAGCACCAGCCGCAGCAGTCCGACGGCCAGCAGGCGACGCCCGGCTGGCGTTCCACGCCGACGCCCACGACGCCGTTGTCCACCACGACACCCGAGCCCGTCCGGACCATGACGGGGGGATTGAGCTTGCGCGCATGAGTATCGACCCGCTCGCGGCCGCGGCCGCCGGCAGCAACGTGCTGCCGGCCGGGACCCGCAACAACCAGAACATCGACCAGCAGCAGTTCCTCCTGCTCTTCATCGAGCAGTTGAAGAACCAGGACCCGCTGGCGCCGCTCGAGCCGAACGAGCTCACGGCGCAGCTGGCGCAGTTCTCGAGCCTCGAGCAGCTGACCGGGGTGAACACCCGCCTCGACGGGCTCTCGGCCCGCATCGGCTCGTCGCTGCTGAACCTCCTCGACAAGGAGGTGCGGTTCCAGGGCGACCAGGTGACGCTCGACGACGGGGTCGCCACCAGCGTCGACTACACGCTCGACAAGGAAGTGGACGAGCTCACCGTCACCATCCGCGACGCCAACGGGCGCGAGGTGCGCTCGGTCGACGTCGGCAGCCAGGCGGCGGGGGCGCACGAGTTCGTGTGGGACGGGAAGGGCGCCGACGGCAAGACGCTCGCCGACGGCAGCTATCGCATCGAGGTCACGGCAAAGGCGGCGGGGTCGGACGAGGAGCTCGCGGTGCCGCTGACGATGGTCGCCAAGGTGGAAGGCGTGGACTTCACCGCCGATCCACCGACGTTGCGTGTGAACGGACAGGACGTGCCGCTCGAGGCGATCCTCGAGGTCCGGCCCGGCCAAGAGCAGCAGGACGCGTAGGAGCAGGGGGAAGAACGCATGGCAATTTTCGGCGCACTGTCGAGCGGACGCAGCGGCCTCATCGTCAACGGCGCGGCGCTGTCCGTGATCGGCAACAACATCGCGAACGTCGGCACCGTCGGCTTCAAGGGGAGCCGCACCGAGTTCGCCGACCTGATCTCGGCCGAGGCGGGCGGTCAGATCGGCAAGATCGGTCTCGGCGCCCGCATCGGCGCCGTGCGCACCCTGTTCGAGCAGGGCGCCATCGAAGCCACCGGCCGCAGCCTCGACCTCGCCGTCGAGGGGCAGGGCTTCTTCGTGCTGCGCGAGGGGCAGGCGCAGATCTTCACGCGCGCCGGCAACTTCCAGAAGAACGCCGACGGCAGCATCACCAACGGCCTCGGCCACGTCCTGCAGGGGACGCCGGTGGACGCCGCGGGCCGTCCGATCGGGGGCCTCGGCGACATCACGGTGTCCGGCCTGAGCGCGCAGGCGAACGCCACCACGCAGGTGGCGCTCTCCGGCAACCTCGACTCGTCGGCGGTCGGCGCCGGACCGTTCGACGGCACCACCTTCGCGTCGGCCTTCGCGACCTCGAACTTCCCCACCTCGGTGCAGGTGTTCGACTCGCTCGGCGGGGCGCACGACGTGACGATGTTCTTCACCAAGGTCGGCACCAACACCTGGCAGGTGCGCCTCGGCGTCGACGCCGGTGACACCGGGGGCACGGCCGGGGACCTCCAGATCATCAACGGCGCCGGCGGCACGGTCACGTTCAACACCGACGGCACCATCAGCACGAGCGGCAACCTGGACGGTGCCGTCACCTTCTCGGGTGCGGCGGCGCAGACCATCACGCTCGACCTCGACGGCTTCACGCAGGTGGCCGGCCCCTCGGGTGTGGGCTCGGTGACGCAGGACGGCTTCGGGGCGGGCGGACTGGTGAGCCTGTCGGTCAACGCCACCGGCATCCTGAGCGCCACGTTCGACAACGGACAGACACGGCCGCTGTTCCAGCTCGGCATCGCGTCGTTCCGCAACCCGGAGGGCCTGAACCCCGCCGGCAACCAGCTCTTCCGCTCCTCGATCGATTCCGGTCCTCCCGGCATCTCGACCGCCCAGTCGCAGGGCAACGGCTCGGTGCTGTCCTCGGCGCTCGAGCAGTCGAACGTCCAGATCGCCCAGGAGTTCATCGATCTCATCAGCACGCAGCGCGCCTTCCAGGCCAACGCGCGCGTCATCACCGCGAGCGACCAGCTGCTCGGCGACCTGATCAACATCATCCGCTGACGGGCGGGCGGCGGGGTGATCCGCCCAGCCGCGCGTCATGGAAGCGCTCCCCGCAGGGGCCACCGGGTCAGGAAGCTGACCCGGTGGCGGCCCTGCGCCCTTGGCCGTGCTGGGTCACGGCACTGGCACCCGTGTTGCTGTGGGTCCGGTGCCGCATGGATCGCGGCGGGGAGGTTCCATGGCCGAGGAGAGCGCGCCCGAGGGCGAGGCAGCGGAAGAGAAGCCGGCGGGTGGCGGGCGCAAGCTCGTCCTGATCGCGGTGGCCGTGCTGCTGCTCGGCGGTGGCGGCGGGGCCGCGTGGTACCTCGGACTGTTCGGTGGCGGGACGTCGCATGCGACCGCGGAGGGCGGCGAGGCTGCGCACGGCGAGGAGGCCGAGGGTGGCGAGCACGGGACCGCCGAGGCCGCGATACCGGACGTCGGGGCGCTGGCGGCGCTCGACCCGTTCATCGCCAACCTGAGCGACGAGGACGGCCGCCGCTACCTGAAGGCGACGCTGCAGGTCGAGTTCTTCAAGGGACAGGTCCCCGCCGAGTGGGGTGCGCGGCTGCCGCAGGTCCGCGACCTGCTGCTGACGCTCTTCAGCAGCAAGAACTTCGCGGAGGTGCGCACGCCGCAGGGCAAGGCCGTCCTGCGCGACGAGATCGTCACGCGCCTGAACCACGCGCTGCGCCAGGACATGGTGAAGGCGGTCTACTTCACCGAGTTCATCGTCCAGTAGCGGGATGCCATGAGCGACGTGCTCTCGCAGGACGAGGTCGACGCCCTCCTCAAGGCCGTCGGCGACGGTGCGGTCTCCGCACCCGGGGTGGCCGACGTCGCCGCCGCCGGGCGTGGCGGCGTCCACGGCATCGACCTCACGAACCAGGAGCGCAGCCTGCACGGCCGCCTCCCCGGGCTCGAGGTCGTGCTCGGCCGTCTCGTCCGCGACCTGCGCAGCTCGCTCGCGACCTTCTTCGGTCAGGTGCCGAACGTCGCCGTTCTCACCTGCGAGCTGGTGAAGTTCGGCGGCTTCATGGAACGCCAGCAGCAGCCCGTCGGCCTGCAGTTCTTCCGGCTGACGCCGCTGCGCGGCCAGGGCATGCTCGTCCTGCGCGCACCGCTGCTCGCGGCGGTGCTGCAGGTGATGTTCGGCGGCACGCTCGGCCGCAAGGCGCCGGCGGCGACGCGCGAGTTCTCGCCGATCGAGCAGAAGGTGCTGGAGCGCATCGGCACCGTAGTGCTGAACGACCTGCGCGAGGCGTGGCGTGCGGTGGCACCGCTCGAGTGCGCCTATCTGCGCACCGAGACGAACCCGCTCTTCGCCACCATCTGCGGCACGCAGGAGCTGGTGCTGCACGTGGAGCTCGGCCTCACCATCGAGGGGCTCGACGACCTGCGCCTGTCGGTGTGTCTGCCGAACGGCTCGCTCGATCCCATCCGCGCGGCGCTCGGGCGCACGCAGGAGGTGGAGTCGTCGGGCGGTGGCGAGCAGGACGCGGGATGGCACGGACGCCTGCGCACGGCGCTGGCCGAGGCGCCCGTCGAGCTGAGCGTCGAGCTCGGCACGCGCGAGATGACCATGCGCGACGTGCTCGCCCTCGCGGTCGGCGACCTCGTCGGCTTCGCGACCGGACGCGAGGGGCCGGTGCTGATCCGGGTGGCGGGGCAGCCCCACTTCCTCGGCGCGCCGGGCATCAGTGGCAGCAACAACGCGGTCCGCGTGACGCAGCGGCTGTGAGGCAGGGGACGGAGGAGTGATGGCGGAGGAACCCGGAACGGAGACGGCAGGGGGCGCGGAGAGCCCGCGCAATTTCGATCTGCTGCTCGACATCCCGCTCGAGGTGACGGCGGAGATCGGCCGCACCAAGCTGCCGCTGCGCGAGCTGTTGCAGCTGAACGCGGGTTCGGTGGTCGAGCTGGCGAAGCTCGCCGGCGAGCCCATCGACGTGCTCGTCAACGGCAAGCTCGTGGCGCGCGGCGAGGCGGTGATGGTGAACGACAAGTTCGGCGTCCGTCTCACCGACATCGTGAGCCCGTCCGAGCGCATCGCGGGCCTGGCATGACGACGATCGCGGCCTCGGTGCTCGGCGCCGCGCTGGCGGCGCTCGGCGGCGTCATGATCTGGCGGCAGCGGCACGCGGCGACGTCGGGCGAGCTGATCCGCCTCGTCACCACCCGCTACCTCGGCGGCAAGCGCTTCCTCACCATCGTCGAGGTCGACGGGCAGCGCCTGCTGCTCGGGCTCTCGGGCGACACCGTGTCGCTCGTGACGCGGCTCGGGCGCACCGACGTGGAGGCCCCGCCGGCGGCATGACCCCGCTGCTCCCACAGATGTCCGTGCAGATCGGCGGTGGCGACGGCGCCATCGCGACGCCGCTGCAGATCGTCGCGCTGCTGACGCTGCTGTCGCTGGCGCCGGCGATCCTCGTGACGCTGACGGGCTTCGTGCGCATCGTCATCGTGCTGTCGTTCCTGCGCCAGGCGGTGGGCACGCAGAGCATGCCGCCGAATCAGGTCATCGTGTCGCTCGCGTTGTTCCTCACCGGCTTCGTGATGATGCCGACGCTGACCCAGATCCACGCCACCGCGATGGTGCCGTACCAGGAGCAGCAGATCACCGGCGAGGAGGCGCTGAAACGCGCCTACGATCCGTTGCGGCAGTTCATGCTGCGCCAGACGCGCGAGAAGGACCTGGCGCTCTTCATCGGCGCCACCGGCGCGCCGCGTCCCGACGGCCCGCTCGACGTGCCGCCGCAGGCGCTCATGCCGGCGTTCCTCATCTCGGAGCTGAAGACCGCGTTCCAAATGGGGTTCCTGGTCTACGTGCCGTTCCTGATCCTCGACATGGTGGTGGCCTCCGTCCTGACCTCGATGGGCATGATGATGCTGCCGCCCGTCCTGATCTCGCTGCCGTTCAAGCTGATGCTGTTCGTGCTCGTCGACGGCTGGAACGTGCTCACCGGCTCGCTCGTGACGAGCTTTCACTGAGGGGGATGGATCGATGGGGGTGGAGACGGTGATCGGCATCGGCCGCGGCGCGCTCGAGCTGACGATCGCGCTCGCCGGCCCGGTGCTGCTGTTCGGGCTGGTGGCGGGGCTCATCGTCAGCGTCTTCCAGGCGATGACGCAGATCAACGAGATCACGCTGACGTTCATCCCGAAGATCCTCGCCACCGTCGCGGCGCTGGCGCTCTTCGGGCCGTGGATGCTGACGCGGCTGGTCTCCTACACGACCACGCTGTTCCAGAGCCTGCCGAACTACGTGCGCTGACCATGCCGATCCCGGATCCGACGAGCTTCCTCCTGGTGCTGGCGCGCTGCGCCGGCCTGGTGATGGGAGCGCCGCTCTTCGGTCACCTCCTGGTGCCGTTGCGCGGCCGCATCGGGCTGGCGCTGGTGCTCGCGATCGCGCTCGCCCCGGTCGCCGTGACCGAGGTGACGGCACCGCCGACCCTCTGGGTGATGGCGGGCCTCGTCGTCTCCGAGTCGATCGTGGGCCTGGTCCTGGGCTTCCTGGCGCAGCTGATCTTCGCCGGCGTGCAGCTCGGCGGCCAGGTCGCCGGCATCCAGATCGGCTTCGGCCTCGCCAACCTGATCGACCCGCAGTCGAACGCGCAGTCGACCGTGGTGGCGGAGTGGCAGCAGCTGATGGCGTTGCTGGCGTTCCTGGCGCTCGACGTCCACCACCTGCTCCTGCGCGCGCTGTTCGAGAGCTTCGTCGTGGTGCCGATCGGCACGGTGGTGCTCGGCACCGGCGTCCTGCGCGGCGTCGTCATGAAGGCGGGCGAGATCTTCGCCATCGGCATGCGCATCGCCGCGCCGGTGCTGATCGTGCTGCTGCTGACGAACGCGGCGCTCGGCGTGCTGGCGCGCACCATTCCGCAGCTGAACGTCTTCGTCGTCGGCTTTCCGGTGAACGTGGGCGTGGGGCTCGTGATGCTCGGGGCGGCCCTGCCGTTCACGTTCCGCTTCCTGCAGCAGGAGTTCGGCACGCTCGGCGGCACGCTCGGCTGGGTGTTGCGAGGGTTCGCGCATGGCTGAGGACGGCGCAGCCGACAAGTCGGAATCAGCCTCCCCAAAGCGACGCGAGGAGGCGCGCAAGCACGGTCAGGTCGTGCTCTCGCCCGAGGTGGCGCCGGTGGCGGTGATGCTGGCGGCGCTCACCGTGGCGTCGTGGGGGGCCCCCGAGCTGGTGGCGCGCAGCCGGGTCGTGCTGCGGGCCTGGCTCGCGGCCGTCGGACCCGTCGCCGCCAACGACGACTCGGTGCTGCCGCTGTTCTCGCAGGCGGTGCACGAGCTCGGCACGCTGTTCGCGCCGTTCTTCCTGATGGTGGCGGTGGTCGGCGTCGGCACCGTCGTGGCGCAGGTCGGCTTCCAGGTGAACGCGGAGCTGGTGCTGCCGCAGCTGAGCCGGCTCGGCATCGCGGCGGGGGCGAAGCGGCTGTTCTCGGCGCACGGCGTCGCCAACCTCGTCAAGGCGGTGGTCAAGATCACCGTCGTCCTGACCATCGCCTACCAGGTGCTGTGGTCGTTCGGGCAGATGGCGATCGTCGCGCCCGCGATGCCGCTGCCGGACATCCTGGCGCTCTGCGGCGCCGGCGTGCGCCGCCTGCTGCTGGTGATGGTGGCGCCGCTCGCCGTCCTCGGCGCCGCCGACTGGGGCTTCCAGCGCTGGCAGCACGAGAAGAGCCTCCGCATGAGCCGTCAGGAGCTCAAGGAGGAGCACAAGGAGAGCGAGGGCAACCCGCAGATCCGCGGTCGCTTCCGCCGAGCGCACCGCGAGATCGCGAAGCGCCGCATGCTGAACGACGTCGCGCAGGCGGACGTCGTGCTCACGAACCCGACGCACGTCGCCGTGGCGCTGCGCTACCGGCCCGACGAGATGGCCGCGCCGCGCGTACTGGCGAAGGGCGCCGACGAGATGGCGGCCCGCATCAAGGAGGCGGCGCGGAAGGCGGGCGTGCCGATCGTCGAGCGCCGGGCGCTGGCGCGCGCGCTGTTCCGCACGGTGCAGATCGGGGACGAGATCCCGTCGACGCTCTACAAGGCGGTGGCGGAGATCCTCGCGTACATCTACTCGCTGCGGGGGCTGGGGGCTCGGGTCTGATGTCGCGTCTCCGACGTAGGGGGCTCGGGGGACCGCCGGTCCGCGCGGCGCTCGCTCGGCACCACGCCGCCCCCTTTCCCCACCCGCTCACTCACGACGCGCTCCTTCGGCGGCCCCCCGGGCCCCCTACGTCGGAGACGGGACGGTAAGCATGGCCACCGCAACCGCAGCCGCCGCTCCCGCCGCGCCCGGGACCACGTCGACCGGCGAGCTCGTCATTCCGCTCGCGCTCGTCGGGGTGGTGGTCATCATGATCATCCCGCTGCCGGCGGTGCTGATCGATCTGCTGCTCGCGATGTCGATCAGCCTGTCGCTCATCATCCTCATGGTCGGGATGTATACGCAGCGGCCGCTCGAGTTCTCGACGTTCCCGTCGGTGCTGCTGGTGGTGACGCTGTTCCGGCTGGCGCTGAACGTCGCCTCGACGCGACTCATCCTCCTGCACGGGCACGACGGGCCCGGCGCGGCGGGGCACGTCATCCAGGCGTTCGGCAACTTCGTCGTCGGCGGCAGCTACGCCGTCGGCATCGTCGTCTTCCTGATCCTGTCGGTCATCAACTTCGCCGTCATCACCAAGGGCGCCGGCCGCATCGCCGAGGTGGCGGCGCGCTTCACCCTGGACGCGATGCCGGGCAAGCAGCTCGCGATCGACGCCGACCTGAACAGCGGCATGATCACCGAGAAGGACGCGCGTGCGCGCCGCCGCAACGTCGAGGACGAGGCGGACTTCTACGGTGCGATGGACGGTGCCAGCAAGTTCGTGCGCGGCGACGCCGTCGCCGGGCTCGTCATCACCGCCATCAACATCGTCGGCGGCTTCTTCATCGGCGTGGCGCAGAACGGCCTCGACTGGCAGACCGCGGCGCAGACCTACACCATCCTGACGATCGGTGACGGCCTGGTGTCGGCGCTGCCCGCGCTGCTGATCTCGACCGCCGCCGGCATCATCGTCACGCGCGCGGCGTCGGGCGCCGATCTCGGCACCGAGGTCGCGGGCCAGCTGCTGTCGAGCCCGCGCGTGCTGTGGATGGTGACGGGCATCCTCGGCGCGTTCGCGCTCGTACCCGGGCTGCCCTTCCTGCCGTTCATGCTGCTGGCGGGTGCCACCGGCACGCTGGCCGCGGGCGGCGGCATGAAGCTCCCCGCGCCGGAGGAACCGGAGGTCGTGGGCGGGGTGCCGGCGCTCAAGCGCGACGAGCGTCCCGAGGGGCTCCTGCCGCTCGACCTGATGGAGCTCGAGGTCGGCTTCGAGCTGGTGCCGCTCGTCGACGGCGCCACCGGCGCGCCGGGCGAGGGCGGCGGCGACCTGGTCGAGCGCATCCGCACGCTGCGCCGCCAGCTCGCGCTCGAGATGGGCTTCATCGTGCCGCCCGTCCACATCCGCGACAACCTGCAGATCCGCCCGAACGGCTATACGATCCTGCTGAAGGGCATCGAGATCGCGCGCGGCGAGGTCCGCGTCGGCTGCTTCCTCGCCATCAACCCGGGCACCGTCTCGACGACCGTGCCGGGTGTGCCGACGCGCGAGCCGGCCTTCGGGCTGGAGGCGCTGTGGGTCACGGCGGCGGAGCGCGAGCGCGCGAGCCTCGCCGGCTACACCGTCGTCGACGGCGGCACCGTCATCATCACGCACGTCACCGAGGTCATCCGCCGTCACGCGCACGAGCTGCTCGGCCGCCAGGAGGTGCAGGGGCTGCTCGACCAGCTGGCGCGCACCCGCCCGAAGGTCGTCGAGGAGCTGGTGCCGCAGCTGCTGTCGGTGGGCGGCGTGCAGAAGGTGCTGCAGAACCTGCTCCGCGAGGGGGTGTCGGTCCGCGATCTGCCCACCATCCTCGAGGCCATCGCCGACGTGGCGCCGCGCTCGAAGGATCCGGACGTGCTCACCGAGCACGCCCGTCAGGCGCTCGGGCGCTCGATCACGCAGCGGCTCGTCGGTCCGGACGGCTCGCTGGCGTTGATGACGCTCGCCGGCCCGATCGAGCGCTCGCTGGTGGACTCGCTCCAGCGCGGCGAGGACGGCACGTCGCTCGCGATGGAGCCGGTGCTCGCGCAGCGGCTCGTCACGCGGCTCGGGCAGTGGGGCGAGCGCTTCGGGCAGCAGCACCTGCAGCCGGTGCTCCTCTGCGGCGCCACGCTGCGGCCGCATCTGCGTCGCATGCTCGAACGCTACATCCCCTCCCTCGTGCTGCTGAGCCCGCAGGAGATCGCGCCGTCGGTGCGCATCCACTCGCTCGGCGTGGTGACCCTCGATGAGAATTAGACGCGTGACGGCGCCGACCATGGCGGAGGCGCTCCGCCAGGTGAAGGCCGCGCTCGGCGACGAGGCCGTGCTGCTCGAGACCGCGACCCGCGACGGCATCGTCACCGTCACCGCCGCCGTCGACGACGACGAGCCGCCGCTGGTCGAGGACGACGAGCTGCGCCACGAGGTGCGCGAGCTGACCGCGCTGGTGCGCGCCCTCGTGCCCGAGCTCGGCAGTGGGGCGGTGCCTGCCGTCCGCTCGCTCGCCCAGGCGCTCGCCGTGCAGGGCGTGGACGGGGCCGTCGCCGCCGCGCTGGTGCGCGAGACGGCCGCCGGTCTCACCGGGGGACGCGGCTTCGCGGCCGCCCTGGCGGCGACGCTGCCGGCGGCGCAGCGGCCCGATGCGCGCGTTCGGCTCGTGATGGGGCCCCCGGGCGACGGCAAGACGACGACCCTGATCCAGCTCGCCGCGCGCGAGCGCCTGGCGGGGCGGAGCGTCGTGCTGATCGGGACCGACGCCGCGCGCATCGGTGCCGGGGCGGCGCTTTCTGCCTACGGCCGTGCCCTCGACGTCCCCGTCCTGCTGGCCCCGGAGCCGGGCACGCTCGCGGCGGCGCTGGCCGCGGCGGGCGAGGCGGATCGCATCCTCGTCGACACCGCCGGCGTCGCCCCAGGTCAGAAAGATGAACTCACCGAGTTGTCCCGGCTGGCGGGCGAGGCCGGTTCGGCGGCGGCACGCACCCTCGTCGTGAGCGCCGGGACGGGCAGCATCGCCGCCGCGCGCACGTGCCGTGCCTACGCGTCGCTCGGCCTCGACGATTGCGTCGTCACCAAGCTCGGCGCGGCTCCCGGGGCGCCGGTGCTCGGCGAGCTGTGGCGCGCGCGCGTGCCGGTGAGCCACGTCGCCGAGGGCCGGCGCATCCCCGACGACCTCGTGCCCGCGACCGCGGAGCGCCTGGCACGCTGCCTGCTGGCTGCCTGACTCTGGAGGAACCGGCACGCGCATGGACAACGGGATTCTAGAAGCCGCCATCATCCGGCCCGCCGCCACCACCGCCCCGCTGCGTGTGGTCGCGGTCGCGAGCGGGAAGGGTGGTGTGGGCAAGACGAGCCTGGCGGCAAATCTTGCCGTCTCGCTGGCGAAGCGTGGCCTGCGGGTGTGCGTGCTCGACGCCGACCTCGGCCTGGCGAATCTCGACGTCGTGCTCGGCCTGACGCCGGCGCGCAGCCTGCTGCACGTGCTGCGCGGCGAGGCGCGCCTCGAGGACGTCATCGTCGAGGGCCCCGCGGGCGTGCGCGTCGTACCGGCCGCGAGCGGCTTCCTCGAGCTGACGTCGCTCGGCGCCGAGCAGCAGCTGGCGCTGCTCGCCGAGGTCGACACGCTCGAGCAGTCGCTCGACGTCCTCCTGATCGACGTCGGCGCGGGGATCGCGCCGAACGTGCTCTTCTTCGCCGCCGCGGCGGCGGAGACGCTGGTGGTGCTGACGCCGGAGCCGACCGCGCTGACGGACGCCTACGCGCTCATCAAGCTGCTCGCGACCCGCCACGGCCGCCAGGAGTTCCTCGTCGTCGTCAACATGGCCGTCAGCGTCGCCGACGCCGACGCCGCGTTCCGTCGCCTGCAGCGCGTCGCCGAGCGCTTCCTGCGCGTGCGCCTCGAGTACCAGGGCTTCATCCCGTTCGACGACGCGGTGTCGCGTGCCGTGCGCCATCAGCAGCCGGTCGTCATCGAGTCCCCCGGCACGCCGGCGAGCCAGTCGATCATGCGGCTCGCGCAGCGGCTCGCCGCGCGCCCGCCGGCGGCGCCGTCGGGGGGCGTGCAGTTCTTCTTCCGGCGTCTGGTCGCCGAGGGAGGCGCGTGAGCATGGCCGAGACCGGGTACGGCGAGCTGGGGCGACGGCGCGGCCGACCGCGGACCGCGACCTACACCCCGCTGCAGGGCGACCGCGAGGAGATCCTGCGACGCTACATGCCGCTGGTGCGACGCGTGGTGCAGCGCCTCGCGGTGCGCAAGCCGCCCCACATCGAGCTCGACGACCTGGTGTCGTGGGGCATCGTCGGGCTGCTCGACGCCATCGGCAAGTACGATCCCAAGAAGGAAGCGCTGTTCTCGACCTACGCCCAGTTCCGCATCCGCGGCGCCATCCTCGACCATCTGCGCTCGCTCGACTGGGTGCCGCGCAGCGTGCGCCAGAAGGCGGCGCTGGTGGAGAAGATCTCGCACGAGCTGGAAGGACGGCTCGGTCGTCCCCCCACCGAGGACGAGCTCGCGCTCGAGCTCGGCATGTCGCTCGAGGACTACCAGGAGCTGCTGACCAAGGTCGGCGAGATGAGCCTCTTCAGCCTGGAGGACCTCGGCTTCGGCAGCGGCGAGGAGCGCTTCAACATCGAGCGCGGCCAGGACGAGGGCGAGGCCGATCCCCTGAAAGCGCTGCTGACGCAGGAGCGCGTCTCGCTGGTGGCGGCGGCGATCAGCCGCCTGCCCGAGCGCGAGAAGCTCGTGATCTCGCTCTACTACAACGACGAGCTCACGATGAAGGAGGTCGGCGCCGTGCTCGGGCTCACCGAGTCGCGCGTCTCGCAGTTGCACTCGCAGGCGACGCTGCGGCTCAAGAGCCATCTGCGCGGCTTCGCCGCCACCGGAGGCGCGGAGGAACGGTGACGTGGACACGGTGAGCGGAGTGCGCGAGCGCGCGTCGCGTGACGGGGATGAAGCCCCGACGCACCGCCGCCGTCCTCACGCCCAACCGTCCACCCCCGGGCTCGAGGACGAGCACGAGGAACCGCCGCCGGTGACGCCCCCGCCGACCCGTCGGCTCGACGTCTTCGCGTGAAGGAGGGAATTCCGATGATGGAGAACCTGCTGCTGGCCACCACGGTGGTCGATCTGCTGGCGGTCGCCGGCCTCGCCTGGCTGGTGATGCGGAGCGGGCGCGAGCGCGAGCTGGCGCTGGCCGATCAGCGTCTGGCGCTGGAGAAGCTGCGCGGCGAGCTCGGCACGCTGCTGGAGGACGCGGAGGAGCGCGGGCGGTCGCTGGAGCGCATGCTCGGCGCGCGCGAGCAGAGCCTGCGCGCCCTCATGATCGACCTCGGTCGCAGCGAGGGCCCGGCACGTCCTGCCGCCCCGGAGCGCCCGCTGGTGCGACCGTTCGCGGCGACGGAGACGACCACACCGACCGACCCCGCCGAGCTGCGGCTGCGGCGCGAGCTCGATCTGAGCCTCGGCAGGGGACGCCTGGCGTAGGCAGATGCTGCCGTGCGCGGCGACGGCTCCGGCCGGCGACGCGCATGGCACCGCACTTGCTCGATGACGAGGACCGAATGAATCGCGGAATCTACACCATCGCCTCCGGCGGCGTCGCGGCGCAGATGCAGCTCGACGCCGTGGCGCAGAACCTGTCGAACGTCGGCACCAGCGGCTACAAGGCCGAGCGGGTCACGTTCAGCGTGACGCCGCTGCAGAACTTTCCGCGCCCGATCCTCGATCCGGTGCTGGCCGAGACGATGCCGCTCGTGGTCGGCTCCGACATGCGGCGCGACTTCTCGCAGGGCTCGATCAGCACCACCGGCAACCCGCTCGACATCGCGGTCACCGGCGACGGCTGGTTCGCCGTGTCGACGCCGCGAGGCGAGCGCTACACGCGCCAGGGCACCTTCCTGGTCGACAAGGAAGGATTCCTCGCCACGCCGGAAGGCCATCGCGTGCAGGGCGAGGCGGGAGAGCTGCGCCTCGGCAGTCGCGGCGGGCCGATCGAGATCGGCGGCGACGGCTCGATCAAGGTCGACGGCGCCGTCGTCGGACAGCTGAAGCTGCTCGGCTTCGGCGACCAGCCGCAGCTCGTCCCGGAGGGCGACTCGCTCTACGTGCCGGTGGCGGGCAAGCCCGGCACGCCGATCCCGCGCGAGCGCATCCAGGTCATGCAGGGCGCCATCGAGCGCGCCAACGTCGACGTCGTGCAGGGCCTGGTGGGCCTGGTCGACGTCTCGCGCACGTTCGAAACCTACATGCGTGCCATCACGCGTCTGGACGAGGTCCAGCTCCGCAGCATCAACGAGGTCGGGAGAACCGCATGATTCGTGCCCTGTATACCGCTGCCACGGGCATGAACGCCCAGCAGCTCTCGATCGACGTCATCGCCAACAACCTGGCGAACGTGAACACCACCGGCTTCAAGAAGAGCCGCGCCGACTTCCAGGACCTGCTCTACCAGACGCTGCGCGCCCCGGGCTCGCCGACGTCGAACAGCACGCAGTCGCCGACCGGCATCCAGGTCGGTCTCGGTGTGAAGCCGGCCGCCGTGCAGCGCATCTTCACGCAGGGCGACTACACGCAGACCGGTGCGCCGCTCGACATGGCGATCGAGGGCCAGGGCTTCTTCCAGGTGACGCTCGCGGACGGCACGACGGCGTTCACGCGCGCCGGCGCCTTCAAGCTCGACAACCAGTCGCGCGTCGTGACGTCGGACGGCACGCCGATGGAGCCCGGAATCACGATTCCCGACGGCTCGATCGACATCACCGTCGGGCAGGACGGGCTGGTGAGCGCGATCCTTCCCGGCGCCACCACGCCGACGCAGCTCGGGCAGATCCAGCTGGCGCGGTTCACGAACCCACCCGGCCTGCGCGCGCTCGGCAAGAACCTGTTCCAGGAGACCGACACCTCGGGCGCCCCGCAGCTCGGGACCCCGGGCGAGGAGAACCGCGGCTCGCTGCTGCAGGGCTTCCTCGAGAACTCGAACGTCAGCGTCGTCGAGGAGCTGATCGGCCTGATCACGGCGCAGCGCGCCTACGAGGTGACGTCGAAGGCGATCACCACGGCGGACGAGATGCTGCAGGTGGCGAATGCGATCGTCACGTAAGCGGCTCGGGCTCGCCGGGCTCGCGTGCCTCTGGTTCGCCTGCCTCGGCGCGGCGTCGGGGGGACGCATCACCGTGCCCGCGGAAGTCGTCGTGTCCGAGGACCCGGTGCGGCTGCGCGACATCGCGTTGCTCGAGGGGGCGGCGGCGGAGGTCGTGGGCGACATGGTGGTGGTGTCGGCGCCCGGCGCAGGCGAGACGCGCACCATCGACGGCGCGCGACTGCTGGCGTCGTTGCAGCAGGCGGGGGTCGATCTGCGGTCGATCACGTACACCGTGCCGACGTCGTTGCGCCTGCGCCGCGCGTCGCAGGACGTGCCCGAGGCGACGGTGCGGGGGATCGTCGAGGACCACGTGCGCAGCATGCTGGGCGCAGGGGCCGACGACGCGGTGCTGCGCTCGCTCGAGCTGCCGGGCGTGATCCGCGTGCCGGCCGGTCCGTACACGACGCGCGTCAGCACGCCGCGGGGCTCGGCGCTGATGGGGCGGGTGCGCCTGCAGGTCGATTTCCTCGTCGACGACCGCGTCGTGCGCACCGCGTGGGTCACGGCCGACGTCGCCCGCTTCGGCGAGGTCGCGGTCCCGACGCGGGCCGTCGCGCGCGGCGAGGTGCTCACCGCCGCCGACGTCTCCGTCGACCGCCAGGATCTGTCGCAGCTGCCACGGAACCTCGTGAGCGCACCGGAGGACCTCGTCGGCATGGTCGCGCGCGCCTCGCTGCTGCCGTGGGCGCCGGTGCGCACGGAGCAGGTCGGACGACCCACGCTGGTGCATCGCGGCGACGCCGTCGTGCTGGTCGTGGCCCGCGGCGCGCTGCGCGTCACCGCGCCGGGCGAGGTGCGCCAGGACGCCGCGGAAGGCGAGCGCGTCGCGGTCCTCAATCGGACCAGCGGCAAGAACCTCATCGGTCGCGTCGTCGATCGCAACACGGTGGCGGTGGAGTTCTGATGCGGCTGGTGCTCCTGACGTTCGTGACCCTGCTCGCGGGGTGCTACGCGAACCGGCCGTACCTCGAGCCGCTGCCGCCGCGTCTCGGCCCGAAGGCGCAGCAGCCCGCGAACGGATCGCTGTGGCATCCGGAGCTGGCCGCGAACTACGCGTTCCTCGACGTCCGCGCCCACTTCCCGGGCGATCTGCTGACGGTCGTCATCAACGAGAACTCGAAGGGCAAGAAGGCCGCCACGACGGACGGCAGCGCCGAGTCGTCGATCGCGGCCAGCGTCCAGAACTTCTTCGGGGTGCCGGCCAGCGCGGTGACGCTGCTGCCCGGCGGGTTCGATCCCGAGATGATCGTCACCGCCGAGACCAACCGCTCGAACAAGCAGGACGCGGCCACGACGCGCGAGGGCAACCTCACGGCCAACATCACGGTACGCGTCGTCGAGGTGGATGCGACGGGCAACATGCGGGTGCAGGGCGACAAGATCGTCACCATCAACAGCGAGGATCAGCACATCGTCCTGACGGGCATCGTGCGACCCGAGGACATCGCCGCCGACAACTCGGTCCTCTCGGGCCGACTCGCCGATGCGCGCATCAGCTACTACGGCTACGGCACGGTGGGCGACAAGCAGGGCGAGCCGCTCGGGCAGCGCCTCTTCGACTGGATATGGCCGTTTTGAGACATCGTGGCCTCCTCGTGGGCCTGTGCCTGATGGCGGCGTCTGCGTCGGCGTTCGCGGCGCGGCTCAAGGACATCGCCACCGTCGAAGGGGTGCGGGCGAACCAGTTGTCGGGGTACGGGCTGGTCGTCGGGCTCAACGGCACGGGCGATTCGCAGCAGGCGTTGTTCACGCCGCAGTCGGTGCTGAACCTGCTGCGACGCAAGGGGATCACGCTCAACGTGAATCCGCGGCAGCTGCAGGTGAAGAACGTCGCGGCGGTCATGGTGACGGCGGAGCTGCCGCCGTTCGCACGGCAGGGCACGCGCATCCCGGCGCAGGTGTCGTCGATGGGTGACGCCGACAGCCTGCAGGGCGGGACGCTCATCCAGACGCCGCTCTTCGGCGGCAACGGCGAGGTGTACGGCGTCGGGCAGGGGGCGGTGTCGCTGGGGGGTGGCTTCTCGGCGTCCGGCCCCGGGGCGAGCGGCACCAAGGGACATCCCACCGTGGCCCTCCTCACCGACGGCGTGCTCGTGGAACGCGAGGTGCCGGTGGCCCTCGGTGCCGGCGGCATCATCACGGTGGCCCTGCATCAGCCCGACTTCACGACCGCGGAGCGGGTGGTCCGTGCCGTCAACGGCGCGCTCGGACGCGCCGCCGCACACTCCGTCGATCCCGGCACCATCAGCATCGCGCTGCGCGGCAACTCGCCCGACGAGGCGGTGGACGTCATGACCATGATCGAAGGCGTGCATGTCGCGCCCGACACGGCGGCGCGCGTGGTCCTCAACGAGCGCACCGGCACCGTCATCATCGGGAACGAGGTGCGCGTCATGCCCATCGCCATCGCGCACGGCAGCCTGCAGGTGACGGTGACGACGGACTACGGCGTCTCGCAGCCGGCGCCGTTCTCGCTCGGCGAGACCACGATCGTGCCGGAGACCGACATCTCGGTGAAGGAGGGCAAGAAGCGCAACCTCCATCTGCTGAGCCCCGGCGTCAGCCTGGGCGACCTCGTCGCCGGGCTGAACGCGCTCGGGGTCACGCCGCAGGACCTGATCGCGATCCTGCAGGCGATGAAGGCTGCCGGCGCCCTCGAGGCCGAGCTGGGGATGATGTGATGGATCCGGTGATCGGTGTCGGACCCACGGGCGTCCAGATGCCGGCGCGCCGTCGCGGCGAGTCGGCCGAAACCACCGCCGCCCGCGAGCTCGAGGTGGTGTTCCTGTCGAAGCTCATGGAGGCGATGCGGCGCACCATTCCCGATTCGGGACTGACTGAAGCGTCCGCGAGTCGCAAGACCTTCGAGGGCGCATTCGACAGGGCGGTTGCGGAGACGCTGGCACGGACCGATCCGCTCGGGCTCGTGCAACAGCTCGGAAAACCGTCAGATTCGCGTGATCTAAAGGTTCTGGGGCAGGTTGCCGAAACAGCAGGTGGGCAACCACTGCCACGTAGCAATCCGTCGGCAGGAGGGCCAGAACGATGAAGATAAACGAACGAAAGAGCGTCCAGGACCCCCGGGTCGGCGGCCTGCCCGGAACGGTCGACACCACGCCCGCCACCAGCGCGGAAGATGCCGCGGAGACGTCCGGCGATTCGATCCGCGTGTCCCAGGTGGCGCGCGCGTTGGCCCGGCTGGTCGACCATGGCGGCAAGCTCGCCGAGGGCCTGCACGCCATCCGGCCCGAGAAGGTCGATCCGCTGCGCGATGCCGTGACCAGCGGCAGCTACCAGGTCGACGTGGAGAGCACGGCGCGCAAGCTGCTCGGAGAGATCCTCGGCGACCTCGCCAAGTGAACCCATGGAAGACATCGATCGACTCTGTTCCCTCCTCGACGAGGAGACCGACGTGTGCGGCCGGCTCTCGGCCCTGCTGCGAGACGAGCAGCAGGCCGTGGTGCGGCTGCGCTCCGACGACATCCTCGCCTGCGTCGAGGAACGCGAGGTGCTGCAGCAGCGTCTGACCGCGCTCGCCGACGCGCGCCGCCAGATGGTGCGCGCGGTGACGGCCCGCCACGGCGCCGAGACGCCGCAGGCGCTCGAGATGCTGCCGATGCTCCCGCTCGAGCCGCAGCATCGCGTGCGACACCACCTGCGCAAGCTGCGCGGCGCGCTGCTCGAAACCCGCGGGCTCGAGCGGCAGACGGCGCTCCTCGTCGGCGCGAGCCTCGACGGCGTACAGGACATGCTGCGCACGCTGCGGTCCCTGGTGCCGGGCGCGACCTACGGGTCCGACGCTGCGCTGGCGGTGCCCGCGATCCCCGAACGCGTCGATCGGACGGCCTGACGTGGGACTGCTCGCGGCGCTCGACATCGGACGGAGCGGTCTGCTCGCGCAGGAGCTCGGCCTCAGCGTCACGGGCAACAACATCGCCAACGTCAACACGCCGGGCTACACGCGCCAGCGCGTCGACCTGACGTCGGTCCCGCCCGCGCTGCAGCACGGCGTGCTCATCGGCCGCGGCGCGCGCGTCCAGTCCGTCGAGCAGCTGCTCGATCCGCTCGTCGACCGACGGCTGCGCAACGCCATCACCGACGCCGGCGAGGACGCGATGCGCCGCGATCAGCTGAGCGGCTTGTCGGCGCTGCTGAACGACCTGAGCGAGCCGTCGCTCGGGACCGCCGTCGACGCCTTCTTCGACGCCGCCGACGGTCTGGCGCGCAATCCCGACGGGCTCGCCGAACGCCAGACGATGCTCGGGGCGGCGCGGGCACTCGCCGGCGAGATCAATCGTCGCGCCGGCGGCCTGGGGGCGCTGCAGCGCTCGGCCGACGATCAGACGCTCGGTCTCGTCACCGAGGCCAACGACGAGCTCGATCGCATCGCCGGGCTGAACGTCGAGATCGCCGCCGCCGAGGTCACGGGGCAGTCGGCGAACGAGCTGCGCGACCAGCGCGAGGTGGCGCTGCAGTCGCTCGGCCGCAAGGTCGGCATCTCCGTCGTCGAAGCGCCGAACGGCGCGGTGCGCGTCTCGCTCCTGAACGGGCCGGTGCTCGTCGAGGCCGGCACGGTGACGAACGCGCTCGCGACGCAGGCGACCGGCCCCGGGCTCGACGGCGGCCTGCTGCACGAGGTCGGCCTCGCGGGCCCGGGCGGCTTCATCTCGACGCCGGCGTCGTTCACGACGGGTGAGTTCGCGGCGCTGGCGGAGGCGCGCGACACGGCCATCCCGACGGCCGCCGCCAATCTCGACACCTTCGCGTCGTCGCTGGCGTCGGCGGTGAACGGGGTGCAGCAGAATGCGGCGGCGCGCGATCTCGACGGCCTGTCGACCGTGGCCGTGCCGTTCTTCAGCGGTACGACGGCCGGGTCGCTCGCGGTGGCGATCACGGATCCCCGGCGCATCGCCGCGGCGCGCTCGACGCAGCCGGGCGACAACACGAACGCGCTGGCGTTCGCCGACCTGCGCACGGCGCCGCAGGCGGGTCTCGGCGGCGTGTCTCCGGCCGGCTGGCTGGCGAGCGAGGTGGCGCGGGTCGGGCAGGCGGCGTCGCAGGCGGAGGACGTCTCCGCCGCGAGCACGCTGGTCGTCGATCAGGTGCAGTCGCAGCGCGACTCGATCTCGGGGGTGAACTTGAACGAGGAGCTGACCAACCTGCTGCGCTATCAGTACGCCTTCCAGGCCGCGGCCAAGGTCATCAACGTCGCCGACAACATCCTCGGCGAGCTGGTCAACCTCGTCCGATGACGATCACCCGTGTCAGCGACGCCAACACCTTCAACTTCGTCCAGCAGCGGACGGCGAAGGTGCAGGTCGACATCCGCGAGCTGCAGGAGCAGATCGTCAGCGGTCGCCGTCTGCTGCGCCCCGAGCAGGATCCGCTCGGCGCCGGGCAGGTGGTGCGCCACAGCGCCAGCCTGTCGGCGCTCGCTCAGTACGACGACGGCGCCACCTTCGGCGTCCAGGTGCTGGCGGCGCAGGACGACGCGCTCGGGGACGCGAACAGCCTGATGGTGCGCGCCGAGGAGCTGGCGTCGCAGTATGCGTCGGGCCTCTACACGCCGGCCCAGCGTCAGGCGGCGCGGGAAGAGGTGCACGGCCTGCTGCAGGCGATGACCACCGTCGGCAATGCCGAGCTGGGGGGCCGGCGGCTCTTCAGCGGGCTCAGCCAGACCGGCGCGCCGCCCTTCGCCGACCCCGACGCCACCGGCTACACCGCCGCGACGGCGTACTCCGGATCGCAGTATCAGTTCGAGGTGAAGGTGGGCGGGGACACCGCCGAGCGCGTACGCGTCTCGACGCCCGGCGACCAGGTCTTCGGCGACGCGTTGGTCGCGCTCGAGAGCCTGGAGACGGCGCTCGCCACGAACGGTGACGTCGCAGGCACGATGAGCGGCCTCGCCACGGCACGCGACGGCCTGGCGTCCGAACGCGCCAGCGTCGGCGGCCGCCAGGCCCAGCTGCAGGCGCGCATCACCCAGGTCCGCGGTCTCACCGAACGGGAAGCGACGTCCCGTGCCGAGATCCGCGACGCCGATTTCATCGTCGTGGCGACACAGCTCGCGCAGGCGACGAATGCGCTGCAGGCGTTGCTCGCCGCGGCCTCCCAGATCAAGGAGACGAGCCTCACCAGCCTGCTGCACCTCTAAAGCCTCTCCACGAAGCTGCCGACAAGGAGAGCGGGAGACAGGGAAGGTCCCCGGACATGCTGATTCTGACACGGAAGTTGGGCGAGGTGATTCGGATCGGTGACCAGGTCGCCGTACGGGTGCTCGAGATCCGGGGCAACCAGGTGCGCCTGGGGGTGGAGGCGCCGGCCGAGGTGCGCATCTATCGTGAGGAAATCTACCGTGCCATCCGGCGCGAAAACGAGGACGCGGTGATCACCGAGCGCGGCCGCATCGATGAGGCGACGGCGATATGGCAGAGCCAGCGCGAGAAACCGTGACCGAGCCGGAGACGATCCGCGTCGAGTCGGCGCGCTTCGGGGTGTACGAGGTGCCCGCGGATCGCGTGCTGACGCTGCCGGACGGTCTCGTGGGTCTGCCCGCTGCCCGTCGCTTCGCGCTGCTCGAGCCCACCAGCCCGGGGGCGCCGTTCCGATTCATGATCTGCCTCGACCAGCCCGACCTGGGCTTCGTCGTCTGCGATCCCGAGGCCTTCCTGCCCGGCTACCGCGCCCGGTTGCCGAAGTCGGCGGGTGCCACCCGGGAGGACACCGCCGTGCTCACCCTGGTCACCGTGCCGGCCGACCCGCGCGAGATGACGGCCAACCTGATGGCGCCCCTCGTGATCGAGTGCGGCTCGCGCGCCGGGCGTCAGTTCGTCTGCGATGCCGCGGACCTCTCTACCCGCCATCCATTGTTCGCACCCGCTTCTCCGCAGCCGCCCCAAGCCGCGGAATAGGCCAAGCCACCTAGCTTCGCGGTCCAGTACGTAGCCGACTCCGTTCGGTTCCGTTCGCCCGGCCCCGTCCGGCGTACAGCTTTGTGCATGGCGGCGTCCGCATGGGGTGCCGTCCGGGGCACCGTCCGCTCCCATCTTTGCGTGAGGGAATGTCAGATTTCCCGCAGGGTTGAGGGCGTCGCTCTGACACCGCGGATGGTCAATTCCGTGGCCCCGGGGTGCCACGGTGTGCGTCTTGCTATGGCAGTCCCCTGGCACTCGTAACGTGCCGGGGAGGGAACGGGAATGGACGCGATGCAGGCGGGGGTGGTGGGGATGGACATGGATACGGTGGAAACGACGACGGCGGCGGTGGCGGAGGCCCCGGCCTTCCCGGGCATCGTGGGGCGGCATCCGAGCATGCAGGCCATTTTCGACATCATCCGGCGGGTGGCCCCGACCGACGCCACCGTGCTGATCACGGGTGAGAGCGGGACGGGCAAGGAGCTGGTGGCCGCGGCGCTGCACCGGATGTCACGCCGGGCGCCGGCGCGCTTCGTGCCCGTCCACTGCGGGGCCATCCCCGAGGACCTCCTCGAGAGCGAGATGTTCGGGCACGAGCGGGGCGCGTTCACCGGTGCCATCGCCAGCCGGGTGGGACGCTTCAAGCTCGCCGACGGCGGCACCATCTTCCTCGACGAGATCGGGGAGATGAGCCCGAAGCTGCAGGTGAAGCTGCTGCGCGTCCTCGAGGACGGCCGCTTCGAGCCGGTGGGCAGCGTCGTCACCCAGCAGGTGGACGTCCGCATCATCGCCGCCACCAATCGCACGCTCGAGCAGGCGGTGGCCAACCGCCAGTTCCGCGAAGACCTCTTCTATCGCCTCCGCGTCGTGCCGATCGAGATGCCGCCGCTGCGCCGGCGTCGCGAGGACATTCCGCTCCTCGTCGAGCACATCCTGACGGGGCTCCACGCCAAGGGGCTGCAGCGTTTCGAGGTCGAGCCCGGCGCCATGGAGGTGCTGCAGCGCTACAACTGGCCGGGCAACGTGCGCGAGCTGCGCAATCTGCTCGAGCAGATGGTGGTGCTCGGTCGGCCCGAGGGCGTGATCGCGGTGCGCGACCTGCCGCCGCATCTGCTCACGCCGCGCGAGCTGTCGGGTGGCGCCGCGTCGATGCCGTGGCAGTTCGGCCCGGGCGGCATCGACTTCTATCGCGAGATGGAGGCGATCGAGGATCGCATCATCGCGCAGGCGCTCCGGCTGTCGGGGGGCAACAAGAAGGAGGCGGCGCGGTTGCTGCGGGTGAACCGCACGACGCTGCTCGAGAAGCTCAAGCGCAAGCGTGCGCAGGGCAGCCCGCTGATGGCGCTGCTCGGTGGGCCGGTGATCCCGGAGACGACCGCCATCGACGACGAGGTGCCGTGCCTGCTGCCGCAGCCGGCGCGCGACGTGCCGTCGCTGTTCGATCCGATCGGGATCTGATCTGCGGGGTGGGGTGGATGTGGGGGACGCCCCCGGTCGGCGATGCCGGCCGGGGGCGTCGTGCATCCGGGATCAGAGCGGGTTGATGCCGCGGAACGGGAACCACGTCGCGGGGACGGTGGCGACCGGCTGCGGCGGGCGCTTGTAGAGGTTCACCAGGTAGACCTGCCTGCCGGGCGTGGTGCCGCTGCCGAGCAGGTTCGACGTGGTGCTGAGCGCCACGAAATGGATGCCGAGCTCACCGACGACGCGTTGGGTGGTGCTGCCGGCCTCGGTCTGGACGCGGTACCGCTGGTCCTCGCGCAGCATGTAGAAGAACGGCTCACCGCCGCACACGAAGGAGATGCGCCAGTCGCGCTTCACCTTGGCCACAGCGGGCAGCGTGCAGCCGCCGGCGTCGTTCGTGATGCGCGCGTAGGTCTGCGTCTTGGTGTCGTACATGTAGATCTGCGGCACGCCGGTGTCGGCGCCGGCGCCGGCGAGGTCGGCGGTGCTCTCGAAGACGACGAGGCGGCCGTCGTCGCCGATCGACGGATTGCGGCTCGGCCCCTGGCCCGCGGTGAGGGGCGAGGGGGTTCCGAAGCCGACGATGGTCCCGAGCCAGATCTGCGAGACGCCGGTGTCGACGCCGGTGTCGGGGTCGCTGCTCGACTCGAAGGCGAGGAGCCGACGCTTGGCGCTCACCACGGCGTTGCGTGCGCTACCGACACCGGTGCTCACCTGCGTGATGCTGCCGTCGGGGTTGCGCAGGAAGACCTGGCTCGTGCCCGGGGGGTTGCCGGTACTGGCGAGATCGCCCTGCGACTCGAAGGCCACGCGCAGCCCGACGGTGTCGAGGGACGGGTTCTGGCTGGTGCCGGTGGGATCGTTCGAGACCGGCAGCAGATTGCCGTTCAGGCTGAGGACCACCTGGCGGCCCGGCAGCCCGAGGTCGAGCGGGTCGGCCGTGGTGTCCCAGGCGTACGAGGTGCCGGTGAAGGAGATCGCCGGGTTCGCATTGTCACCCGTCGTCTCGACGATGATCGGGGTGTCGGGATCCTTGAAGACGTCGACCCCGATGATGCGCTTGTTGGGGCCGACCGGGACGGCGAGCGTCAGCGTCTTCTTCCCCTGCGACGGCACCCGGGGCAGCGGCGTATCGCCCGACGTGGTGAGGGCCAGGATGGTGGGCGTCTGCCGATGATGCGCCGCGGCCGGCGTCGCGAGCAGCAGGGTCGCGAGGAGGAGCTGGGCGATGGGACGAGCGGGGCGCATCGGCGGGGTGGTCTCCTTCCGGGTAGACGGACGCAGGGCGTGGGGGGCGACCGAAACGAACCGCACTTCCCCCATTGGTGTCAAGGTACTAGCGAATCGCATGCCGCCACGCGGCACAGGCCACACCGTCCACGTCGTCGTGCGCCGATGCACGGCCCCGCGAGGCTGCCACGGATCCGCCCGGTGGGACGGGTCCTCGCCCGGCGGACCGCATGCGCGTCGCCGTGCGCGCGATCATGCGTGCTCCGCATGGCGTGCGCTGCCTTTCGACCTGGCGCCCTCGGGGCTACAGTCGATGCAGTGTCGGGCCCCGGGCCCGACGGGGAGAGACGATGGGACGACGACCGATGGTGGCGGGACTCGCGGGCGCGCTGATGCTGCTCGCGTCGGGACAGGCGCACGCCTTCACGCTCGGAGAGACGAGCGCGGCACTCGGCACGCAGGGAACGCTGAACGCGAGTGGCGGCAGCAATCCGGCGGCGATCCGGAAGTCGGTGACCGACGGTCTCGGCAAGGTCGGGTCGGGTGCGACGCCGGGCGGCAAGCTCGGCAAAGGCGGCAAGGCGGGCAAGGGCGGCAAGGTCGCGAGCGGCTTCGGGGGTGGGGCCGGTGGTGGCAAGGGGGCGTGGGCCTCGGGCGGTGCGCTCGGCGGCAAGACCGGCGGCGGCAAGGGCGGCTGGGCCTCCGGTACCTCCACGGCCGGCAAAGGATGGGCCACCGCCAGCGCGGGTAGTGCGGGCGGGAAGGGCGGCTGGGCCGTGGGCGGTTCGTCGTCACCGTCGGGGGGCAAAAAGTCCTCGGGCAAGAAGTCACGGAACTAGGAGCGCGACCCAAGACCATGTCTTGGGAGGCATCCTAGCGTGTGGTGACACGTCGCGTGCACCACTCTGGCGCGCCTCCTCTGATCGCCTGACGGCGACTCGCCGAGTGCTTGCACGCAGCGGTTCTGCGGTCCGGACCTCATGCGTGCTTCCCATGGAGCGCCGGCTTCGCCGGCCGCGACACCCAGGTCGCGCGGGATGGGTCGCGCCACGCTCGCGGCCTTCTCCGACCCAAGACATGGTCTCGGGTCGCGTCCTAGTCCGCCGCCGGGGATCGCCCTCGTGGGTTCCGGTCGCCGAAACCACCTGATGGCGTGATGCGCACACAGGTACGCTCGGCGTACCACCCCGAGTCAGCGCTGCGTCCAGCCTCGTGGCCGCGGTGCAAAGGGGGATGCGCGCATCATGCGGACTTCAGCTCGTCGGACCCGGAATCTCGTCCTCGCGGCACTCGTCGCGTCACTCGTGCTCGATGCCGCCGCCTCGGCGGCCGACAAACCGATCGCCGGCACCAAGCTGCAGCTCAAGAAGTCGTCCTCGGGGAAGGAGAAGCTCGTCTTCCTCTCGAAGGACCCGGGCTTCCTCTTCCCGGCGATCGCGAGCGCGGACAATCCCGCCAGCGGATCGCCGGGCGGGCTGCGCATCGAGCTGTTCGCGCAGAACGATCCCACGACCGGCACGCTGACCATCCCCGCCGGCGTGGGCACACCCGGCTGGAAGGTCATGGACGGCAGCATCGACGCCTACAAGTACGGCAACCGCACCGCCCCCACCGGCCCGTCCCCCGTCAAGGTCGCGATCCTGAAGCAGGGCAAGATGATCAAGATCGTCGCCGCCGACACCGGGCTGGCGCTGGTCGGCCCGCAGGCGCGCGTCGCCATCCGCATCACGGCCGGCACGCAGCGCAACTGCGCCGTGTTCGGTCCGGGCTCCATCAAGCGCGACGCTGCCGGCAACTTCCTCGCCGTGCGGGCGCCGTCGCCGTCCATCCCCGACTGCTCCGACGCCAGCCTCGGCGGCTCGTCGACCACTACGACGAGCACCGTGCCCGGCACCACCACGACGACGTCGCTGCCGCCGCCCGTGGCCGGCACCTTCCTCGACTTCGTCACGACGACCGGCAGCGGCGCGTGCGGCGTGACGCGTGACGGGGGCGGTGTCCTGCTGCGCAATCTGTCGTGCGGCGGCCTCGCCATCGGTGGTGGCAACGCCAGCGTCGCCGAGAGCATCGTGCCGAACGGGGCGACCAACCGCTTCGCAGTGGGCACGTGTACGGGCAGCGTCTGCCCCGTCCTGCCGACGACGAGCCCGATCGGCGTGATCGATTGCACCACCACCGGCTGCAACTTCGGGCCGCCGCTGCCGATCCCGAACGCCGGCACCACCACCTGCGTCGTGAACAAGATCTCGGCGCCGGTGAGCGGCACGTTCGACATCGCCACCGGCGAGACGAGCAACCTCTCGCTGCAGCTCTCGTCGCGGCTGTTCGTCACCGGCAACGCCGCGCAGCCGTGTCCGCGGTGCTCGGCCAGCGGGACGCCGACTGCGCCGGGCAGCGGCACCTGCGATCGCGGCGCGCGCGCCGGTCTCGCCTGCACCAGCACGAACTCGCAGGGCCTCTCGAAGGACTGCCTTCCAGGTGGTGACGACGGCGCGGTCGATCTCGGAAACCTGCCGATCGACCTGACGCCGCTCTCCACGGGCCAGCTGCTCGAGACGTCGCCCGACGGTCTCTTCTGCCCCGGGCAGGGCACGAACCAGCGCGGCTGCTTCCAGGGCGGCGTGAACTGTCGCTCGATCGAGGAGAACGGCTCGCCGGCCGGATCGCTCACCCCGCTCGACACCCCGAAGCCGCTGACGATGGGCTCCATCTTCTGCATCCCCTCCACGTCGAGCCCGCTCGTGAACTTCGCGGCCAACCTGCCGGGTCCCGGCGCCTTCAGCCTCGTCGGCACCATGACCCTGCGCGAGATCGTCGGTCCCACCACCACGACGACTACGCCCACCAGCAGCACGACGACGACGAGCACGGCGGTCACCACCACCAGCACGTCGACCACGACGCCGACCAGCAGCACCACGACGTCGACGTTGCCCGCCGGCACGCAGCTCCTCGACTTCACCACCACGCTCGGCAACGGCAACTGCGGTGCGACGCGCGACGGCAGCGCGGTGCTCCTGCAGAACATCGCGTGCAGCGGGCTCGACCTCGGCGGCGGCGCGTCGTCGGTGCCCGAGGGGCTCATCCCCGACGGCGCCACGAACCGCTTCGCGCTCGGCAGCTGCGCGGGCGACGTGTGCCAGCTCGCGCCCACGACGGGACGCGGTGACGGCATCGAGTGCACCAGCGCCGGGTGCTTCTTCGGCCCGCCGCTGCCGATCCCGAACGCCGGTCTCACCGTCTGCGTCGTCAACACGTTCGCCACCAACGCCGGCGGCAGCGTCGACCGCAGCACGGGCACCATGTCGCTCAACGTGCCGCTGGCGTCGCGCATCTTCCTCACCGGCGATCCCGACCAGCCGTGCCCGGTGTGCTCCGCCGCAGGCTCGCCCGGAAGCCCCGGCTTCGGGACGTGCGATCGCGGTGCGCGTGCGGGCCAGGCCTGCAGCACGACCAACTCGCAGGGCCTCTCGGCCGACTGCGCTCCGGGCGGCGGCGACGGCAGCGCCGACCTCGGCACCATCGCCGTCGATCTGTCGCCGCTCGTGACCGCGACCGCCAGCGACAGCGATCCGGGCGGGCTCTTCTGCCCCGGCCAGACGACGTCGAACAACAACCAGGGCTGCTTCGGCGAGCCGACCTGCCGGTCGATCTCGGTGAACGGTCTGCCGGCCGGTCCGCTCACGTTCGGGTCGACGCAGTCGGTGACGCTGGCGTCGACGTTCTGCATCCCGGCCGTCGGCAACCTCGTCATCGACGGTGCCGCCAGCCTGCCCGGCCCCGGCGCCGCCAGCCTGCCGGGCACGGTGACGTTGCGCGAGATCGTCGGGACCACCACCACGTCGACGACGACGCCCACCACCAGCACCACGTCCACCACCGGGCCGTCCACGACGACCACCACCCCCACCACCACGACCACCACATCGACGCTCCTGCCGCCGCTGCTGCCGCTCACCGTCGAGTTCGCGAGCGGGACGGGCAGTGGAACCTGCGGCGTCACCCGTGACGGCAACGGCGCCGTCATCCAGAACCTCGACTGCGGCGACCTGGCCATCGGCCACGGGCTCGGCTCGCTGCCGCCGTCGGCGCTGCCCGACGGTGCCGTCGTCCACTTCAACCTGGGCGGCTGCTCGGTGCTGCCGCTCCTCACGTGCTCGCTGACGGCGACGCCGACCGCAGGTGCGGGCTTCGACTGCTCGACGACCGGCTGCTTCTTCGGCCCGCCGGTCCCCATCCCGAACGGCGGCCTGTCGGCGTGCAGCGTCAACAACTTCACGGCGCCGGTCACCGGCTCCGTCAACCTGCTCACCGGCGCCACCACCACGAACGTGGCGCTCGGCCTGCACGTCTTCGTCACGGGCAATGCCGCCCAGCCGTGCCCGCGCTGCTCCGCGGTGGGCGCGGTGGGTACGCCCGCCACCGGTACGTGTGACCGCGGCGCGCGTGCGGGTCTCGCGTGCAGCACCACCAACTCGCAGGGCCTGTCGAAGGACTGTCTGCCGGGTGGCACCGACGGCAGCGTCGACGTCGGTACCATCAACGCGTCGCTGAGCCCGGTGACGACGGGCACGGTCAGCCTCGCGAATCCGAACGGGCTCTTCTGTCCCGGACAGACCACGCCGGGGTGCTTCGGCAGCTCGTCGTGCCGCTCGATCACCCTCACCGGCGTCTCGCCGGGGGTGGCGATCACCAGCTCGCTCGCACCGCAGCCGGCGACGCTGGTGTCGACGTTCTGCGTCCCCGCCACCGGCAACGTGCTGCTCGACTCGCCGGCGGGGCTGCCCGGCCCGGCGGCGATCAGCCTGCAGGGCACCGTCCGCAGTCAGCTCTGAGGGGAGGCGCGGGGGCGACCACGGCGGTCGCCCCCGCGCATCGTCAGCGCAGCGCCGGCAGGACGTCGCGCGCGAAGCAGCGCAGGTTGCGCTCGGCCTCGTCGGGCGGCATGCCGGCGTAGCTGAACACGCCGATGAACGTGTCGGCACCGACGCGACTGCGGGTGTCGTGGATCTTCTCGATGCACTGCGCGGGCGTGCCCCAGATCTGCAGCGAGAGGAAGAACTCGGTGAGCGCGTCGGTGCCACCGGCAGCGCGGGCGATCTCGGCCATGCGGCCGTAGTGCTCGTAGCCCTTGGTCGCCGCGAGATGGTCGCCCGCGAGCTCGTAGTGACGGAGCACCGTGTCCCAGTAGCCGCCGATGTAGCGCACCGCCATCTCGCGGGCGCGGTCGGCGTCGGGATCGCAGAACGTCCAGCCGGCGACGATCGTCGGCGGCGCGTCGGCGTGGTTCACCTGGCGGTAGACGCGCCGGTAGTCCTCCAGCTCGGCCGTCACCACGTCCCACGGCTTCTGCGGGATGATGAGTATGCCGGTGCCGAGCCGCGCCATGATCGGCATCGACTCGGGGGACACGGCCGCGGCATAGGTGCGACCGCGGAACGAGCGGGACGGCGCCGGACGGATGGCGGCACGTGGCTGCCGGATCCACGTGCCGTCGTACTCGCAGTACCCGCGCTCGAGGCCCTGGAGGAGCATCTCGGCGCTCTCGACGAAGCGCTCGCGCGACTCACCCATCGGGACGCGGAAGCCCTCGAACTCGACGCGGCCGAGCCCGCGACCGATGCCGAGGATCATGCGGCCGCCGCTCATGTGGTCGAGCATCGAGATCTGCTCGGCGACGCGGAGCGGATCGTGCCAGGGCAGCACCACCACCATCGAGCCGACGCGCACGCGCTTCGTGCGTGCCGCCACCCATGTCAGGTACTGCAGGACGTCGGGGCACATCGTGTAGTCGGTGAAATGGTGCTCGACGCCCCACACCGAGTCGAAGCCGAGCGGCTCGGCGAGATCGACGAGGCGGAGCTCGTCGGCCCAGACGTCGCCGTCGGGGCGTGCGTCGTGGGGGTTCTGGAAGATGGCGCCCATGCCAACGTGCATGGGTCCGCTCTAGCCGGGGCCGGGGGCCGGCGACAAGGCTCCCGTCCGATTCCACCGCCCGGACCGCTCCGCTACCCTTCGCCGTCACATGCCGCGCCGCAACCCCGCCGATCGCATCGTCCGCTCCCGTGTCACCGAGGCATTGCACTTTCCCGATCTCACCGAGCGCCGCACGCTGCGGCTCGACGCCGTCCAGCGCTACCTCGGTCGCTCGCACTTCGCCCCCTGGCATCGCATGCTCGGCACGCCCGACTTCACGAACCTCACCGGCGTGTTCTCGCCCCTCGTACACGTCGAGCTGTCGGTGGACGACGTCGCCTGCGGGCTCGGCGAGCGGCTGCTGGTGCGCGGGGAGGGCGGGCTCGCCCGCACGCTCGACGAGCGGGGCGCGCTCCGTCACCTGATCCGCGACGGCCGGCACGAGGTGTGGGTGCCCGACGGCCCGCGCCTCGCGACCGCGCGTCTGGTGAACGTCTTCACCCGGTACGACGCCGATCCGGTGCGTCGTCGCGTGATGGAGCTGCCGGAGGCGTGGGGGCTCGGGCCGGGACCGTCGCGCACGGCGGAGGTGCCGTCGCTCGCGACGCTCGTGCCCGGCGATCGTGCGCCCGATCTCGTCGACGTCGTGCCGCACGTCTGGCACTTCGACCAGACCGACGCCAACCGGCACGTCAACGGCAACGAGTATCTGCGCGTCATGACGTCGTGGCTGTCCGACGTCCTGCATGCGGCCGGCCACGACCTGCGCCGTCTGTGGCCGGCGCAGGCGCGCATCGTCTACCGCAAACCGTGCTTCCGCGGCGAAGGCTATCGCCGTGTGGCCTGGTTCCGTGGCGAGGCGCCTCTGGTGCTGGCGGGCGCGTTCCAGAAGGCCGACGATCCGCCGGGCGCGATGCCGGCCGCGGCGGTGGAGCTGACCTTCCGTCAGCACCCGGCGCCCGACGCCTGAGCGGCGAGCGGGCGCCGGATGCTGCGGGGGCTACTCCTCGCAGATCAGCGTGATGTGCTTGTCGGTGCGGGCCGACTCGGCGCAGAAGCACCCCTGCACGAGCGAGTCGCGCCCGAGGGTGACCTTCGCGAACGGTGCCCGGATGACGGCTTCCGCCACCGCGCCCTGCGAGACGCGGAACTTGTGGCCCGCGACGTTGAGGTGCACGAGGGGGTTGTTGCCCGCCGGCCCGAGGTGCGAGCCGGTGCCGATGGACACGCTGCCGACGACGTTGGCGACCACCGGGCCCAGGGCCTCGATGACGGCGCCACGGCCGGTCTTGATGTCGCAGAAGTTGAACGTGCCCGCAGCGAGCCGGAGCTTGCCGCCGTTCAGGACCCGCACCCGACCGTAGGTTCCGGGGGGGAGCGGGGCCGTGGTGTCGCCGACCGCCACCACCACGGCGTCGTCACCGCACACGAAGTTCGGCAGCGTGCAGAAGGGATCGACGATGGGCAGCGAGGGCAGGGAGGTGCCGTTGCGGATGATGGCGCCGACGCCCGTCTGGACGTGGTTCGCGACGACGCGGTCGACATTCGACAGGTTGCCGACGGTGACGGAGTCGGCGGTAACCTTGGTGCCGTCGGCCATCACGACGTTCTTGCCGAACTGGATACGACCGTCCGGATCGTTGGCGCCGATGCTGCCGCGGAGATCGCCGTCGTTGTTGAAGCGGCCCTCGTTCTCGAGGAGGAACGGCGTGCCGTCGCAGCCGCACCCGCCGGGGAAGGTCGTGCTCGTGCTGGTGCTGGTCGAGCTGGTGGTCGTGGTCGACGACGTCGTCGTGGTGCTCGGCCTGCTGGTGGTCGTGGTCGAGCTGGTGGTCGTCGTCGTGGGCTTGGTACTGGTCGTCGTCGAGCTGGTCGACGTCGTGGTCGTCGGCTTGGTGGTGGTCGTCGTGGAGGACGACGTCGTGGTGGTCGGCGGCGGCGAGCAGCCCTGGATCAGGAAGTTCACGGTGGCGTGGTCCTGAGCCGTGTTGGTGATGATCTGCACGATGGTGAAGCCACCGGCGGGGCTGACGACCGTCCAGGCGGCGTTCAGGTTGATCGCGCGCACCGAGTAGCGATCGGTGCGGCCGGGCAGAGCGATCGAGTAGAAGCCGTTCGCGTCGGTGTCGTCGGTCCAGTCGGTACCCGGCGCGACGTCCTGAGAGCGCGCCCGCACCGTCACGTTCGCGAGCTTGGTGTCGCTCGCGTCGAAGTTGCCATCGTAATCCTTGTCGCAGATCACCGTGCCGTCGATGTGATGCGCGAGGGCGGACGATGCAGTGCCCAGGAATGCGGTGATGATTGCCGCAAGAAAGACGTGAGAGCGCGTCATAGGGCGGGTGGTATAAAAAACCGCCGCACGGTGCGTCAACGAAAATCGTGCGACCTTCGTCGGATTTCGTGGGGCATCGTCGTGCATCTGTGCGAGTGGCCGTGGGGCATGCATGGTCGTCATCGTGCGGGACGTCATGCCACACCAGACCATTGGGCCTCCAGAGCATCGGAAACAATTTAGGTATCCACTCCGCAGTGCAGTCACATCGCTGCCTGAACGGGATGCGACGTATCATGCGATGCATAGCGCCTCGATGCAGTGTCGGATCACGCACGCGGTCCGTAGGATGATCGTGCATGCCGATCGCGTGTTCCGAGTGTGGCGCCGTGCTATGCCCGCTCGCGCATGAGCGACTTCGGCATCGACGTCGAGCGCCAGGCCGACGGCGTGGCCTGGGTCGTCCTCCGCAATCCCGCCCGGCTCAATGCCGTTCGCCTGGAGATGTGGGAGGCCCTCCCGGGCATCGCGGCTGCGCTGGCGGCCGATCCCGCGGTCCGGGTGGTGGTCCTCCGGGGCGCCGGCCACGACGCCTTCGCGTCGGGTGCCGACATCTCGGAGTTCTCGACGCATCGGAAGGACCCGGCTTCGGCGGCCGCCTACGAAGGCGTCACCGCGCGGGCGTTCGCCGCCCTGATGGCGCTGGAGATGCCCGTCGTGGCGATGATCCGCGGCGTCTGCATCGGGGGCGGCCTGGCCATCGCGGCCTGTGCCGACGTGCGGGTGGCGGCCGACGATGCGCGGATCGCCTTGCCCCCCGCGCGCCTCGGGCTCGGCTACCATCAGAGCGGCGTCGAGCGCCTGGTCCGACTCATCGGGCCGTCCGCCGCGGCAGAGGTGTTCTTCACCGCGCGCCAGTACAGCGCCGCCGAGGCCTTCGACATCGGGCTGGTGAACCGGGTGGTGCCGGCAGGCGATCTCGAGGCCTTCACCGCCACCTACGTCGGCGCCATGGCCGCGAATGCGCCCCTCACGCTGCGGGCGGCGAAGCGGGCCATCGTCGAGAGCCAGCGTCCGCCGGCCGAGCGCGACCCGGCGGCCGTCGCGGCCCTGATCGCGCGGTGCTTCGAGAGCGAGGACTACGCCGAGGGCGTGCGCGCCTTCCTCGAGAAGCGACGCCCACGTTTCCAGGGGCGATGAGCGCTACAGGTGCCCGCCGCCGTTCGGGCTCAGGACCTGCCCGGTGAACCAGGCGGCTTCGTCGGACACCAGATAGGCGCAGGCGGCCGCGATGTCCTCGGGCGTGCCGAGGCGCCCGATTGGCATCTGGCGTGTGGCCTGCTCGAGCAGCGCCGGCGAGAACCCCGAGCCGCGCAGCATCGGCGTGTCGACGAGCCCCGGGGCGATCGCGTTGACGGTGATGCCGCGGCCGCCGACCTCGATGGCGAGCGCCTTGGTGAAGCCGAGCACCCCGGCCTTGGCGGCGGCGTAGTGCGTCAGCATCGGTCCGCCGCGCAGCCCGCCCACCGACGAGATGTTCACCACGCGTCCCGTCCCGGCCGCCAGCATGTCGGGCAGGACGGCGCGCGTGCAGACGAAGGTGCCGCGCAGATGCACGGCGATCATCCCGTCCCACTGGGCGTCGGTCATGTCGGCGAGCGGCGCGAAGCCCGAGATGCCCGCGGCATTGACGAGCACGAGCAGCGGCCCGAGGGCCGTGCGGGCCGCCGCGACGGCCCGCGTGACGGACGCGGTATCGGCGACGTCGGCATCGACGGCGACGGCCCGTCGCCCGATGGCCTCGACCTCGGCGGCGACGGCGCGGGCGGCGGCCGCGTCGCGGTCGAGCACGGCGACGTCGGCGCCGTCGTGCGCGAGACGTCGTGCGATGCCACGACCGATGCCCGATCCACCGCCCGTCACCAGCGCCGCGCGTCCCGTGAGCCCCATGGCCCGGCTTCTAACGCGCCGCTGCGGCGCAGGTCGAGGCCGCCGCCGATCGGCGGCGGGTGCCGCCGGTTCAGCGCCGCGTGACGGCCGGGCATCCGATCGGCGTTGACTTCTTCCGCGCGGCGGGATGACCTGGGATGGTATGCGTCGACGCCTCCTCACCATCCTCGGAGTTCTCGTCGTGCTGGGTGCGGCCGCCTGGTACTGGCAGAGCCAGATCATCGGCTACGGTGCGCAGTGGTACCTGGCGCGCCAGGCGCGCGCCGAGGAATCGTCGGGCAGCATCGAGAAGCGGCGCGCGACGCTGGCGAAGTTCAACCAGATGCTGCTGATGCCGGTGCCGGACGACGCCCTGGTGCCGGAGCTCTACGATCTGGTGACGGCGCTGTCGTCACGCGTGGCGACCGGCGAGATATCGATCAACTGGGCGGCCTACGTGTACACCACGTACCAGCGCGACCTGGTGCGGGACCGCCCCACGGGCCAGCCGCGCCGCTCCTCCGAGGAGGTCTCGGCACAGCTCGCGAAGTACATCGAGTTCTTCTCCATCCAGAAGCGTCCCGATGCGCGCGGCATCACCGTCGGGGACGTCATCGGCGCCGACGGTGACGAGGTGATCACGCTCGACGAGATCGAAGAGTCCGACCGCACCGGCAAGCAGATCGACCTGCGACACCGCGGCGCCCACGACGAGTGACGCGTCAGCCGGCGGCGGCGATGCCGCGGGTGGCGAAGTGCTGCTCGGGCACCGCGAAGCCGGCCTCGCCGAACGCCTCGCGGATCGTGCGGTTGGTGTCGAAGTACACCTGCCAGTAGCTGGCGTTGGCGGTGTAGGGCCGCACCGCGAGCACCGGACCGGCGAGCGTGAAGTCGAGGATCTCGACGTCCGGCGCGGGGCTCTGCAGGACGTTCGGGATCTTGGCCAGGCGGTCCTTCAGCAGGCGGACGGCGTCGGCCGGATTCACGCCGTGCGCGAGCTGGGCCGTCAGATCGACGCGACGATAGGGATTCGCCGAGAAGTTCTGGATCGTGTCGCTGAAGATCTTCCCGTTGCCGACGAAGGACCGGATGTTGTCCGGCGTGTTGATCGTGGTGACGAACAGCCCGATCTCCTCCACCGTCCCCGTGACGCCGCCGGCGGTGATGAAGTCGCCCACCGCGAACGGCCGCAGCACGATCAGGAACGCGCCGGCGGCGAAGTTCGACAGCAGCCCGCCCCAGGCGACGCCGATCGCCACGCCACCGGCGGCGACGAGCGCGGCGAAGGTGGTCGTCTCGACGCCGAAGAATCCCATGATGGCGATGATGAGCGCGATGTTCAGCATCACGCCGACGGTGTTCGAGGCGTAGGTCACGAGCGTCGGCTCGACGTGGCGGTGCAGCATGCTGACCGACATGAGGCGCAGCGCGCGGGCGATCAGCCAGCGCCCGACGATCCACAGGGCGAGCGCGCCGAGCAGCTTGAGGCCCACGACCGTGAGGACGCTGATGAGGGTGGCGATGAAGACGGGCGTATCGTTGGGCATGGTGACCTCCCGGTTGGCGCGCCCCCGTGGCGCGAGTCTCCTGATGCCCCGGGTCGCGTTGCCGAAGCAAGGTAAGTGGCCGGGCAGCTGGGCGATGGGCTACAACGCCGGCATGACGAACGTGCAGCTCGCCAGGCGCTGGTTCGAAGAGGTGTGGAACGCCCGCAACCCCGCCATCATCGACGAGTTGGCGGCGCCGGCGTGCGTCGGCCACCACGAGGGGGGCGAGACCACGCGCAGCCCGGCCGAATGGCGCGCGATGCAGCAGCGGTTCCTCGACGCCATTCCCGACGCGCGCATCACGCTCGAGGAGGTGCTGGGTGACGGCGACCAGGTCGTGGTGCGGTGGCGTTGCACGGGACGCCATACCGGCACCGGTCTCGATCTCGCACCGTCGGGGCGCCCGATCGACGTGCGGGGAGTCACCTGGCTGCGCTTCGAGGGCGGCCGCATCGCCGAGGGCTGGGACAGCTGGAACCTGGGTGGGCTGCTCGCCCACCTGGCGGGCGTCTAGGCGGCGATGCGATCGGCGGTGATCTTCGACTGCGACGGCGTCCTCTTCGACTCCTGGACGGCGAACATCGCGTACTACGACGCGATCCGCGCGGCGCTCGGTCTGGCGCCGATGGACGCCGAGTGGCAGCGCCGGGCGCATTTCTTCGCGGCCTCGCAGCTGCTCGACGCCATGTTCGCCGACGATCCGGCACGGCTCGCCGCGGCGCGGGAGGCGGCGCGCGCCATCGACTACGGACCCTTCTACGAGCTGATGGAGCCGGCCCCAGGGCTCTTCGCGGTGCTCGACGAGCTGAGGCCCGGGCATCGCCTCGGCATGGCGACGAATCGCAGCACCACGGTGGCGGGGGTGATGACGCGGTTCGGTCTCGGACAGTGGCTCGACGCGGCCACCGGGCTGCTCGACGTCGCCCGCCCCAAGCCGGCACCGGACGTGGTCGTCGCGTGTCTCGAGCGACTCGACGTGTCGCCGGCCGCCGCGCTCTACGTCGGTGATGCGGAGACGGACCTCACCGCGGCCCGCGCCGCGGGCGTCCACTTCGTCGCCGTCGGGGCTCCGGCGTGGAGCGCCACGGCCATCCCGACGCTGGCGGCGCTTCCGGCGTACGTGCGGACGCTCGCGCTCGGCACGCCGCTGCGTTGAGCACCGCCAGCCGATGCGATAGCCGGTCGGCATGACCGACGACGACACCACGCTCGCCGTCCTGAAGGACCGCGTCACCGCCTTCTGCACGGCGCGGGACTGGGACCAGTTCCACGGTCCGCGCGACCTCGCCATCGGTGCCGTCACCGAGGCGGCGGAGCTGCTGGCACTGTTCCGCTTCCATCCCGACGACGAGATCACGGCGACGCTGGCCGACCCCGTCGCCCGGGTCCCGGTCGAGCACGAGCTCGCCGACGTGATGTTCTTTCTGCTGCGCCTCGCCGCGCGGCACGGGATCGACGTCGCCGCCGCCTGCGAGCGCAAGCTCGCCGTCAACGAGGCGCGCTACCCGGTCGCCACGTCACGCGGCAGCAACCGGAAGTACACCCAGCTATGATCGAGGCGCCGCTCGACGTCCTGCTGGTGGAGGAGAACCGCCACGACCTCGACGTCACGCGCCAGGCGCTTCGGCGCCATCACCTGGTGAACGACCTCCACGTCGTCGGCGACGGCGAGACCGCGCTGGCTCGCCTCCGCGACGGTGGGCCGCATCCGTCGCTGGTGCTGCTCGACCTCGATCTGCCACGCGTGCCCGGCATCGAGGTCGTGCGGCAGTTGCGCGGCGACGCGCACACGCGGGCGATCCCGCTGGTCGTGCTCACTGCGTCGCGCCACGAGCCCGAGCTGCAGGAGTGCTACCGGCTCGGGGTGTCGACGTTCATCGTGAAGCCGGTCGACTTCGTGCAGTTCGCCACCGCCGTCCGCGAGCTCGGCTTCCGCTGGCGCCTGCTGCCGCCGGTCTAGCTGTCCTGCGCGAACAGCACCGTCGACAGGTAGCGTTCGCCGGAGTCCGGGAGGACGGTGACGATGGTCTTGCCGGCGAAGGCGTCCTCGTTCGCGAGACGCAGCGCCACGACGGCGGCGGCGCCGCACGAGATGCCGCTCAGGATGCCTTCCTCCTTGGCGAGCCGGTGCGCCATGGCGATCGACTCCTCGTCGGTGACGGTCTCGACGCGATCGACCAGCGACAGATCGAGGTTGCCCGGAATGAAGCCGGCGCCGATGCCCTGGATCTTGTGCGGCGACGGCTTCAAGGGCTCGCCGGCCAGGCTCTGCGAGATGACCGGGCTCTTCGCGGGCTCGACCGCCACGGTGACGATGGCCTTCTGCTTCGTCTGCTTGATGTAGCGCGAGACGCCCGTGATGGTGCCGCCGGTGCCGACGCCGGAGACGAACACGTCGATGGCGCCGTCGGTGTCGTTCCAGATCTCGGGGCCGGTGGTGCGCTCGTGGATGGCGGGGTTGGCCGGGTTCCCGAACTGCTGCGGCATGAACCAGTGGTCCGGGTCGGAGGCGACGATGGCCTCGGCACGCCGGATGGCGCCGGTCATGCCCTCGGCGCCCGGGGTGAGCTCGAGCTTGGCGCCGAAGGCGGCCAGCACCTTGCGCCGCTCGATGCTCATCGTCTCCGGCATCGTCAGCGTCAGCGGGTAGCCGCGGGAGGCGCACACGAACGCGAGCGCGATGCCGGTGTTGCCGCTGGTGGGCTCGACGACCTTGACGCCGGGCTTGAGGAGCCCGCGTTCCTCGGCGTCCCAGATCATGGCCGCGCCGATGCGGCACTTCACGGAGTAGGCGGGGTTGCGGCCCTCGATCTTGGCGAGGATGCGCGCCTTGGCGCCGGCCCCGATGCGCTTCAGGTGGACGATGGGGGTGCCGCCGATCGACTGCGAGTTGTCTTCGAAAATGCGCGCCATGGAGCCTGCCTTTCAGATCTGGAAATCGAGCGCCGAATCGAGCTGCATCTGCTGCGGCGTGCGTACCACGATGCGCGTCTCCGGTGGAACGCTCTGGGTCAGCCAGACGTTGCCGCCGATGACGGAGCCGCGGCCGATGCGGACCGGCCCGAGGATCGTCGCACCCGCGTAGATCGTGACCGCGTCCTCGATGTCCGGGTGTCGCTTGGTGCCCCGGATGATACGGCCGCGGTCGTCGTGCGGGAAGCTGCGCGCGCCGAGCGTGACGCCCTGGTAGAGCTTCACGTTGTCGCCGATGACGCAGGTCGCTCCGATGACGACGCCGGTGCCGTGGTCGATGAAGAAGCGGCGGCCGATGACGGCGCCGGGATGGATGTCGATGCCGGTGCGCGAGTGGGCGAACTCGCTCATCACGCGCGGGACGATCGGGATGTCGTCGGCGTCCAGCTCGTGCGCGAGTCGGTAGACCGCGATCGCCTGCAGGCCGGGATAGGCCAGGATGATCTCCTCGAAGGAGTGCGCCGCCGGGTCGCCGTCGAAGGCGGCCTCGATGTCCGAGGCGAGCGCGTCGCGGATGGCGGGAATGCGCTCGAGGAGCTTCAGGGTCGCCGTGGCGGCACGGTCGCGGCACTCGGCGAACGGCGTGTCGCTCGGGGCGCGGAAGCGGCAGCCCTTCTCGATCTCGCGATGGAGTCGGCTCTCGATCGAGCGGACACGTGCCGCGGTGCGCTCGGCGAGCTCGTCGGCCGCCAGCGCCGACGGCTCGAGGAATCCGGGAAAGAGCAGGCGGAGCAGGTCTTCCACCACGGCCCAGATGATCTCCCGGCTGGGCAGATGGTCGCGGGCGACGTGCGCCAGCTCGCCGCGCTCGCGGTAGCTGGCGAGGATGGCCGTGACGATGGGGGTCAACGCCGGAGCGGGCTCCATGATCGACGGAGTGTAGTCGCGGGGGCGCGGCGTAACCAGACGCGTCGGCTGGTGTTGGCGCGGCCCATGATGACGCTCCCCCGTGTCGCGGCCGGCATGGCCGCACTCGCCCTGGTCGCCGGCTGTGCCGCGCGCCAGCCCGTCCTCTACCGCAACGCCACCTACGCCGAGCAGGGCCCCGCCGTCGCCGAGCAGAGCGTCGGAGAGTGCATGGAGGCGGCCGAGGTCTACGGGCAGTCGAATCCGGCACCCGCCATTGCGCGGGACACCATCATCGGCACCGTGGTGGGTGCGGCCGGTGGCGTCGTCGGCGGAGCCATCTGGGGCAACCCCGGCATCGGTGCCGCCTCCGGTGCGGCGGCGGGAGCCGTCAGCTCGCTGCTCTACAGCGCCATCCAGCCGCGCCAGGCCGACCCGGCCTACATGGCCGGCGTCACCCGCTGCCTCCACGACCGCGGCTACGAGGTCCTGGCCTGGCAGTAGCGTTCAGGGCCGCGCTTCGAGCACCAGGTTGAACGGCGTCGAGGTGGCGAGCCGGATGCGGGTGAAGCCCGCCTCCGTGAGCACCGCCCGCAGCCGACCTTCACCCGCCTGGGCCCCGAGCGCGGCGCCCACCTCCTGCGACAGGGAGGCCGGCGTGCACACCAGCGTCGACACCGAATAGAAGATGCGACCGACGGGATTCAGGTTGTCCTCGACCGCGTCGTTCGCGAACGGCTCGACCAGCAGCCAGGTGCCCTCCGGTGAGAGCGCCTCGCGGACGTGGCGTGCGGCCCCCACCGGATCACCCATGTCGTGCAGGCAGTCGAAGAACGTCACCAGATCGTAGCCGGTACCGGGGAACGTCTGCGCGCTCGCCACCTCGAAGCGCGCACGGTCGGCGACGCCCGCGGTCTGCGCGCGCTCCCGGGCCTTCTCGATCGACGGCGGGTGGAAGTCGAAGCCGGTGACCGTCGCGCGCGGGAACGCCTGCGCCATGATCAGGGTCGACGCGCCGTGGCCGCAGCCGACGTCGGCCACGCGGCCGCCGCGCTCGAGCACGGCCTGCACGCCGTCGAGCGCCGGAATCCACGACGGCACCAGATGGGCGTTGTATCCGGGGCGGAAGAAGCGCTCCGTCCCGATGAAGAGGTCGGGGTCGTGCTCGTGCCAGCCGAGCCCCTCGCCGCTGCGGAAGCGGTCGATGATCTTCGGCGTCGCGCGCATGGCCGCGGTCATGCCCTGGAAGCCGCCGAGCACGCAGGCGGGGCTGTTCTCGTCGGTGAGGCAGACGGCGTTCGCCTCGGGCAGCGTGTAGCGCTGCGTCGCCGGATCGTAGGTGACGTAGCCCGCAGCGGCCTGCGCGTTGAGCCACTCCCGCACGTAGCGCTCGGCGGTACCGGTGTGCTTCGCCAGCTCGGCGGGCGTCACGGCACCGTGTGTGGCCATCGCACGGTAGAGACCGAGGCGATCCCCGATGACGACCATCGAGGCCGTCAGCGCGGCGCCCAGGTCACCCAGGGCCTTCTCCACGAACTTGCCGACATCGGCTTCGGTCGCTGCCATGGTTCGGGTCCCCCCTGTGTGCGGTCGTCTGGGCCGGTCATGCCACAGGCGCGAAAAGCCCGCCATGGGAGCGTTGACGGCGTCCCGCCAGGCGGCGATCCTCCGCCCATGCCGCTGCGTATCCGTCCTGCCGTTGCCAGTGACGTGTCGGCCCTGGCCGGTCTCGTCCGCGAGCTCAATGCCTTCCACGGCGACCCGGTCGAACACTGCACCGCGGAGACGCTGCTGCGCGACGGCTTCGGTGAGCGGCCGGCGTTCGCCGTGCACGTGGCGGAGCTCGACGGGGCGCTCGTCGGCTATGCGCTCTACCACGATGCCTATGAGCCGGTGTACGCGGCGCGTGGCGTCTACCTGAGCGACCTGATGGTGACCGCCGCGGCGCGGGGCAGCGGGGCAGGGCGTGCGCTGGTGGCGGCGGTGGCCGCGGAGGCGCGGCGCCGTGGCGCGACGTTCGTCGGCTGGGTGTCGCGCGCCTGGAACCGCGATGCGCAGGCGTTCTACCGACGTCTGGGGGCCATCGAGGAGCCCACCCTGAGCCACGCGATCGCCTTCGACGCCTTCACGACGCTCGCTGACGAGGGCGAGCGTTCCGGGTAGCGGCTCAGGCCGGTGTGGCGGAGGCCGGAGCGGCGTCGACCACGATCGGCGCTGCGGTCAGGCGGTCGATGCAGGCGGCGAGATCGGCTGCCTTGAGCGGCTTCGAGACGTAGCCGTCCATGCCGGCGTCGAGGCAGCGCTCGGCGTCGCCCTTCATGGCGTGGGCGGTGACGGCAATGATCGGGATGTGCCCGCCGACCTCGCGTTCGCGCGCGCGGATCGCCGCCGTCGCCTCGAGGCCGTCCATCACCGGCATCTGGACGTCCATCAGGACGACGTCGAACCGTTCGCGCGAAATGGCCTCGACCGCCTCGGCGCCGTTCTCGACCGCGACGACGGTGTGTCCGAGCTTCTCGAGCACGCGCAACCCGAGGAGACGGTTCACCGGGTTGTCCTCGGCCAGGAGCACGTGGCGCGCGGCACCTCGCGTGGCGGCGACGCGGGGCGCCGCGGGCGCCTGCCGCTCGGCCGGGGCGCCGCCGAGGACCTGTTGGATGGCGCGCAGGAGCTCCGCGCTCTTGACCGGCTTGGTCAGATAGCCGGCGACGCCGGCGGCACGACAGCGTTCGGCGTCGCCGGAGCGTCCGGCGGAGGTGAGAATGACGATCGGCACGCCGCGTAGCCCCGGATCGGCGTGGATGTGCTCGGCGACCTCGATGCCGTCCATGTCGGGCATGTGGACGTCGAGGATGATCAGGCCGAACGGCATGCCGGCGTGGTGGGCCGCGCGCAGTGCGGCGAGCCCGGCGGCGCCGCCGTCGACGGTCATCGGCCGCGCCTGCCAGCCGCGGCACATCGCTTCGAGGATGCGACGGTTGGTGGCGTTGTCGTCGACGATCAGCACCGGCAGGCCGTCGAGCACCAGCGGCGGACACGGCGCCGGCGGCGTGACGCTCTCCGTGTCGATGCCGAGATGGCAGGTGAAGTGGAACGTGCTGCCGCTGCCGACGGCGCTCTCCACCCAGATGCGACCCTGCATCAGGTCGACGAGCTGCTGCGAGATCGTGAGGCCGAGGCCGGTGCCGCCATAGCGGCGCGTGGTCGAGCCGTCGGCCTGGGTGAACGATTCGAAGACGCGCGCCTGACGCTCGGGCGGAATGCCGATGCCGGTGTCGCGGACGGCGAACTGGAGCTGCACCTCGTTGTCCGATGCGGAGAGGAGCCGAACCGCGACCGTGACCTCGCCGTGCTCGGTGAACTTGATCGCGTTGCCGATCAGGTTGACGAGCACCTGTCGCAGCCGCACCGGGTCGCCGACGATGCCGTCGGGCACGTCGGCGGCGACCTCGCCGGCGATCTCGAGCCCCTTGGCGTGCGCCCGCATCGCCAGCGTCTTCAGCGTGTCGCCGAGGTGGTTGCGGAGCGCGAAGGGTACGCGCTCGAGATCGAGCTTGCCGGCTTCGATCTTCGAGAAGTCGAGGATGTCGTTCAGGATCGCGAGCAGCGAGTCCGCCGAGGCGCGCGCCACGTCGAGGTACTCGCGCTGCTCGGGTGTCAGGTCGGTGTCGAGTGCCAGCTCCGTCATGCCGATGACGCCGTTCATCGGCGTCCGGATCTCGTGGCTCATGTTGGCGAGGAACTCGCTCTTCGCCTGGCTGGCCGCGGTCGCTGCCGTCACCGCCTCCTGGGCCTGGCGCGACAGGCGGTTGCCGTAGAGCGTCGCCACCAGGATCACGAGGATCACCAGCGCCCCCATCGCGTACTCGACCTTGCGCATCCCGCTGGCGCGCTCGGCCTGTGCTGCGAGGCCCGCGTTCTGCGCGCGCAGGGCGACGGCCCGGAGCTCGTCGAAGGCGGCCGTCACCTGGGCGAAGCGTTCCACCATGCTCGCCATGCGCTCGGCGGCCCGGTCGGTGAGACCCGAGCGGAAGTACGAGAAGATGTAGTGCGAGCCGTTGACCGTCTCGTCCATCGCTGCGGAGATGCGCTGCAGGGCCTCCTGGATGGCGGGCCGCGCGCTCTCGTCGATCGTGGTCTCGGCTTCCGCGCGCGCGCCGTCGAGCGCGTCCTCGAAGGTCTCGAGGGCATCGCCGAGTTTCTCGATGGCGCCCTCGACCTCCTTCGACTGGAAGAGCTCGATGCTCGGCTGGTGCACCTTCCCGGCCAGCTCGGCGAGCTCGCCATAGCGCAGCAGTCGCGCCGACCACTCCTGGTTGACGTGCACGGCATCGGCGTAGTCGCGCACGAGGGTGCGGCTCAGGAGGACGCTGGCGACGACGGCAAGCACGCAGACCGACGCCTGCAGGAGGTACAGCCATACCCACTTGGGCCGCTGCCCGAGCGTAGCGCTGCCCCCAGAGTGCTGTGCCGCCATCCGAGTCACACTTCGGGTGATCGGCGCTCGTCCTTGAATGCAAATATGATTTCCGCGGGGGCTGGCTGCCGCCCGGCCGTCTGCCCGGCAGGATTTTCCCGGTCACCGGCGGCCGGTCATGCACCGGCGCGCCGGACCGGGAGCCCGCTCGCGACCCAGGCGCGAAACCCGCCCTCCATGTCCGTCGCGTGCACGAGCCCGAGGTCCTGCAGGACGGCGGCGGCGAGGCTCGAGGCATAACCCTCGGTGCACACCACGACGATGGGCTGGTCGTAGCCGGTGACGGCGTCGATCCGATACAGGCTCGCCGGATCGAGCCGCCACTCGAGGACGTTGCGGCCGATGGCGACCGCGCCCGGCATCTCGCCGTCGCGCTGGCGCTCCGACTGCGGGCGTATGTCGACGAGGAGTCCGCCACGCGACGGCACCGTGGCCGCATCCTGCGGCGTGACGCGTGCGAGCCGGGCACGCGCATCGGACAACAGCTCATCGACGGAGCGGCTCATGGTGCCACCGTCGCCGGACGCTCGGGGCCGCGCGCCGGCTCGGTGCGCAACGGCCGCAGGAAGTCCGCTGCGCGGTGGTCGTAGAAGGTCATCGTCGTGAGCGGCGGCGCATAGACATGGATGCTGGTCGCCGGTCGGTCGCCGTCGTTGTGCACGTCGTGGACGTGGCCCGGGGCGAGCGTGTGCACGGTCCCCGCCGTCCATCGTCGCCGGCGGAGCCCGGGCCGCGCATGCAGGTCCGTGTAGTGCTCGACGAGCTCGCCGTCCAACGCCAGGACGACGGCGGCCGAATCGCCGTGGTCGTGCAGCTCGATGCCGCGGGTCGCGGGCCAGGTGAGGAGCCAGGCCTCCAGGTCCGCGGTGCGGTAGAGCTGGACGAACCAGCGCTCGTGGGGGTCGTGGCGCGCGACGTGACGCCAGCGCTCGACACGTCCGGCGATGGCGCGCGCCATGGCCTGCAGGTCGACGATGCCGAGTCGCCGATCGGCGGGAAGATCCGGAATGTGGTGCATGGAACCCCTCGTGGTGTCGGTTCGGCGAGGGGTGCGCGGCGCCAGAAACGACGAAGCCCACCAACCTCGCGGGTGGTGGGCCGTGTGCGCGGAGCCGCGTCGATTCAGTCGATCGACGGCGGGCGACAGCCCATCCACCGCGATCGGCAACACGCGACGCTGCGCAAGACGAGAAGCACGCGGCGACCGTAGGAGAGGTGGGGGCGACTGTCAATCGGGAAAACGCGATGCGCGCAGCGACGGGGGCTGACGCCGCGCACGCGCCATGTCACGGGTGTACGTAACCCCACACGCGCCCATCTGTTGCGACGGACGCCGCATCCTTCGGTGCGGATGGAGGGTGTACCCGATGCTCCGGACCCGGCTGCTTCCTGCGATCCTGCTGTTCATGACGACCCTCGGCGGCTCCGGCATCGCCGCCGCCCAGGAAGAGCGCGCCGAAGGACCGACGCCCCCCCGTCTCGCGACCATGAACGGCGAGGTCTCCTTCTGGCGTCCCGGCGCAGAGGACTGGGCCCCGGCCCAGATCAACACCGCCCTCGCCGCCGGCGACCGTCTCTACACCGGGCCAGGCGGCGCCGTCGGACTCGAGCTCGCACAGCGCGCCTGGGTCCGCGTCGACGGCGACACGGAGATCGGTCTGGCGTCGCTCGAGACCGGGTACCTCCAGCTGGAGCTGACCTCGGGCCGTGCCGCGCTCGATCTGGAGCGCCTGCCGGCGGGCCAGCGGGTCGAGGTCGACACCCCGAACGGCGCCTTCATGATCGACCGCGCCGGCTACTACCGCGTCGACGTCGCCGACGACACCGCGTTCACGGTGCGGCGTGGCGGCGAGGCCACCGTCGTCCCGGCCGGTGGCGACGACACCGTGGTGCGCGACGGCGAGCAGGTCGTGCTCACCGGGACCGACACCGCGACGCTCGCCAGCCGTCGCGCGCCGGCGCCCGATGCCTTCGACCAGGTGAACGAGCGCGTCGTGGCTGCGCGCCCGGCGCAGGCGCGCAGCGCGCAGTACGTGCCGCCGGACGTCGCCGGCGCCGACGAGCTCGACGACCATGGCGACTGGCGGGCGACGGCCGACTACGGCCAGGTGTGGGTGCCGCGCGACACGGGTCCCGACTGGGCGCCGTACACGACCGGTCGCTGGGTCTACGATCCGTACTACGCCTGGACGTGGGTCGACGACGCGCCGTGGGGCTGGGCACCGTACCACTACGGTCGCTGGGTCTACGCCGACAGCTACTGGGGCTGGGCGCCGGGGCCGATCATCGCGCGACCGATCTACGCCCCCGCGCTCGTCGGCTTCGTGGACGCCCCCGGGGTGGACATCTCGTTCAGCGTCGGCGTCCCGTTCGTCGGCTGGGTCGCCCTCGGGTGGGGTGAGCCCTGTCTGCCGTGGTGGGGGCCGTACGGCTTCCGTTCGCGCCCGTGGTGGGGCGGCTGGCACGGCCCGCGCTACGTGAACAACGTCTACATCGACAATCGTCGCATCGTGAACGGCCGCAACATCGACCGCTATCGGAACTTCGATGCGCGCAACGGCGTCGTCGGTGTGCGGCGCGATCAGTTCGGTCGGGGCCGGAACAACGTCCGCCTGGCGCGGAACGACATCGACCATCTGCAGCCGATCCGCGGCACGCTCGGCATGAAGCCGACGGCCGCGAGTCTGGTGGCGCGCGACGGCCGCGGGCGGCGCCCGCCGGATCGCATCCGCAACCGCGGCGTGGTGGCCACGCGTGCACCGCAGGATCCGTCGCGACGTCTCGAGCGTGCCGGCCTCGCGGCGCCGAAGGAGCGGGGTCCGCAGGCGCGCATCGTGCCGCCGGGGCGGCTCACGGCGCAGCGGGATCGTGCGCGGGGCGACGGCCAGCGTACCGACGGTCGCAACCGCCAACAGCGTGTGGGCGGTGCCCCGCCGCCCCCGCGTGACCGCCGTGACCGCGCCGATCTGGCCGCACGGCAGCGCGGGCAGGATGCGCGTCCCACGCTGCAGACGCGCCGGGACATCCCTCAGCGCGACCGTCGCACCAACGGCGACGATGGGCGTCGCGCCGGTCGCGCCATGGAGCCACGCGGCGACGCCCAGGTGCCGCCGCGGATCGATCGCACGCCGCAGCAGCGCGCCGAACGCCGCCAGGCGCCGCCGCAGCGTGCGGAGCAACGCCGCCAGATGCCGCAGCAGCAGCGTGCCGAGCAACGATGGCAGGCGCCGCAACGGCGCACCGAGCAACGGTGGCAGGCGCCGCAGCAGCGCGTGGAGCGCCGCCAGACGCCGCCA
>CAYOIZ010000054.1:0-47813 GCA_964404165.1 uncultured Binatia bacterium (SeqCode) | reverse complement strand
CCGGCGCGGGCGGTGCGCGCGCTGACGGCGCTGCCGGGCGTCAGCCTGCGCGCGGCGGTGCCGTCGATGCCGCCGGAGCTGGCGGCGGCGACGGTGGCGATGGTGCCGATGCGATCCGGGACCGGGCTGCAGAACAAGGTGCTCGAGGCGATGGCCGTCGGTACGCCGGTGGTGACGACGCCGCAGGTCGCCGAGCCGCTGCTGGGCCGAGCGGGCGAGCACTTCGTGGTGGCCGACGGCGCCGAGGCGCTCGCGGCGGCGGCGGTGGGCCTGCTGCGGGATCCGGCGCGCGCGCGGACGATGGCGGCGGCGGCGCGGTCCCTGGTCGAGACCCACTATCGCTGGGAGGCGTCGGCCGACGCCGTCGAGGCCGCCTGGGTCGCGGCAACCGCGAGGGATCGCTAGGTTGGCGCGGCGCGTCGCCGCCTTGCGCGTGGGTGGCGGTCTGGTATGTCGCCGAGCGTGCACCGGCGCGATACGGGATGGCGGCTGCGATGGGCGCTGCTAGCCACGGGCGATCTGCTCGCCTGCAGCCTCGCGTACTTGCTTGCCTTCCTGTTGCGTGCGGTCGTCCCGCTGCCGCTGACCCAGGGCTACCTTCCGGCCGTTCGGTTCGGCGAGGTGAGTCATCACTGGATCGAGATGCTGCTGGCGCAGCTCGTCACCTTGTATTTTCTCGGGCTCTACGAGACGCGCGCCATCCTGAGCCCGCGCCACCAGCTCGGCGCCATCGCCGCCGCCGCGGCGCTGCAGGCGCTGCTGCTGATCGCGGTCTACTTCTTCCGCCAGGACCTGGCCTTCCCGCGCTCGATCTTCGTCGTCTTCGCGGTCCTGAACGCGCTCCTGCTCGGAGGCTGGCGGCTCGGCTGCCGTGCCCTCATGGGACGGTACCCGCGCCGGCGGGTGGTCATCGTCGGTACCAACGCCGCTGCCGCGGAGGTGATCGACACCATCCGCGGGCAGCACTGGCTCGGCCTCGACATCGTCGGCTCGGTCGTGAGCACCCAGAACGGAACGCGGGTGAAGGCGTTGCACGACGTCCCGGTGCTGGGCACGCGCGACGAGCTGCCCGCCCTGTGCGAGCGCCACGGCATCGACGAGGTCATCATCGCCTCCGACGCCACCTGGCAGGACGGGCTGCTCGACGCCCTGAGCCGATGGCCGGGCACGCGCTCGCGCGTGTCGGTGGTCCCGTCCCCGTACGAGATCCTCATCGGCCGTCGTGAGACGCTGCGCCTGCACGACATCCCGCTGATCGAGGTGCTGGACGATCTCTCGGGCGGCGCCCGGGCCGCGGTGAAGCGTGGCGTCGACCTGGTGCTGGGCGCGGTCCTCCTCGTGCCCGCGGTGCCGGTGATGCTCGTGGTCGCGGCCCTGATCCGCGCGACGTCGCCGGGCCCCGTGATCTTCCATCAGGCCCGGGTGGGGAAGGGCGGGCGCGTCTTCACGATGCACAAGTTCCGCACCATGCACGCCGAGGCCGAGCGCACGACCGGACCCGTGCTCGCGATCGAGAACGATCCGCGCATCACGCGCCTCGGCCGCATCCTGCGCGCGACGCGACTCGACGAGCTGCCGCAGCTCATCAACGTGGTGCGGGGCGACATGAGCTTCGTCGGCCCCCGCCCGGAGCGGCCGGAGTTCGTCTCACAGTTCGAGCGCGACATCCAGGGCTACGCCGAGCGCTTCCGGGTTCGCCCCGGGCTCACCGGCTATGCGCAGGTGAACGGGGAGTATCACACGTCGGCCGCCACCAAGCTCAAGTACGACCTCGCCTACATCCACAACCAGTCCGTCTGGCTCGACGTGCGCATCCTCTCGGAGACGATGAAGGTGATGCTGACGCGACGGGGCGTCTGAGCGGTGGGTCCACGTCACGCTCCGCCGCCCTGGCTGCGGCGGTCGGCCGATGTCCTGCTGGTCTTCACGGCCGCGTCGGTGCCGCTGTCCATCAGCGGCATGCAGATCGGCATCGTCGGCCTCCTGCTGCTCGCGATCGTCGCCAGTGCGCTCGGGTGCGGCGTCGTGCGGCGGACACCGCTCGACGGCGTGCTGATGGTGTTCTTCGCCACGCTGGCGGTGAGCACGCTCGCGAGCGGCCATCCGCTCGAGGCGGCGGGCTGGTCGCGGCCGTGGGTGATCGTCGCCTTCTACTCGGTGTTCTGGTGGCTCGGCGACCGGGCGCAGGCGCGGCGTTTCGCGATGGTGATGGTCGCGGCCGGGGCGCTGGCCGCCACCTACGGGATCCTGCAGCACTTCACCGGCGTCGACTGGTGGCGCGCCGCACTCGGGCGCCGGACCCGGGTACGGCCGCGGATCGCCGGTGCGGCGGGCTTCGCCGTCGTGGGCTTCTTCCGCAACTATCTCACCTTCGCCCACGTCATGATCTTCCCGCTCGCGTGGGCGCTGGCGGCGACGTTGCGCGGCCGGTTGCTGGCGGGGCTCGCGGCGGCGGCGATGGTGGCGGCGATCGCGTTCTCGACCGCGCGCGGGGTGTGGGTGGGGGCGCTCGTCGGCCTGCTCGTCCTCGCGTTGATCGGCCGGCGCGGGCAGGGGCTGCCGTGGCTGGTGGGACTGCTCGTCGTGGCTGCTCTGACGTTCGCGCTGTCGCCGGGGCTGCGTGCGCAGGCCGCGCCCCTGTTCACGCTCGACGGCGCGAACGCCGGGCGCGTCGCCATCTACCAGGCGAACCGCGACATCGTGGCCGAGCATCCGGTCCTCGGGCTCGGCTTCGGGCGCTATCGCACGGCGGCGAAGCCCTACTACGAGCCGTATCCCCAGGCCGATCGCAAATCGCACGCGCACAACAACTTCCTGCAGATCGCGGCGGAAGCGGGGCTGGTGGGGTTGGCGGCGTTCTGCCTGCTCTTCGCGTGGCTGCTCCGGCTCGGGTGGGAGGCGATCCGCGACGCGCCCGACACCGACGCCTGGATCGTGGCGACCGGGGCCTGGCTCGGCATCCTCGTCTTCCTGATCGCGGGCATGACGCAGTACAACTTCGGCGACAACGAGGTCGCCGTCGGCATGTGGTGCGCCGCGGCCGTGCTGCTGCGCAGTCGGGAGGGCTGACGTGCGCATCCTGCACGTCGATCCCGAGCGCGGATGGGGCGGCGGCGAGGTCCAGGTGCGGACGTTGCTGCGCGAGCTGGTGGCGCGCGGGCACGCGGTCACGTTGGCGGCGCATCCCGGCGGCCCGCTGGCGCAGGAGGTGGCGGGCTCGGGCGTGACCATCGTGCCGCTGCGCATCCGGAACAACGCGGACCTGGCGGCGGGGCTGGCGCTGCGGCGGCTCGTGCGCGGGCACGACGTCGTGCACTTCCACACCGCGCGTGCACACGCGATGGCGCCCCTCTGCCGCGGGCTCGGTGCGCGCCTCGTCGTCACGCGTCGCATGGACTACGTCCCGCGCGGCGGGCCGTACGTGCGCTGGCTCTACAATCGCGTCGTGGACTGCGTGATCGCGATCTCGGGCGGCGTGCGCGACGCGCTCCTGGCTGCTGGGGTGGCGCCGGAACGCATCCGGATCGTGCCGAGCGGGGTCGACGTCGCCGCGATGGCGGCGCCTCCCGGCGCGCGTGCGACGCTGCGTGCGGCGTGGGGCGTCGGCGACGACGAGACGCTGGTCATGATGCTCGGCGTGCTCGAGCGCCGGAAGGGGCACGAGGTGCTGCTCGCGGCGGCGCTGCTGCCGGCGACGGTGAATCGCGCCCTGCGCTACGTCTTCGTCGGTGAGGGCGCGGACCGTGAGAAGCTCGCGGAAGCGGCCGGCCGGCTCGGTGTACCGGTGGTGTTCGCCGGGTTCCGGCATGACGTCGCGGCCTGCCTGTCTGCGGCGGACATCATCGCGATGCCGTCGCGGCAGGAGGGGCTCGGCGTCGCCGCGCTCGAGGCGATGGCAGCCGAGCGACCGGTGGTGGCGAGCCGGATCGGCGGGCTCGCCGAGGCGGTCGAGACCGGTGTGACCGGGGTGCTGGTGCCGCGCGAGGACCCGGCGGCGCTGGCGACGGCACTCGGACTCCTCGCCTCCGATCCGGCGAAGCGCGCGCGCTTCGGTGCCGCGGGGCGCGCACGGGTGCTGGCGCGCTACAGCGGCGCGGCGATGGCAGATGGCACGCTGGCCTGCTACGGAGAGCCGCCATGCGGGGGGTGACGGCGAGGCGTCTCGGGGCGCTCGTGCGACGGCTCGCCGGCGTGCGCGTGCTCGTCGTCGGCGATCTGATGCTCGACCAGTTCGTGTGGGGACGCGTGCAGCGCATCTCGCCGGAGGCACCGGTGCCGGTCCTGCACGTGACCGAGGAGGAATCGCGCGCCGGTGGCGCCGGCAACGTGGTGGGCAACGTCGCCGCCCTCGGCGGGCGCGCCAGCGTGTGCGGCGTGGTCGGCAACGACGACGCCGGACGACGACTGCGCGCGGCGCTCGATGCCGTCGCCAGGACCGACGGCATCGTCGTCAGCCGTCGCGGCATGACGACGCAGAAGACGCGGGTCCTCACCACGCAGCAACAACTGGTGCGCCTCGACCGCGAGGAGGTGGGAGCGCTCGATCCGGCCGCGGCCCGGCGCGTGCGCGACGCGGTCCTGGCGCGGCTGCGGAAGGTCGACGTCCTGGTGGTGTCCGACTACGGCAAGGGCGTCGTCGGCCCCGAGCTGCTCGACGCCCTCGCCGCGGAGCATGCGCGCCGGCCGTTCGTCTGGGTGGTCGACCCGAAGCGGGCCAACTTCGCGCACTATCGCGGCGTGTCGCTGGTGAAGCCGAACCTCGCCGAAGCGGCGGCGGCGTCCGACGTCGACATCATCGACAGCGCGACGCTGCGGCGCGCTGGGGCGCAGCTGCTCACACGCTGGCAGGCCGAGGCGGTCCTCATCTCGCGCGGCGACGAGGGCATGGCGCTCTTCCAGCGCGGTGGGCGCGTACACGAGTTCCCGACGCAGGCGCGCGAGGTCTACGACGTCACGGGCGCGGGCGACACCGTCATCGCCACCTGCGCGCTGGCGCTGGGCGCGGGCAGCAGCCTCGAGGACGCCACGATGCTGGCGAACCATGCGGCGGGGATCGTCGTCGGCAAGCGCGGGACCGCGACCGTCACCGCGAAAGAGCTGGCGGCGGCCGTGGCGGGACGGTAGGGCAGGGCATGGCGCTTCGCAGCATGACCGGCTACGGCACGGCCGGCGCAGACGGCCGGCTGGCCCGCATCACGGTGGAGATCCGCGGCGTCAACCAGCGGCATCTCGACGTGAAGATCGTGGCACCCCGCGAGTACGCGCCCTGGGAGGCGGAGATCCGCGATCGCGTCCGCGCCCACGCCGAGCGCGGTCGCGTCGACGTCACCATCGCGCGTACGCCGGTGGCGTCGCAGCGACGGTACCGCGTCGCGGTGCGCGAGGAGCTGGCGGCGGCGTACGTGGAATCGGCGCGCGCCTTGGCGCGGCGGCTCAAGATCGCCAGCGACGTCGCCGTCACCGACCTGCTGCGGCTGCCCGAGCTGTTCGAGGTCGTCGAGCGGCCGCCCGACATCGCGCGCGAGCTGCCGGTGCTGCGCCGCGCGCTGGTGGCGGCGCTGCGGGCGTTCGATCGCGAGCGTCGTCGCGAGGGGCGGCACATCGAGCGGGACATGCGCCGGCGGGCGGCGGGGCTGCTGCGCACCACCGAGCGCATCCGGCGCCGTCTGCCGCACGTGCTGCGGGGGCTGCGGCGTCGGGTCGAGGAGCGGCTGACGCGGCTCACGGAGGGGGCCGGCGTCGATCCGGCGCGCATCGGCCAGGAGCTGGCCACGCTCGCCGACCGGAGCGACATCACGGAGGAGCTGGTGCGGCTCGACAGCCACCTGGCGGCGCTCGACGGCGCGCTCCGCGGCACCGCGCCGGCGGGCAAGCGCGTCGAGTTCCTGCTCCAGGAGATTCTCCGCGAGTTCAACACCACGGGGGCCAAGGCCGGCGATCTGGCCACCAGCGCCATGGTGCTCGAGGCGAAGGGCGAGGTGGAGAAGCTGCGCGAGCAGGTGCAGAACGTCGAGTGAGGACGCCGTGCTGATCACGATCTCCGGGCTGCCCGGCAGCGGCAAGACCACGGTGGCGCGCCTGGTCGCGGCCGAGCTCGGGCTGGAGCACGTCTACGCCGGCAACATCTTCCGGGAGCAGGCGAAGCGCGCCGGGCTGTCGCTCCCCGAGTACCTGGCCCGCGCCGAGACCGACCCGTCGATCGATCGCGAGCTCGACCGGCGGATGCAGGAGCGCGCCGGGCAGGGGCCCGCCGTGCTCGAAGGCCGGCTGGCGGCGTTCATGGCCGATCAGGCCGGCGCCGACGCACTCAAGATCTTCCTCGACGCGTCGGAAGGCGTGCGCGCCTTCCGCATCACCGGACGCGAGGGGGGCGAGGCGGACGAGCGCCTGCGGGAGATCCAGGCCCGCGAGGCCTCCGACTGGCGACGCTATCGTGACATCTATGGGGTCGATTACCACCAGCTCGACCGGTACGATCTCGTCATGGACACGGATGGGCGGACGCCCGAGGAGGTGGCACGGGCCATCGTGGCGGCAGCGCGCGCGCGCTTCGCCGGCCCTCCGGCATGACGATCGACGACCTCATCGAACGCGTCCGCGCCTACAGTCCGACCGCGCCCGTCGAGACCATCCGGGCCGCCTACGACTTCTCGGCCGAGAAGCACCAGGGCCAGCGTCGCATGTCCGGCGAGCCCTATCTGACGCATCCGCTGCAGGTGGCGGGCATCATCGCCGACATGCGGCTCGACGTCCCGAGCATCGCCACCGGGCTGCTCCACGACACCGTCGAGGACACGCTCGCGACGCTGCCGCAGGTCGAGGAGCTGTTCGGCGCCGAGATCGCCACGCTCGTCGACGGCGTCACCAAGATCGGCCAGGTCAGCTTCACCTCGCGCGAGGAGAAGCAGGCCGAGAACTTCCGCAAGATGCTGCTCGCGATGGCGCGCGACATCCGCGTCATCCTGGTCAAGCTCGCCGACCGGACGCACAACATGCGGACGCTGAGCCATCTGAAGCCCGAGCGCCAGATCGACATCGCGCAGGAGACGCTCGACATCTATGCGCCGCTGGCGCACCGCCTCGGCATCTACTGGATCAAGAGCGAGCTCGAGGACAACGCGCTCCGCTTCCTGCACCCCGAGGTCTACTACCAGCTGAAGCGCAGCGTCGCGAAGAAGAAGGCCGAGCGCGAGAAGTACACGAAGGAAGTCCTCTCGATCATCTCGAAGAAGCTGGCCGAGGCGGGCATCGAAGCCGAGGTCAGCGGCCGGCCGAAGCACTTCTTCTCGATCTACCAGAAGATGCAGGCGCAGAACCTGCTCTACGATCAGATCTACGACCTGATCGCGTTCCGCGTCGTCGTCGACTCGGTGGGCGAATGCTACGAGGCGCTCGGCGTCGTGCACGCGAGCTGGAAACCGGTGCCGGCACGCTTCAAGGACTACATCGCGCTGCCGAAGGCGAACGGCTACCAGTCGCTGCACACGACCGTGATCGGCCCGTTCGGCGAGCGCATCGAGATCCAGATCCGCACGCGCGAGATGCACCGCGTGGCCGAGTACGGCATCGCCGCGCACTGGCGCTACAAGGCGCCCGGCGACGGCGAGCCCGACAACGACCAGCGCTTCACCTGGCTGCGCCAGCTGCTCGAGTGGCAGCAGCATCTGCAGGACCCCGCCGAGTTCCTGCGCTCGGTGAAGGAGGACCTCTTCAGCGAGGAGGTCTTCGCGTTCACGCCGAAGGGCGACCTGCTGAACTTCCCGCTCGGCTCGACGATCATCGACTTCGCCTACCGCATCCACTCCGAGGTGGGACGGCACTGTGCGGGCGCGCGGGTCAACGGGCGCATCGTGCCGCTCAAGTACCCGCTGCAGAGCGGCGACACCGTCGAGATCATCACGACGACGAACCAGACACCGTCGAAGGACTGGCTCAAGCTGGTGCGGACGTCGCGCGCCAAGGCGCGCATCCGGGCGTACCTGAAGAGCCAGCAGAGCCAGCGCTCGGTGGCGGTGGGGCGCGAGATCCTGGAGCGCGATCTCGGTCGCCACCAGCTCGACCTGGCCACGCTGCGCAAGGACGGCACGCTGGGCCGCGTGCTGAAGGAGCTCGACCGCGAGGACGAGGACGCGCTGCTCACCGACATCGGCTACGGCAAGCTGCCGACGCAGCACGTGCTCGCCAAGATCCTGCCCGAGACCGAGCTCGAGCGGCGCCGCGAGCGCAGCGAGGGCGCGCTGCAGCGCCTCATGCGGCTCGTCAGCCGGCAGACGAAGAGCGGGGTGCGCGTCTCCGGCGTCGAGGACATGCTGGTGCGCTTCGCGAAGTGCTGCCAGCCGCTGCCGGGGGAGCGCATCGCCGGCTTCATCACGCGCGGCCGTGGTGTGACGGTGCACGCGCAGGACTGTCCGAAGGTGCTCGAGACCGACCCGCAGCGCCGCATCGACGTGCAGTGGGAGAACGTCAAGAGCATGCCGCGGCCGGTCCGCATCGAGGTCACCTGCGTCGACCGGCCGGGCCTGCTGGCGGCCATGTCGAAGGCCATCAGCTCCACGGGCATCAACATCGCCCGCGCGCAGGTGCACGCGATGGGCGACCACAAGGCGCAGAACACGTTCGAGCTGATGGTCGGCACGCTCGACGACCTGAACCTGGTCATGCGCAACCTGGGCCGCGTCCGCGGAGTCATGCGGGTCACGAGGGTACGGACATGAATCGACGCATCGTCTCCACCGACGCCGCCCCGAAGCCCGTCGGCCCCTACAGCCAGGCCATCGCCGCCGGCGACATCGTGTTCACGGCAGGCCAGATCGGCCTCGACCCGGCAACCGGTCGCCTGGTCGAAGGCGGCTTCGCCGCCCAGCTGACCCGCGTCATCACCAACCTGGAAGCCGTCCTGGCCGCCGAGCACCTGACCCTGGCGGACGTGGTGAAGACGACGGTCTTCGTGACGGACCTGAAAGACGGCCCCATCCTGAATCAGCTGTACGGCGACCGTTTCCCGACCCCACACCCCGCCCGCAGCACGGTACAGGTGACGAGCCTACCGGCAGGCGCCCTGGTGGAAATCGAAGCCGTGGCCGTCAGAAGCAGCTGACCGGCCGTACCCGCCATGGAGCGCTGGCTTTGCCAGCCGCGACACCCAGGTCGGGCGATCCACCGCCGCCCCAACCCTCGCCCCCGACCCGAGCTGTAGCTCGGGTCGGCGCCTAGACGGCTTTCGCGACCTTGCCGCTACGCAGGCAGCGGGTGCACACCAGGAGGTGCGTGCCGGCGCTGCCGACCTTGGCATGGACGCGCTGCAGGTTCGGCTGCCACGTCCGCTTCGTCTTGTTGTTGGCGTGGCTCACGTTGTTGCCGACCGACCGCTGCTTGCCACAGAGTTCACAGGAGCGCGCCATAAGGGTGTGGCCAGTACCACGGGCCACCCAGCGTGGCAACCTCTGCTCACCCCGAGCGGATGCGACGGAGGAGCTCGGTGGTGGACACCCCGGGCACGATGGTGACGCGCTCGACCCGGCCGCCGCGCGCCAGGACCTCCTCGCGCCCGACGATGTCCTCGAGGGACCAATCGGCCCCTTTGACGAGCACGTCGGGAGCGAGCGCGGTGATGAGGGCCAGGGGGGTGTCGTCGTCGAAGACCACGACATGATCGACGGCCGCGAGACCGCCGAGCACTTCGGCGCGCTCCGCGGCCGTGAGGATGGGCCGACCGGGTCCCTTCAGGCGGCGGACGGAGGCGTCGCCGTTCAGGCCCAGCACCAGCACGTCGCCGAGCGCGCGCGCCGCGCCGAGGTAGCGCACGTGACCGGGATGGAGCAGGTCGAAACAGCCGTTCGTGAACACGACCCGCGCGCCGGCGGCGCGACGGGGAGCCAGCGTCGCCAGGAGCGTGGCGACGTCGGGAGCGAGCTTCGGCACGACCACGGAGCGGCAGCATAGCGCGGGTCGGCCCGACTGCCCAACGCGACGGCTCGCCTTGACCCCCCCCGGGGGGAACCGATACACCCCGCGCACATGCCGACTCATCGGCGCCGTCGCTGGCGCGAGGCCATGACGGTGCGCCTCGACCTGAACGGGGTGCTCGCGGGAGCGATCGGCGGCGAAGGCCTCGAGCCGTCGCAGCTCGAGGCCCTCGGTACGGAGCTCGGCCGCGTGCGGCTCGAGCTCGCCGATCGTCGTGCACGCGGCGCGCTCGCGTTCGCCGATCTCCCGTACCGCACCGACGAGCTGCGCCAGGTGACGGACGCCGCCACCGCTGCGCGCGAGGAGTTCGACACCCTCGTCGTGCTCGGCATTGGCGGGTCGGCGCTCGGCACCCAGGCGCTCGCGAGCGCACTCGTCGGCAGCAACACGAAGGGCATGCGGTTGCTCGTGTCGGATTCGATCGACCCCGGCACCCTGCGCGGCCTCCTCGCGCAGGTCGATCTCGAGCGCACGCTCTTCAACGTCGTCAGCAAGTCGGGCGACACCGCGGAGACGATGGCGCGCTTCCTCATCGTGCGCGACCGCCTGCTGCGCCAGTTCGGGGCCGTCGACTACAAGCGGCACGTCCTCATGACGACGCAGACGCAGCGCGGGTCGCTGCGACAGATCGTCAACGACGAGGGCTTCCAGGCGCTGGCGTTTCCCCCCGACATCGACGGCCGGCTCTCCGTCTTCACGGCCTGCGGGCTGTTCCCGGCCGCGGCCGCGGGCATCGACGTCGAGGAGCTGCTGGCCGGCGCGGCGTACATGGACGAGCGTATGCGCGCGGCCGAGTCGCCGCTCGACGATCCCGCGCTGGCCCTGGCCGGTGCGCTCTGGTCGCTCGGCACCACGCGCGGCAAGCACATCGTCGTGCTGATGAGCTACGCCGAGCGCCTCGCGGCTGCCGGGGACTGGTTCTGCCAGCTCTGGGGGGAGAGCCTCGGCAAGGCCGAGGACATCCATGGGCGCACGGTGGAGTCGGGGCAGACGGCCGTGCGGGCGCGCGGCAGCGCCGATCAGCACTCGCATCTGCAGCTCTACTGCGAGGGGCCGCGCGACAAGGTCGTGCTCTTCCTGCGCGTCGAGGATCACGGGGAGTCGCTCGACATCCCGGCGGCGTACCAGGACATCGAAGAGGTGGGCTGTCTCGGCGGCAACTCGCTCGGGGCCATGCTGAACGGCGAGCAACGGGCGACCGAGCGCGCGCTCGCGCGTCGCGGGCGGCCGAGCGCCACGTTGACGTTGCCGGCCATCAGCCCCTTCACGATGGGGCAGCTCTTCTATCTCCTCGAGACCGCCACGGTGGCGAGCGCGCTGCTGGCGCAGGTCGACCCGTTCGGGCAGCCGGCGATCGAGGAGGGCAAGCAGTACACGTTCGGGCTGATGGGACGGCCAGGGTTCGAGGCACGACGGGACGAGGTCGAGGCGTGGGTGGCGGCGAAGGATCCGCGCTTCATTCTCTGAGCGTGGACGCGTAGCGAGCGCAGCGTGGGGAAGGTCGCCATACTCCCCCCGATCGTGCAGGGGCAGATCGCCGCGGGTGAGGTGATCGAGCGTCCGGCGTCGGTGGTGAAGGAGCTGGTCGAGAACGCACTCGATGCCGGCGCCGCGCACGTGGACGTGAGCCTGGTGCGCGGCGGCGTCGAGCGCATCACGGTGCGCGACGACGGCGAGGGCATGAGCGCCGAGGACGCAGTGCTGGCGTTCTCACGGCATGCCACCAGCAAGCTGCGCACGGCCGAGGACCTTCCGGGCGTGCCGACGCTCGGGTTTCGCGGCGAGGCGCTGCCGAGCATCGCGGCGGCGGGCGCCGTGCGCCTCGTGACTCGGACGGCGGACGCCGCCGCCGCGGTGGTGGTCGAGGCCGACGGCGAGGGCGCGCGGCTGGCGGGGCCGGCGGCGGGCGCGCGTGGCACGACGGTCGAGGTCCGCGAGCTGTTCTCGACCACGCCGGCGCGACGGAAGTTCCTGCGCACCGCCGCCACCGAGGTCGGCCACGTCGTCGACCTGCTGACGCGTCTCGCGGTGGCGTGTCCCGGCACCGGCTTCCGTCTCGAGCACGACGGGCGCGAGGTGGTGTCGTACCCGCCCGTGCGCGACATCCGGCAGCGTCTGGCGCAGGTGCTCGGTGCCGAGCGCGCCGGGGCGATGATCGAGGTCGACGCCACCGGCAACGGCATGGCGCTCACCGCCTTCCTCGGGCCGCCGCGCGAGTCGCTCGCGACGGCGCGGCTGGTGTGGACCTTCGTCGCCGTCGGGTCGACGCCGGGCCAGGGCGTGGCGCGGCGGTGGGTGCGCGATCGCCTGCTCCTGCGCGCGACGCTCGACGGCTACGAGTCGCTCCTGATGCGCGGGCGGTATCCGGTCGCCATGCTCTTCCTGTCGGCGCCCCCCGGCGAGGTCGACGTCAACGTGCATCCGGCGAAGCTCGAGGTGCGCTTCCACCGTCCGGCGGCGGCGCACCAGCTGATCCGCTCGGCCCTGAAGAGCCACCTCACCGCGGCGCTCAAGGCGGCGGCCACGCCGGAGGTGACGCCCACGGTCGCCGATGCAGGGCCGTCGTACGGTGCGCCGCCGCCACCGGGACTGTGGAGCCCGCCCGCGTTTCCCACGCCGCCGGCGGCACCGCACCTGGCCCCGCCGGACGTCGAGCAGGCCGCGCTCTGGCAACCGGCGCCGGAGGGCTTCGCCGCGCTGCGCTTCGTGGGACAGATGTTCGACGGCTATCTGCTGTGCGAGGGACGCGGCCGCGTCGTGTTGATCGACCAGCACGCCGCGCACGAGCGGGTCCGATTCGAGCGGCTGCGGCGCGAGCACGTCGACGGCTGCGTGGCGCGCGATCCGCTGCTCGTGCCCGAGACCGTCGCGCTGCCGCCGACGCAGCTGGCGGCGTTGAGCGAGCGCCTGGGGACGCTGGACGCGGCCGGGCTCGAGGGCGAGCCGTTCGGCCCCGACACCTTCCTGCTTCGCACCATTCCGCGCCTGCTGCGGGGACAGGACGTCGGCGCGCTCGTGCGTGCGGTCGCCGACGAGCTCGTGGAGGAGGGGACGAGCGGCAGCGCCGAGCGCGCGGTCGACGCGGTGCTGGCGACGCTCGCGTGCCACAGCGCCGTGCGCGTCGGCCAGCGCATGGAGCCGGGACAGGTGCGCGCGTTGCTCGAGGCGATGGACACCGTCGACGTCAACGCGCACTGCCCGCATGGGCGGCCGGTGGCGGTCGAGCTGAAGCGCGCCCAGGTCGAGGCGCTGTTCGAACGATGAGCCGGCCGCGCATCGTGTGCCTGGTGGGGCCCACGGCGAGCGGCAAGACCGGTCTGGCGCTCGAGCTCGCCGAGGCCGTCGGCGCCGAGGTGGTGTCGGCCGACTCGCGCCAGGTGTATCGCGGCATGGACGTCGGGACGGCGAAGCCGTCGGCGGCGGAGCGCGCGCGGGTGCCGCATCACGGCCTCGACCTGGTCGGACCCGATGAATCGTTCGACGCCGGCGTGTTCCGGCAGGTCGCCGCGGCGGCGATCGCCGACATCCACGCCCGCGGACGGCGAGTCCTCGTCGTCGGTGGGACCGGGCTCTACGTGCGGGCGCTGCTGCAGGGGCTCTGCCCGGCGCCGCCGCGGGCGCCGCGCGTACGCGCAGGACTCCTCGCCCTCGCCGAGCGCGCGGGGACGGGGGAGCTGCATCGGCTGCTCGCCGGCATCGATGCGGCGGCAGCGGCACGCATCCACGCGAACGACCGCGGGCGGCTGATCCGCGCCCTCGAGGTGCCGTTCGTGAGCGGTCGTAGCCTGACGTCGTGGCAGGCGGCGCATGGCTTCGCCGACCGTCCCTACGACGCGCTCGTGATCGGTCTGGCGCTGCCCGTGTCCGAGCTCGATGCCCGCATCGCCGCGCGCGCGACGGCGATGGTGGCGTCGGGCTTCCTCGACGAGGTGCGGGCGCTGCGGGCGGGCGGGCTCGCCATCGATGCGCCGGGATGGAACGCCGTCGGCTACCGCGAGATGCTCGCGTGCGTGGAGGGGCGCAGCAGCCTCGATGCGGCGGTGGCCGCGACCGTGCTGGCGACGCGCCGGTTCGCGAAGCGCCAGCGGACCTGGTTCCGTGCGCAGCCCGACGTCGTCTGGCGACACCCGGACGACGGTCGCGCCGCGACGCTGGCGGACGCGCGTGCGTTCCTCGCCGGTGCCGCGGATTTCCACATTGCAAATCCGGGGAACCCGGGGTAGACCGGCGGCCGATCAGCTTTTTATGGCCCGCCCGGCTTCGATTCCCGCCCTGCGGCGGCGCATCGATCGCATCGACGATCGGCTCCTGCGGCTGCTCAACCAACGCGCCGAGCTCGCGATGGCGATCGCGACGCAGAAGCAGCACCGCAACGCGAGCATCTACGCGCCCGCGCGCGAGAAGAGCGTGCTCGCGCGCGTCGCGCGCACCAATGGGGGCCCGCTCGACGCCAGCGCACTGCGCGCGATCTTCGGCGAGATCATCTCGGCGTCGCGCGCCCTCGAGCAGCGGCTGCGCGTCGCCTACCTCGGTCCGGAGGCCACGTACTCGCACCTGGCGGCGCGCCGTCAGTTCGGCAGCGCCATCGACTACCTGCCGGCGCCGACGGTGACCGAGGTGTTTCGCGACGTCGAGCGCGGGCGTGCCGACCTCGGCGTCGTCCCGGTGGAGAACTCCACCGAGGGCATGGTGGCGCACACGCTCGATCTGCTCGTCGACTCGCCGCTCGCGATCTGCGCCGAGGTGGCGCTACCGGTGCGGCACTGTCTGCTCGCCCAGGCCGGCACGGCGCTGGCCGACGTGCAGCGGGTGGTGGCGCACCCGCAGGCGCTCGGACAGTGCCGGCAGTGGCTGGCGGCGCACCTCCCCGGCGTCGCGGCCGGCGACGAGTCGAGCAACGCGCGCGCGGCGCAGCGTGCAGCGGACGAGCCGGGCACCGCGGCCATCGCGGCGGCCGAAGCCGCGAGCACCTACGGGCTCGCGGTGCTCGCGCGCGGCATCCAGGACGACGCCGGCAACGTGACCCGCTTCCTCGTGCTCGCCACCCACGACGCCGAGCAGCCGAGCGGGGACGACAAGACGTCGATCGTCGTCAGCGTGCGCGACGAGGTCGGGGTGCTCGCGAAGCTGCTCGGGCCCTTCGCCACGCATCGCATCGACCTCATCAAGATCGAGTCGCGGCCGCTGCGCGAGCGTCCGTGGGAGTACTACTTCTTCCTCGACCTGAAGGGCCATCGCCGCGAGCCACGCGTGGCGCGTGCGCTCGCCGCCGTCGAGCGACGGGCGCTGCGGTGCAAGGTGCTGGGGTCCTACCCGCAGGCCGCGGAATCGGAGGCCTGATGGACGTCCGCCACCTCGTGCCCGAGTGGATCCGCACGCTGACGCCGTATCCGCCCGGCAAGCCCATCGAGGAACTCGAGCGCGAGCTCGGCATCACCGATTCGATCAAGCTGGCGTCGAACGAGAACCCGCTCGGGCCGTCGCCGAAGGCGCTCGAGGCGGTGCGGGCGGCGCTCGATCGGCTGCACCTGTATCCCGACGGCTCGGCGTTCTACCTGAGCCGGCGGCTCGCCGCGCAGCACCGCGTCGCGCCGGAGGACATCCTCGTCGGCAACGGCTCGAACGAGATCATCGAGCTCGTCGTGCGCACCTTCCTGCGCCCGCGCGACGAGGCGGTGATGGCCGACCAGGCCTTCGTCATCTACCGCATGGTGACGCAGGCGGTCGCGGCCACGCCGAAGATCGTCCCGCTGCGGAACTTCACGCACGACCTGGAGGCCATGGCCGACGCGGTGACCCCGCGCACGCGCCTCGTCTTCCTCGCCAACCCGAACAATCCGACGGGCACCATGTTCGATCGGGCCGCCTGGCAGGCGTTTCTGCGGGCGCTGCCGTCGAACCAGCTCATCGTCGTCGCCGACGACGCGTACGCCGACTACGTCGAGGATCCGGACTATCCCGACACGATCGGCTCGCGCGGCGACGGCTCCGTGCCGGTGGTGACGCTGCGGACCTTCTCGAAGCTGTACGGTCTGGCGGGCCTGCGCATCGGCTACGCCGTGGCGCCGGCGCCGGTGATCGACGCCATGCAACGCATCCGGCAGCCGTTCAACGTGAACCTGCTGGCGCAGATCGCGGCGCTCGCGGCGCTCGACGACCACGAGCACGTGCGCCGCACGCTCGAGGTCAATCGCGAGGGCATGGCCTACCTGACCGAGAGCTTCCGCCGTCTCGAGCTGCCCTACGTGCCGAGCGTCGCGAACTTCGTCCTGGTGCGCGTCGGGCACGGGGCCCAGGTCTACGACCAGCTGCTGCGTCGCGGGGTCATCGTGCGACCCATGGACGGCTACGGCTTCCCGGACTACCTGCGCGTCACCGTCGGGCTCCCGGCGGAGAACCGGCGCTTCATCGAGGCGCTGGAAGGCGTCCTGCGCGGGGGGCGATGACGCCGCGGTTCGAGCGGATGTGCGTCGCGGGCGTCGGCCTCATCGGCGGCTCGCTGGCGCTGGCCGCGCGGCAGGCGGGCGTGGTGGGCGAGGTCGTCGGCTTCGGTCGCACCGCGCGCAATCTCGAGATCGCGCGCGACCGTGGCCTCATCGACCGGATCGCGACCGCCCCGGCCGATGCGGTCGCGGGCGCCGACGTCATCGTGCTCGCGGCTCCGGTGGGGACCTGCGTCGCACTCGCCCGCAGCTTCGCCCCGCATGCACGCCCCGACGCACTCGTCACCGACGTGGGCAGCGTCAAGGGGACGCTGGTGGGCGCCCTCGAGGCGAGCTGGCCGGTGCCCGGCAACGTCGTCGGGGGCCACCCCATCGCCGGGAGCGAGGCGTCGGGGGCGGATGCGGCGCGGGCCGATCTGTTTCGCGGCCGCGCCTGTATCCTCACGCCGACCCACACCACGGCCTCCGACGCGCTCGCCCGGGTCCGGGCGCTCTGGGAGGTGGTGGGGGCCCGTGTCGAGGAGATGCCGGCGGCCGTTCACGACGAGCTGCTGGCGCGGGTTTCGCACCTGCCGCATCTCGTCGCCTACGCGCTGGTGACGTCGCTCGACGACGTCCGGGCAGGGGGGCGGGTCGCCCTCGACTACGCAGGGAGCGGGCTGCGCGACACCACGCGCATCGCGGCCAGCCCCGCCGAGCTGTGGCGCGACATCGCCCTCGCCAACGCCCCCGCCATCGGCCGGGCGCTCGCCGATTTCCGGACCGCGCTCGATCGGCTCGATGCGCTCGTTGCCGCCGGCGACGCCGACGGCCTCGATGCCGCCCTCACGCTGGCGCGGGCCGTGCGCGTGCGGCTCGGGGGGACGGGCACGTGACGCCGCGTCGGGTCGGGCCGCCGTCCGGGCCGCTGGTGGGCGACCTGTCGGTGCCGGGCGACAAGTCGATCGGACATCGGGCCGTCCTGCTCGGTGCGCTCGCCGAGGGTGTCACCACCATGCGTGGGTTCGGTGGGGGCGCCGACGTGCGGGCCTCGATGGCCGCGGTGGAGCGGCTCGGCGCGATCGTCACCGAGTTGGACGGCGTCGTGCGCATCACGGGTGCGGGCCTGTCGCTCGGCCGGCCCGACACGGTCACGCTCGACTGCGCCAACTCGGGAACGACGATGCGCCTCGGCATGGGGCTGGTCGCGGGTGGACGGGGTACGGTCGTGCTCGACGGCGACGGCTCGTTGCGCCGCCGGCCGATGGAGCGCGTCGCCGTCCCCCTGCGGCAGATGGGCGCGCGCGTGCTGACGACCAGCGATCGGCCGCCGGTGCGCGTCGAGGGCGCGGTGCTCACCGCCATCGACTTCGCGCTGCCGGTGGCGAGCGCGCAGGTGAAATCGGCGGTGCTGCTGGCGGGGCTGCGCGCGCAGGGCACGACGCGCGTGCGCGAGCCGGTCGCGAGCCGCGACCACACCGAACGCATGCTCGGTCACATGGGCGTGCGCCTCGAGCGCTTCGCCGACGGGGTGGCCGTCACCGGCGGGCAGCGCCTGCAGGGCGGGGATATTCCGTTGCCGGGCGATCCGTCGTCGGCGGCGTTTCTGGTCGCCGCGGCGCTCCTCGTGCCGGGCTCTGAGGTGCGCATCCGTGACGTCGGCATGAACCCGACGCGCATCGGCTTCCTCGCCATCCTCGAGCGCATGGGGGCGCGCATCGCACGGGAGGACGCGCGCGAGGTGGCGGGCGAGCCACGCGCCGATCTCGTCGTCCGCGGTGGTGCACTCCGGGCCACGAGCATCACGGCCGACGAGGTGCCGGCCGCGATCGACGAGCTGCCCATGCTCGCCGTGCTGGCGGCCTTCGCCGCGGGCGAGACCCGCATCAGCGGCGCGGCCGAGCTGCGGGTCAAGGAGAGCGATCGCCTCGCGGCGCTCGAGCAGCTGCGCCCGCTGGGGGTGTCCATGGAAGTCCATGCCGACGGCCTCGTCATTGCCGGCGACGTCGATCGACGGCTCGGGGCCGGACGGATCGATGCCCAGGGCGACCATCGGATCGCCATGGCCTTCGCTGTTGCCGGCCTGCGCTCCGAGGGCCTCACGATCGCCGACCCGGCCTGTGTCGACGTGTCGTTCCCGGGCTTCTTCGAGCGGCTCGCCACCCTGGGCGGACGCGTGGAGGCGATGTCGTGATCACGGTGGTCGCCGTCGACGGCCCGGCCGGGGCCGGCAAGAGCACCGCCAGTCGGGCGCTCGCCGCGCGGCTGGGGTTCGGCTACGTCGACACCGGCGCGATGTACCGCGCCATGGGCGTCCTGGCGCACGAGGCCGGGATCGCGCTCGACGACGAGCCGTCGCTGGTGGCGCTGCTCGACGGCCTCCGCTTCGGCCTCGAGGACGACGGCACGCGTCTCGTGGTGGACGGCCGCGACGTCTCGCAGGCCATCCGTCGGGGGGACGCCGGCGAGTTGGCGTCGAAGGTGTCGGTCAATCCCGGGGTGCGCACGCGCCTGGTGGCGCTGCAGCGTGGGCTCGGAATCGAGGGGCGCGTGGTCATGGAGGGGCGCGACATCGGAACGGTCGTGTTCCCGGACGCGCCCGTGAAGCTCTACCTCACCGCCGACCCCGTCGAACGCGCGCGGCGGCGGGCCATCGAGATGCGGGGGCGGGGCGAAACGGTCGACGAAGCCCGTCTGGCGCGCGAGATCGTGGATCGCGACCGGCGCGACAGCGAACGACCCACGTCGCCGCTCCGGCCGGCCACGGACGCGGTCCTTCTCGACACCACGACGGTCCCGTTCGATGCCGTGGTGGACCGCATGGAGGCGATCGCGCGCGCGGGGCTGCCCGCCGAAGCCCTTACTGGGCGTGCATCCCCTTGAATACTTTGAAACACAAGGCTATGGGTTACCGGTTGCATAAGTTCCTGCGAGAGTTTCTGAGAGATTCGCGCCCAGAGGGGGTATCCGCTTGATGTCCGTTTCGTCGGAAAAGCCCGGTCTCGAGACCGGAGCCGAAGAGGATTTTGCCGCCCTCTTCGAGCAGAGCCTGAAGAGCCCGAAGGCTGGCGAGGTCGTCGCCGGACGCGTCGTGCACATCGGGCGGGACCACGTGACGGTGGACATCGGCTACAAGTGCGAGGGCACCGTCCCGATCCAGGAGTTCACGACCCGCGAGGGTGAGCTCCAGGTCAACGAGGGCGACACCGTCGACGTCTACTTCGAGTCCAGCGACACCGACTCGGGTGGCATCCACCTCTCGCGCCAGAAGGCGCTCCAGTTCGTCGTGTGGCGCGACATCGAGAAGGCCTTCGAGCGCGAAGGCGCCGTCGAGGGCTCGATCGTCGGCAAGGTGAAGGGTGGCCTCAAGGTGGACATCGGTGTCCCCGCCTTCCTTCCCGGGTCGCACGCCGACCTGCGGCCCGCGCGCAACCTCGATCGCTACATCGGCCAGCGCGGACGCTTCGCGATCCTCAAGTTCAACCGCTCGCGGGGCAACGTCGTCGTCTCCCGCCGTGCGGTGCTCGAGCGCGAGCGCACGCAGCTCAAGGAAGAGACGCTCAAGGTGCTCGAAGAGGGCGTCATCCTCGAGGGCGTCGTCAAGAACATCACCGACTACGGCGCGTTCGTCGACCTCGGCGGCATCGACGGTCTGCTGCACGTCACCGACATGTCGTGGGCGCGCGTCGGGCATCCCTCGGAAGTCGTCAACGTCGGCGACCGCGTGAAGGTGGTCGTGCTCAAGTACGACCCCGAGCGCGAGCGCGTGTCGCTCGGCATGAAGCAGATCATGCCCGACCCGTGGTCGACGGTCGGCGAGCGCCTCCCGATCGGCAGCCGCATCCGTGGCAAGGTGCAGAGCATCACCGACTACGGCGCGTTCGTCGAGCTCGAGCCGGGTCTCGAAGGTCTCGTGCACGTCTCCGAGATGTCGTGGACGAAGCGCGTGACGCACCCGTCGAAGGTGCTCGAGGTCGGCCAGGAGGTCGAGGTCCAGATCCTGGACATCGATCCCGCGAACCGTCGCATCTCGCTGGGTCTGAAGCAGACCGAGCCGAACCCGTGGGAGATGGTCCGCATCAACCACCCGGTGAACAGCCGGATCGCGGGCAAGGTGAAGAGCATCACCGACTTCGGCCTCTTCGTCGAGCTCGAAGAGGGCATCGACGGCCTGGTGCACGTCTCCGACCTGCACTGGACGAAGAAGGTCAAGCACCCGTCCGAGTTCTACAAGAAGGGTGACGACGTCGAGGCGGTCGTGCTCGGCATCGACGTCGACAACGAGCGCATCTCGCTCGGCATCAAGCAGCTCACCGAGGATCCGTGGAACCAGGTGCCGAAGCGCTACGCGCCGGGCACCCGCATCCGCGGCGCCGTGTCGAGCGTCACCGACTTCGGCGTCTTCGTCGAGATCGAGGAAGGCATCGAGGGGCTGGTGCACGTCTCGCAGCTCTCCACCGAGCGCGTCGACCGTCCGTCGTCGCTCTACAAGGTGGGTGACGAGCTCGAGGCCGAGGTCACGCAGGTCGACGCGCGCGAGAAGCGCATCGCCCTGTCGGTGAAGGCACTGCGTCGCAGCGAGGAGCGCGACGAGGTCGACGCGTATCTGAAGCGCGAGGCCGAGGGTGCCAAGTTCTCGTTCGCCGACATCATGACGGACGAGCTCGAGCGCGACAAAGGCAAAGCCTAGACAACTCCCGGAGGCGGCGCGGGCATGACCAAGCGCGATCTGATCGACGAAGTGGTGAAGCTCTATCCCCGCTTCTCGCGCCGCGATGCCGAGGTCATGGTGAACGAGGTCTTCGACACCATGACCCAGGCGCTGGTGCGCGGCGAGCGCATCGAGATCCGCGGGTTCGGCAGCTTCGTCGTCAAGAACCGGCAGGCCCGGGAGGGCCGGAACCCGAAGACGGGTGCCATCGTGCCGGTCCATGCGAAGCGCGTCCCGTTCTTCAAGGTCGGGAAGGAGCTCCGGCTCCGCGTCGACGGCAAGCCGTGGACGCCCGACGACGCGGATACGCTCTAGCCGACCCAAGCCTTCGGCTTGGGTCGGGCCGTAACGCGGGGCGGACGTGACCGCCCGACCGGTCTGTCGCGGCTGGCAAAGCCAGCGCTCCATGGCGGGTACGCACGCGGAGACTGCTTGGTTGTCTGGCGCTTCTCGACGTGTGTAATATCCGCGCGCGTCACGAACGGAGGCAGGACATCGTGCGACAGTCCGATCCGCCGGGCACGCTCGGCGAGCTCAAGGCATCCGGCTATCAGGTACGCAGCGTCCGCGAGGAGATGCGCCGCAATCTGTTGGCGCGGCTCGCGGACGGTGAACGCATCCTTCCCGGGATCATCGGGTACGACGACTCCGTCATCCCCGAGATCGAGAACGCCATCCTCGCCGGACACCATATCGTGTTTCTCGGTGAGCGCGGGCAGGGGAAGAGCCGGATCATCCGCAGCCTCGTCGGGTTGCTCGACGCGCAGGTGCCGGTCGTCGCGGGCTGCGCCATCAACGACGATCCGCTGGCGCCGATCTGCGCCGAGTGCCGTCGCCGCGTCGCCACCGAGGGCGACGCCGTCGCCGTCGCGTGGCTCGATCGCGACCAACGCTACGGTGAGAAGCTCGCCACCCCGGACGTGTCGATGGCCGATCTCGTCGGCGAGATCGACCCCGTGAAGGTGGCCGAGGGTCGCTACCTCGCCGACGAGGAGACGATCCACTACGGGCTGATCCCGCGCACGCATCGCGGCATCTTCGCCATCAACGAGCTGCCCGACCTCACCGAGAAGGTGCAGGTCGGTCTGTTCAACCTGATGGAGGAGAAGGACGTCCAGATCAAAGGCTACAAGATCCGGCTGCCGCTCGACGTCGTCATCGTGGCCAGCGCGAACCCGGAAGACTACACCAGCCGCGGCCGCATCATCACGCCGTTGAAGGATCGCTTCGACGTCCAGATCCGCACGCACTATCCGAAGGCGGTCGAGGACGAGATCGCCATCGTCGAACAGGAGGCGCCGGTGCTCGACCGCGCCGGCCGCGAGCTGCGGATTCCCACCTTCATGAAGGAGCTGGTGGCGCAGATCACGTTCGAAGCGCGCGCGTCCACCGAGATCAACCAGGCGTCGGGCGTGAGCGTGCGCGTCAGCATCAACAACTACGAGACGCTGATCTCGAACGCCGAGAAGCGCGCCGTCCGCACCGGCGAGCGGGAGATCGTCCCGCGCCTGACGGACCTGCACGCGGTGCTCGCGTCCACCAGCGGCAAGATCGAGCTCGAGTACGGCGGCGAGGACAAGAAGGAAGAGGATCTCGTCGACCGCCTGATCGGTCGCGCGGTGCTCAAGGTCTGGGATCAGTACCTGAAGGTCGAGAACGTCGCGCCTGTGGTGGCGCATTTCGAGGCCGGCTGGGGCGTCGAGGTGTCGGACGTCATGAAGGCGGAGGAGTATCGCGAGGGCGTCCAGAAGATTCCCGGCCTGCTCGATGCGGTCACGCTGCTCGGCCCGTTCGAAAGCCCGGGGCTCATGGCGTCGGCCATCGAGTTCGTGCTCGAGGGACTCCATCTGCACCAGAAGCTCAACAAGGAGCGCGCCGGCGGCCGCTGGACCTATCGGGTCTGACGTCCGTCCGCGGCCAGCGTCGTGCAGGTTCTCCGCTATACCGCCTGGGACGGCACGCAGACCGTCCGCCTGACGGCGGAGCAGGTCTTTGACAAGCTGTCCGAGTACCTGTCCTTCACCGACGACGTGCAGCAGGCGCTCGATTGGCTGCTGCACCAGGGACTCGAATGGGAAGGCATCCGCATCGCGGGGCTCGACGAGTTCCTGGAGCAGCTGCGCGAGGCGATGCGCGCCCGCTATCGCGACGTCAACATGCGGCAGGCGCTGGCGGGCCCGCGCTCGAAGCTCGAGGAGCTGCTCGAGCTCGAGCGCGAGGCGCTCGACGGGCTCGACGACCAGGAGCGCGCGGCGCAGAAGCGCGAGCGGCTCGACACCCTGCCGCCGCGTCTCGCCGACGCCCTGTCGCAGCTCGACGACTACGACTTCGAGGACCCCGATGCGCGCGCCGCCTACGAGGCGCTGCGCGAGGAGCTCGACAACATCCGCGACCTGGAGGACTTCCAGCGGCGCTACGGCGACCTCTTCCACGGTCCCGAGTCGCTCGACTACGACGAGGCGCTCGAGCTCATGCGCGAGATGGAGCGCTGGAAGCAGCTCGAGGAGCAGCTGCTCGCGGGCGATCTCGAGGGGGTCGACCTCGAGCGGCTCGGCACGCTGCTCGGCCCGGACGCCCTGCGCAACTTCCAGCTCCTGAAGAACATCATGATGGTCCTCGCCAACGCCGGGTACGTCACCCAGCGGGAGGGACGGGCACAGCTCTCTCCCAAAGGCGTGCGCAAGATCGGGCAGCTGGCGCTGCGCGACATCTACCAGGGGCTGCTGCGCGATCGCCCCGGCGGCCACGCCACCGACCATCGGGGCGCGACGTTGCTCCGTCCCGAGGAGACGCGACCCTACCAGCACGGCGAGCCCCTCGAGCTGAACCTCGTCGCCACGCTCAAGAAGGCGCTGGCGCGCCGCCCGGGGACGCCGCTCGCCATGGAGCCCGGCGACTTCGAGGTGTACGCCGCGGACACCACCACGACGAGCTCCACCGTCCTCCTTCTCGACATGAGCTGGTCGATGTCGTGGGAGGGACGGTTCGCCGCCGCCAAGAAGGTGGCGATGGCGATGGAGAGCCTCGTGCGCGCGAAGTACCCGCGCGACTACTTCGCCATCGTCGGGTTCTTCACGCGGGCCGTCGAGCTCAAGCTGCGCGACCTCCCCGAAGCCAGCTGGAACATGGGCGACCCGTTTACCAACCTGCAGGACGGACTGCGCCTCGCGTCCGAGCTGCTGTCGCGGCATCCCAGCAACAACCAGCACATCATCATCATCACCGACGGTCAGCCGACCGCCTACTTCCAGCGCGGCCGGCTGTTCTGCGAGTGGCCGCTCTCCTTCGGCGGCATCAGCATGCGGGCGGCGCAGGAGACGCTGCGCGAGGTGGAGCGCGTCACCCGTCGCGGCATCACCATCAACACCTTCATGCTCGACGACAGCCCGAGCCTGCGGGCCTTCGTCGAGCGCATGACGCGGATCAACAAGGGCCGCGCGCTCTACACGCGCCCCGACCGTCTCGGGCAGTACCTCCTGGTCGACTACCTGACGAAGAAGCGCAAGCGCGTGTGAGAGGGGCGCTCCTCCAGCAGTATCTGCGTCTGAAGGCGCAGCACCCGCAGGGCATCCTCCTCTTCCGGCTGGGCGACTTCTACGAGATGTTCTTCGACGACGCGCGCATCGCGTCGTCGGTGCTCGATCTCACGCTGACGGCGCGAAACCGCGGCGAGCCCGACGAGACGCCGCTCTGCGGGTTCCCGGCGCACGCGGCGCAGCCGTACGTGGCGCGGCTCCTGGCCGGTGGCCACGCGGTCGCCATCTGCGAGCAGGTGGAGACGCCCCGCAAGGGCATCATGACGCGCGAGGTGGTGCGGGTGGTGACGCCCGGCACGATCCTCGAGGAGGAGAGCCTCGAGCCCGGCGCGCCGAGCCTGCTGGTGGCGTTGGTGGGGGGCGACGAGGACCGCTTCGGCCTGGCGAGCATCGATTTCGCCACCGGCGTCTTCCGTGCGGCCGAGACCCATGGCTGGGCGGCGACGCGCGAGGAGCTCGAGCGCCTGGCGCCGCGCGAGCTGCTGCTGGCCCCGGGGCTCCCCGAGATGGTCGTGACGGCATGCGGGCCCCCACGACCCTGGGCGCGGGCGGACATGCCGGAACCGGTGCCGCTGGACGTCGCGTTGGCGCCGCTCGCGGCGCAGGCGGCCGGGGGTGCGCTCGCCTACATCGATGCGGTCTACCGCCGTCGTCCGGCGCACCTGCGTGCGCCCGAGGGGTATGCGCTGGCCGGGTTTCTCGGGCTCGACGCCTCGACCCGTCGCAACCTGGAGCTGCTGCAGACGCTCGGCGGCGAGCGGCGCGGCTCGCTGCTCTGGGTGCTCGACGAGACCAGCACGCCCATGGGGGCGCGGCGACTCCGCGAGTGGATCCTCTATCCGCTGCTCGACGGTGGTCGCATCGGGGCACGGCTCGACGCGGTCGAGATGCTCGTCGAGCGCGTCGAGGTCCGGCAGCGGGTCCGCGAGGCGCTCGCCGGGATCGGCGACCTCGAGCGGCTGGCCGGCCGCGTCGGGGCGCGCTCCGCGGGGCCGCGCGATCTCGGACAGCTGGCCGCGGCCCTCGGCCGCGTCGCCGCCGTCCGCGAGGCGCTGCACGACGTCCGTCCCGAGATGCTGCAGGCCCTGACGGCGGTGCTCGATCCGCTCGAAGCGACGGCGGCCGAGATCGCGGCGACGCTGGTGGACGCGCCGCCGCCGCACACACGGCTACCCGGCTTCATCCGCCCCGGTCGTGATGCCGAGGTCGATGCGTTGCGTGGGAGCGCGCACGACGGCAAGGGCTGGCTGGCGCGCTTCGAGGTCGCCGAGCGCCAGCGCACGGGCATCCCGTCGCTCAAGGTGCGCTACAACAAGGTGTTCGGCTACTACGTCGAGGTCACGAAGCCGAACCTGCCGCAGGTGCCGGCCGACTACGAGCGCAAGCAGACGCTGGTCAACGCCGAGCGCTTCGTGACCACCGAGCTGAAGGAGCACGAGACGCGCGTGCTCGGCGCCGAGGAGCGGCTGCGCACGCTCGAGCAGCACCTCTTCGCCGGGCTGCTCGACGTCGTGGCGGCGCACCATCCCACCCTGGCGCGCACGGCCGACGCCCTCGCGAGCCTGGATGCGTTGACGGCGCTGGCCGAAGGGGCGCATCGTCGGGGCTGGGTGCGGCCGCGCATCACGCGCATGGCGGGCCTGCGCATCCACGGCGGCCGCCACCCCGTCGTCGAGGCCGTGTCGGCCGAGCCGTTCGTTCCGAACGACACCACGCTCGAGGCCGACGGCGAGCAGCTCGTCATCCTCACCGGCCCCAACATGGGCGGCAAATCGACGTACCTGCGCCAGGTGGCGCTGATCACACTCCTCGCGCAGATGGGGAGCTTCGTGCCGGCGACCGAGGCCGAGATCGGCCTCACCGACCGCATCTTCACGCGCGTCGGTGCCAGCGACAATCTGGTCGCGGGCGAATCGACGTTCATGGTGGAGATGCGCGAGACGGCGCACATCCTCGCCAACCTCACCGAGCGGAGCCTGGTGATCCTCGACGAGATCGGGCGCGGCACGAGCACGTTCGACGGCATCTCGATCGCGTGGGCGGTGGCCGAGCACCTGCACGAGGCGACGGAGCGTCCGCGCACGCTGTTCGCGACGCACTACCACGAGCTGACGGCCCTGGCGGCGGAGCGCCCGCGGGTACGGAACCAGTCGGTGGCGGTGGCGGAGTGGAAGGGCACGATCGTGTTCCTGCGCCAGGTGGTGCCGGGACCGGCCCCGCGCAGCTACGGCGTGGAGGTCGCGGCGCTGGCGGGCGTGCCGGCGCCGGTGGTCGGCCGGGCACGGGAGATCCTGGCGCAGCTCGAGGGCGGGCAGGGACCGGTGGCGCCCCGCCCGGGGCCCCGCAGCGAGCAGCTGTCGCTGTTCGCTCCCCCGGACGCCCAGCTCCGTCGCGAGCTGTCCGCGATCGATCCCGAGCGGCTCACGCCGATCGACGCCCTCGCCACGCTGGCGCGACTGGTGGACCGGGCCCGCAGCGGACCTTGATTCCCCCGAGGGGCTTCCCTATCCTCCGCCCGTCGTGGGGTGGAGGAGCGGGTGGTTGGCCTGCCTTGGTGCGGGCATCGCCGTGGTGGCCTGTGTCGCCGGCGTGGACGCCAGCGAGCTGCGCGGCATCAGCGTACGGCCGGCACCCGATGGCCAGACGATGCTGCTCGAGCTGTCCCAGCCGGCCGAGACGCGCGTGTCCGTCGTCCGCGGGCGCGGCAGGTCGCTGGCGCGCCTCTATGTCGACCTGCCGGCGGGGAGTCGCGTGGCAGCGGGGACGAAGCGTACCGTGGCCGGCGAACGGCCGGTGACGGCCGCGCGCGTCGGCCAGGGCGACGACGGCAACCTGCGCATCGTCCTCGAGCTCGAGGGCGCGCAGGCCTATCGCGTGCGCCGCGAGCGTCAGGGGCGCGTCGTGGCCATCACCGTCACGCGCGCCGTGGAGGAGGCGGAGGCGCCCGCCGTGGCGCCGGCGCCCGAGCCGACGCCGCGGATCGCCGTCGCACGGCCCGTCCTGCCGACGGAAGAGCCGGCACGGCGCGAGACGACCCGGGCGAAGATCGTGCTCGATCCCGGCCACGGCGGCAACGATCCGGGGGCCATGGGCTTCGTCGTCGAGAAGGAGGTCACGCTCGACATCGCGCTGCGCGTCGAACGGTTGCTGCGCGAGCGTCTCGGCGCCGAGGTGGTGCTCACCCGGGGCGACGACGCCACGCTGACGCTGCCGTCGCGCACGGCTCGCGCCAACACCGAGGGCGCCGACCTGTTCGTCTCGATCCACGCCAACGCCAACCCCACCGGACGCCTGCAGGGCGTCGAGACCTACTACCTCGACAACACGGTCGATCAGGCCACACTGCGGCTCGCCTCGCTGGAGAACGGGCTCGACATGCTGAAGCCGGCCGAGGGCGGGGCGGATCTGCGTTACATCCTGAGCGACCTGGTCCAGGGCGGGAAGATGGAGGAGTCGGCGGCGCTGGCCCAGTCCATCCAGAGCGGGCTGGTGCGCAACCTCCGGATGCAGTGGCCGGGCGTGGTGGACCTCGGTGTGAAGCGGGGGCCGTTCTACGTGCTGGTCGGAGCCTACATGCCGTGCGTCCTCGTCGAGACGTCCTTCCTGTCGCACCCGGTCGAGGGCCGTCGGATGGCGGACCCGGAGTATCGGGCGGCGGTGGCGGAGGGGGTCTACGCCGGCATCGCGCGCTTCCTGGCTTCGGGCCTCGGCGCCAAGACCCTCTGAGAGGCGAGCCCACGCCGCCAGGCTGGAGCCCGGCCGGTTCTCGGGCTATCCTCCGCAGATGCCGGGGCGGGTGCCGTCCGGACGGCACCGTCGTCGATGATTCTCGCCACCACGCCAACCATAGAGCCGCTGGACGCGTTGCGGACGCTGCCGGAGCCGAGCGGCAACGTGACCGGCGCCGGCGCGGTGGCACGCGAGTACGTGGCGCGCGTGAAGGCGGAGCTGCGTGCCCGACACGATGCCGGCGCGGGTGGGCTCGCCATCGTCGCCGCCTACACCGAAGCGATCGACCGCCTGCTCTGCCTGCTGTTCGCCGACGCCACGCTGCACTTCCAGGCCCGCAACCTGCGCATCAACCAGCGCTGCAGCGTGGTGGCGCAAGGGGGCTACGGGCGCGGGGAGCTCAACCCGTCGTCCGACATCGACCTCCTGATCCTCTATCCGTGGAAGGTGAATCCGTACGTCGAGACGGTCACCGAGGTCGTGCTCTACGCCCTCTGGGACGCGGGGCTCCACGTCGGGCACGCGATGCGCAATCCGCGCGAGTGCGCGCGGCTGGCGGCCCACGATCTCAAGGTGAAGACCGCGCTGCTCGACGCGCGCTACATCTGCGGCGACGCCGAGCTCTACCAGGAGTTCGACGCCAGCATGCTCGACGAGGTCTGGAGCCCGGGGCAGGGCCTCTTCTTCAAGGAGAAGCTCGCCGAGAGCGTGGAGCGGCACGGGCGCGCGGGCGACAGCGTCTACCTGCTGCAGCCGCAGCTCAAAGAAGGCCAGGGCGGGCTGCGTGACCTGCACACCGCCCTCTGGATGGCCAAGGTGAAGTTCAAGGTGCGCACCATGCGCGAGCTGGTGGCACTCGGCGTGCTCGCGGAGCGCGACGTTGCGGCGCTCGACGAGGCCATCGACTTCCTCTGGCGCGTCCGCAACGCGATGCACTTCCTCACCGGCTCGCACCAGGACCACCTCACCTTCGAGATCCAGGAGCGACTGGCGCCGGCGCTGGGCTTCGGCGACGACCGCCGTGGCACCGAGGCGTTCATGCGCGCGTACTACGGGCACGCCACGACCGCGAACCGCGTCAGCGACGCCGTCATCGCCCGCTGCTCGGTGCAGGCCGAGCCGTACCGCCGCACGCCGTTGCGGATCATCCGCGAGGGCATGCGCATCCAGGGCAACACGCTCTCGGTCACCGGCCGGAGCGTCTTCGAGCGCACCCCGAGCGCGTTGGTGACGGTCTTCGCCGAGGCGCAGCGTCACGGCGTCGCCATCGGCGACACGACGCGGGAGTGGATCCGCGAGTGCCTGCCGCTGCTGGAACCCGTGTGCGCCGAGCCGGCCGTCGGCGAGGCGTTTCTCGGCATCCTGCGCGGTCGCACCGCGGTGGCCGACACGTTGTTCGAGATGCATCGCCTCGGTGTGTTGACGGCGGTCATCCCGGAGTTCCGCAACCTCGAGTGCCTGATCGCGCACGACCCCTTCCACATCTACACCGTCGACCATCACTCCCTGATCGGCGTGCGCGAGATCGAGCGCCTGCGGGCGGGTGAGTTCGCCGACGAGGTGCCGTACCTCACCGAGGTCATGCGCGAAGTCCAGCGGCCCGAGCTGTTGATGCTCGGCATGATGTTCCACGACGTCGGCAAGGGGCACGGGAAGGACCACTCGGGGCGCGGTGCGGTGATGATGCGCGACATCGGCGCACGCCTCGGGCTCAACGAGGACGAGACCGCGGCGGCGGTGTTCCTGGTGCAGCACCATCTCCTGATGTCGCACCTGGCGCAGCGCCGCGACGTCCACGACGATCAGCTCGTGATCGACTTCTGCCGCACGGTCGGCACCGTCGACAACCTGCAGCGGCTCTACGTCCTCACGTACGCCGACATGCGGGCCGTGGGCCCGGGCGTCTGGAACAACTGGCGCGGCATGCTGGTGACCGAGCTCTACCGGCGCGCGCGCGAGTTCTTCGAGAAGGGCGTGTTCGAGGCCGAGGATCGTGCCGCCCGCGCGGCGCGCGTGCGGACACGGGTCATCGCGGCCGCGCCGGAGAACGAACGTGCGGCGGTGGAGGCGTTCCTGGCCGCCATGCCCGACGGCTATGCGCTACAGACGCCGGAGGAGATGATTGGCGCGCACGCGGCCCTCCGGCGGCGCTTCGCGGCGCGCGAGGAGGCGGGCGACGTGCCGGCGGTGGCGAAGCACCTGTCGCCGTTCCCCGAGCGCGGCTTCACGGAGCTGGCGATCTGTACGCGCGACCGTCCCGGCCTCTTCGCCATGCTGTCGGGTGTCATCGCGGCGCACGGCATGAACATCCTCGCCGCGCGCATCACGACCAGCCGGGACGGGGTCGCGCTCGATGCCTTCCGCGTCTCGCACGACGGCGGCGACGTGGCCATCGATCACGAGCGCTGGGAGCGCGTCGACAAGACGCTGCGGGCGGTGCTCGCGGGGACGACGGACGTCGAGGAGCTGGTGCGGCGCAGCGGGCGGCCGTCGCTGCTCGCGAAGAAGCGTCGCCCGGTGCCGACGCGGGTCGAGATCGACAACGCCGTCTCCGCCGACTTCACCGTGCTCGACGTCTACGCCGGCGATCGCGTCGGCCTGCTGTTCACGATCACGAACTGCCTCTACCACCTCTGGCTCGAGATCCACCTCGCGAAGATCACCACCATGGTGAATCACGTCCTGGACGTGTTCTACGTGACCGACAACGAGGGGCGGAAGATCGAGGATCCCGAACGCCTCGACATGATCCGGCGCGAGCTGACGCAGGCGCTGGCCCCGCCGGGCACCGAAGCGCCGGTGGCGGCGCCGACGCAGGCGGCGAGCGCGTCGTAGGAGCACGGGTGGCGCGACGGGGTGGGGCTGCGGTGGGGTTCGACGTCAGCATCGACGAGTACCTCGATTGGCTGACCGTCGAGCGGGGCCTGGCGAAGCGCTCGGTCGAAGCCTACGCGCGCGACCTGAGCGCGTTCGCCGTCGGTCTCGTCGCACGCCGGGTGCGCGGCCCCGAGGCCATCCGCGCCGCCGACGTGCGCGGGCATCTCGCTGCGTTGTCGCAGCGGGGGTTGTCGCCACGGAGTCAGGCGCGGGCGCTCGCTGCGGTGCGGGGCTGGGTTCGCTTCCTGGTGCGCACGGGGCACCTCGACGACGATCCGACGGCCGAGCTGCAGGTGCGGCGTCCGGGGGGCCGGTTGCCGCACGCGCTCGGTCGCGGCGACGCGGTGTCGCTGGTGACGAGCGAGCGGCCGGGCGCCTGCCGTAACCTGCGCGATCGTGCGCTGCTCGAGGTGTTCTACGCCTGCGGCCTGCGCGTCTCCGAAGCGACCGGGTTGCGGCTCACCCAGCTGAACCTCGATGCGGGGTGGCTCACCGTAGTCGGCAAGGGCAACAAGGAGCGGGTGGTGCCGCTCGGGCAGCCGGCGTGTGAGGCGCTGCTGGCGTACCTCGCGCAGGAGCGGCCGCGCGTGCTGCGCGGCCGACGGAGCGATTTCGTCTTCCTCGGGCCGCGCGGAACGCCGCTCACCCGGCAGGCCGTGTGGAAGCTCGTGAAGCGACGGGCTGCGCTGGCCGCGGTCGAGGCGCGTGTGTCGCCACACACCCTCCGGCATACGTTTGCCACGCATCTGGTCGGCGGCGGCGCCGACCTGCGCGTCGTGCAGGCGCTGCTCGGACACGCGGACATCGGCACGACGCAGGTCTACACCCACGTCGCGCCGGAGCGGCTCCGCGCCGTGCATCGTCGCCACCACCCGCGCGCGTAGCCGGCGCGCGAAATCGCGTCGGGCTCCCTTGCCTCGGCCACCGGCGAGTCTGTAAAAGACCGGGCACCGGTAGCTCGCGTGGCAAAGACGATCGACGGCAAAGCAGTGGCGGCGGCGGTGCGGAGCGAGGTCCGGGGGCGCGCGGCGCAACTGGCCCGACGCGGCGTCGAGCCCGGTCTGGCGACCGTCCTGGTCGGCGACGACCCTGCCTCGCGGGTGTACGTCGGCATGAAGGAGAAGGCGTGCGCCGAGGTGGGCATCCGCTCCTATGGGCATCGCCTGCCGGCGACGGTGACGCAGCCGGAGCTGCTCGCGCTGGTGGCGACGCTCGGCGCCGATCCGCGCGTGCACGGCATCCTGGTGCAGCTGCCGCTCCCTGCACCGCTGTCGGCCGACGCCGTCGTCGAGGCGATCGTGCCGGCGAAGGACGTCGACGGCCTGCATCCCGTGAGCCAGGGCCACCTGATGGCGGGCCGACCGGGGCTCCGACCGTGCACGCCCGTCGGCGTGATGCGGCTGCTCGACGAGACCGGCGTCGAGCTGCGCGGCGCGCAGGCGGTGGTGATCGGTCGCAGCACGCTGGTGGGCAAGCCGATGGCGCTCCTCCTGCTCGAGCGCCACGCCACGGTGACGATGTGCCACTCGCGGACCCGCGATCTCGGCGCGGAGATCGCGCGCGCGGACGTCGTGGTGGCGGCCGCGGGGCAGGAAGGCCTCGTGCGCGGCGCATGGGTGAAGCCGGGGGCGGTCGTGATCGACGTCGGCACCAATCGTGGCGCCGACGGCAAGCTCCACGGCGACGTCGAGTTCGCGGCAGCGGCGGAACGCGCCGGCTTCATCACGCCGGTCCCCGGCGGCGTCGGCCCGATGACGGTGGCGATGCTGCTCGCGAATACGGTGACGGCGGCGGAAGCCGCGCTCGGGACGGTCTGACGGCGATGGCTCGTCGCACCGCGCTCTACGACGCGCATCGGGCGCTCGGCGCCCGCATGGTGGAGTTCGCCGGCTGGGACATGCCGGTGTCCTACGCCGGCATGCTCGAGGAGCATCGCGCCGTGCGCGAGCGCTGCGGTCTGTTCGACGTCAGCCACATGGGCGAGATCGATGTGCGCGGGCCGGGCGCGATGGCGCTCTGCCAGATGCTGCTGGTGAACGACGTCGCGCGGCTCGGTGACGGCGACGGGCAGTACACGGTGCTCTGCAACGAGCAGGGTGGCGTGATCGACGATCTCATCGTCTATCGGATGGCGGCGGATCACTGGTTCCTCATCGTCAACGCGGCGAACGCCGCCGTCGATCACGCCTGGATCGCGGCGCACGCGACGCCCGACGTCACCATCGTCGACCGCAGTGCGGCGCTCGGGCTGCTGGCCCTGCAGGGACCGGAGGCGGCGGCGGCGCTCGGCACGCTGACGTCGCTCGACCTGCGGACGATGCGGCCGTTCACGATCCGCGACGGCACCGTCGCGGGGCACCGTGTCCTCGTGTCACGCACCGGATACACCGGCGAGGACGGCTTCGAGCTGGTCGTCGATGCCGGCGAGTCGCCGGCGCTCTGGGACGCGGTGCTCGCGGCCGCGACGCGACGGGGCGGGCAGCCGGCCGGCCTCGGCGCACGCGACACGCTCCGGCTCGAGGCGGCGCTGCCGCTCTGTGGCACCGACATGGACACCGACACGACGCCGCTCGAGGCGAGCCTCGGGTGGGTGGTGAAGCTCACCAAGCCGGCCTTCGTCGGCCGCGCGGTGATGGCGGCGCAGGCCGCCGGCGAGCTGCGCCGCCGCCTCGTCGGCATCCAGCTCGACGAGCCGGGCATCCCGCGCCATGGACACACCGTCTGGCGTGACGATCGCCAGGTCGGCGTCGTGACCAGCGGGACGAAGTCGCCGACACTTGGCACCTTCATCGGGATGGCCCATGTCGAGATGAGCTCGACGCCCATCGGAACGCCGGTGGCGATCGACATCCGCGGCCGCCGCCTGCCGGCACGCGTGGTCGCGCGTCCCTTCTATCGTCGCACGTCGCGGGAGGCCTCACATGCGAATTCCTGACGAACTCCGCTACACCAAGGAGCACGAGTGGCTCCGGATCGAGGGCACCGAGGGTGTGATCGGCATCACCGATTTCGCGCAGGATGCGCTCGGAGACGTCGTCTTCGTCGAGCTGCCGGCCGTCGGCACCGCGCTCCGCGCCGGGCAGACCTTCGGCGTCGTCGAGTCGAACAAGACCGTGTCCGATCTGTTCGCACCCGTGGACGGGACGGTCACGGCGGTCAACGAGGCGCTGCGCGACGCACCCGAGGTGGTGAACACGGATCCGTATGGCGGCGGCTGGATGATCCGGCTCGCGGTCGCCGGTGGCGTGGCGACGGCCGACCTCCTCGATGCCGCGGCCTACAAGGCGCACGTCGCCAGCGAGCAGGCGAAGTGAGCGGCTACTCGCCCCACACCCCGACGGACGTCGCCGCCATGCTCGAAGCGATCGGCGTGGGCTCGATCGACGATCTCGTGAAGCACGTCCCGGCGCACCTGCGGGCGTCGGCGGGTATCGAGCTGCCGGCGGGCCTGACGGAGCCCGAGCTGCGCGCCCGCTTCGCGGCACTGGCGGCGCGCAACACGGGCGCCGACGGCCGCGCCGTGTTCCTGGGTGCGGGCGCCTATCCGCACTTCTCGCCCGGCGTCGTGAACCAGATCCTCCTGCGCTCCGAGTTCGCGACCGCCTACACGCCGTACCAGCCCGAGGTCAGCCAGGGCACGTTGCAGGCAATCTTCGAGTTCCAGACGTTCGCCGCCCTCCTGCTCGGGCTCGAGGTCGCGAACGCCAGCATGTACGACGGCGCCTCGGCCACGGCCGAGGCGGTCCTGATGGCGCGGCGTCTCCTCCCCGATCGTCGCGTCGTCCTGCTGTCGCGCGCGCTGCACCCGCACTACCGGGCGGTCGTCGCGACCTACCTGCGCGGACTCGCCGACGTCGAGCTCCGCGAGGTGCCGTTCGGGGACGACGGGCGTACCGACCTCGCCGCACTGCGGGGCCAGCTCGGTGGGGACACGCTGTGCGCCGTCCTCGGCTACCCGAACGTGTTCGGCGTCATCGAGGACGTGCCCGCCGCGGCGGCGGCGGTCCACGACGCCGGTGCACTGTGCATCACGGCGACCTGCGAGCCGCTGGCGCTGGCCCTCGTCCGCTCGCCCGGCAGCGCGGGCGCGGACATCGCGGTCGCGGAAGGGCAGAGCCTCGGGCTGCCGGTGTCGTACGGCGGCCCTGGTGTGGGTCTGTTCGCGACCCACGACCGCTTCCTGCGCTCCATGCCGGGACGCATCGTCGGCGAGACGGTCGACGGCGACGGCCGACGGGGGTTCGTCCTCACGCTCGCGACCCGCGAGCAGCACATCCGACGCGAGCGTGCGACGTCGAACATCTGCACCAACCAGGGGCTGTGTGCGCTCGCGGTTACGGTCTACCTGTCGATGCTCGGGCGCCACGGCCTGCGGCGCCTCGCTCGCGTCAACTATCAGGCGGCCCATTCCACCGCGGCGCGCCTCGACGCCGCCGGGCTGACGCTGCCGTTCAAGGCGCCCTTCTTCAACGAGTTCGTCGTGCGCAGCGATGCGGCGTCGCGCTGGGAGCAGCTGGCCACGCAGGAGGGCATCGTGACGGGATTCCCGCTCGGCCGATGGTATCCGGAGCTGGGCGACGCGCTGCTCGTGTGCGTCACCGAGACGCACACCCCGGCCCAGATCGATCAGCTGGTCCGCACGCTCCAGCCCGCAGCGGTCCGCTCCGCCGGAGGACGATGACATGTTGCTCGACGAACCCCTGATCTTCGAGCGCGGTTCGCAGGGCCGTCCCGGCTGGGAGGTCCCCGGCGATATCGGCAGCGCCGAGTTCGGCCTGCCGGCCGAGCTGCGCCGCGAGGACGATCTCGCCGGCATGCCGGAGGTCGGCGAGCTCGAGGTGCTGCGCCACTTCGTGCGCATGTCGCAGTGGAACCTGAGCGCGGCAACGACGCTCTATCCGCTCGGCTCGTGCACCATGAAGTACAACCCCGTCGTCAACGAGGACCTGGCGCGGCTGCCCGGCTTCGCGGCGCTGCATCCGCTCGTGCCGGACGCGTTGGCACAGGGCGCGCTGGAGCTCATCGACGTGCTCGAGCAGGCGCTCGCGGCGGTGTGCGGGCTCGATGCGGTGAGCCTGCAGCCTGCGGCGGGTGCGCAGGGCGAGCTTACGGGCATGCTCGTCGTGCGCGCCTACCACGTCGACCACGGCAGCCCGCGCACGAAGGTGCTGATCCCGGCGAGCGCACACGGCACCAACCCCGCCAGCTCGGCGCTCTGCGGCTACGACGTCGCCGAGGTGCCGGTGAATGCGCGCGGCCTGCTCGACGCCGATGCGGTCGCCGCCATCATGGACGAGAGCGTCGCCGCGCTGATGGTGACCAATCCGAACACGCTCGGTCTGTTCGAGGAGGACATGGAGGGCGTGGCACGCGCCGTCCATGCGAAGGGCGGCCTCGTCTACATGGACGGGGCCAACATGAACGCGCTCATGGGCGTCGCCAAGCCGGGCGACATGGGCGTCGACGTCATGCAGTTCAATCTGCACAAGACGTTCTCGACGCCCCACGGGGGCGGCGGTCCAGGGGCCGGGCCCGTCGCCGTGCGCGAGCTGCTGCGCGCGTACCTGCCGACGCCGCGGCTCGTGCGTGACGGCGCGGGGCTGCGCTGGACGGACGACATGCCGAAGAGCGTGGGCCGCGTGCGCTCGTTCCACGGCAACTTCGGGATCCTGGTGCGCGCGCTCGGCTACATCGAGCGTCTCGGCGGTCCGGGGCTGGCCGAGGCCACCCGGCTCGCGATCCTGAACGCCAACTACCTGCGCGCTCGGCTCGAAGGGACCTACCACCTGCCGTTCACGTCGCCGTCGATGCACGAGTGCGTGTTCTCCGATCGCAATCAGGCGGAGCACGGCGTGCACACGCTCGACATCGCGAAGCGGCTGCTCGACCACGGTTTCTACGCGCCCACCATCTACTTCCCACTGGTGGTGAAGGGCGCGCTCATGATCGAGCCCACCGAGACCGAGAGCAAGGCGACGCTCGACGAATTCGTCGGCGCCATGCTGTCGATCGCCGAAGAGGCGCGCACCGACCCCAATCGGGTGCGGGAGGCGCCGCACGACACCCGCCTGTCGCGGCTCGACGAGACACGCGCCGCCCGGCGGCCGGTGTTGCGCTGGCGGCCGTCCGTAACCCCCGAACAGCCCTAGTGAAAATTGACTTCCGGGGGGCCGCCGTGTACGGTCGCCGGCGCCGTGACGGCGTCGTCGGTCCTGAACACCAAAGTCCTGGTCCTCAACCGATCGTTCCTGCCGGTCCACATCACCTCGGTCCGGCGGGCGCTGACGCTGCTCTATCAGGACATCGCGCGGGCGGTGGACGGGCAGTACCGGACCTTCGACTTCCCGAGCTGGTCCGCGCTGGCGGCGGAGGACGACAGCATCGGGCTCGTCAATCGGGCGATCCGGGTGCCGCGGGTCATCCTGCTGCTGGCCTACGACCGGGTGCCGCGACGGCACGTCCGTTTCAGCCGCTTCAACATCTACACGCGCGATCACAACCGCTGCCAGTACTGCGGCAAGCAGCTCCCCCGCGTCGAGCTCAACCTCGATCACGTCATTCCGCGATCACAGGGCGGCACGTCGGTGTGGGAGAACGTGGTGTGCTCGTGCCACCGGTGCAATCGGGTGAAGGGCGGCCGGACGCCGGCGGAGGCCGGCATGCGGCTCATCCGCCATCCGTTCCGTCCACAGTGGACGCCGTTCATGGTGGAGGCGTTCAGCCCGCGCCGTCACAAGGAGTGGTTGCCGTTTCTGAGTGCGGTCGATGCGGCGTACTGGAACACGGAGCTGGTGGAGGGGTAGTCCGGACCTCCACGATTTCGATGCGAGCGAGTGACCGCCCGGCATGCGGCGGATGAGGGGGCGCGGATGCGGATCAAGCAGCTGGAGCTGAACGGCTTCAAGTCGTTCATGGAGCGGACGGTCCTCGAGCTGCCGCTCGGGGTGACGGCCATCGTCGGGCCGAACGGCTGCGGCAAGTCGAACATCGTCGACGCCATCCGATGGGTGCTGGGCGAGCAGAGCCCGAAGCATCTGCGTGGCGGCGCGATGGAGGACGTCATCTTCGCCGGCAACACGGCGAACGGCCCGCTCGGCATGGCCGAGGTGTCGCTGCTGATGGAGCGCAGCGAGGAGGACCTCCTGCGGGCGGCGACGGAGACGGCCGAGGACGGCGTCGAGAGCCCCGAGTCGCTCCCGCCCGAGCTGGCGCGTGTCACCGAGGTGCTGGTCACGCGGCGCTACTTCCGCTCCGGCGAGTCCGAGTACTTCATCAACCGCGTGCCGTGTCGCCTGAAGGACATCACCGAGCTGTTCCTCGGCACCGGCGTCGGCACCAAGGCCTACGCCATCATCGAGCAGGGCCGCGTCGAGCAGCTGGTGAACGCCAAGCCGGAGGACATGCGGCTCTTCATCGAGGAGGCTGCGGGCACGACGCGGTTCCGGGCACGCAAGGTGGCGGCCGAGCGCAAGATGGAGCGTACGCGCGAGAACCTGCTGCGCGTGCAGGACGTGCTGCGCGAGCTCGAGCGCCAGATGGCGTCGCTGCAGCGTCAGGCCCGTCGCGCCGAGGAGTACCATCGCATCAAGGGCGAGCTGCGCGAGCTCGACCTGCGCGTGATGGCGGCCCGGCGCCGGCAGTGGTCGGCCGACATGCAGCAGCTGGGCGATCGGTTGGCGGCGCTGCAGGCGGAGGAGGCCGCGCTGCAGGAGCAGCTCCGTGCCACCGAGCAGACCAGCGACGCGTCGCGCTCGCGCCGGCAGAGCACGGAGAGCCGGCTGCGCGAGGTCGAGGCGCACGTCACCGAGGAGCGGCTCACGGCGGCGAACGCCACATCGCGTGTCCAGGCGCTGGCGGCGCGCCGGCGCGATCTCGATGCGCGCGCTCAGGAGGCCGAGCGCGAGGCGGGACATCTGCGGGCGCGGCTCGCCGGTATGGTGGCGGAGGTCGCGGGTCTCGCGGTCACCGTCGACCGGCTGCGCGGCGAGCAGGCCACGGCGGAGACCGAGCGCTCGACGGCCGAATCCCTGTTGCGCGAGCTGGGTGCCGCCGGGGCGCCCATCGAGGAGGCCGTCGAGGAGGCGAAGGATACGCTCGTCGGGACGACGGCCGAGGAGACGCGGCTGCGGAACCTCTCGGAGGCGCTGCGTCGTCGCCGCGACGAGATCGCGGGGCAGCGCGAGCAGCTGGCCGAGGAGCAGCGGGTGCTGGGCGAGCGGCTCGAGACGAACGCGCGCGAGCGCGAGCTGGCGCGCGAACGGTCCGCCGGGCTCGAGGCCGAGCGCACCGGTGTCGAGGACGAGCATCGCCGACTGGATGCGGAGCGTCGCACCCTCGCGGACGACGAGGCGGCCCGCGTGGAGACCTACGAGGCCACGCGCGCGAACCTGACCCAGCTGCGGTCACGCGCCGAGTCGTTGCGCGAGCTGCATGCGCGGTACGAGGGCTGTACGCGAGGTGTCGCGAGCCTGCTCGGACGGGACGACGTCGGGGGCGTGCTCCTGGCCGGCGTCCTGCGCGTACCCGCGGCGCTCGAGCGTGCGGTGGCCGCGGCGTTGGGCGCCCGGCTGAGTCACGTCGTCCTGCCTGATACGACGGCGGCGTTGGACGCGATCCGCTGGCTCACCGAGAGCGGCGGCGGCAGCGCCACCGTGGTGCCACACGACCCCGAGCGACGCGCCACGGTGATCGTGCCGCCGGGACGGCGTCTCGTCGACGAGATCGAGGTCGACACCCCGCACTGGGCGCTCGCCGAGGCTTTGCTGGGCCAGGTGCTGCTGGCGAACGACCTCGAGGACGGGCTGCGGCTGTGGCGGGAGACGTCGCAGCCGGTGACCGTCGTGACGCTGGCCGGCGAAGCCATCGATCCGCTCGGCGCCATGACCGGTGGCAGCGAGCCACCGCTCGAGGAGACGCTGCTGGCGCGCGCACGCGAGCTGCGCGAGCTCGAGGTGGCCATCGCCGCCGCCGAGCGTACGGCCGAGGACGAAGCCCGCGCCCTCGCCGATCTCCGGGCCCGCCTCGCGGCGGTGCGGCAGGCCATGACGGTCGCCGCCGAGCGCCTGCAGGCCCTCCGGCTCGAGCATCTCGCGAGCGAGAAGGATCGCGAACGGCTCGAGGACGAGCGCGGTCGCATCGCGGCCGAGCTCGAAGTCGGTGCGCTCGAGGCCAGCGGACTGGCGGGGGCCGACGGCCAGGTCGCGGGCGAGCTCTCGGCGCTCGACGAGTCACGTCAGCGGATCACCGAGCTGCTGGGCGAACATCGCGAGGCGCTGGCCCGTCGGCAGGAAGCGCTCGCGGCATGGCGCACGCGGCACGCCGAGGCCGAGGGGGTGCGCACGCGCGCCGCGGTGGCGGCGGCGGAAGTGGTGGAGCGACATCGCGCCGCCGAATCCGAGCTGGCCCGCTATCGCACCAGCATCACCGAGCTCGAAGAGCGCGTCGGCGCCGCCGAGCGGTCGGCGGCCGACGCCACGGCGGGCGCCGAGGCGGCCGGCGAGGAAGGCACGGCCGTGGAAGGGACGCGGGCGGCGGCCGAGGCACGGGTCGCGGTGCTGACGACCGAACGAGATCAGCTGCTGCGTGAGGTCGCCGAGGCCGATGCGGCGCTCTCTGCCGACGACGTCGCGCAGCGCGCGGCGCGCGAGCGTCTCGAAGGCGTGCGACGCGAGGCCGGCGAGCTCGAGATCGCGCTCACGGAGCGCCGTCTCGGTCTGGAGCAGGTCGGCGAGCGCCTGGCCGAGCGCTACGATCTCGGCCTCGAGGCGCTCGACGACGTCACGCTCGAGGTCGAAGGCCCGCACGAGGAGGACGCACTGCGCGTCGAGGAGCTTCGCGCACGGCTCGTGCGGCTCGGCGACGTCAACCCGGCGGCCATGAGCGAGCTGGAAGAGCTGCGTGGCCGCCACGAGTTCCTGGTCACGCAGCGGGCCGACCTCGAGAATTCGCTCGACGACCTGAAGCAGACCATCGGCAAGCTCACCCGCACCTCGCGGCAGCGGTTCGAGGAGACCTTCACCGCCGCCAACGCCAAGCTGGCGGAGGTGTTCCCGAAGGTCTTCCCGTCGGGCAGTGCGCAGCTCGAGATGGTCACGGGCGAGGAGGGCGGCGAGCCCGGCATCGAGATCGTGGTGCAGCTCGCCGGCAAGAAGCTGCAGAAGCTGAGTCTGCTCTCCGGTGGCGAGAAGGCCCTCACCGCGACCGCGCTCGTGTTCTCGCTGTTCCTGATCCGTCCCACACCGTTCTGCCTGCTGGACGAAGTCGACGCGCCGCTGGACGAGGCCAACATCGGCCGCTTCAACAGCCTGGTGTCGGAGATGGCCCGGCAGTCGCAGTTCGTGCTCATCACCCACAATCGTCGCACCATGGAAGTGGCGGGGACGCTCTACGGCATCACGATGGAGCAGGCGGGCGTGTCGAAGGTCGTGTCGGTGCGGCTCAGCGAGGCCGCGTAGCCTACGACGGCGATGTCCTCCGAGACGATCCTCCTGCTGGCCGCGGCAGCGCTCGTGGCGATGCTCCTGCTCGCCTGGGGCGTGGCGCGGCGTCGGGGCAGGCGGGCCGTCGAGGGCGCGAGCGCAGCCCCATCGTCGCCGGCCGATCGGCTGCGTCGTGGGCTGGCCGCGACGCGCGATCGACTGCGTGCCCAGCTGGACGCGGCACTGGGGCAAGGGCCGCGTCCGTTCGACGTCGTGATGAACGACCTCGAGGAGGCGCTCATCGGCGCCGACGTCGGCGTGAAGACCACCGGCGTTCTGCTGGAGCGCGTTCGGGAACAGGTGCGGGGCGATGCCGGCGCGATTCGCGGGGCACTCGAGGCGGTGGTGGAAGGCATGGTGCCGGCCGATGAGCCGCCAGCCATCACCGGCAAGCCGTGGGTGATCCTGGTGACGGGGGTCAATGGCGTCGGCAAGACGACCACGATCGGGAAGCTCGCCGCCCTGCACGTCGCCCAGGGACGAAAGGTGCTTCTCGTGGCCGCGGACACGTTCCGTGCCGCCGCGATCGAGCAGCTCGCGGTGTGGGCCGAGCGTGCGGGGGTGGAGATCGTGCAACATCGGCAGGGCGCGGACCCGTCGGCGGTCGTCTTCGACGGTATGAAGGCCGCCCTCGCACGGGGCGTGGACCTCGTGCTCGTCGACACCGCCGGGCGATTGCATACGCGGAGCAATCTCATGGACGAACTGCGGAAGGTCCGTCGGGTCATCGGTGCCGAGGTGCCCGGGGCACCGCACGAGACGCTCCTCGTGCTCGACGCCACCACGGGGCAGAACGCGATCAGCCAGGCACGGACCTTCCAGGAAGCCGTCGAGGTGACCGGGGTCGTGCTGACCAAGCTCGACGGCACCGCGCGAGGCGGGGTGGTCGTCCCGTTGCGTCACGAGCTGGGGCTTCCGGTCCGATACATCGGCGTGGGCGAAGGGATCGACGACCTGCGGCCCTTCGATGCACAGGTCTTCACGTCCACCCTGTTCGCTGCCGAGCCCGCGGGTCGAAACCAGGCCGCCGAGGCCACGGGGGAGTCGTCATGAAGGTCGACGGGGTCGAGCCCGAGCGGGACGGCGACGGCGGATCGGCTGCCGTCCTGGCCGTCGAGCGACGCCTGGAGGCAGCCGAGCAGGTGTGTCGACAGCTCCGCCAACGGATCGGTGTGCTCGAACGGGAGCGGGAGCAGGTGCGCGGTCGCCTGGAGGCGATCCTGCGGCTCCTGGACGGCGCCGGGCTGCCGTAGGTCCGCGGCGTCGTTCGCGTTGCAGACCCGGAAGCGTTCGACTACAGTCCGCGGCATTCTCGCTTGATTGCAACGCTGACACTCGGGCGTTGCGGTGAGCGTTCATCAGTATCTGGATTTGGAGGAGCTACGACTCGTGACACCCCGGATCCGTGCCACGGCCCGGCCTTGCGGGGTGCCCATGTCATATGGGGAGCGGACGAGGTGGGGTGGTGCCGACTGCAGCTGTCGCCCACGGTCGACGTGGCGCGTGTACCGATGCAACGACATGATCTGGCGGGGGATGTCCCGCATCATCGCGCGGAACCACATGCGTTCCGCCTCGGACAGCAGCCGTAGGAGCAGCATCCCGTAATCACCGTTCTCCCCCGTGCGAGCATCGGCGATGGGGGAAGATCCGCGATCGGACAAGAGCGCGTTGCGACGCGCACTGCTGCAGGCGCGACGCGCAGTGTCGCCGGCGGAGCGTACCCGGCTCGCCGCCCGCGTGTGCACGCAGCTCATCCGTTTCGCCCCGTTCGTGCGGGCACGTGACGTCGGGGCCTACGCGGCCATCGACGCCGAGCTGGATCCGCATCCGGCCGTCGCCTTCGCCCGGTCGCTCGGTGCGGTCACGTATTTTCCGGGGGGTACGCCCGGAGACCTCCGTCTCGTCGCCAGTGCGCCCGAGCGCTTGACGCCCGGGGCACATGGTTACCCCGAGCCGGGGGAAGGGGCCGAGCTCGGCCCGACCGTCGCAGCAGCCGTCGTCCTGGTGCCCGGGGTGGCATTCACCCCGGACGGCCGGCGCCTCGGCCGCGGTGGCGGAGACTACGATCGCCTACTGACACGCTATCCAGAGGCCCTGCGAATCGGGCTCGCCTCGGAGACGCAGCTGCTCCCGTCGCTCCCGGAAGAACCCTGGGATCAACGCGTGCACGCCGTCGTGACCGAGGCGCGGCTCCTTGCCGTCGCTGGCCCTCTGGCCCACTTCTTCGAGGAGACCCACGCATGACCATACTCCTTGCCCTCGGTGTCGCCGTCGTCGGCGCGGCACTCGGGGCTGTCGTCGTCCTGCTGCTGGACCGGGCCCGACGGGGCCGCAGCGCGCGCCTGGAAGTCACGGCGCAGGAAACCGCCGCTCGCATCGTGGAGGAGGCCCGCCGGGAGACCGAGACGCAGCGCAAGGAAGCCGATCTCGCGGCCAAAGACCTGTTGATCCAGGCGAAGGCCGACGCCGAGCGCGAGGCTCGCGAGCAGCGGCGCGAGCTGGCGGCCATGGAGAAGCGCTTCGCGCAGAAGGAGGAGGCGATCGATCGCAAGCTGGATGGCCTGACCCAACGCGAGAACGAGCTCGGCAAGCGCGAGGAGGCCACCAAGCAGGTCGAGCGGACGATCGAGGCGAAGCGCAGCGAGGCGCAGGCGCTCGTCGACAGCGTTCGCCAGAAGCTCGAGGAGACGGCCGGGCTGACACGCGAGGAAGCCCGGCGGGCGCTCGTCGACCAGATGACGGAGGAGGCCCGTGGGGAGGCCGCGAAGCACATCCGGCAGATCGAGTCGGAGGCCAGAGAGGAGTCCGACCGTCGGGCGAAGAAGATCGTCTCGATCGCCATCGAGCGGCTCGCGGGCGAGTTCGTCGCCGAGCGTACGGTATCGGTCGTGGCGCTGCCCAACGACGACATGAAGGGCCGCATCATCGGACGCGAGGGACGGAACATCCGGGCCATCGAGGCCGCCACCGGGGTCGATCTCATCATCGACGACACACCGGAGGCGGTCGTCATCTCGTGCCACAATCCGATCCGCCGCGAGCTGGCGCGCCTGGCACTGGAGCGGCTGATCTCCGACGGACGCATCCATCCCGGGCGTATCGAGGAGGTGGTGCGCAAAGCGGAGCAGGAGCTTGAGGAGTCGATCCGGGAGGCGGGACAGAAGGCCGTCATCGAGCTCGGCGTCCATGGCATCCACCAGGAGCTGGTGCGACTCGTCGGCATGCTCAAGTACCGGTACAGCTATGCGCAGAACGTCTTGATGCACTCGATCGAGACGGCATTCATCGCCGGCGCGCTGGCGGCCGAGCTGGGGCTCAACGTCAAGCAGGCCCGGCGCGCAGGCCTGCTGCACGACATCGGCAAGGCGCTGACGCACGAGGTCGAGGGTTCGCATGCCATCGTCGGTGGCGAGATCGCGCGCAAGTACGGGGAGTCGTCGAAGGTCGTGAATGCCATTGCGGCGCACCACGAAGAGGTGAAGGCCGAGACCATCCTCGCGCCGCTGGTCGACGCGGCGGACGCGCTCTCCGGTGCGCGCCCGGGTGCACGTCGCGAGGTGCTCGAGAGCTACGCGAAGCGTCTCGAGGATCTCGAGCGCATCAGCAACTCGTTCAAGGGCGTGGAGCGATCGTTCGCCGTGCAGGCGGGACGCGAGATCCGTATCATCGTCGATCCCGGAAGCATTCCCGACGATCAGGCGGCGATGCTGGCACGCGACGTCGCCCGCAAGATCGAGCAGGAGATGACGTACCCGGGGCAGATTCGCGTGACGGTGATTCGCGAGACGCGGGCCAGCGAGATCGCGCACTGAGATGAAGCTGCTGTTTCTCGGGGACGTCGTCGGTCGTCCCGGGCGACGCGCCGTCGCGAAGGTGCTGGCGCGTCTGCAGGCGGCCGGCGAGGTCGATTTCGTGGTCGCGAATTGCGAGAATGCTTCGGGCGGGAAGGGCATCAACCCGCGTGGGGCGGAGGAGCTGCGCGATGCCGGTGTCGACGTGCTCACGTCGGGGAACCACGTGTGGAACAACCGGGAGATCATTCCCTACATTCGCGAGAACGGACGGCTCATCCGTCCATTGAACTTTCCGCCCGGGGTTCCCGGTGCGGGCTGGACGGTGCGCACGGCGCGACGGTCGACCGTGCGCGTCGCCGTGATCAATCTGATCGGTCGCGTCTTCATGGGGCCGTCCGATTGCCCATTTCGTGCGGTCGAGGCCGTGCTGCCCGAGGTGCGAAGTCAGTCGGACGTGATTCTGGTCGACATGCACGGAGAGGCGACGTCCGAGAAGATCGGCATGGGTCGGTTTCTCGATGGTCGCGTATCGGCGGTGGTCGGAAGCCACACGCACGTGCAGACGGCCGACGAACAGGTGCTGCCGGGTGGAACCGCGCACCTCACCGACGCGGGGATGTGCGGTCCCGAGAACTCGATCCTCGGGGTTCGAAGCGATCGCGTGATCAATCGCTTCCTCGATCAGATGCCGGCGCGGTTCGACGTCGCCGATGGGCCGGTCGGCGTGCATGGCGCGATCATCGACGTCGACGAGACATCGGGGCTGGCGCGGTCCATCGTGCGAGTTCGGGAGCGTGTGGAAACGTGAACGCAGACGAGCAGTTTGATGTGCTCCGGCGGGGAAGCGTCGAGGTCTACACCGCCGACGAGCTTCGTCGGCGGCTGGCGATGGGGCGGCCCTTACGGGTCAAACTGGGCGTCGATCCGACGGCGCCGGACATCCACCTCGGTCACACGATCGCGTTGGAGAAGCTGCGCGCATTCCAGGATCTCGGACACCAGGCGGTCCTGATCATCGGCGATTTCACCGCACGGGTGGGTGACCCGAGCGGTCGGTCGGCGACGCGGCCCCAGCTCGACACGGCGCAGATCGAGTCCAACGCGGCGACCTATCTGGACCAGATGTTCAAGGTCCTCGATCGCGAGCGGACGGAAATCCACCGCAACGGCGAATGGTTCGGGCCCCTGGCGTTCGAACAGGTGCTTCGTCTCGCCGGGCAGATGACGGTTGCGCGGATGCTCGAGCGCGACGACTTCGAGAAGCGCTACCGCGGTGGCGAGCCTATCGGTCTCCACGAATTCCTGTATCCGCTGATGCAGGGGTACGACTCGGTGATGGTGAAGTCTGACGTCGAGCTCGGCGGAACGGACCAGACATTCAACCTGCTCGTTGGACGCGACCTGCAACGCTCGGCAGGTCAACCCGGCCAGGTGGCGATGGTCCTCCCCCTGCTCGAGGGGCTCGACGGCGTCCATAAGATGTCAAAGAGCTTCGGGAATCACGTCGGAGTGTCGGACGACCCGGCGGAGATGTTCGGGAAGCTGATGTCCGTGAGCGACCCGCTCATGCAGCGGTACTACGCTCTCCTCAGTCGTCGCGACCAAGGCTTCGTGAGCCGGGTTTGCTCCGGTGAGATGCACCCTATGGAGGCCAAGAAGGCTCTGGCGCGGGAGATCGTGGCGCGGTTCCACGGAGACGATGCAGGGGACGCGGCCGCGCGGTTCTTCGCAGAGCGCTTCCAGAAGCGGGAGGCCAACGACCCCACCCCGGTCGTGGTGACGACCCCGTCCACGGAAATCCCCATAACTGAGCTTCTACGCGAGCTTGGCTACGCCGCGTCCAACGGAGAGGCAAAGCGTCTCATCGCGCAGGGGGCGGTTCGGGTGGACGGTGCACCAGTCCAGCTTGACTTCCGCTTCCGCGGAGGTCATCACCATCTGCTCTCGGTCGGACGAAAACGACTCGCCGCAGTGACCTTCAGGAAGCCGGAAGGTCAGTAGATTTTCTCGGCGACACCATTGACATCCTCCGAGGCGTCCCCTATACACATCGGTCTGCCCGCAGTAACACCCCGGTCTTTGAAAACTAAATAGTAGCGCTCCTTTTCCCGAGTAGTTTTGACGGAAGAGGTTCCCAAGCGTGATCTACGGACAGCGCGAGTTTTATTCGTGCTGGCCAGGTCTACGAATGCCCAAGTGCATACGTCCTCGTTCCTCTTCGGAGGGCGAGGTCTCCAGCCTAAACTGGAGAGTTTGATCCTGGCTCAGAACGAACGCTGGCGGCGTGCCTAACACAT
>CAYOIZ010000053.1:0-48263 GCA_964404165.1 uncultured Binatia bacterium (SeqCode) | reverse complement strand
GCCCCCCCCGAAGCTCGTGGAGCCGGCCGCGCTGCCGCTGCGACCTCGCCCCTGGCTTCCACGGCCGGCCGCGCCACCGGAGCTGCCACCGGCACCGAAGAGACCGACGCCCGCCGGTGCCGCACCGGCGCCGCCCCGACCGAAGCCGCCCGCGCCACCACCGCCCCCGCCGCCGCCGAAGAGCTCGTTCAGCACGGCGGCCAGGTCGACCGCCTTCGCGTTCTCGACGGCGTAGACGAACGTCTGCCGTCCCGACCCCTGATCGGGCGGGATGTCGAGGAACGCGAGCCAGCGGTCGATCTCCGTGAACGCGGTCTTGTCGATCGCGAAGACGACGATCGCGTTCAGGCGCGACAGCGGCACCATGAACACGCCGCCCTCACCGGTGCCGTCGGGCGTGACGCCGTAGGGTGCGAGCAGCGTGATGAGCTCGTTCGCGAGCTCCTCCGGGTCGGCGTCCTTCATCTTGAAGACGCGGGCATGGAGGTTGGTGAAGCCGTCGACGTCGAACGTGGCGGCGAGGTCACGCAGGCGCTGCACGTTGGTGGCGAGGTCGGTCACCACGACGGCGTTCGCGCGCGGATACGCCAGGACGTCGCCACCGGGGGTGACGAACGGCTGGAGGATGTTCTGCATCTCCTCCGCCGCCACGTGCTTCATCTGGATGATCTCGATGACGAAGCTGTCGTCCTCGTTGGCGGTCCGACGCTGCCCCGGCGTGCGCGGGATGATGGCACGCGTCTTCGCCTCGGCGACCGGGAGGATCTGGTAGAGATCGCCGACCTGCACCGCCGCGATGCCGTTGTTGCGCAGGATCTCGTTGAAGAGCGGGAAGAGCTCGTCGCGGGGGATGCGACCCGTCGTGCGGATCGTGACCTGGCCCTCGATGCGGGGATCGAGCGTGTAGCTGATGCCGAGCGCGGTCGCGAGGCTGTGGATGACCTCGCGGATCTCGGCGCGCTCGAAGTTGAGGACCATCGCCTCCTCGTCACCGAGGGGACGCTCGCCCTCGGGCACTTCGTCGACGGCCGCAGCCGGGATGGTCGTCGTCGTCGCCGCCCCAGGCGGGGGTGCAACCGGTGGCGGCGGTACGGCGCGTGCCGGGATCGAGGTGGTCGGCACGGCAGTCGGCGCACCCTGCGCTTCCTGCTCCTCGTCCTGCGCCCAAGCGAACGTACCCCCGAGCCCGAGCAGGACACCGATCAACACCAGGTACCGTAGCCCCTTCACTGCACCCTCCTCCCGTCGGACCCAGTGCCCCTCGAGTCGGCCGCCCCCGCTGCCGACACCACACCCGACCGGACGGCCTTATCAGTTACTTTTCAGCTGTTCGAGTTTTTCGCGTACCCCGGCTGGGAGCTGGGGAATCTGCGGGTTCTGCGGATTGGGCGGCACACCCCCCGCGGCGGGAGGCGTGTGGGCGGCAGCGCCCGGCGCACCGGGTCGCGCCGCCTGCATGCCGGCACGCGGCGGACGTGCCTGGCCGGCGCCCGCCGGCGGCGTGGGCTGGATGCCCGCAGCCGGGGACGGTGCGGCAGCACCCGGCGGCTGCGGCGGCTGGCCCGGCCGCGGCGGCATGCCCGGTCGCGTCGCCGCCGCGACGCCCGGCGCCGCCGCGTTCTTCTCGACCTCGAGCTTCAGCTTGATGAGCTCGCCCGTGCCCGAGGTGAGCGTCACGCGCGTCGGCTCGATGGACTTCACCGAGAAGCCGCTGACCTGATCACCCGAGCGCATGCGGCGCAGCTGGGCGCCCGCCGGCGCCGTGGTGTCGTTGATGAACGCCTCGCGGTCTTTACCCATGATGCGGACGCCGACGAGGTTGAGCGACGGCGGCGGCCCGGTTTCCTTGGGCGCCTCCACCTTGGCCTCCTGCGAGGCCTTCTGCCGGCTCGGGTCGAAGAGGTCCTTGTTGTGGATGGTGGTCACCAGCAGGGCGGGCGACGCCGGCACCTTGTCGGCGCCCCGGCGCGACCGGCGCTCGCCCTTCGGCCCGTCGCCGGTGGCGGGCGCGGGTTCGGCCGCGGTCCGCGCCTCGAGATCGATCGGCGGCAGCGAGCGGGCCCACGTCCACGCGATCTGCAGCCCGAGCAGCAGCACGATGAGCCCGAGCAGGCCGTTCAGAAGCGCCCAGCGTCCCATCAGCCGTTCTCGTCCTTCTTCGCCAGCTCCGGTGCCGTCGTCGACGTGGAGCCGGCCGCCGCCGCTCCGGGGGCGGTCGTCGTCGGGCTCCCGTCGCCGGCGTCACCGTCCGCCGGCGGCTGCTCCTCGGCTTTCGGATCCTCGCCGAGCACGAAGCCCGTGACCTCGACCGTCGCCGACAGCGTCCGCGGACCCTTGGCGCCGGGTACCGCGCCACGACGGCTCACCTCGACGAAGGGGATGCCGAGCTGCTGGCCGTACTCGAGGCCCGACACCAGCTCCGCGAACGGCTTGATCTCGCCCGAGAGCGTCAGCCGCACCGCCACCTTGCGATACGGATCGGCGGCCTCCTCGCGCATCACCTGCGTGCTCTGGACTGTGATGCCCTTCTCGGTGGCGATGGCGTTCGCGCGCTCCTGCAGCGCGGCCGCGCCGAGCGTGCCGCTGCGCCCCGGCAGGAGCCGCGTGCGCGCCTGCGTCAGCCGCTTGCGGAGCGACTCGCGCTCGGCGCGCAGCGACTCGACGGCGCCGAGGAAGCGCGACGCCCGCTCGAGATCGGCCTGGCCGTCGGCGATCTCCTCCGCCACCTCGCGCCGGTAGTCGCGCACCGGCACGACGATGCCGACGTACGCCACCGACAGCACGGCGAGCACCACGACGCCGAGGATGATGCGCTGATCGCGTTGCGAGTGCCCGGCGTACCAGCTGCGCGCCGCGGCCCACAGCGCCTGCAGGCGCGCGCGGAGGGCGCTCACCGCTTCACCTCGGCCACGAGCGAGAAGCGCTCCTTGTCGCCCGCCTTCGTCGTCGGCGAGCTGAACGTGACGTTCTTGAAGCGCTTCGACTTCTCCATCGCCGTGATGAGGTCGGACGCCGACCGCGCCTGACCGTCGAGCGTCATGCGATCACCGCGCAGGCTGAACGTGGTGAGATAGGCGTCGGCCGGGATGAGCTCGGTGAGCTCCTTCAGCAGCTGCGTGACCCGCGCCTCCTGGCCCGCACCGAGCGTATCGAGCTCCTTCTGCAGGCCCTCGATCTCGTTCTGGAGCCCGCGCACCTCGTTCACCTGCGGCGCCACGGCCTCAAGCTGGGCCTGCACCTGACGGCGCAACATGACGTCCTTCACCAGCGCGCTGCCGCCCCAGACCACGAGCAGCACCGCCGTCAGCACCACGAGGACCACCGTGGTGAGCGACAGGCCCTCGTCGTAGCCCTTGCGGCCCTCGGCCGGCAGCAGGTTGACGGGCACGGTGCCCTCGCGGACGGCGTCGAGCGCCGCACCGACGGCCGGCAGCAGCGCCCGCTCGGTGCTCTCGAAGAACGCCTCGGGCGCCTCGAGCTTGCCACGGGCCATGCCGAGCAGCTCGCCGTCACCGAGCGGCGGCGTCATGGGCCCGGCGCCGTTCGCCAGCTCCCAGCGGTAGAGCGGGACGTTCTCGGCCGCGAGCAGCTGGTCGGAGAGCTGGCGGGTGACGGAGCGCGCGAGCGCCGTGGGCTCGGTGAGACGGCTCGCCGGGACGAGCTGGCTCGCCACCAGCCGTCCACCCGACAGCAACGCCACCTCGGTGGCGTTCGGCGCGGTGACGAGGAGGCCCAACGGCGCCGACGGCTCGCCACGACAGAAGGCGAGGAAGTCGGCGATGGCCGTCGACGCGATGACGATCCCCCGCGGGCGCACGAACGCCTCCTCGAGCGCATCGAGATAGGCCTGCACGACCTGCTTCGGGATGCACATGAGGAGCACTTCGAGGCGCTCGTCGCCGTGATCGCGGGCGGAGTAGTCGAAGTAGACCTCCTCGCGCGACAGCGGGATCAGGTTCTCGATCTCGTACTCGAGCACCTGCGCCAGGTTCTCCCGCGCGGCGGCGGGCAGGATGACGCGGTTGAACGCCGCGTCGGAGCGCGGCACGCAGAGGAACGTCCGACGCGTGTCGACCTGGCCTTCGCGCGCGAACGCCGCCACCGCCTGCGCCAGCGCCTGCCGCCGCTCGACCGGATGATCGTTACCCGGGAGCGGATACGTGGCGGTGCTCTTCAGGGACACCTGGAAGAGCCGCTTGTTCACGTGCGCCAGCGCGACCTCGTGCGGACCGACGTAGATGCCGAGCCCGTCGACGAAGTCGGCACGCTTGATGCGCTCGGAGAGCTCGCCCAACGTCATACCGGCGGCTCCCCGAACGACCCCGCGGGCAGCGTGCCCCGCCAGGGCGCGCGATCGAACCAGCGCAGGATCTTCGGTCCCTCGAACTCGTCGGAAGCCAGGTTGACGACGGCGGCGACGACCGACTGGTTGCGCGGATCGCGCGTGTCGGCGCGTGACTCGACGTACACGAGCTGCGCCGCGCGATCGCTCACCAGACCCTCGAGACTCGGATCGACCGCGATCAGCTCGCTCTGGAAGCGCAGCGTGAAGCCGGCGAGATCGTCCTCGCGCGTGGCCAGCAGCTCGTCGGCCTCCTCGGGCGTCTTGTTGAGGAGCACCTGGATCACGGGCGACGTCACCGTGCGCGCGTTGAGCTTCATCTCGGGATCGACGTTGTAGACCGAGAAGACGTCGCGCAGCCCGGGCGCCCCGTCGACCCCGTAGAACATCTCGGCGGTGACGCCACGCACCTGGAGCAGCTCCTGGATGTCGTCGAAGTAGGCGTTCTTCGCCGGGTAGCCGTGGTTGGCCAGGTAGAAGTCGCTCTCGGCACCCTTCGGGCTCTTCAGGCTGTCGGGATCGCGCCAGTCGACGATGGCGTCGACCAGCTCGTCGACCTCGGCGGACGCGCCGCTGCTGACGCCCTGCACGCCGGCCTTCGGACCCAGCACGACGTTGGTGACGATGCGTCGCAGCTGCTCCGGCGTGACGGTGTTGATCGGGATGCGACCCGACTCGTCGGTGATGCGCACCTGGTAGGTGCCGCCGCCGAAGGTGCCGTCGTGCCACTGGCCGTCGGCCGGGACGAGCTCTCCCTCGCGATCATCGTCGTCGTTCGTGTCGTTCTCGTCCTGGGCGTTCGCCATGCCGCCCTGATCACGTGCGACCATGGCGTCGAAGAGCGCGCGGTTCATGCCCGCGAGCGCCAGGTAGTAGCCGCGCGTACCGTCGGCGAAGTTCACCGCCGACATGGCGTCGTCGCGCATGTAGCGCGAGAAGTCGAGCGCCAGCACGCCGAGGATCATGAAGACCCACATGACGAGCAGGAGCGCGATGCCGCGCTGACGATGCCGGGGATGGCGTCTCACTCCTCGGCCTCGGTGTCGATCTCGGCGTCGGTATCGGCTTCGTCGTTGCTGCCGTCGTCCTCGTTCGAGACGCCGCTGGCGCCCTGCTGCTTCGCGAGCGCTTCGGCCCGCTCCTGGATGAACTCGTCGTCGACCTCGCCGGCCCCCTCGCTGTAGGTGGTGGCCATCAGCGGGATCTCCTGGCCCCACGTGTCGGTCTCGAGGCCGGGCATGCCGTCGACGAGGATGCGGACCGCGGTCGGCATGATCTCCTCTTCGCGGCCGTTCCAGCTGTCGCGCCATTCGACGTCGGCGCCGTCGCTCAGGAGGTACTGGAAATGGAGGTCCCGGAAGCCGTCGAGGAGCACCGTCGCCCGCGCGCCGCTGGGCTCGAAGCGCTCGACGCCGAGCGCGTCGGGTGAGAACGCGCCGCTCTCCTCGACGACGAGCTTCGACCGATCGGTGCCCTCGTCCGGGGTGAGCTGATAGGCGACGCGCGCGAGCCCGCCGCCACCGTTCAGTGCCGCCGCCGTGACGAACGTCATCGAGGTGGGGGTCCCGAAGAAGTACGGATACACCTCTTCGTCTTCGTTGCGCGCGGGATAGGGCACGGCCGACTTCACCTGCCGGATCAGGACGTCGCTGGCGACGCGAAGCCGCTGCGCCGTGACCACCGCCACCTCCCCCCGCTCGACCGCACGGATGCCCAGATGGAAGGCGCCGTAGCAGATCATCGAGACCATCGCTAGCGCGACCATGGCCAGCATGACCTCGAGGAGCGAGAAGCCGGCGGCGGCGCGACGTCGACTATTCCTCATCGGGCGCCATCCGCATGCTCTGGACGTCGTACGTCTTCACCCCGGCGCCGTCCTGCCACGCCACCTGTACCGACAGCACGCGCAGGCTCTGGCCGATGTCGACCTCGAGGACCTTGTCGTCGAGCCCCTCGGCGGCACCGGCGTCGCGGACCTCGACCTTGGCCGTGAAGCCTTCGGCGGTGATGGGCCGATCCTCGGTGTGGTTCTTGATCTCCGGGCGGATCAGCAGCTCGTCCATCAGGGCACGCGCATAGAGGACGGCGCGGGTCTCGCGCGAGGCGCGGTCCTGGAGCCGCAGGCTGCCGCCGAAGATCTGCATGCAGGCCACCACACCGATGCCGAGGATCGCGAGCGCGACCGCGATCTCGAGCAGGGTGAAGCCCGCATTGGGGCGACGGCTCATGGCTCGGCGTCCCCGACCTTCACGGTCCCGACGAGCGGGTCCATCGTGATGCGCAGGCGGTTGCGGGTGCGGTCCTTGCGGCTCGACACGACGACGTCGGCGCCGCTCGAGCTGCCGTTCGGAAAGAAGAGGAGCTGCACGGCGCCGTCCCCGAGCGTGGTGCCGCCCTCGACCTTCTCGATGACGGCGCGATCGGTGAGCACGGCCCACTTGCCCCACTCGGTGGTGGCGATGCTGTTCTGCATGGGGTCGATGACGAGCTCCTGCACCTCACCCTTGGCGACGGCTTCGCCGCGACAGTGGTACATCGTGGAGGCGATCTGCCGTGCCGCGCGACGGACCTCGCGCGACTCGTAGCCACCTTCGATCATGGGAACGGCCAGCGTGATGCCGATGGCGATGATGACCATCACCACCATCATCTCGAGGAGCGAGAATCCCTGCTGGCGACGCACGCGGGTCACCCGGTGTCGCCTCCCCAGCTCGTGATGTCGCGCTGGTCACCCGCGCCGCCGGGGGCACCGTCGGCGCCGAGCGAGTAGAGGTCGTATGGACGGCCACCCTCCCCCGGGCTGCGGTAGAAGTAGGGCTTGCCCCACGGGTCCTTCGGGATCTCGGTCTTGTTGAGGTACGGCCCGTCCCAGCGGTCGACGCCGATCGGCCGACTGATCAGGACGTTGAGCCCTTCCTGCGTCGACGGATAGCGGCCGACGTCGAGCCGGTAGGTGTCGAGCACGGTGCCGAGGCGCTCGATCTGGATGGCGGCGGACTGGGTCTTCGCCTTCTCGGCACGGCCGATGAGGTTCGGGCCCACCAGGGCCATCAGCAGACCGATGATGACCATGACGACCATGATCTCGATCAGCGAGAAGCCACTCTGCAGTCTGCGGTCCTTCATACGGGGATCCTTCTTCAGTCGTTCAGATGGGCAGGTCGTTGACGGCGAAGATGGCGGACAGCATCGATACCACGACGAACCCGACGGCCAATCCCATCACCAGGATGAGCACGGGCTCGAGCAAGCGCGTGAACTGCTGTACGCGGACCTTCACCTCGCGATCGAAGTAGTCGGCCGTGCGCAGCAGCATGTCGTCGAGCCGGCCGGTCTCCTCACCGACGGAGATCATCTGGATGGCGAGCGGCGGGAACACGCCCGAGCGCGCCAGCGGCTCGGAGACGCCGGCGCCCTCGCGTACCCCGACCTCGACCTCTGCCAGCGCGCGGCCCACGACCACGTTGCTCGCGATCTCCTTCACGATGCCGAGCGCCTGGATCATCGGCACGCCGCTCTTGAGAAGCGTGCCCAGCGTACGTGCGATCTTCGCCACCTCGGCCTTGCGCAGCACGTTGCCGAGCAGCGGGAGGCGCAGCTTGAAGCCGTCCCAGTTGTGACGACCCTGCGGCGTGCGGACGTAGTAGCGGATGCCGAAGACGACGGACGCGATGAGGAGGATGCCGACCCACCAGTAGCTCTGCAGCGCCTCGGAGACGCCCATCACGATGCGCGCCGACAGCGGCAACGTGCGGCCCATGTCGGTGAAGAGCGTCGAGAACTTCGGCAGCACGTAGACGAGCAGCACCACCAGCGACGCGCCCATCGCACCGGTCAGCACGATGGGATACGCCAGCGCCGCGCGCGCCTCGTCGCGCACCTCCTGGCTGCGCTCGAGGTACTCGAGCAGACGCTGCATGACGGTATCGAGGAACCCGCCCACCTCACCGGCGCGGACCATGTTCACGTACAGCACCGGGAAGAACTTGTGCTGCGACATGGCCTCGGCCAGCGACTTGCCACCGCGCACGGCCGACAGCACCTCGCTGGCGATGGCCTTCAGCTCGGGGGTGTCGGTGAGCTCGATCAGCGTCGCCAGGCAGCGATCGAGCGGCAGCCCGGCGGTGAGCAGCGTGGAGAGCTCCTGCGTGAGGATCAGCAGGTCCTTCTGACTGAGCCGGCGCCGGAACGTCGGCATCGCCGGCATGGCGATCCGGCTGGTGGTGGCAGCCCCTCCCGCCTTCGCCTTGCCCGATCCCGGCGCCCCGATCTTGATCGGGATCAGCCCGCGATCCTGCAGGCGTGCGACGACCCCAGCGACCTCGGCCGCTTCGATGGTGCCCTCGACGACCTTCCCCTCGGGATCAGCCGCGCGGTACTGGAATTGCGCCAACGGAAATCTCCAGGTCCCGCCCCTCGGAACACGCTGCAACCCGGAGCGTAAATGGCGGGAAAAGCTCTTGATTCGTATACGCGACGGCGTGGAGGTTTTCAATCACGACGAGGCGTCGGGCGGCATGCACGCACGCTTTGACGTCGCGGTGACCACTCGTGTTCAAGCGGTCGACGCGACCGAGATGCTGCATGCCTCCACGCATCTGCGCCAGCGGCGCCGACGCGCCCTACACTTCCTCTTGCGTGACCCGAACGACCTCGGCGACCGTCGTGATGCCGTTCCGCACGTTGCGCCAGCCGTCGTCACGCAGCGTGCGCATGCCGTTCTTCACCGCCAGGTCCTTGATGATGCCCGCCGACGAGCGCTCGAGGATGAGCGCCTTGATGGCGTCGTTGACGGGGAGGAACTCGTAGATGCCGCGGCGGCCGCGGTATCCCGTGAAGGAGCACTCCTCGCAGCCGCGGCCCACCATCGCGTGCACTTCCGACTCGTCGCCGACGCCCATCTCGCGCAGCACTTCGGGGCCCATGTCGGTGGCCGGCTCCGCGCAGCGCGCGCAGACGCGGCGGACGAGCCGCTGCGCCAGGACGCCCAGGAGGGACGACGCCAGCAGATAGTTCTCGACCCCCATCTCGAGGAGGCGGGAGACCGCACCGGAGGCGTCGTTGGTGTGGAGCGTGGAGAACACGAGGTGACCGGTGAGCGCCGCCTGGATCGCGATCTCGGCGGTCTCGAAGTCGCGAATCTCACCGATCATGATGACGTCGGGATCCTGGCGGACGATCGAGCGCAGGCCGCTGGCGAACGTGAGCCCGATGGCCGGCTTCACGTGGATCTGGTTGACGCCGAAGAGCTGGTACTCGACCGGATCCTCGATGGTGATGATCTTCTTGTCGGGCGAGTTGATCTTGTCGAGGGCGCCGTAGAGCGTGGTCGTCTTGCCGCTGCCGGTGGGGCCCGTCACCAGGATCATGCCGTAGGGCCGCTGGATGAGCTCCTCGAACTCGACCAGGGTATCCTCGGGGAAGCCGAGCGACTCGAGGTTCACGACGATGCTGGCGCGATCGAGGATACGCAGCACGACGCTCTCGCCGTGCACCGTGGGCAGCGTGGAGACGCGGAGGTCGATCTCCTTGCCCATGAGGCGCAGCTTGATGCGGCCGTCCTGCGGCAGGCGTCGCTCGGCGATGTTGAGCTTCGCCATGATCTTGATGCGCGAGACGATGGCCGCCTGGAGCCGCCGCGCCGGCGTCTCGACGTCGTGCAGCACCCCGTCGATGCGGTAGCGGACCTTGAGCTCGGTCTCGAACGGCTCGATGTGGATGTCGGACGCGCGCTGTTCGACGGCGCGGTTGATGAGCACGTTCACCAGCCGGATGACGGGCGCCTCGCTGGCGAGGTCGCGGAGGTGGTTCACGTCCTCCTCGTCGTCGGAGATGAACTCGAGCTCGCCGTCGGCGCCGTCACCGTTGCCGTTGCCCTGCCCCGGCGCACCGGCGCCGTACGCCGCCTCGAGGGCCTCCAGCACGTCGCGCTCGCGGGCGAGGCGCGGCTCGATCTCGAGCCCGGTGGCCACCTGCAGTCCCTGGATGGCGTAGTAGTCGGCCGGATCGGCCATGGCCACCGTGAGCGTGCCGTTGTTCTGCGCCAGCGGCAGCACCTTCGAGCGCTTCAGGTACTTGAGGTTCAGCCGCCCGAGCGGGACCGGCTCGGTCGGGAACTCCTTGCGCGCGACGCAGGGCACCCCGAGGTAGTTCGCCAGCAGCGGCTGCAGATCCTCCTCGGAGATGAATCCGAGATCGAGGAGCAGCCGCTCGAGCCGTTCGCCACGCTCCGCCTGCAACCGCTTGACCTTGCGCAGGTCCTCGGCAGTGACGCGGCCCTGGTCGAGCAGCAGCTGCTCGAGGGTCGGGGGCTGGAGCTCCATGGTCAAACGAGGAGCATACCCGCGGTCCTCCGGACCGGCAAGCAAGGATTGGCTCACGTGCCTCGGGTATCCGTGCGGGAACGCCAGTCGTCGAGGACGGAGCGGAGCGTGTCCGACAAGGGGATGCGCGGGACCCAGCCGGTGTCGGCCGTGATGCGCTCCCGGCTGCCGACGATGCGCTCGACGTCCAGCTGCCGGCGCCGGGTGGGGTCGGGGCGCGCGAACATCGGCACCCGCGCGTGCGTCCGCAGGACGGCGATCACCTCGGCGATGCTCACGCCCTCGCCGGTGCAGACGTTGTAGGCCTCACCCGCCTGGCCCCGCTCGAGCAGCGCCAGGTAGGCCGACGCGACGTCGCGCACGTCCCCGAAGTCGCGCACCGGATCGACGTTCCCCACCCGGAGCTCCGGCGGCTGGCGGCCGGCTTCCACCGCGGCCACCTGCTTCGCGATCGACGCGCACACGAACGCGGGACGCTGTCCCGGCCCGGTGTGGTTGAACGGCCGCGCCCGCACGACGTGCAGCCCGTAGGCGCGCGCCCATTGGCCGGCGGCGAGATCGGCGGCCGCCTTGCTGGCGCCGTAGACGGTGATCGGCCGCAGCGGCGTGTCCTCGCGCACCGGCAGCTCGTCGCGCCGGATCGCGCCGTACACCTCCGACGACGTGACCACCACGACGCGCGCCGCCGGCGCCGACGTCCGCACGGCGCCGAGCAACGCCAGCGTCCCGCCGAGGTTGACGCGATAGGCGGCATCGGGCTCGGCCTCCGCCCGGGCGGGCTCCGACATCGCCGCGAGATGGATGACGCCCTCGGGCACGATCGTCGCCACCAGCCGGGCGAGCCCGTCGGCATCGGTGACGTCGCCACGATGCAGCGCCACGCCTGGGAGCGGCGGCGACGGGACGTCGTCGCCCCGGACGAGGCCGTGCACCGTATGGCCGAGCGCCTGCGCCGCGGCGGCGACGACCGGTCCGGCGAACCCGCCGATGCCGGTGACGAGGAGACGCATCAGTGCACCACCCGATCGAGATCGGCACGGACCATCATCTCCACCAGCTCCGCGAACCCGACCCGCGGCGACCATCCGAGCTCCCGGCGCGCCCGCGTGGCGTCCCCGACCAGCGTATCCACCTCGGCCGGCCGGCGCAGCGCCGCGTCCTCGGTGACGTGCGACCGCCAGTCGAGCCCGACCACACCGAACGCCAGCTCCGCCAGCTCCTGCACGCTGTGCGACACCCCGGTGGCGACGACGTAGTCGTCGGGCGCGGGCTGCTGCAACATGCGCCACATGGCCTCGACGTAGTCGCCCGCGAAGCCCCAGTCACGCCGCGCGGCGAGGTTGCCGAGCCGCAACGTCGTCGCCTGTCCGCGCGCGATCCGTGCCACGCCCTCGGACACCTTGCGGGTGACGAACTCGCGGCCACGCCGCGGGCTCTCGTGGTTGAAGAGGATGCCGGAACAGGCGAACAGCCCGTAGCTCTCGCGATAGTTCATGGTGATGAAGTGGCCGTAGACCTTCGCGACCCCGTACGGGCTGCGCGGCCAGAACGCGGTCGTCTCGCGCTGCGGCGTCTCCCGCACCTGGCCGAACATCTCGCTCGAGCTGGCCTGGTAGAAGCGTGCCTCGGGCGCGGCGATCCGCATCGCCTCGAGCAGTCGCGTGACGCCGATGGCGTCGAACTCGGCGGTGAGCTCCGGCTCCTGCCACGACGTCGGCACGAACGACTGCGCGGCCAGGTTGTAGATCTCGTCGGGGCGCGCCGTGCGCACCGCGGCGATGAGCGACAGCTCGTCGAGCAGGTCGGCCTGCACCAGCGTGAGCCGGTCGCGCAGATGCGCGATGCGTTCCAGCGTCTCGGTGCTCGAGCGGCGGACGGTGCCGACGACCTCGTACCCCTTCGCGAGCAGCAGCTCGGCCAGGTACGAGCCGTCCTGTCCGGTGATGCCGGTGATCAGCGCCCGCCGCGTCACGCTCGGGGGCGCGCCTCTCCGTCGCGCAGCCGCTCGCCGTACATCGTCTCGTAGTACGAGCGGTAGGCGCCGCTCTTGACCGCCTCCCACCACGGACGCTGCGAGCGATACCACTCGACCGTGGCGGCGAGCCCCTCGTCGAACTGCCGGCGCGGCCGCCACCCGGTCGCGCGCAACGCCGACGAATCCAGCGCATAGCGACGGTCGTGCCCGAGACGATCCGCGACGTAGCGCACGAGATCGGTCGGTCGACCGGTGAGCCGCAGGATCGTGTCGGTGACGACGCGATTCGGCACCTCGTTCTCGGCGCTGACGTTCCACACCTCGCCGTGCGCGTCCGGCAGGCCGAGGACGTGCCAGATGGCGAGGCAGTGATCCTCGACGTGGATCCAGTCGCGCACGTTGAGGCCGTCGCCGTAGAGCGGCAGCGGCTGTCCGTCGAGCGCGTTGCTGACGAAGAGCGGGATCATCTTCTCCGGGAACTGATAGGGACCGTAGTTGTTCGAGCAGCGCGTGATGACGGCGGGCACGCCAAACGTCTTCGCATAGGCCTGCACGAAGCCGTCGGCGGCGCTCTTGCTGGCGGCGTAGGGGCTCGACGGATGCGCCGGCCAGTCCTCCGCCGCGCGCCCCTCGGCGATGCTGCCGTAGACCTCGTCGGTCGACACGTGCAGGAAGCGGCGCAGTCCCGGCTGCTCGCGCGCGGCGTCGAGCAGCGCCAGCGTGCCGTGGATGTTGGTGCGCAGGAACGGCCCCTGGTCGACGATGCTGCGATCGACGTGCGACTCGGCGGCGAAGTTCACCACCACGTCGATGCGTTCCTCGCGCAGCAGCGCCGTCATCGCGTCGCGATCCGCGATGTCGGCGCGCACGAACCGGAAGCGCGCATCATCCGCCAGATCCGCGAGGTTCGCGAAGTTCCCCGCATAGGTCAGCAGATCGACGGCCACCAACCGCGACACGCCCGGATGATCGGTGCTGCCATCCAGCCCCTGCCGCACGAAGTTGGTCCCAATGAAGCCGGCGGCGCCGGTCACGAGGAGACGCATGCCGTGATCTATCGCGGGTTTGCGGCGCGGGCGCAACGTGCCTGTGTCACCGTGTCGGCGGGGCCTCGGTGGGACGGGCGGGGGCCGCGGTTCCGCTCGGAGGCTCGCCGCTCTACGCGCGAGCAGGAGCGAGCGTACGCTCTTGGCTCGCCAACTCGCTCCACCGCGGCCCCCGCCCGCCCCACTGAGCCGCGACGTCGGGTAACGCGAACCCGCTTCGCGGTCGCCGTACCCGGGAAGCCTGGGCGGCGTTCCTCTGACCGCTTGCTGATGGCGACTGTCGGCGTGGCGGCAGCAACAAAACGAGCGAGGGCTAGTGCCTGGGTGTGGGCGAGTTGCGCCGCGAGGTGTCGATGCTCGGTGCGCGGGGGTGGGCGCGGGCGTAGCGTCTTACGGAGCCGAGAACGACTGCTCCGATCAAGACGTTTCGTGGCGGCCGGCGGAGTACTGAAGCGGAGCCCCGCGCCCACCCCCGCGCAACCAGGCCCCGATCAAGCGTCCCCGGTCAGTACAACGACGACCCCCCACCCAGCGCCGACGGCCGATGGAGGCCGAGGCTCTGGAGGGGGGCCATGCCGACGTAGTTGCCGGAGTTGGCTTTACCGAAGGAGCCGAGGCCCAGCAGCGTCAGCTGGAGGCGGAAGACCCGCTCGTCGGGGTTCGTGCGATCCGAGAAGCCGAAGTCGACCGCCCAGCAGTTGCAGCGTGAGATCAGGCGCAACAGGTAGGTGCGCTCGAGGAAGCCCGGACCGACGAACTCGACGTTGCCCTCCTCGTTGACGACGGGGCCGCCGTCGAGGTCGTAGCGCGAGTTGAAGCTGAAGCCCATGTAGTCGCCGAGACGCAGATACACCGAGCCGTTCAGGTCTTCCGTCCCGAGGTTGACGAAGCCGGCCCCGGGCGGAATGCCCTTGATCTTGTTCACGTTGTCCTGAACGAAGTTGTAGGCGACCCCGATCGTGGTCGGGCCCTGGAAGTTGTTGCCGGGCGGCGGCGTCCACCATGGCTCGCGCAGCACGAGACCCACCGTCTGTCCGACGACGTCGTTGTTCTGGAAGTCCCAGGTCGCGTTGTACGACAGTCCGAGGAAATCGGCCGGCGTCAGCCGCAAGCCGAGGTCGACGTCGCTCATGTGCGTGTCGTCGACGATCTTCCGGGAGATGTCGTAGCCGTGCAGGATGCTCGCCCGCAGCAGCTCGCGCGTGGGCTGCGGCGGCGGCGACGCGGCCGCCGCCTCGGGCGGCCCGACGAAGTCGTCCTCCTGCTCGACCACCTCCCACTCGGTGTTCGGATCCGGCGCCACCGGGCCGCGACCGAGGAGCCGCGTCGTGATGCCGTACGAGATGAAGTTGCGACGGTTGATCGCGTCGACCTCGTCGAACAGGTAGCCGCGGCTCAAGACGGCACGACACTCGCGCTGCGTGGAGTTGGTGGGATCGACGCGGCACTCCTGCCGCGTGAAGCGGTGCGTGTCGACCGACGGCACGAAGAGGTACTGCACCTCGGGCTCGATCGAGTGCCGGAGCTTCTCGAGCCCCAGGTGCGGGAAGTCGAACACGCGCGAGAACTCCGTGCCGATCCGTCCATGGACGTCGGCGAGCTCGCGGGTCTCGTTGGTGTCGAGGTTGGGCATCTCGAAGCGCGGCACGTCACGCGCCGGCAGGAACCGCGCCGGCAACTGCTTCGACGGGAACGGCACGAGCAGACCGACCTGCTCCTCGTCGGTGAGATGGTATGCGGTCTCGCGGACCCGGCCGCGCACGGAGCCGGACAGATAGCGGCTCAGCCGGAACGGCACGAAGAGCTCGGGCGCCAGGTCGCCGCGCAGGCCGCTGAAGCCGTTCTCGCGCTGGAAGTCCACCGCCTCCGCCGCCACGCGCCCGACGACGTGGTCGTCGAGGATCGGCACGGAATGCTCCGCACGGACCTGCGGCAGGCGTTGCGGCACCAGCTCCTGCGGATCGAGCAGGTCCTGGTAGTAGGTGGAGTCGACCTGGGCCATGCCGCCGGTCCACGTCTTGATGACGCCGGTCCGCGAGCGCGTGAAGCGCGTGCTGCGGATCGCCAGGTCGCCGTCGACGGTGTTGCTGAAGTTGTTGATCTCGCGCAGGAACAGGTCGTCGCTCAAGGCGAACACGTCGACGTAGAACTGGCTGCCGTAATAGAATGGTTGCACGTGGCGCGCGGCGATCGCGAAGCGGTTCTCCGGCGTGTCGACGGGGCCGCCCGTGGGCGACAGCACGCCGCTGTCCTCGTTCCCGCCGATGTGCTGGTTGTAGTAGGCGAGCGTGATGTTGCCGCGCGCCTTCGGCGACAGCACGTAGCGATATTCGCCGACGACGCCGATCCGCGCCGCGGTTTCGATGTCGAGCGCCACCGTCGCGTCCTGGCTCTTGTCGATGGCCCAGAAGAACGGCTGCTCGTACTGGAAGCCGCGCCGGTTCGAGTAGCTCACCCGCGGCAGCAGGAAGCCGGTCTGGCGCTCGGTGTTGGCGGGGAACGGGAGCACGGGCAGCCACAGCAGCGGGACGTCCTGGACGCGGAACGTCGCGCCATGCGCCACGCCGAGGCCGCCGAGCTTGACGTCCGTCTTCTCGGCGCTGATGCTCCACGACGGCTTCTCGATCCCGCCGCAGCGGCACGTCGTGAACACGCCGCGGTCCACCTTGTAGACCGGACCGCCTTCCTTCTGGAGCTGACCGGCCTTCAGCGAGTAGCTGCTCGACTGCATGTCGGCGGTGGCGTCGTCGACCCACCCGGTCTCGTCCTCGAGGTTCAGGTGGGCGCGGTCGCCGGTGACGGTGGCGTCCGGGTCGATCATGACGACGTTGCCCCGCGCTTCGGCGAGCTGCGTCGTGCGGTTGTACTCGACCTCGTCGGCACGCAGCGTGACGCCGCCGCGCGTGAGCGTCACGTCGCCGCGTGCGCTCAGCGTGTCCGTCTGCTGATCGTACGCGAGCGACTCGGCATCGACCGACACCTCGCCGCTGGTGCCCGCACCGGCGCCGGGCGTGGGCGTGCGATGCCCGGGCACGCGCGCCGTCGTGGTCGGCTTCGCGGGCTTTGCCGGCACCGTGCGGGGCCGCAGCACGATGGCGATCTCGCCGAGCGGCGACGGACGGCCGATGGTGTAGCTGACCGGCTGGCGGACGAAGACCACGACCGTGGTGCCACCCGACTCCGGAAACAGGCGCACCGTGCTGACCAGCGCATCGGACACGTCGATGGACGCCGGACGCGCCACCGTGAAGTCCTCGAGGAAGACCGTGATCTCGTCCGTGAACGTGTCGCCGACGCTGATCGGCCCCTGCCGCGACGCCTGCGGTCGCGCGCCCGCGGTGCGATCGTCGATCTCGACGCCGCGCTGGGCGCGCACGGTGACGGTGGTCACCGCGGCGGCGCCGCCCGCGGACAGCACCCGCACCTCCGCCGGCATCACCTCGGCCCGCGCGACGCAGGCGAGCAGAAGGGTCAGGGCGAATGCCACACCTCCACCCCACCTCGCCCGCCGCCAGGCCTTCATGCGGGCGCATCAGTAGCACCCGTTCCCCAGCCTTGCCAGGGCTCGAAGAGGCGCGCGGACGACCCGCCGAGCACCGCGTACGCCGCACCGACGAGGAACAGCGAGCCCGTCACCAGCACGATGCCGTCGGTGCCCGCGGCCTCGAGTCCGGCCGTCACCGCGGCGTGCGGATCGACGATCGCACGCGTCGGCACACGGTCCGCGAGCGCGGCGGCAATGGTCGTGGGGTCGAGCCCGCGACGTCCCACCTGGGTCGCGATCGCCTCCGACGCGCAGGGGACGAGGTCCGCGAGCATCGCGCGCCAGGCCTTGTCGGCCATGACCGCAAAGACCAGCACGAGCCGGCGACCGTCCAGCCACGCCGGTAGCTCGGCGCGCAACGCCGCCACGCCCGCGGGATTGTGCGCCCCGTCGAGCAGCACCGGTGGATGGGCTCCCGTCACGAGCGTGAGCCGCCCGGGCCAGCGCGCGGTCGCGAGCCCCGTCCGCACCTGGGCCTCGTCGCACGGCAGGGTCGCGCGTGCGCTCGCGAGCAGGGTCAGCGCCACCTCCGCGTTGTCACGCTGGAACGCGCCGGGCAGCGCGACGTCGAGCCCCGTCCAGTGCACGCCGGGCGCACGGAAGTCGACGCCCTGCGCGCCCGAGGTGAGCACACCGTCGCGCCCGGCATGGAGCACCGGGGCACCGAGCTCGGTGGCTCGCGCCTCCACCACTGCAGCGGCGTCGGGCGGCAGGCGTCCGACCGCCAGCGGCACGCCGGCCTTCACGATGCCCGCCTTCTCCCGCGCGATCGCGGTCAGGTCGTGGCCGAGCCACTCCTCGTGATCGTACGCGATCGACGTGATCGCGGTGGCCACCGGCACGACCAGGTTCGTCGCGTCGAGTCGTCCCCCGAGACCGACCTCGATCACGCCGACGTCGATCCCGATGCGCGCGAACCACTCGAACGCGAGCAGCGTGGCGACCTCGAAATGCGTCAGCGCGAGGTCGTGCGCCTCGAGCGTCGCGCGCAGCTCGGCGACCAGCGCCGCGATGGCGTCGCGTGGTATCGTGCGCCCGCCGGCGCGGATGCGCTCGGGAAAGTCGATCAGGTGCGGCGACGTGTAGAGACCCGTCCGCCGGCCGGACGCGCGCAGGACCGACTCGACCATCGCCGCCGTCGATCCCTTGCCGTTCGTGCCCGCGATGTGGAGTGCGGGAAACGCGCGCTCGGGATGGCCACGCAGTGCCAGCGCGGCGCGCATGCGCTCGAGCTTGAGGTCCCACCCCGCGTGGGCCTCGAGCCGCAGGAGCCAGTCGAGCGTCTCCTCGTACGAGGCCACGGACGTCAGCGACCGGCGGCACGCATCGCGGTGGCCAGGCGCGTGACGAACTCGGTCACCCGCGCTTCCACCGCGTCGCGCGGCGTCTCCTCGATGATGCGCGCGATCGCACTGCCGACGACGACCGCGTCCGCGAAGCCGGCCACCCACGCCGCCTGCTCGGGGCTCTGCACCCCGAACCCGACGCCGATCGGCAGGTCGGTGGTGGAGCGCACCGCCTTCACCAGCGCGGGCAGCTCCGGCGGCAGCTCGGCGCGCGCCCCCGTCACCCCCAGGACCGACACGAAGTAGAGGAAGCCCGTGGACGCCGCGGCGATGCGGCGCACGCGCGCCAGCGGCGTCGTCGGCGCGAGCAGCGCGATCAGGTCGAGGCCGTTCGCGCGCGCGGCGGCGTGCAGGTCGTGGGCCTCCTCGGGCGGCAGATCGACGCAGAGAAAGCCGTCGACGCCGGCGGTGGCCGCGTCGCGCGCGATGGCGTCGACGCCGTAGCGGAACAACGGGTTGTAGTAGCCGAAGAGGACGATCGGCGTCTCGAGCTCGCGCCGCAGCTCCCCCACCAGCTCGAGGACGCGCATCAACGTGGTGCCGCCGGCGAGCGCACGCAGGGCCGAACGCTGCAGGACCGGGCCGTCCGCCATCGGATCGGAGAACGGCACGCCGAGCTCGATCAGGTCGGCACCCGCCGCGACCGCGGCGCGCACGAGGCGTCGCGTGACCTCGAGATCGGGATCGCCGGCGGTGAGGTACGGGATGAGGGCCGCCTGGCCGCGGGCGCGGCAGGCGGCGAGCGTCGAGGCGATGCGGCTCACGTCAGCTGTACTCCGAGATGGGCGGCCACGGTGTTCATGTCCTTGTCGCCGCGGCCCGACAGGTTCACGACCAGGATACGCTTCGGATCGAGGCGCGGGGCGACGCGGATGGCGTGGGCGATCGCGTGCGCGCTCTCCAGCGCCGGGATGATGCCCTCCGTCGCCGTCAGCATCTGGAGCGCCTCCACCGCCTCGTCGTCGGTGACGGTGACGTAGGTGGCCCGACCGGAGTCGCGCAGGTAGGCGTGCTCCGGGCCGACGCCCGGGTAGTCGAGGCCGGCGGAGATCGAGTGCGCGTTGCGGATCTGCCCGGTCTCGTCCTGGAGGAGATACGTCTTGTTGCCGTGCAGGACGCCCACCTGCCCCGCCGTCAGCGACGCCGAGTGCTCGCCGGTCTCGAGCCCGTGCCCCGCCGCCTCGACGCCGACGAGCTCCACCTTGGGATCGCGCCGGAAGGCGTGGAAGATGCCGATGGCGTTGCTGCCGCCACCGACGCACGCGATGACCTGGTCGGGCAGCCGACCGGTGGCCTGGCGGATCTGGCGACGGGTCTCGTTGCCGATCACGGCCTGGAAGTCGCGCACCATGAGCGGGTACGGATGCGGGCCCGCCACGGTGCCGATGACGTAGAACGTATCGCGCACGGTCGCGATCCAGTCGCGGAGCGCGTCGTTCATGGCGTCCTTCAGCGTGCGCGAGCCGGACTCGACGACCCGCACCTCGGCGCCGAGCAGCTTCATGCGGAAGACGTTCAGGCTCTGGCGCCGCACGTCCTCGGCACCCATGAACACCTCGCAGCGCATGCCGAAGAGCGCCGCCACCGTGGCCGTGGCGACGCCGTGCTGGCCGGCGCCGGTCTCGGCGATCAGCCGCGTCTTCTTGAGGCGCTGCGCCACCAGCGCCTGCCCGAGCGTGTTGTTGATCTTGTGCGCGCCGGTGTGGAGCATGTCCTCGCGCTTCAGGTAGATGCGCGCACCGCCCAGGCGCTGCGACAGGCGGCGCGCGAAGTAGAGGCGCGTCGGCCGGCCGGCGTACTCGGTGAGCCAGCGCGCGAAGTCGCGCTTGAAGCGCGCCTCGCGGCGCAACTTGCCGTACGCCTGCTCGAGCTCGAGCAGCGCGGGCATCAGCGTCTCGGCGACGTACCGACCGCCGAAGATGCCGAAGTGGCCCTCGCGGTCAGGCAGCTTTGGCGCGACGGATGAAGTCTTCGATCTTGCCATGGTCTTTGATCCCCGGTTCTCGCTCAACACCCGACGCGACGTCCACCGCGAACGGCCGCAACGCGCGGACGACGTCCGCGACCCGCTCCGGCACGAGGCCGCCGGCGACGAAGAGCCGCTCCGCCGGCAGGCCGCGTGCGGCCGCCGGCTCGATCGCGACACCCGTGCCGCCGGGCACGCCCGCCACCCACGCATCGAGCAGGAGGTAGTCGGTGGCATACTGCGCCGCGCGCGCCGGCAGGTCGTCGCCCGGCCGCGCGCGAAGCGCTTTGATGACGGGACGATCCCAGCCCGCGCAGTCGTCGGGGGGCTCGTCGCCATGGAGCTGCACGGCCCAGAGGCCCAGCATCTCGGCGATGGCGGCGACCTCGTCGCGCGGGCGATCGACGAAGACGCCGACCAGCGGCATCCCGCGCACCGCGGCGGCGATGTCGGCGGCGCGTGCCAGGTCGACGAAGCGCGGGCTCGGCGGGTGGAAGTTGAGACCGAGATAGTCGGCGCCCGCCGACGCCGCGGCGCACGCGTCGGCCACGGACGTCACCCCGCAGATCTTCACCTTCACCGACATGCCACCAGCTCGCGGAGCGCGGTACCCGGGTCGGGCGCCGCCATGAAGGCCTCGCCGACGAGGATGGCACGCGCGCCCGCGGCCGTCATGCGCGCGACGTCGGCCGGGCTGTGGATGCCGCTCTCGGCGACCAGCAGCGTCTCCGCCGGGACGCGACCCGCGAGCCGCTCCGTGGTGGCGAGCGACGTCACGAAGGTGGTGAGATCGCGGTTGTTGACGCCGATCAGCGTCGCGCCGGCGCCGACCGCCCAGTCGAGCTCGGCCTCGTCGTGCACCTCGACGAGCACGTCGAGCCCCTGCTCCGCCGCGGCCGCGCGCAGCTCCTCGCGCAGCGCCGGTGTCCCGGCGGCGACGATCACGAGCACGGCGTCGGCCCCCCAGGCTCGCGCCTCGGCCACCTGATAGGGATCGACGAGGAAGTCCTTGCGGAGCAACGGCAGCGACACCGCCTCGCGGACGGCGACGAGATGCTCTGGCGCCCCCTGGAAGAAGCGACGGTCGGTGAGGACGGACAGGCACGTCGCGCCCGCCGCCGCATAGCTGCGCGCGTGGGCGGGCGGATCGAAGTCGGCGCGGATGAGGCCGCGTGACGGCGACGCACGCTTGATCTCGGCGATCACGCCGAGCGGCGACGCGCCCGCCAGCGCCGCACGGAACCCGCGGCGCGGCGCCGCCCAGTACGGCGACTCGCGCAACGCCGACGCCGGCACGGCCTGGCGCGCCGCGATCACCTCCGTGCGCTTGTGGGCGAGGATGTCGTCGAGGATCACGACGCCGCCTTCCGCGCCGTGGTGAACTCCACGAGCCGCGCCAGCACGTTCGCCGCGGCCCCGTCGTCGATGGCCACGGCGGCTCGCGCCGCACCGTCGCGCAGGTCGTCGGCCGCGCCCGCTACCACCAGCGCCGCCGCCGCATTGAGACACACGACGTCGCGCGACGGGCCGCGCTCGCCGGCGAGCACGGCGCGCACCCGGGCCACCGAGGCCTCGAGGCCGTCGACCTGCAGGGCGGAGAGCGGCGCCGGCGCGAACCCGGCGTCGGCGGGCCGGATGGTGTGCCGGCGGACGACGCCGTCGGCCAGCTCCGCGACCGTCGACGGTCCGGCGAGGCCGAGCTCGTCGAGGCCGTCGGGTCCGTGCACAACCCACGCGCGCTCGCTGCCGAGCGCGGCCAGCACCGCCGCCAGCGTCTCGACCCGGCTGGGGTCGCCGACGCCGACCACCTGATGCCGCACGCCCGCCGGATTGATGAGCGGTCCGAGGAGGTTGAACAGCGTGCGCACCCCGAGCTCGCGCCGCACCGGCCCCACCTGCCGCAGCACCGGGTGGAACGCGGGCGCGAAGAGGAACGCGATGCCGACCGTCCGCAGACAGGCGGCCGCGTCGGACGGCGACAGCTCGATCCCGACGCCGAGCGCCTCCAGCACGTCCGCGCTGCCCACGCGGCCGGACATGGCGCGATTCCCGTGCTTGGCCACCGGAACGCCGCAGGCCGCGACCACGAGGGCTGCGGCGGTGGAGATGTTGAAGGTGTGCGCACCGTCGCCGCCGGTGCCGCAGGTGTCGACGGCGCCCGACGGCGCATCGGGCAGCGCGATCGCGTGCGACCGCAGGACGCGGGCGACGCCGGTGAGCTCCGCCACCGTCTCGCCCTTGAGCCGCAGGCCGATCAGGAGCGCACCCACCTGCGCCGGCGTGGCCTCGCCGGCGAGGATCGCCGCGAAGACCGCGCGGGTCTCCGCCTCGGTGAGATCGCGACGATCGACGAGGCGGGCGATGGCCGCCTGCGGCGTCACGACGCGCCGCCACCCCGGGCCGGCAGCCGCGACAGGAAGTTGCCGAGGAGGCGCTTGCCCTCGAGCGTCAGGATCGACTCCGGGTGGAACTGCACGCCCTCCAGGAAGGCGCTGGTGTGCCGCACACCCATGATCTCGCCCTCGTCCGTCCAGGCCGTGCGCACGAGGCACGACGGCAGCGTCGGCGGATCGATCACCAGCGAGTGGTAGCGCGTGGCCGCGAACGGATCGGGAAGCCCGGCGAACACGCCCGTGCCGTCGTGATGGATCGGCGACGTCTTGCCGTGCATGATCCGCCCGGCGCGCACGATGCTGCCGCCGAAAGCGGCGCCGATGGCCTGATGGCCGAGGCAGACGCCGAGGATCGGGAGCTGTCCGGTGAAGCGTTGGATCAGCGGCACCGAGACGCCCGCCTCGCGCGGGGTGCACGGCCCGGGCGAGATCACGACCGCATCGGGACGCGCCGCCGCCACCTCGTCGAGGGTGATGGCGTCGTTGCGGTGCACCTCGACGTCGGCACCCAGCTCGCCGAGATACTGGACGAGATTCCAGGTGAAGGAATCGTAGTTGTCGATCATGAGGAGCCGCGGCATCAGAGCTGCTCCGCCAGGCGCACCGCCTGGACGACGGCACGGGCCTTGTTGACGCACTCGCGGTGCTCGGCCTCGGGGTCGGAGTCGGCGACGATGCCGGCGCCGGCCTGGATGAACGCGCGCTCGCCACGCATCAGCACCGAGCGGATGGCGATGCAGGTGTCCATCGTGCCGCCGAAACCGAAGTAGCCGACCGCACCGCCGTAGCTGCCGCGTCGCACGGGCTCGAGCTCCTCGATGATCTCCATGGCGCGGATCTTGGGCGCGCCCGTCAGCGTGCCGGCCGGAAACGTCGCGCGGAAAGCGTCGAAGCAGTCGTTGCCGGGCGCGAGCTGCCCGCGCACGTTCGAGACCAGGTGCATCACGTGCGAGTACCGCTCGACGACGAAGCGCTCCGTCACCTCGACGGACCCCGTCCGCGCCACCCGACCGACGTCGTTGCGGCCGAGGTCGAGGAGCATGACGTGCTCGGCGATCTCCTTCGGGTCGGCGAGGAGCTCGTCCGCGAGCGCCTTGTCCTCGCGCTCGATGGTGCCCCGCGGCCGCGTGCCGGCGATCGGTCGCACCGTGAGCTCGCCGTCCTCGACCCGGGCCATGACCTCGGGCGACGCGCCCGCCATCGTGTACCCGCCGAGCGCCAGATAGAACATGTACGGCGACGGGTTCACCGCGCGCAGGCAGCGGTAGACGTTGAACGGTGCCGCCGACAGCGGCATCTCGAAGCGCTGCGCGAGCACCACCTGAATGATGTCGCCGGCGCGGATGTACTCCTTCGCCCGCAGGACGTTGGCCTGGTACGCCTCCGGCGTGAAGTTCGAGCGTACCTCGCCGCTGGTGGCGACGGCCGGCGGCGGTTCCACCGGCGGCTCGGCGAGACGGGCCACCAACACATCGATGCGCGCCACCGCCGCGTCGTAGGCGGCATCCGGCGACTCGCCGGGACGCACGTGGGCATGCGCGACGACCTTGATCGTCTGCTTGACGTTGTCGAAGACGAGCACGCTGTCGGCGAGCAGCATGCACGCCTCCGGCAGCCCGAGGTCGTCGGTGGCGCGTGACGGCAGACGTTCGAAGGAGCGCACCATGTCGTAGCCGACGAAGCCCACCGCACCGCCGACGAAGCGCGGCAGCCCCGGCACGTCGACGGGCTGGTACACGGCCAGCATGCGCTGCAGCTCGCCGAGCGGATCGGACGTGGGACGGCGCTCGACGGCGCCGCCGGGCGTCTCGAGCTCGACCATGCCGTCGCGCACGCGCAGCACCTGCCGCGGCTCGGTGCCGAGGAAACTGAAACGCCCCCAGCGCTCACCGCCCTGCACGCTCTCGAGCAGGAAGCCGTACGGACCGCGATGCACCTTCAGGAACGCCGACACGGGCGTCTCGAGGTCGGCCAGAATGTCGCGCCATACCGGCACGAGGTTGCCGCGCGCCGCCAGCGTGTGGAACTCGTCCCGCGTGGGCGAGGTGGTGCCGCTGCGCAGTGGGCGCTCGGCATCGCTCGCGCGGGACGTCACGGTCATTCAGCGGCCACGAAGGCGTGCGCCACGCCGTCGCGCTCGCGCAGGCGGCGCATCGCTTCGCTGGCCTGCTCGGCAGTGGGATAGCGACCGATGCGCACGCGATACCAGGTGTCGCCGTCGCGCCGGACGCTGACCACCGTCGCCTGGTAGCCGCGCCCCTTCAGGTTGGCGAGCAGCGTGTCGGCGGCCGCACGATCGCGCGTGGGGCTGGCCTCGACCGTGAAGCCGCGCGTCGCCGGCGGCTTCGGCGCCGCCGGCTTCGCCGTGGCGACCTGCAGCTGGGGCATGGCGGTCGACGGCGGCGTCCCGGTGGCGGCGACGGTGCTCGGGACCGGGACGTCGCCCAGCGGCATCGAGGCCCCGGTGGGTCCCGGAACCGGCCGCGGCGCCTGGGCCTGGGCGACCGGCTTCGACGGGGGCGGCGGTGTGGCCTGGCGCGCGGGCGGCGGCATCGTCGGTGGTGGCCCGGCAGGCTTCGCCGGGATCGTTCCGGGGACGGGCGGCGTGGTCTCCGCCGGCGGCATCGCGACCGCGCCGGTCGGGGCCTCGTTGGGCTTCGGGATGCGCCCCCCGTCGCGCGCACGATCGCCGCTCACCAGCGTCTCGTAGAACGTGAACTCGGTGGCCGCCTTCGGACGCTGCCCCTCGGCCGGCACCTCGGAGGTGACGGGCAGGCGCACGATGCGTTCCTCCATGCCGAGGCGGCGCTCCTGCGTGCCCTTGCCGGTGTAGAACCCGAGGCCGTAGACGAGGCCGCAGGTCACCAGCCAGGCGGTGAAGAGGATCAGCCGATCGAGGAACCGTAACCCGACACGTACCGGTGCCGTCTTGGCCATCGCATCCCCCTCACATCCGCTCGGGCGCGGTCACGCCGGCGAGCTCCAGCGCGCTGCGCAACACCTGCTTCAGACAGCGCACCAACGCGAGGCGCGCCTGGGTCAGCGCCACGTCGTCGGTCAGGATCCGGTGCTGGTTGTAGTACCGATGGAACACGCTCGCGAGCTCCTGGGCGTAGAAGGCGAGCCGATGCGGCTCGAGCGTGCGCGCCGCCATCTCGACGACGTCGGGCCAGGTGACGAGCGTGCGCAGCGCCTCGACCTCGGCCTCGCCGAGGAGCGAGAGATCGGGCACGCCGGTGCAGGCGATCCCCGCCGTCTCGGCCTGCCGCAGCACGCTCGCGATCCGGGCGTGTGCGTACTGCACGTAGAAGACGGGATTGTCGCTGCTCTGCTTCTTCGCCAGCTCGAGATCGAAGTCGAGCTGGCTGTCGGCCTTGCGCTGCAGGAAGAAGAAGCGCGCGGCGTCGGCACCCACCTCGTCGAGCACCTCGCGGAGGGTGACGAACTCCCCTGCCCGCTTGCCCATGCGAACGGGTTCTCCACCACGCGTCAGGTTGACGAGCTGCACCAGCAGCACCCGCAGCATCGCGGGATCACCGCCGAGCGCACCGACGACGGCGCGCAGTCGCGAGACGTAGCCGTGGTGATCGGCGCCGAGCACGTTGACCAGCTGATCGAAGCCGCGCGCCAGGGTGGCGTGGAAGTGCGCGATGTCCCCGCCGAAGTACGTCGGGACGCCGCTGCCGCGCCGGATGGCGCGATCCTTCTCGTCCCCCGCGGTCGTCGTGCGGAAGAACGTGGCGCCGTCCTGCTCGTACACCATGTCCGGCGCGATCACGCCGAGCGCGCGGTCGAGCGCGCCCGATTCGTGCAGCGCGCGCTCGCTGACGAAGTGATCGAAGCGCACACCGAAGCGATCGAGATCGTGTCGGATCTCGTCGAGCAGGATGCGACCGGCGATGACGCGGCACCGCGCGAGCGCCTCGTCCTCGGGCAGCGACGCCAGCCCGTCACCCTGCTCGGCGCGTATCTGGCGTGCGACGTCGATCAGATACTCGCCCGGGTAGCCGCCCTCCGGGATGGTGACGTCCTCGCCGAGCAGCTGGCGGTAGCGCGCGAACGTCGAGCGCGCCAGCGTCTCCATCTGGTTGCCGTAGTCGTTGACGTAGTACTCGCGCTCGACCGTGTAGCCCTGCGCGTCGAGCAGCCGTGCCACGACGTCACCGATGACGGCGCCCCGTCCGTGCCCGATGTGCAGCGGCCCCGTCGGATTGGCGCTGACGAACTCGACCTGCACGCGGCGCCCGACCCCCGTCTCCCCTCGCCCGTAGGCGTCGCCGCGCTCGAGCGCCTCGGCGAGCAGGAACCGCCAGAAGGCGGGTGAGGCCCGGAAGTTGATGAAGCCGGGCCCGGCGACCTCGACGGCGGCGAACCAGCCGTTCACGTCGCGGAGCCGGGCGATCAGCAGGTCGGCGATGGCCCGCGGGGGCTTGCCCACCTCGCGCGCCAGCAGCATGGCGACGTTGCACGCGAGATCGCCGAAGGCGGGATCGCTCGGGACGTCGAGGGTGAAGGCGGGGACCGAGCGAACCTTGAGGAGGCCCGCCTCGATCGCGTCGGTCAGCGCTTCCCGGACGATCGCTTCAATATGTCGCTTCATCCCGGGTCGCGCGCCAAAGACGGCCGCCGGAGCGCGCATCGATGGGCCGGGGCGAAGCGATCATGGGTGGCCTTGTAGCCGCGCCGTCCCATCGCGTCAAACATACCGGCCCACGCCATGCGTGGGCCGGATGCGAGAGTGTGGCGTTTCGATACGCCCGACCAGCGTGCCGCGGCCGGCGAAGCCGGCGCGGCATGGGTGGCACGCCCGAGAAACCGCAGGTCAGCCGGCGGCGGCGCGGCGGCGCGGTTCGGGGGACTCCTTGGCCGTGGTACGGCGACGCGGAGCCTTCTTTTTCTTGGTGCCACCGGCGTCGGCTTCGGCACCGGCGCGGTCCACCAGCTCGACCATCGACACCGCCGCGGCGTCGCCGGCGCGGACGCCGAGCTTCACCACGCGGGTGTATCCGCCCGTGCGGGCGGCGTAGCGCGGGCCCAGCTCGTCGAACAGCTTCTTGACGACGCTCGCCTGACACAGCACCTCGGCAGCGCGACGGCGCGCATGCAGCGTGCCCTCCTTGCCGAGCGTGATCATGCGGTCGCCCCAGCGCTTCAGCTCCTTCGCCTTGGCGTCCGTCGTCTTGACGGCCTCGTGCTGCAGCAGCGCCGTGACGAGGTTGCGCAGCAACGCCCGACGGTGCGAGGGCGAGCGGCCCAGTTTGTTTCCTGCGACGCGATGGCGCATGGCTCAGGCCGTCTCCTTCTCCCGCGCCAGCCGCTTGCGATCGAGATCCTCGCGGGACGGGTAGTTCTCGAGCCGCATGCCGAGTCCGAGCCCCATCTCGTGGAGGATCTCCTTGATCTCGTTCAACGACTTGCGCCCGAAGTTCTTCGTCTTGAGCATTTCCTGCTCGGTCTTCTGCACCAGCTCGCCGAGGTAGCGGATGTCGGCGTTCTGGAGGCAGTTCGCGGAGCGCACGCTGAGCTCGAGATCCTCGACCGGACGGAAGAGGTTGTCGTTGACCGGGATCTCGCGACCTTCCTCGCCGTCGCCCACGGGGACCTGCTCTTCGAAGTTGACGAAGATGGCGAGCTGCTCCTGCAGGATGCGAGCGGCATAGGCGACCGCATCCTCCGGACGCACGCTACCGTCGGTGTAGACCTCGAGCGTGAGCCGGTCGTAGTCGGTGCGCTGACCGACGCGTGCGTTCGTCACCACGAAGTTCACCTTGGTGACGGGCGAGAAGATGGCGTCGATCGGAATGGTCCCGATCGCGTCGCCCTCGCGCTTGTTGCGATCGGCCGGCACATAGCCGCGGCCGAGACGGATGACGAGCTCCATGTCGAGCTCGGCGTCCTTCGCGAGTGTGGCGATGTGCTGGTGCGGGCTCAGCACCTCGATGGCCGGACCGCCCTGGATGTCGGCGGCGGTGATCACCTTGTCCCCGCGCACGCGGATGTGCCCGACCTCTTCGGTAGCGCCGTCGTTCAGCTTGACGCGCACCTCCTTGAGGTTGAGGACCATGTCGGTGACGTCCTCGGCCACACCAGGGAGCGTGGAGAACTCGTGCAGCACGCCGTTGACGCGCACGCCGACGATCGCTGCTCCCTGCAGCGACGACAGCAGCACGCGACGGAGCGCGTTGCCCACGGTGGTGCCGTAGCCGCGCTCGAACGGCTCACCGAAGAACTTGCCGTAGGTGGGCGTGAGGCTCTTCTCGTCCACCTCGAGGCGCTTCGGCTTGATGAGCTCCCGCCAGTTGCTCTGGACGACCGCACCAGGACGCGGCAATTCGGATTCCTGAAACTCCATTGACGCCTTCCTCTGATCGCTTGGCTACTTGGAGTAGAGTTCGACGACCAGCTTCTCGTTGATGGGCATGGTGAGATCCGAACGCACCGGCAGCGCCTTCACGCGGCCGGCGAACTGCTCGGGAACCACCTCGAGCCACTCGGGCACGCCGCGGCGCTGCACGAGCTCGAGCGCTTCCTGGATCCGCACCACCTTGCGGCTCTTCTCGCGTACGCCGATCGCGTCGCCGGCACGCACGAGGTACGAGGGGATGTTCACCTTGCGACCGTTCACCGTGAAGTGTCCGTGGCGCACCAGCTGGCGCGCCTCCGACCGCGAGGTGGCGAAGCCGATGCGGTAGACGATGTTGTCGAGCCGGCGCTCGAGCAGCTGCAGCAACGTCTCACCGGTGACGCCCTTCGACCGGTCGGCCATGTCGAAGTAGCGACGGAACTGTCCCTCGAGCACGCCGTACATGCGACGGAGCTTCTGCTTCTCGCGCAGCTGCAGCGAGTACTCGGAGAACTTCGGCCGGCCCTGGCCATGCTCGCCCGGCGGATAGTTGCGGCGCTCGATGGCGCACTTGTCCGTATAGCAGCGCTCGCCCTTCAGGAAGAGCTTCAATCCCTCGCGACGGCAGAGCCGGCAGGACGGTCCAATGTATCGAGCCACGTCGTCTTCCTCAGACCCGCCGCCGCTTCGGCGGCCGGCAACCGTTGTGGGGGATCGGCGTCACGTCCTTGATGATGCTCACCGTGAATCCCGCTGCCTGCAGACTGCGGAGGGCGGACTCACGGCCCGACCCGGGACCCTTCACGTAGACCTGCACGTGCCGCATGCCGAGCTCGGCCGCCTTGCGCGCCGCCGCTTCGGCGGCCACCTGGGCCGCGAACGGGGTGCCCTTGCGGGAGCCCTTGAAGCCCGTCGACCCGGCGCTCGACCAGACGAGCACGTTGCCCTGCAGATCGCTCACCGTGATGATCGTGTTGTTGAAGGTGGAATGGATGTGGAGCACCCCTTCCGAGACCTGGCGCTTCGCCTTCTTGCGGCGAACCGGCGCCTCGCCTCCAGCGGCCTTGCCGCCTCCGTCCTGCTGCTTTGCCACGCGTCCTCCTTAACCGTCAGCCCTACTTCGAGGGCGCGGGCTTCTTCCCAGCGATGGCCCGACGCGGTCCCTTGCGGGTGCGGGCGTTGGTATGCGTGCGCTGGCCGCGCGCCGGAAGGTTCCGACGGTGACGCAGCCCACGATAGCAGCCGAGATCGACCAGGCGCTTGATGTTGCCCGCGACGTCGCGTCGCAGATCGCCTTCGACCTTGTAGCTCGTGTCGATCTCGCGACGGATGCGGTTCACCTCGTCGTCGGTGAGGTCGTCGCTCTTGCGCGCGGGATCCACCTCGGCCGACTGACAGATGGTGACGGCAGAGCTCCGGCCGATGCCGAAGATGTAGGTCAGGGCGATGTCCATGCGTTTGTTGCGGGGCAGATCCACCCCTGCGATGCGTGCCACTCGAGTCGCCCTCCTACCCTTGCCGCTGCTTGTGCCGTGGGTTCTCGCACAGGACGCGGATGACGCCCTGGCGACGGATGACCTTGCATTTCCTGCAGATCGGTTTCACCGATGCGCGTACCTTCATGATCGTGTCTCCGGGCTCAGGGAAGCGAGAGAATATAGGGCCCGCTGGCCGTAACCGCAACGGAGTGCTCGAAGTGCGCCGACAGGCGCCCGTCGCGGGTGACGGCCGTCCAGCCGTCGTCCTTCACATAGACCTCGGGGCGGCCGGCATTGACCATCGGTTCGATGGCCAGGACCAGGCCTTCCTGGAGGCGGACCCCACGGTTGCCCGTGCGGTAGTTGGGCACCTGGGGGTCTTCGTGGAGCTTGCGGCCGATGCCGTGCCCGACGAACTCCCGTACCAGGGAATAACCGGCCGATTCGGCGACGTCCTGGATGGCGCTCGAGATGTCGGCGATGTGCCCGCCGGGTCGGATGGCATCGATGCCCGCCGCCAGCGAGGCCGCCGTGACGTCCATCAGGCGCCGCGCCTCCTCGGCCACCGTCCCGACGCCCACGGTCCGGGCCGAATCACCGAAGTACCCCTCGTAGGATACCCCAAAGTCGAGCCCGACGATGTCGCCGTCGCGCAGCACCCGCCCTTTGGACGGGATGCCGTGCACGACCTCGTCGTTGATCGAGATGCAGATCGACGCCGGGTAGGTGCGTCCGCCGACGACATAGCCCTTGAAGGCCGGCTTGGCGCCCTTGGCGCGGGTCATCTCCTCGGCCAGGGCGTCGAGCTCGACCGTGGACACGCCGGGACGCACCCGCGCCTCCACGGCATCGAGGATCTCGGCGACGATGGCACTCGCCCGGCGCATGCGATCGATCTCGTCGCGAGACTTGAGGAGGATCATGCGAGGCTCGCCCGTACCCGTCCGAAGACGTCGTCACGGAGCCCGGTGCCGACCACCTCCCGCAGCAGACCCGACTCGCGGTAGAACTCGGCCACCGGCGCGATCTCACGCGCGTGCAGCTTGAGACGGTCGGAGATGCGGTCGTCGCGATCGTCCTCGCGCTGGATCAGGCCGCCGGGGCAGCGATCGCAGCGACCGGCGACCTTCGGCGGCGACAGCTCGCGATGGAACATGGTGCCGCAATCGGCGCACACGAGGCGACCGGACAGCCGGCGCACCAGCTCCTCGTGCGGGACCTCCATGGAGACGGCCGCGTCGATCCGGTCGCCGGTGCGACCGAGCAGCGCGTCCAGGGCACGCGCCTGGGGCACCGTGCGCGGAAACCCGTCCAGGATGAATCCCCGGGCGCAGTCGTCCGCGAGCAGGCGTTCCTCGACGATGCCGATCACGACCTCGTCGGGCACCAGCTGCCCCTGCTCCATGTAGCGCTGCGCGGCGAGTCCGAGCGCGCTGTCTTGTCGTTGTGCCTCACGAAGAATGTCACCCGTCGATATCTGCGGAACTCCGAACAGCTCCTGTAGCAACTTGGCCTGCGTGCCCTTACCCGCTCCCGGGGGGCCGATCATGACCACGCGCACCGCGGCGTCCTACCGGCGGCCTCGAATCCGACCACGCTTCATGAAGCCCTCGTAGCTCCGGGAGATCATGTGCGTCTCCATGGCCGCGATGGTGTCGAGCGCGACGCCGACCACGATCAGCAGCGCCGTCCCGCCGAAGTAGAACGGCACACGGAACTGGCTGATCAGGATGCTCGGCAGCACGCAGACCGCGGCGACGTAGAGCGCACCGACGAGGGTGATGCGGACCAGGATGCGATCGATGTAGTCGGCCGTCCGCTGCCCGGGCCGGATGCCCGGGATGTAGCCGCCGAACTTCTTGAGGTTGTCGGACACGTCGGTCGGATTGAAGGTGACCGCCGTGTAGAAATAGCAGAAGAAGATGATGAGCCCGATGTCGACGATGTTGTAGAGCCACGAGCCCGGCGCGAGCGCCGTGGATATCCACTGCGCCGCCGCGCTGTTGGTGAACATGCTGGCGATGGTGCCCGGGAACAGCAGGATCGACGACGCGAAGATCGGCGGGATGACGCCGGCGGTGTTCACCTTGAGTGGCAGGTGGGAGCTCTGGCCGCTGTACATGCGACGCCCGACGACCCGCTTGGCATATTGCACGGGTATTCGTCGTTGGCCGCGCTCCATGAAGATGATGGCAGCGACGACGACGATCATCAGGACGGCCATGAGGGCGGCCACGAAGATCGACAACTCACCCTGGCGCACGAACTCGAGCGTCGTGACGATCGCCGACGGCAGGTTCGCCACGATGCCGGCGAAGATGATCATGGAGATGCCGTTGCCGATGCCACGCTCCGTCACCTGCTCGCCGAGCCACATGATGAACGCGGTGCCGGTGGTGAGCGTGATCACCGTCATGATCCGGAACGACCAGCCCGGCGCGAAGACGACGCCGCCGCCCCCGGGGGCCTGGATGGTCTCGAGGCCCATGGCGATGAAGAAGCTCTGCACCAGGGCCAGGACCACCGTGCCGTAGCGCGTGTACTGCGTGATCTTGCGACGGCCGACCTCCCCTTCCTTCGAGAGCTTCTCGAGGTACGGGATGACGACGGTGAGCAGCTGCAGGATGATGCTCGAGCTGATGTACGGCATGATGCCGAGCGCGAAGATCGAGAAGCGCTCGAGCGCGCCGCCCGAGAACAGGTTCACCAGCCCGAGGATGTTGTTCCGGGCCTCCGCGAAGAACTGCGCCAACGCCTGCCCGTCGATGCCCGGCGTCGGCACCGCGCAACCGAGCCGATAGACGGCGAGCGCAGCCGCCGTGAACCCGATCCGCTTGCGCAGGTCGGGCAGGCGAGACGCGTTGGTGAACCCTTCAAGCACCCAGCACCTCGGCGGTGCCACCCGCTGCAGTGATGGCCTCGCGGGCCTTGGCGCTGAACGCGTGCGCCTTGACGGTGAGAGCGTGGCCGAGCGTGCCCTCCGCCAGGCACTTCACCTTGCCGCGCTTGCGGATCATGCTCTTGGCGCGCAGCTCCTCGGGGCCGACGACGCTGCCCGCCGGGAAGACGTCGAGCTGGCCGAGGTTGACCACGATGTATTCGACGCGACCCACCGGCCGGAAGCCGCGCTTCGGGAGGCGGCGCTGGAGGGGCATCTGCCCGCCCTCGTAGCCGGGCGTGCTGTTGCCGCCCGAGCGCGAGCGCCGGCCCTTGTGACCGCGACCGGCCGTCTTGCCGTTGCCCGAGCCCGTCCCACGTCCGACCCGCCGTCGCTTGCGGGTGGATCCGGGTGCTGGATGGAGGTCGCCGAGATCCATGCTAGCCCTCTGTCTCGATGAGATGGCCGACCGCGCGCAGCATGCCGCGCACCGAGGGCGAATCCTTCAGAATGACCGACTTGCCGATGCGGGTGAGCCCGAGGCCGCGCAGCGTCTCACGCTGACGCGGGCTGGTGCCGATCGCGCTCCGGCGGAGCGTCGCCTTGACGATGCGCTCGCTCATCCGCGGATCTCCGCGACGGTCTTGCCACGCAGCGCCGCGACGCTGTCGGCGGGACGCAGTGCGTTCAGCGCGGCCATCGTGGCGCGCACCATGTTGTTCGGGTTGTTCGATCCGAGGCACTTCGTCAGCACGTTGGAGAGCCCGCAGAGCTCGACGACGGCGCGCACGCCGCCACCCGCGATGACGCCGGTGCCGTCGGAGGCCGGCTTCAGCAGGACCTTGCCGGCACCGAAGCGGCCGACGACCTCGAACGGAATGGTGCCATCGATGAGGGGCACGCTGACCATGCCCTTCTTGGCCTTCTCGATGCCCTTGCGGATGGCTTCCGGCACTTCCTTCGCCTTCCCCATCCCGAAGCCGACGCGGCCGTTGTTGTCACCGACCACCACGAGCGCGCTGAAGCTGAACCGACGTCCACCCTTCACCACCTTGGCGACCCGGTTGATGTGGACGACCTTCTCCTTCAGCTCGGTGCCCTGTGCGTCGACGATCCGGCGCGGGCTCTGACCCATCTGTGCCATACGTTCAGTACCTCAGAACTCGAGGCCGCCCTCGCGGGCGCCCTCCGCCACTGCCCGGACACGGCCGTGATACAGAAAGCCGTTGCGATCGAAGACGACGCGGGTGATGCCCTTCTCCTGGCATCGACGCGCCGCCAGCAGGCCGACCTGCTTCGCGGCCGCCACGTCGGCCGTCTTCTTGAGCTGCTCTTTGAGCTCGGGAGAGAGCGTCGACACCGCGAGCAACGTCCGGTTCGACGTGTCGGTGACGACCTGGACGTACAGATGCCGGTCGCTGCGGAACACCGACAGCCGCGGGCGCTCGTCGGTACCACGCACCCGGCGTCGCACCCGGTCGCGCCGTCGCGCCCGGGCCTCGTCTCGTGCAAAGCGTGCCATCAGCGTGCTCCTGCCGCGGCCTTGCCGGCCTTCCGGCGGATGTGCTCGCCGGCGTACTTGACGCCCTTCGCCTTGTAGGGCTCCGGCGGACGCAGCATCCGGATGGCGGCTGCCGTCTGGCCGAGCACCTCGCGATCGCTGCCCTCGAGCGTCACCACGGTCTGCTTGTCGACCTTGGCCGTGATGCCGGTCGGCAGCTGGAACGCGATGGGGTGCGAGTAGCCGAGCGTGAGGAAGAGGATGTTGCCGCGCGCCTCGGCGCGGTAGCCGACGCCGCTGATCTCGAGCACGCGCGTGAACCCCGTGCCGACGCCCTCGACCATGTTGGCGAGCAGGCGACGCATAAGGCCGTGCATACCGCGGGCGCGGCGCGACTCGTCGACACGCCCGAGCGTCACCACGTTCCCTTCGGTGCTGATGGTGATCTCGGGGATGAGCGGCCGCTCGAGCTTGCCCTTCGGGCCTTCGACGCGAACGGTGCCGTCGTTGACGTGCAGCTTCACTCCGGCGGGAAGCGTGATGGGAAGTCGTCCAATACGTGACATGTGGTGTCCTGTCGTCCTACCCGACCGCTACCATATCTTGCAGATCACCTCTCCACCCACGCCCTGCTTCCGCGCTTCGCGGTCGGTCAGGACGCCCTTGGGCGTGGAGATGACGCTGACGCCGAGCCCCTTGCGGACCGACGGAATCTCTTCGCTGCCCACATAGACGCGAAGGCTGGGCTTGCTCACCCGACGGATGCCGGTGATCACCGGCTGGCGCGTGGCGTCGTACCGCAGTCCGACGCGCAGCACCGGGTGCGGCTTCTCGTCGATGAGCGCGGAGTCGGACAGGTAGCCCTCGGCGACCAGCACGCGCGCGATGGCTTCCTTGTGCTTCGACCACGGCATGTCGACGCTGGCCTTGCGGGCGCCGGCGGCGTTGCGGATGCGGGTGAGCATATCGGCGACGGGATCAGTCAGCATGATGGCGTTACCAGCTGGCCTTCGTGAGGCCGGGGATCTGTCCCTTGCGGGCGAGGTTGCGCAGACAGAGGCGGCACATCCGGAAGCGCCGGTAGAACGCGCGCGGCCGTCCGCAGAGCGGGCAGCGATTATAGGCCCGCACCCGGAACTTCGGGGGGCGGGAGGCTTTCACCATGAGGCAGGTCTTCGCCATACGTTCCTTCGCGTCAGGCCCGGAAGGGCATGCCGAGCGCGCGCAGCAGCGCCTTGCCCTCGGCGTCGGAGGTGGCGCTCGTGCAGATCACGATCGTCAGCCCCTTGATCTTGTCCACCTTGTCGAGGTTGATCTCGGGAAAAATGACCTGCTCGCGCAGGCCGAGAGAGAAGTTTCCGCGTCCGTCGAACGAACGGTCGGGCACGCCCTTGAAGTCGCGCACGCGCGGCAGCGCCACCGTGACCAAGCGGTCGAGGAACTCGTACATGCGCTCGCCGCGGAGCGTGACCATGACGCCGATCGGCATGTTCTCGCGCAGCTTGAAGTTCGAGATGGCCTTCTTGGACTTCGTCACCACCGGCTTCTGCCCGGTGATGGCGGTGATCTCCTCGACGGCCGAGTCGATGATCTTCGGGTTCTGCACGGCCTCGCCGAGGCCCATGTTGAGGACGATCTTCTGGAGGCGCGGCACGGCCATGAGATTCGTATGGCCGAGGTCCTTCATCAGCGCCGGCGCGAGCTCCTTCGTGAAGCGCTCGCGTAGTCTCGCGACTGCCATGTTCAGGGGGTCTCCATCTGCTCGCCGCAGCGACGGCAGATCCGCACGGCCTTGCCATCGTCGAGCCGCTTGCGGCCGACGCGCGTGGGCTTGTTGCAGCGCCCGCAGATCGGCTGGACGTTCGACAGGTGCAGCGAGGCTTCCTTCTCGATGATGCCGCCGCCCTGCTGCGCGCCACGCGGCTTCGTGTGCCGCTTCACCAGGTTCAGGCGCTCGACGAGGACACGGCCCTCGTCGGGGAGCACCCGCAGCACCTTGCCGGTCTTGCCGCGCTCGCGGCCGGCGATGACCATCACGGTGTCGTTCTTCTTGAGTCGCTTGAGTGCCATGGTCACAGCACCTCGGGCGCGAGCGAGATGATCTTCATGAACTTCTTCGCGCGCAGCTCACGGGCCACCGGTCCGAAGATACGGGTGCCGATCGGCTCGCGGGCGTTGTCGATCAGGACGGCCGAGTTGGTGTCGAAGCGGATGTAGGAGCCGTCGGCACGACCGACCTCCTTCGCCGTCCGCACGACGACGGCCTTCATGACCTCGCCCTTCTTCACTTTGGCGTTCGGAATGGCTTCCTTTACGGAGACCACGATGATGTCGCCGATCGACGCGTAGCGACGGCGCGATCCACCCAGCACCTTGATGCAGAGCACCTTGCGGGCGCCGCTGTTGTCGGCCACGTCGAGGACGGTCTCGGTCTGGATCATTCCGGCACTCCCGTCGGAAGCGGCGGCTCGCCGAGGGCCTCGTTGCTGCGCAGGATGGTGAGCACCGCCCAACGCTTGTCCGCCGACAGCGGACGCGTCTCGACGAGCTTCACCCGGTCGCCCACGCGGCACTTGTTCTGCTCGTCGTGCGCCTTGTAGCGCGTGCGACGGCGTCGATACTTCCGATAGCGGTCGTGCCGGACGAGGCGCTCGACCACCACGACGACGGTCTTGTCCATCTTGTCGGACACGACCACGCCCTCGCGAATTTTCCGCCGGCCGGTAATCACGCCGAAACCCCCGTTCGCAGGTGTAGCAAGGTCTTGATCCGCGCGAGCGCACGGCGCGTCTCGCGGAGCTTCATCGGATTGGTCAGCTGGGCCGTCGCGCGGCGCAGGCGGAGGTGGAACATCTCCTCCACCAGCTCACGCTCGCGCGTGCGCAGCTCCTCCACGCTCAGGTCCTTGAGCTCGCGCAGCTTCACGAGGCGGCGCCTCCCTCGGTGACCTGATGCCGCTCCCGCACCTGGGTCGGGATCGACAGCTTGGCCGCGGCGAGCTTGAGGGCGTGCCGCGCCACGGCGCGGTCGACACCTTCCATCTCGAACAGCATACGGCCGGGCTTCACCACGGCCACCCACATCTCGGGCGAGCCCTTGCCCTTACCCATGCGGGTCTCGGCGGGCTTCTTGGTGAGTGGCTTGTCGGGGAACACACGGACCCAGACGCGTCCGCCGCGCTTGATGGCACGGGTGAGCGCAACGCGGGCGGCTTCGATCTCGCGGGCGGACACCCACGCGCGATCGAGCGCCTGCAGGCCGTAGTCGCCGAACGAGAGCGCCGAGCCACGCCAGGCGTAGCCCTTGCGGCGCCCCTTCTGCATCTTGCGGTGTTTGACTTTTTTCGGTGCGAGCATGACGGATTCCTACGCGCCCTGGGCGCGCTGCTGCTCCTCTTCCTGGCGTGAGAGCACCTCGCCGCGGAAGATCCACACGCGCACGCCGATCAGGCCGTGCGTGGTCTTCGCCTCGGCGAAGCCGTAGTTCACGTCGGCGCGCAGCGTGTGCAGCGGCACGCGCCCTTCGCGGTACCACTCGGTGCGCGCGATCTCCGAGCCGCCGAGACGACCCGACGACTGGATGCGCACGCCCTGGGCGCCCATGCGCATGGCGCGCGCGAGCGCTTCCTTCATGGCGCGACGGAACGCGACGCGACGCTCGAGCTGGAGGGCGACGTTCTCGGCCACGAGCTGCGCGTCGACGTCGGGCCGGCGCACCTCGTGGATGTTGATGAACGTCTCCTTGTTCGTGAGCTTCACGAGCTCCTGCTTGAGCTTCTCGATCTCGGCGCCCTTCTTGCCGATGACGATGCCGGGCCGGGCGGTGTGGATGTTGATCTTCGCCTTGTTGGCCGCGCGCTCGATGTCGATCTTGGAGACACCGGCGTGGTACAGGCGCTTCTTCAGGAAGTTCCGGATCTTGATGTCCTCGTGCAGGAGGTCGGCGTATTCCCGCCGCGCGAACCAGCGCGAATCCCAGTTCTCGGTGATGCCGAGCCGGAATCCCTTCGGATGAGTCTTCTGTCCCACGCTTACGCCTCCCCGCCCGAGCGACGCTCGTCGACGATCACGGTGATGTGGCTGCTTCGCTTGAAGATCGGCGTGGCGCGTCCATGGGCACGCGGCATGAAGCGCTTCGCCGTCGGCCCCTCGTCGACGAAGGCGCGCTTCACGTAGAGCGCGTCGACGTCGACACGCTGGCCGTGCTCGGCGTTCGCCACCGCCGACTTGAGCGTCTTCGCGACGAGCTTGGCGCCGCGCTTCGGCGTGAACTCGAGGATGCCGAGGGCGTCCTCGACGGACCGCCCCCGGATCAGGTCGACCACGAGGCGGGCCTTCTGCGCCGAGAGGCGCGCGAACCGACTGCTGGCTTTCGCTTCCATCTACTTCCGCGCCTCGACTTTGCCCTTCCGATCACCGGAGTGACCGTGGAACGTGCGCGTGGGAGAGAACTCGCCGAGCTTATGTCCGACCGCATTCTCGGTGATGAACACCGGGATGAACTTGCGGCCGTTGTGCACGGCGAAGGTGAAGCCGACCATGTCGGGCGTGACCGTGGATCGACGCGACCAGGTCTTGACGACCTTCTTGTCACCCGACTCGATCATCGCCTTCACCTTCTTCGTGAGGTGCAGGTCGACGAACGGACCTTTTTTGACCGAGCGTGCCACCGTCCTGCTCTCCTACTTGGTCTTCCGGCGCTGCAAGATGAACCGGTCGGTCCGCTTGTTGTGCCGGGTCTTGAAACCCTTGGTGGGCTTGCCCCACGGCGTCTGCGGGTGGTTGCCCTTCGAGCGCCCCTCGCCACCACCGTGGGGGTGGTCGACGGGGTTCATGGCGATACCGCGGACGTTCGGGCGCTTGCCGAGCCAGCGCGAGCGCCCCGCCTTGCCGTGCGACAGGTTCTCGTGCTCGAGGTTGCCGACCTGGCCGATGGTGGCGCGGCAGCCGATGCGCACGCGCCGCAGCTCGCTCGACGGCAGCTTCAGGAGCGCGTAGTCGCCCTCCTTCGCCATCAGCTGGATCGCCGCGCCGGCGCTGCGCCCGAGCTGAGCGCCGCGGCCTTCGCGGAGCTCGACCGCGTGGATCATCGTGCCGAGCGGAATGTTGATGAGCGGCAGCGCGTTCCCGGGTTTGATGTCGGCCTGGGGCCCGGTCTCCACCATGTCGCCGACGGTGAGGCCGACGGGCGCGATGATGTAGCGCTTCTCGCCATCGAGATAGTGGAGCAGCGCCAGCCGGGCGGAGCGGTTCGGATCGTACTCGATCGCCGCGACGCGCGCCTTCACGCCGTTCTTGTCACGCTTGAAGTCGACGACGCGGTACCGGCGCTTGTGGCCGCCACCACGATGGAACGACGTGACCCGGCCGCGATTGTTGCGCCCGCCACTCTTGTGGATGGGCTCGAGCAACGACCGCTCGGGCGTGGTCTTCGTGATCTCGGCGAAGTCGAAGCCGGTACGGAACCGACGACCCGGCGAGGTGGGACGGAACTGGACGATCGCCATCCTAGGCTCCCTCGAAGAAGTCGATACGATTGCCCTCGGCGAGGGTGACGTATGCCTTCTTCCAGTCGGGGCGCCGACCCGCGTGCTTGCCGACACGCCGGATCTTGCCCATCTGTCGCGACGTCCGGACCTTCTCGACCTTCACCTTGAAGAGCGCTTCGATGGCCTGACGGATCTCGACCTTGTTCGCGCTACGGTGCACGCGGAAGACGACCTGGTTCCCCAGCTCGTTCACCAGCGTGCCCTTCTCGGTGATGACCGGGCCCTTCACCACGTCGGTGGCGTTCATGCGCCCTCCCCGAGTCGGGTCACGACCTGCTCGAGTGCGTCGCGCGTGAACACGAGATGCACGTGCCCGAGCACGTCGTAGACGTTGAGGCCGATGGCCTGGATCACCTTCACGTGGGGCAGGTTGCGCGCCGCGCGCTCGACGGCGTCGTCCTGCGTGCCGATCACGAGGAGCGCGCTGCCCTCGAGACCGAGCCCGGCGAGCAGCTCCACCATGCGCTTGGTCTTCGCTTCCGCGAGCTGCAGCTGATCGACGACCAGGAGCTTGCCCTCGGCGTGGCGCGCCGCGATCGCGGAACGCACCGCGGCCCGTCGCGCCGACTTCGGGAGCTTGTAGCTGTAATCGCGCGGCAGCGGTCCGAAGACGACGGCGCCGCCAGCCCAGATCGGGGACCGGCTGCTACCCGCACGGGCACGACCCGTCCCCTTCTGCTTCCAGGGCTTCTTGCCGCCACCGCTGACGAAGGCGCGCGTCTTGGTGGAGTGCGTTCCCGCCCGTCGCGAGGCCAGCTGACTCTTCACCATCTCGTGGAGAAGATGCGGCTTCACGGGCCCGGACAGCACGCCGGCAGGAATCTCGATGTCGGCCACCTTGGCGTTGGTCTGCGACACCACCGGTACCGTCACGGTCGTTGCGTCGGTCACTGGCGCACCGCTCCCTGCTGCTTGTGCACGAAGACCATGCCGTTGCGCGATCCAGGCACGGCGCCGCGGACCAGCAGCAGATGCTCCTCGGGACGCACCGCCACCACCTGGATGTGGTTCGTCGTGACCTTCTCGTTGCCGAGACGGCCCGCCATGCGCTTCCCCTTGAACACGCGCCCCGGATACGAGCGGTTACCGATCGATCCACCGTGCCGGAAGTATTCGTGCGTACCGTGCGACGCCGGGAACCCGGCGAAGCCGTGCCGCTTGATGACGCCGGCCGTGCCGCGGCCCTTGCTGATGCCGCTGACCTGCACCTTCTCGCCGGCGGCGAACAGCTCGCCCACCGTGATCTCGGTGCCGATCGCCGGCATCTCGCCCTCGGCGAGCGAGAACTCGCGCAGGATGCGGAATGCCCCGGTCCCGGCCTTCTTGAACTGCCCCTGCAGCGGCTTCGAGAGCTTCTCCGCCTTGGTGGGCTCGAAGCCCACCTGTGCGGCCGCGTACCCGTCGCGCTCCGGCTGCCGCGTCGCTACCACCGTGCAGGGCCCCGCCTGGATCACGGTGACCGGCACGAGGACGCCCTCGGCCGTGTAGACCTGCGTCATGCCGAGCTTTCGCCCGATGATGCCCGTCAACGCCGTTGCCATGATGTCACTGGAGCTTGATCTCGACGTCCACGCCGGCTGCAAGGTCGAGCTTGCCGAGCGCGTCGATCGTCTGCTGCGTCGGCTCGAGGATGTCGAGCAGACGCTTGTGTGTGCGGATCTCGAACTGCTCGCGCGACTTCTTGTCGACGTGCGGCGAGCGGTTCACCGTGAAGCGCTCCACGTGCGTGGGCAGCGGGATGGGACCCGCTACCCGGCCACCGGTGCGACGGACCGTGTCGACGATCTCGCGCACCGACTGGTCGAGGAGCCGGTGGTCGTAGGCTTTCAGCCTGATGCGGATCTTCTCGTTCATTCTCGGACTATTCGATGATCTTGGTGACGACGCCGGCGCCCACCGTCCGACCACCCTCACGGATGGCGAACCGCAGCCCCTCGTCCATCGCGATGGGCATGATGAGCGCAACCGACATCTGGACGCTGTCGCCGGGCATCACCATCTCGGTGCCTTCGGGAAGCGTGCACACGCCGGTGACGTCGGTCGTCCGGAAGTAGAACTGCGGACGGTAACCGTTGAAGAACGGCGTGTGGCGACCGCCCTCTTCCTTCGTGAGGATGTACGCTTCGGCCATGAACTTCGTGTGCGGCGTGATGGAGCCGGGCTTGGCCAGCACCTGACCGCGCTCGATGTCCTCGCGCTTCACACCACGGAGCAGCGCGCCGATGTTGTCGCCGGCCATGCCCTCGTCGAGCAGCTTGCGGAACATCTCGACGCCAGTGACGGTGGTCTTGACGGTGGCCTTGATACCGACCACCTCGACCTCTTCGCCGACCTTGACGCGGCCGCGCTCGACGCGGCCCGTGGCGACCGTTCCGCGACCGCTGATCGAGAACACGTCCTCGACGGGCATCAGGAACGGCTTGTCGACGTCACGCTTCGGCTCGGGGATGTAGCTGTCGATGGCGTCCATGAGCTTCTGGATGGCGCCCTGTCCGAGCTCACCCGGATCCGCCTCGAGCGCCTTCAGCGCGCTGCCGCGGATGATCGGAATGTCGTCGCCCGGGAACTCGTACTTCGACAGCAGCTCACGGACCTCGAGCTCGACGAGATCGAGCAGCTCCGGGTCCTCGACCATGTCGACCTTGTTCATGAACACGACGATGGCGGGCACGCCGACCTGACGCGCGAGCAGGATGTGCTCACGGGTCTGCGGCATGGGGCCGTCCGTTGCCGCGACCACCAGGATGGCGCCATCCATCTGCGCCGCACCGGTGATCATGTTCTTGATGTAGTCGGCGTGACCCGGGCAGTCGACGTGCGCGTAGTGGCGCTTGTCCGACTCGTACTCGACGTGTGCCGTGGCGATGGTGATACCGCGCTCACGCTCTTCCGGCGCCTTGTCGATCTGGTCGAAGGCGACGAACTGGCCGAGGCCCTTCGACGCCTGCGTCTTGGTGATGGCCGCCGTCAACGTCGTCTTGCCGTGATCGATGTGGCCGATGGTACCCACGTTCACGTGGGGCTTCTTGCGCTCGAACTTCGCCTTCGCCATGGGAGCTACTCCTCCGTCGCCGTGTGAAGCTAACCGGCCTGGGCTTCCGCTTGCCGGGTCCCACCGGCACGCGTGGTTTCCGGGCCGACGCCCTTGGGCACCGCCTCGTAATGCGAGAACTGCATCGTGAACGTGGCCCGCCCCTGGCTGCGCGAACGCAGGTCGGTGGCGTAGCCGAACATCTCCGCGAGGGGCACCGAGGCACTGATCACCTGGGTGTTGCCCCGCGGTTCCTGGTTGCTGATCCGACCGCGTCGCCGGTTGATGTCGCTGATGACGTCGCCGATGAACTCCTCGGGGGTCACCGCCTCGAGGCTCATGATGGGCTCGAGGATGACCGGCGATGCCTTCGCCATGCTCTCCTTGAACGCCATCGAGCCGGCGATCTTGAACGCCATCTCGGAGGAATCGACCTCGTGGTACGATCCGAAGGTGACGCTGACCTTCACGTCGACGACGGGATAGCCAGCGAGCGGACCGGAGGTGGTGGCCTCCTTGACGCCCTTCTCGATGGCCGGGATGTACTCGCGCGGGATGACGCCACCCTTGGTGGCGTCGACGAACTCGAAGCCCTTGCCAGGCTCCTGCGGCTCGACCTTCAGCACGACGTGGCCGTACTGTCCGCGGCCGCCGGTCTGGCGTACGAACTTGGTCTCGTGCTCCACCGCCTTGCGCACGGTTTCCTTGTAGGCCACCTGCGGCTTGCCGACGTTCGCGTCGATCTTGAACTCGCGCATCAGGCGATCGACGATGATCTCGAGGTGGAGCTCGCCCATGCCCGCGATGATGGTCTGCGCGGTCTCGCTGTCGGTGGACACGCGGAACGACGGATCCTCGGTGGCGAGACGCTGCAACGCGCCGCCGAGCTTCTCCTGATCGGCCTTCGTCTTGGGCTCGATGGCGATCGAGATGACGGGCTCGGGGAACTCCATACGCTCGAGGACGACGGGCTTGTTCTCGTCGCAGAGCGTGTCGCCGGTGGTGGTGTCGCGCAGGCCGACGGCCGCGGCGATGTCGCCGGCGTAGACTTCCTTGATCTCCTCACGCTTGTTGGCGTGCATCTTGAGGAGACGACCCACACGCTCCTTCTTCCCTTTGACGGAGTTGAAGACGTAGGAGCCAGAGCTCATCACCCCCGAGTAGACGCGCAGGAAGGTGAGCGCCCCGACGTACGGGTCGGTCGCGATCTTGAAGGCCAGCGCCGTGAACGGTCCGCTGTCGGACGCTTTGCGCTCCTCGTCGGCGCCGGTGTTGGGGTTGACACCCTTCATCGGCGGCACGTCCACGGGCGACGGCAGGAGCTCGACCACGGTATCGAGCAACGTCTGCACACCCTTGTTCTTGAACGCCGTGCCGCAGATCACCGGCACGAGCTTCATCGCGAGCGTACCCGCGCGCAGACCGCGGCGGACCTCGTCTTCGCTCAGCGACTCGCCGTTCAGATACTTCTCGGTGAGCTTCTCGTCCGCGTCGGCCGCGGCCTCGAGGAGCTTCTCGCGCGCGGCGCTGGCCGCGTCGGCGAGATCGGAGGGAATGTCCTGCTCGGTGTAGTTGGCGCCGAGACTGTCATCGTCCCAGACGACGGCCTTCATCTTCACCAGGTCGACGACACCGCGGAAGTTCTCCTCGTTGCCGATGGGGAGATGGAGCATCACGGGGTTGGCCCGGAGCCGCTCGCGGATCTGATGAACGACACGGTCGTAGTCGGCGCCGACGCGATCCATCTTGTTGACGAACGCGATGCGCGGCACGCCGTAGCGGTCGGCCTGGCGCCAGACGGTCTCGGACTGCGGCTCGACACCACCGACGGCACAGAACACTGCCACCGCACCGTCGAGGACACGCAGGCTGCGCTCGACTTCGATGGTGAAGTCGACGTGGCCGGGAGTGTCGATGATGTTGATGCGGTGGTCACGCCAGAAACAGGTCGTCGCAGCGGACGTGATGGTGATGCCTCGCTCCTGCTCCTGGACCATCCAGTCCATGACGGCCGTGCCCTCATGGACCTCACCGATCTTGTAGCTGATGCCGGTGTAGAACAGGATCCGTTCCGTCGTCGTCGTCTTCCCGGCATCGATGTGGGCCATGATCCCGATGTTCCGAGTACGATCGAGGGGTACGGTGCGAGGCATGATTCGAGCACGCGGCGCTCTACCAGCGGTAGTGGGCGAAGGCCTTGTTCGCCTCCGCCATCCGATGCGTGTCTTCCTTCTTCTTGATCGTGCCGCCCCGGCCGTTGGCGGCGTCGAGGATCTCCCCGGCCAGCTTCTGGACCATGGACTTCTCGGGCCGGGCGCGCGCGTTCTGCACGAGCCAGCGCATCGCGAGCGACACGCGGCGCTGCGGCCGCACCTCGACGGGCACCTGATAGGTGGCACCGCCGACACGACGTGAGCGAACTTCGACGACCGGCTTCGCCTGGTCGAGGGCACGCTTGAAGACCGCGAGCGAATCTTCCTTCGCGCGCTCGGCCACGAGATCGAGGGCACCGTAGAGCATGCGCTCGGCGGCACTCTTCTTCCCGTCGTGCATCATGTTGCTCATGAACTTCGTGACCATCCGATCGTGGTACTTGGGATCGGGAAGGATGTCGCGACGCTTGACTTCACCTTTACGTGGCATGCGGATGTCCCATCGGCCAGGACACGGGTGCGACGACTGGTGTCACCCCGTGCCGGCCGCTCACTTGGGCCGTTTGGCTCCGTACTTCGAACGACCCTGTCGGCGATCCTGCACGCCGATGGAGTCGAGCGTGCCCCGGATGATGTGGTACCGGACACCGGGCAGGTCCTTCACACGGCCCCCGCGGATGAGCACGACGGAGTGCTCCTGCAGGTTGTGACCGACGCCCGGAATGTACGCCGTGACTTCGATGCCGTTGGTGAGCCGAACACGCGCCACCTTGCGGAGCGCCGAGTTCGGCTTCTTGGGCGTCGTCGTGTACACGCGGGTGCACACGCCGCGCTTCTGTGGCGAGCTCTGCAGCGCCGGGGCCTTGCCCTTGGCACTCTGCTTCGCGCGTCCGTGCTTGATCAGCTGATTGATGGTCGGCATCGAGCTTTGTCGCCCCGCTTACACGTATGTCCAAGAAACGAAATTCACCCTTCTAGGGACCTGCAGCGTTCCTGTCAACCTTGTGACGGTCACGCCACCGCCTCGGGTGCGTCTTCGGAAACCCCGAGTCCCTCGAGCTCGTCGCTCGGCTCGTCGGTGACGGCTTCCATCCGGTTGTACTTGCCGACGCCCGTCCCCGCGGGGATGAGGCGACCCATGATGACGTTCTCCTTGAGGCCCACCAGGCGGTCGACCTTGCCGTTGATGGCGGCTTCGGTGAGCACCTTCGTGGTCTCCTGGAAGGAGGCGGCCGAGATGAAGCTCTCGGTGGAGAGGCTGGCCTTCGTGATGCCGAGGAGCAGCGGCTCGGCGACGGCCGCCTGAGCCCCCTTCGACAGCACGCGCTGGTTCTCTTCCTCGAAGCGCCACTTCTCGACCTGATCGCCGATCAGGAACTCGGTGTCCCCGACGTCCTTGATGCGGACGCGGCGCAGCATCTGGCGGACGATGACTTCGATGTGCTTGTCGTTGATGCGCACACCCTGGAGTCGGTAGATCTCCTGGACCTCGTCGACGAGGTACTTCGCCAACGCCTTCTCACCGAGGATGGTGAGGATGTCGTGCGGGTTCGAGCTGCCGTCCATGAGCGGCTCACCGGCCTTCACGAAGTCACCCTCGTGGACGCTGATGTGCTTACCCTTGGGGATCAGGTACTCGCGCGACTCGCCGACCTCGGGCGTGACGATGACCTTGCGCTTGCCCTTGGTGTCCTTGCCGAACGACACCGTGCCGTCGATCTCGCTGACGACCGCGAACTCCTTCGGCTTGCGCGCCTCGAACAGCTCGGCGACGCGCGGCAGACCTCCGGTGATGTCCTTGGTCTTCGTGGTCTCGCGCGGGATCTTCGCGATGATGTCGCCGCCGGAGACCTCCTGGCCCTCGACGACGTTCAAGTGGGCGCCGACGGGAATCAGGTAGCGCGCCTCGCCGGTGCTGATGCGCTGCGTGGTCCCGGCCGCGTCCTTGATGGTGATGCGCGGGCGCTTGTCGATGTCCTTCGTGTCGACGACGACCTTGGTCGACAGGCCGGTCCGCTCGTCGACCTTCTCCTCCATGGTGACGCCTTCGAGGATGTCGCCGAACTTGATGATGCCGCCGGCCTCGGTGAGGATCGGAATCGTGTACGGATCCCACTCGGCGATCATCTCGCCGGCCTTCACCTTGTCGCCGTCCTTCTTCTTGAACTTCGCCCCGTAGACGACGGAGTAGCGTTCGCGCTCACGCTCGCGCCCCGCTTCCGGGTAGTCGACGATCGCCACCTCGCCATTGCGGTTCATGACGACGAGATCGCCGTCCTTCCCCTCGACGGTGAGGAGGTTGATGAACTTGAGCACGCCCTCGTTGCGCGGCTCGAGCGTCGTCTGCTCGGCGCGCCGGCTGGCCGTACCACCGATGTGGAACGTGCGCATCGTGA
>CAYOIZ010000052.1:39373-48640 GCA_964404165.1 uncultured Binatia bacterium (SeqCode) | reverse complement strand
CCGTCGGCGTGGGCCGCGGCGGCGCGGGCAGGATCGCGGGCGTCACCGCCGGCGCTTCGACCGGGCGTCGCCACAGCACCACTGCGGCGACGCCGGCACCCGCGACGAAGGCGCCCACCACCAGCATCGTCGCCAGCGGACGGCGCGCCGGCGGCGCGGGCGGACGTCCCGGCTCGAGGAGCCCCGTCGGTTGCCGGCTCGCCTCGAGCTTGGCGAGGGCGTCGAGGATCGAGCTCACGAGGTGCCGCCCTCGGGTGGTGGCGCGGTGAGCGTCGGGCGCGCGTAGCCACCGGCGGCGGCGTACAGCACGACCCGCGTCAGGCGGCCGACGAGGCCGTCGGCGATGACGAAGCGCGAGCGCTGGAACGCCATGACCGCGGCCTCGGTGGCGGGGTCGAAGACGCCGGTCTCGGGACCGCTGTACGTGCCGGCCCGCTGGAGCAGCGCCTGCAGTCGCTGCACGCGCGCGCCGCGCGACGCGCCGTCGATCGTCGTCGGGCCGAGGTTTTCGAAGTCGCGCCAGAAGATGTGCGCCTGACCGTACCAGGCGCGCTCGAAGATCGCCGGGCTCACGACGGTCGGGACGCCGTCGGCGGCGACGAGCACGGGCGCGCCGTCGCGCAGGCCGACGAGTGCCGCGTACCGCGGTCCGGTGACGCCCGGCAGCTGCAGCTCGAGGACGGCGGGGACGTCGACCAGCCGCAGCATGGCGGCGTTGCCGGCGAGGGCGAGATGCTCGAGACCGCGGCGCTCGGCGATGGCGTCGAAGCCCTCGGGCGTCGCGGCCTCGTCGCCGGCGAGCCCCTGCAGCTGCCAGGCGTCGAGGATGGCGGCGACGGCGCTGCGGGCGCTGGCATCGGGGGCCAGTGCGGCGAGCTGCGCCTCGAACGCGGGCGTCGGATCGGGCGGAGGCGGCGGGGGCGTCTCCAGCGCGGCGACGGGTTCCGGCGGCGCGTCTGCGACCGGCGCTTCGTCGGGGACGGGGGTGACGAGATCGTCTGGCGCGGGGGCGCTCGCCAGGAGCGCGGGCTCGGGATCGGCCGGCGCCGATGCCACCGACGTCTGCTGCAGCCGCGGCGCGAGCGTTGCGGCACCCACCGCGACCAGGGCGGTCGCGGCCACGGCCCCCCCCGCGATCCACGCGGTGCGACGGCTTCCCGTGGCGCGCCCGGGCAGCGGCAACGTCGTCACCTCGCGATAGGCGCGGCGCGCGGCGCGCAGCCGGACGGTGCGCTCCTCGGCGGCGAACGCGGCCAGCATGGCGCGATGGGCCAGCATGTTGACGAGGCGCGGCACGCCGCCCGAGCGACGGTGCAGGTAGCGCAGCGCCGCCGGCGAGAACAGGTTCGTGATCTGCCCGCGGCTGGCGACGGTGATGCGATGGCGGATGTACGCCGTCGTCTCCTCGCGATCGAGCGGGCCGATGTGCCAGCGCAGCGTGATGCGCTGGTTCAGCTGCGCCAGCTCCGGGTGCGCCAGCAGGGTGCGCAGCTGCGGCTGCCCCACCAGGATGACGCGCAGGAGCTTCTCGGTGGTGGTCTCGAGGTTCGAGAGCAGGCGCAGCTGCTCGAGCACGTCGATGGCGAGCGCCTGCGCCTCGTCCACCACCACGACCGCGCATCGTCCCACCTGCCGCTCGGCGAGGAGGTGGCGGTTCAGGTCGTCGACCAGCGCCTTGCGGCTCGTGCTGGACGACGGCAGGCCGAGCTCGGCGTTGATCGTCTGCAGCAGTTCGAGCGCGGTGAGCGTGGGGTTGATGACGTAGGCGCTGCTGACCTCGGGAGCCAGCTCGGTGAGGAAGTGGCGCAGGACGGTGGTCTTGCCGGTGCCGACGTCGCCCGTGATGCAGACGAACCCGCTCGACTCGGAGAGCCCGAGGCGCAGGTGGGCGAGGGCGTCGGCGTGCTTCGCGCTGAGATACAGATAGCGCGGGTCCGGCGTCAGCCGGAACGGGGCGTCGACGAGTCCGAAGAAGCGCTCGTACATCTTCGACCGCGCCTCCTACCACCGGGTTTGGGGGAGCGCCACTCAGGCGCGCGAAACCAGGCGGAACGCCTCGTCCGTCACCTCCAGCACGCGCGCGATGTCGGCCTCGTCGAGCGCCGCCGACAGGAACCAGTTGTGGTACGGATGCAGGTAGACGCCGCGCATCGCGCAGGCGCCGGCGAAGGTTCGGCTGCGCTCGAACGAGCCCTGGTCGGCGGTGAAGGTCATGAAGGGGATGGCCGGCGGGCCGGTATAGCGGACCGCAAGCCCGTGGGTGGCGGCCTGGCGCTCCATGCCCTCGCGCAGCAGCGACCCCTGCTTCGACATCTGCCCGATGGCGTCGCTGGCCTCGAGCTCGTCCAGGCAGGCGAGCGCGGCCGCCATCTCCACGGCGCTGAACCAGTAGGAGCCGGTGAAGTACACCTTCTCGGCGGCGCGCCGGAGCGTGTCGGTGCCGAGCGCGGCGGCGATCGGATAGCCGTTGCCGAGCGCCTTGCAGTAGCAGGTCAGGTCGGGCGTGACCCCGACCGACGCGCCCGAGCCGCGCATGTCGAGGCGGAAGCCGGCGCGCACGTCGTCGAGGATGAGCGCGGCGCCGATGCGGTCGCAGCGCTCGCGCAGCCCGGGCAGGAAGCCGGGCGCCGGCATCTCCTGGTCGTGCATGGCGTCGTGACGGAACGGGCTGACGACGATCGCGGCGACGTCGTCGTGGTTGGCCGCGAGCGCGGCGTCGACGCTGGCGAGGTCGTTGTAGCGGAAGCGCACCACGTTGATCCGATCCTCGGGCGTGAGGCCGCCAGGGCGCGGGCTGCACCAGGCGTGCGTGCCGTGGTAGGCGCCCTCCGCGGCGAGGATGCGCTTGCGGCCGGTGGCCTCGCGCGCGACCTGCGTCGCCCAGGTGACGACGTCGGAGCCGTTCTTCGCGAACACTGCCCAGTGGGCCCACGGCGTCAGCGCGACGAGACGCTCGGCGAGCTCGACCCAGCGCGCGCTCGGCCCGTTGAAGCAGCTGCCGTCCTCGGCCTGGCGGCGCGCGGCCGCGTCCACCTTGGGGTGATTGTGCCCGAGCACGATCGGCCCGTACGAGCACATCAGGTCGAGGTACTCGTTGCCGTCGACGTCCCAGATGCGGGCGCCGGCGCCGCGCGCGAAGAAGTGCGGATAGGCGCCCGGCACCAGGTTGCGCGGCGACTGGTGCCCGTAGATGCCGTGCGGCACGACGCGCAGCGCGCGCTCGAAGAGGGCCTCGCTGTGGCGGTAGCGTCCGGGCTCCATCGATCACTCTCCCAGCAGGTGACGGTCGAGAAAGACGTCCATGGCGGCGTTGGCGCGACGGTTGGCCTCGCCGCGCCAGTCGACCTGGAACGCATGCGGCGCGCCGTCGAGCAGCACCAGCTCGCTCGACTTGCCGGCGGCGATGAGGGCGTCGTGCAGCCGGTTCGACTCGCGCCACGACACCAGCTCGTCGCCGGTGCCGTGGATGAGCAGGATGGGCGCGCTCGCCCGCGCCGCGTGCTGGAGCGGGGAGGCCAGCTGGACCCACGCGGCATCCGCGACCCGCGGGCCGATGAGGGCGTCGACCATCGGCGAAGGGCGCCGGCCGAGGTCGTACGGACCGTAGTGCGCGATGACGGCGCGGACCGACTCCGGGACCTCCGCCAACGACGGGGGCAGGGCCGGGGGCAGCTCGGGCAGGCCCTGGGTCAGGTGGGTCAGCATCGCCAGGTGTGCGCCCGCCGACAGGCCGAGGAGCGCCAGCCGGTCGGGATCGACGCCGAGGGCGTCCGCGTTGGCGCGCACCCAGCGCAGCCCGCGTCGGACGTCGTCGAGCGGCGCGGGAAAGCGGTGCTGCGGGGCCAGGCGATACGAGATGGCGATGGTCGCGATGCCCCGTCGCGCGAAGTGGAGCGCGTTGCCGGCCGCCTGGCTCGGATCGCCGTGCGTCCAGCCGCCGCCGTGGACGAACACCACGGCGGGTGCCGGTGCCGGCCCGGCCAGCGGCCGGTAGTGATCGAAGCGCAGCGGCTCGCCGTCGACCTCGTCGTAGACGACGTCGGGGCGGAGCTCGTGGATCGGCGAGTGCAGGGGGATGCCGGTGATCTGCCGCGGGAACGACGACATGTGGGCGGGCTTAGCACGCCGACGTGTCCGGATCCGAGTGCCGTCTTTTTGAGCGGTGTGCTGGTGGGGTGGGCAGGCGGACTCGGAATCTGCGCGGAATACGCAGGCAGGACGCGCGCGGCTCCGTGGCACGTCGATTGCCTTACTCGCTCCGAGGAGAAATCCGTGACCGGTTCGTCTGTCTCAAACGTGCTCGAGTTTCCGACGCAGAGGGTGCGGCGGTCCTGGTGGGCCAGACTGCTCACCTGGCTGCCCAGGGACGTTCGGGGTAGAGAGGCCGCGGCAGCCAATCGCCGTCACCGCAAGCGCCGCCTGGTGCGCAGAGGGATCAAGCCATGAAGAAGATCGAAGCCATCATCAAGCCGTTCAAGCTCGACGAGGTGAAGGAGGCGCTCGCCAAGGCGGGCGTCGAAGGTATGACCGTCACCGAGGTGAAGGGCTTCGGTCGTCAGAAGGGCCATACGGAGCTCTACCGCGGCGCCGAGTACGTCGTGGAGTTCCTGCCGAAGGTGAAGCTCGAGATCCTGGTCGACGATGCGAAGGCGGCGCTGGTGGCCGATACGATCGCCACCGCGGCCCGCTCCGGCCAGATCGGCGACGGCAAGATCTTCGTGCTGCCGGTCGACGAAGCCATGCGTATCCGCACCGGCGAACGCGGCCCCGACGCCATCTGACCGGCGGGGGCGGGAAAAACGGCAGCCGAGCGCATTTGGCTGCTGGAACCCCGCCCCACGCGCCGTTACCCTGGGACCCGTGCGGCCGCTCATCGGCATTTCGAGCTATGGACGGGCCGGGGAGCGGCAGACCTTCTCGATCCCATGCGAATACGTCGACGTCGTGCGCGCCGTGGGCGGCGTACCGCTCGTGCTGCCGCCGGTGGACGGCGAGGTCCCGGAAGGCCTCGACGCGGTCGACGGCCTGATCCTGCCCGGGGGTGGGGACGTCGATCCGGCGCACTATGGCGGCGGCCATCACGAGGCGAACTACGGCATCTCGGCCGAGCGTGATCGCTTCGAGCTGACGCTGGCCCGCCTGGCGCTGACCCGTCCCCAGCTGCCGGTGCTCTGCGTCTGTCGCGGCATGCAGCTGCTGAACGTCGCCCTCGGCGGCGACCTGATCGCCCACATCCCGGACCACTTCGGCGAGACCGTCGTGCACCGCGCGCCGGCGCTGAAGCCGTGCACGCACGACGTCCGCATCGACGCCGAGAGTCAGCTCGGTCGCATCCTCGGCTCCGAGGAGCTGACGGTGCAGTCGATCCACCACCAGGCCGTCGGCCGTCTCGGGCGCGACCTGCGCGCCGTCGCGTGGAGCCCCGACGGCGTCATCGAAGCGATCGAATCGGACGCCCACCCCTTCGTGGTGGGCGTGCAGTGGCACCCGGAGCTCGAGGCGCTCAGCAATCCGCGCCCGCTGCGGTTGTTCGAGGCCCTGGTCGATCAGGCGCGCCGGCGTCGCAACGGCGGATAGCCGTCGAACGCCGGCGCGTGCCGACCGCGTCGCCTACTGCACGGCGGCGAGGGCGTTCACGATCCCCTCGCCGTAGAGGCCGTTGTCGGCCGTGGTGCCGTCGCAGACGGCGTTGAACTCCGGCGGACGGCCTTCGTCGGTGTAGTCCTCGAAGCCGCCCGCGGGGCAGGCCTGGTCGGTCGCCGTCGACAGGAGGATCTGCCGGACGGTGTCGGGGTCGAGGCTCTTGCCGTCCTTCACGTACTGCCCGTGCTTCTCGATGATCAGCGCGACCAGGCCCGCGACGTGCGGCGCCGCCATCGAGGTGCCCTGCAGGTAGGTGTAGAACCCGCACCGTCGCCCCGACCGATTGCACGCCTTCACCGACGCGTCGCTCGTGGGATTGCCGTCGGCGTCGGCCAGCCCTTCCTCGATGGCGACGTGCAGGGGATAGGTCGACAGGATCATGTTCGCGCTCGTGAAGTACTCAGGCGTACCGATGAAATCTCGGAACCAGCCGCCCGGCGCCGAGACGTCGATGCTCTGGTAGCCGTAGTTCGAGTAGTCGGCCTTGGTCTTCGACGGGCCGACCGCGCTCACCTGGATCACGTGCGGGCCCTCGGACGGGAGGCTGAGGCACTCGTTCGTGACCGTGCGCAGCGCGGCCGTGCCGGGCGGATAGTCGGGGCTGGTGAAATCGGTGCGTGTCGGCAGCGCGAGATCGACGTGATCGTTGCCGGCCGCGGCGACGAGCGTGACGCCGTGCGCGTGCGCGTACTCCAACGCCGCCGTGATCAGTTGCTTCGTCAGCGCCTGCTCGGCGAGCTGGTCGGGCGTGACCGCGCCGGCGAGGTAGTCGTCGGCCGAATCGCAGTTGAACAGCCACGGGTCGGTGTAGAAGCTCATGTTCACCACGTCGAGACCGGCGTCGGCGGCATAGGTCAGCGCGGCGACCGTCTCGTAGAGGAAGAAGTAGCCCGAGTCCTGACCCGCCCGGACGTTGACGATCCGCGCCCGCGGCGCGACGCCGGCGATGCCGAGCTTGTTCTTCTTGGCGGCGATGGTGCCGGCGACGTGCGTGCCGTGGCCACCGTCGTCGACGTTCGGCGGGTCGACGCAGCCGGCATACTCGCAGGGCCCGTCGATCGCCGGGATGTCGGTCGTGAAGTTGCGCGACCTCCGGGTGTCGAAGTTCGGGGCGATGTCGGGATGGCTCGCGTCGACGCCGGTGTCGATGACGCCCACCAGCACGGTGCGGCCCGTGGTCGTGCGGTGTGCGCCGTTGGCGTTCGCGCCGATCATCTGCATGTCCCACTGCAGCGCGTTCAGAGGCTCCTCCGGCCGAGGGCCTGCCGCACGCGCGAACGATCGCGCCGCCACGGCCTGCTCGGGCGGGATCGGCGGACCGACCGTCTCCGGCCGCTCTTCCGCAAAGCGGTGGGGCATGTCCGGCCGCACGGTGCCGACCGCGTGGTTGTGCGCCGCACCGGTCACGACGCCGTGGGCCCGCACCTTGCGGAGGAATCCGTCGTCGGACGACGACACGAGGGCCACGCCGAGGGCCGGGTTGACGTCGAGGACGGTGCCCCCGGCGTCGTGGATGGCGCCGCTGGCGTCAGCGGCGGACCCCTGGAACGCGACGACGTACTCGCCGCCGGTGCGGGGCGCTGCGGGCCCCGAGGCCTGCGCGCCGGCGCCCGTCGCCGCGACGAGCGCCGCGACGGTCGCGAGAACGCGGGTGATGAGACGATCTGTTCGCATGGACTCTCCGATGTTGAGGCACCCGGGGAACCGGCTGCCGTCCGACCGCATACGTGTTGGCTCTGGGGTGGCGGCATAAGAGCACCAATGCCCGCGTCGTGGCCAATGGTTTTTGCCGTTGGAGCGACCGGGTGTCACCCGCACCCGGTCGCTCCGGGGGCCGCGGATGCCGCAGCCCCGTGCCGATCGGTCGGCCCCGACGCCGGCCAGGCCGCGTCACTGGCGGAGGATTCTGCCGTCCCGGGCCGCCGCGGCGTGCCCGATGGGCTCTAGGGAGCTAGAGTCAAAATTGATCCAGAAAGTTAGTGCTTGACGCTCGACGCATAGGTTGGGTAATAGGTCCGACGTCAGTCAAACATGAGTGACGACCCCGTCACCGCATCTCGTCAGCGGAGGTTCACATGGTCGGAATTCGTCACGGACGTCGCTTCGCCGGATCGGGCAGCCTGCGGGCGCTCGCCGCGGGGGCCGTGGCCGGCATGCTGCTCGGTCCAGCCACGCCGCGTATCGGGTGGGGCGCGAACGCGTGCTTCGTCAACACCAACCCGCCCTCGTCGGGCACCAGCGTGAACGGGTCGGTGGCCGTCGGTCCGGGTTGCCCCACGCCGGCCGGGACGCACAACGTCGGGTACGCCGGCACCTTCAACATCGCGATCGACGGCGGGCCGTCCACGCTGGCCTACTGTGTGGATCTGCTGAATCCCATCAGCCCCGGACAGTGCGAGCCGCAGCAGGACGTGCCGGATCTGCCCTGCGAGGCGGTGTGGGTGCTGAACCACTACTACCCGAACGCGGCGGCCGTCCTGTCGCCGGTCGCGAAGGAAGCAGCCGCCGTCCAGGCGGCCCTCTGGCACTTCACCGACTGCTACAACATCTCCGGTCCGGCCGACATCAAGGCCCGGGCCGATGCGATCATCGCGGACGCCCTCGCGAACGGCGCCGCCTGCGATCCGCCGACGGCCCCGCACACGGTGACGATCGATCCGTCGGTCGCAATCAACGTGCTCCCGACCGAGTCGGTGCACTCCGCCGTGGCCACGGTGCTCGACACCCAGGGGAATCCGGTGCCGAATGCCGCCATCACCATCAAGGTCACCGGCATCTCCGGGCCGCAGACCATCAACGGCACCACGGACGCCAACGGGCAGTTCGCGTTCTTCTACTCGAACTCGTTCCTGAACGCGGGCTCGGACAACATCAAAGGCACCGTCTCCTTCACGGTGCCGGTCGGCCTCGCGTTCAAGGCGCCGGGAATCCAGGGCATCGTCCTCGCGGGCGACGAGCGGGTCGGCAAGGTCGAGGGCAACGCGGTCAAGAACTGGGTCGAGCCGCGCTGCGGTGACGGCATCGTGAACCAGGCGGCCGAGCAGTGCGACGACGGCAACGCCGTGGATGGCGACGGGTGCGACACCAACTGCACGACGTCCGGCTGCGGCAACGGCGTCGTGACGGCCCCGGAGGAGTGCGACGACGCCAACGCCATCAACGGCGACGGCTGCGACGCGAACTGCACGTTGCCACGCTGCGGGAACGGCGAGATCGTGCCGCCCGAGGAATGCGACGACGGCAACCTCGTCAGCGGTGACGGCTGCGACGGCAACTGCCGCGTGACGGGCTGTGGCAACGGTGTCACCACGCCGCCCGAGCAGTGCGACGACGGCAACACCGTGCAGGGCGACGGCTGCGACTCGAATTGCACCACGACCGCCTGCGGCAACGGCATCACCACCGCGCCGGAGCAGTGCGACGACGGCAACGCCGTCGACGGCGACGGCTGTGATTCCAACTGCACGACGTCGGCCTGTGGCAACGGCATCACCGCGCCGCCGGAGCAGTGCGACGACGGCAACGTCGTCAACGGCGACGGCTGTGATTCCAACTGCACCACCACCGCGTGCGGCAACGGCATCACCACCGCGCCGGAGCAGTGCGACGACGGCAACGCCGTCG
>CAYOIZ010000052.1:0-39273 GCA_964404165.1 uncultured Binatia bacterium (SeqCode) | reverse complement strand
GCAACGGCATCACCACCGCGCCGGAGCAGTGCGACGACGGCAACGCCGTCGACGGGGACGGCTGTGACACGAACTGCACCTTCCCCGGGTGCGGCAACGGCATCACGACGGCGCCGGAGCAGTGCGACGACGGCAATGCCGTCGACGGGGACGGCTGCGACGGCAACTGCACCACGACCGCCTGCGGCAACGGCGTGCAGACGGCGCCGGAGCAGTGCGACGACGGCAATGCCGTCAGCGGCGACGGCTGCGACGCCAACTGCACCCCGTCGGGATGTGGCAACGGCATCACGACGGCGCCGGAGCAGTGCGACGACGGCAACGCCGTCAACGGCGACGGCTGTGACACCAATTGCACGACGTCGGGGTGTCCCAACGGCATCATCACGCCGCCCGAGCAGTGCGACGACGCCAACCTGATCGACGGGGACTCCTGCGAGGCCGACTGCAGCCTCCCCGTCTGTGGAAACGGCATCATCGACGTCCTCCTCGGCGAGTTCTGCGACGACGGCAACCTCGTGAACGGCGACGGCTGTTCGTCGACGTGCCAGCAGCAGGAGATCTGCACGAACCTCTCCGACGACGACGGGGACGGGCTGATCGACTGCGACGACCCGGACTGCGACTGCCAGGTCTTCGGCAAGGACCCCGGGTCCATCGTGTTCCGGCCGACCCGACCCGGGCACGACAAGTTCAAGGTGCACGGACGCATGACGCTGCAGAATCCGAATGGGTTCCTCTCCGGGAAGTTCGGCGTCCTGCTCACCAACAGCAACGGCGTGATCTACCGCGCCATCCTCGAGGACGGGGATCTCCTGCGGCTGAGCAAGGGGGCCAAGTTCAAGGACCCGTCGGCGAGCAGGGGACCTGGAACGCGAGACGGCCTCTACTCGGTGCGGATCAAGAACAAGGGGGCCTTCATCACCATCGCCATCCAGGCGTTCGCCGACATGAGCCGCGCCACGATTCCCGTGATGGGCCTGCAGGTCCTGAGCGGTGGCGAGGTCGCCTACTACAAGAGCGAGTGGCGGAAGACGCCGAGCGGCTGGGTGCTGACGCTGCCCAAGGTGCAGTGACCCCTGGGTGACGCATCGGGGTCGGACGGGCCGCCCGTCCGACCCCGATGGCGCCCGCGGGTGCATGTGCCCGCGAAAACCGCTTTCCCTGAACGATCCCCTCGGTGCATACTCGCGCGTCCGCACAGCGCGACATCGAGACAGATCGCAAGATGCCTCACTCCATTCGACGAACCGTCGTCGCCACGGCAGTGCTCATGCTCGCCGTCGCCGGGCAGGCCCACGCGGCCTGCAACCTCATACCAGGAAGCGCCAGGACCTTCGGCGGCGTCCTCGGCGCCACGAACCGGCCGTTCGCGGCCCCGGGCGAGGCGGTCGAGCTCCGGCTACGGCCCTGCGAGGCGGCCCGGTCGAGCTTCCTGCCCGTCGCCTCCGACCACGTCGTGACGGTGGCGTTCAAGCCGAAGGGGGGCATCCCGCGCCTGGTCGTCCTGGCGCAGAACTGTGCCCAGGTGCCGGCCGGGGCCTGTGGTGCCACGCCCACCGTCTGCAAGCCGCTGCCGCTCCGCCTCGTCGTCGACCCCGACCTGGGCGACCGCCGCCTCGTGTTCCTGTTCCCCAACACCGACGCCGAGCTTCCCCCCGCGGGCGACGGCCTCACCCTCGCAGGCCCGACGGCCATCGCCGTCACGAAGGTCGGCGACCCGCTGCCGTGCGGCATCGCGACGTCCACCTGTGCGAACACCTCCGGGCCGCTCGCCTGCGTCGACGAGCTGTTCGTCGAGGACGGTGCGTGCGGAACGACCGCCCCGAACGAGGTCTTCCCGACCTTCACCGCGCTGCCCAACCCCAACGTCTACGCGGCCGCGTGCTTCGGCGAGTCCCCGCCGTGCGACGGCTCGGCGACGTCCATCCGGAGCGCCGTCGACGCCGCCGGCAATCTGCTGACGCCGTATCTGTGGCAGGGCGTGCTGGTGCGCGACGCCGGCGTCCCCGTGCCGCGGCTGCTGCGTGCGCGGTTCGCGTCCCCGGTCCCGATCACGATCCCCGATCAGGTCTTCCTGGGCTCCTTCACGCCCGAGGGCGGACGGCTGCCGCCGATCCTGGAGCCGCAGGCCGACCCGAGCCCGGTCGCCACGAACGTCGTCACGCTCTTCGGCTCGGTGGACGCGCCGTACACCATCCTCCAGATGGCGCGCCGTCACGGCACCTGCGCCGGCGGGGCGAACGACGGCGCGCGCTGCGCGTTCGCCGCCGACTGCCCGCTCGGGACGTGCGGCACGAGCTGCGTCGACGCGCCGGCAGTGGCCTGCACGACGGATGCCCAGTGTCCGAGCGGTCGCTGCGGGGTGCTCTTCGACGTCGCGCCGCTGGTGGCGAGTGGCCGACCCCTCGTGCTGCCGCGGCTGCTGCCGCAGTTCTGCCAGCTGCCGCCGAACGCCGCGTGCGCCAGCGTCGCCGACTGTCCGGGGGTGGGCAACCAGTGCGTCAGCTACGCGTTCGAGGCGCAGAATCCGGTGCCGCTCGAGGGACTCGCCGCGAGCGGTGCCGCGCGCGCGTTCACCGTTCGCGAAACCATCGACACCGTCGACCGCAACGGCGACGTCGACGCCACCGACACGGTCGTCACCCTGCGCGACCGCGCCACCGGTCTCGGCGAGGATCTCGGCGCGGCACCCGGCTGCGGCATCATGGGCATGCCGGAGGGCCGGGCCGTCGTGCGCATCAGCGAGCCGCCCTTCAGCTATCCGGCGGTCGCGGTCGACGACGACCTCGTCGCCTTCCTCGAGTCGGAATCGACGTCGAACTACTGCGACGAGAACGGCGACACCGACCGTGGCGACGCCATCCTGCGCGTCTTCCAGCTCGGACAGGGCGAGCGCACGGTGGACCTCGATCCCCCGCGCGCCGTCGACGCGGCCCCACGCGTGAACGGCGCCAGCCTGGCCATCTCCAACGGCAAGGTGTTCGTGCGCTCGTCGGAAGCCGCCATGGCGCGACAGACCACCGAGCGCGTCAGCATCGGCGACGACGAGGTGCAGTCGAACGACACGTCGCGCACGCCGAGCATCTCGAACGACGGGCGGCTGGTGGCGTTCGAGAGCGACGCCACCAACCTGATCAACCCGCTCGCCGACACGAACAACCGCTCCGACGTCTTCGTCCGCGACCGCGTCGCCGGCACCACCCGGCGCGTGAGCCTCGCCGCCGACGGCTCGGAGCAGACGGGGTTCTTCCTCGACGGCTCGGAGGACATGGGCTCGAGGCTCGCCGGCAACGGCACGGCGCTCGTCTGGGCGACGCGCCAGACGAACCTGCTCGGCGCGAACGACACGAACGGCGTCACCGACGTCTTCGTCCGCGAGCTCGACTTCTCCACCACGGTCCGGATCAGCGAAGCGCTCGACGGCACCCAGGGTGATTTCGGCTCCAGCGGCCCGATGGCGATCACGCCCGACGGACGCTTCGTCGCGTTCTCGAGCCAGGCCAGCACGCTCCTCGGTCCCGAGAACGACAACAACGAGGCCGCCGACGTCTTCGTCGTCGATCGCTGCGTGTCGGGCGGCGTGCCCATCGACATCTGCACGCCGACGCTGGAGCGCGTGAGCGTGCGGTCCGATGGCGGGGAGGCGTACGGTGGTGGCGCCACCGACGCCAGCCTGGTGCTGTCGGCCGACGGCCGCTTCGTCGCCTGGACCACGCCCGAGGACGACCTCGTGCCGGTGGAATCGGACGCCAACGGCGCGGTCGCCGACGTCGTCGTGCGCGATCGTCTGACCGGCACGACCCAGATCGTCGGGCGCGACGTCTTCGGCTCGCAGCCCGCGCTCGGCTCGACCAACACCAGCGCCGGTCTCTCCGCCGACGGGCGCTACGTCGCGTTCACCTCGAGCGACGGCAACGTGCTCGGCCCGGGCGGTGACACCAACGGTGTCAGCGACGTGTTCGTGCGGGATATCCTGCAGGGCATCACCGAACGCGTGAGCGTCGCGACGGGCGGACGGCAGATCGGTGGCTTCGGCAACTTCGAGGGCGCGCTGTCGGCCGACGGCCGCTACGTCGCCTTCCAGAGCACCGCGACGGATGCGCTCGGCCCCGGGGTCGACACCAACAACACCATGGACACCTTCGTCCACGACCGCGTCACCGGCATCACCGATCGCGTGTCGGTGGCGTCCGACGGCTCGGAGTCGTCCGGCGGCGGCACGTTCGCCAGGCCGCGCCTCTCCGCCGACGGGCAGTACGTGGTCTTCCAGAGCGACGCCACGAACCTCGTCGGCCCGGGCAATGACACCAACGGGCGCACCGACGTGTTCGTGCGCGGCCCGGACGGCAGCGATCCGCTCGGCATCGATGCGCTCCTCTTCCCGGACGGCGCGCTCGACGACACCGTGCTCGAGATGTTCGACGCGGCGACCAAGACGATGACGACGCTCTGCCCCGCCGGCGACGTCGCGGTGGCGGCCGGCAACGCCGCCTTCCTGCGGCCGGAATCGGTGGAGGGCACGGCGCGGTGTCCCGCTGGGTCGCTCAACACCGACGGTGATCTCGACGACGAGGTGGTGCAGCTCTCGCTCGCGGGTGCGACCCCGCTCGACCTCGGACGCGCCGCCGTGGCCGTCGGTCTGTCCGGCGAGCTGCTGGCGGCCCTCGTCTCGGAGTCCGGCAACGACGGCACCGACTACAACGACGACGGCGATCCGTTCGATACGGTCGTCCAGACCCATGCGGTCGGCGGAGGTCCCTGGACCAACGTGCACCAGGCAGCGGACACGCTGGCCGTCGCCGGTCCTGTCGCGGCGTTCATCACGCCCGAGGCGGCGCAGGACGCCGTGCTCAACGCCGACGGCGACAAGGACGATCGCGTCGTGCAGGTCTGGGATGCGGGCGCGCCGCGGCTGGTGGCGCTCGGTCAGGCGGCCGAAGAGCTGGTGCTGGGCGAGCGCGGCACCGCGGCCTGTGGCGAACGGCAGCTCGTGGCCTTCCGCACCGGCGAGGCGGCGCAGGGCGAGGGATCGCGGAACGGCGACGGCGACACCGACGACGCCGTACTCCAGGTCTACGACGCCGTCACCGATACGCTGCAGACGACCGGCCAGGCGGCCACGCCGTGCCGGCTCGAGGCCTGCGATCCCCGGCTTCCCTATCGGGTGACGGCCGGCAAGGTGGTCTTCCTCGCGTTCGAGGCGGAGCAGAACGAGGATCTCGACGGCAACGGCGTGATCGGCGGGCTGGTGATCCAGTCGTTCGACGCCTGCACCGGGGTGACGACCAACGTCGGCACCGTCGACCCGGGGGGCACGGCCACCGATCCGCTCGCCGAGATCGACGAGGGCCGCGTGTTCACGGCTCCGGGCGGCCGCTGCGCCCTCACGCCCGCCGCCACCTGCGATCCGCTGGCGCCCGACTGCCCCGAGGGGAGCTTCTGCAACGACGTCACGGCGCGCTGCACGTTGCAGGCGCCGGCGACGTGCACCGAGGGGGCGCCGTGCCCCGAAGCCTCCGAGTGCGTCCCCCAGGTGGTCACCGTGGCGACGTCCACCAGCGATCGCGACGAGGACGGCGTTCCCGACGATCAGGACAATTGTCCCGACGCCGCGAACCCGGCGCAGCAGGACGCCGACCACGACGGCGTCGGCGACGTGTGCGACATCACGGCCGGATGCACGGTGGATCCGCGCGCGGCCTGCCGCATGGCGGAGCCGAACCAGTCCGACCTCGTCATCCGGCATGGCGCCGACGAGCGGCGCGACCTGCTCACGTGGCGATGGCGGAGCGGGCCCGCGAGCCCGCGTGCCGCCTTCGGCGATCCCACGATCCACGACGGCTACGCCCTCTGCGTCTACGGCGGCGCGTCACCGCGGGTCGCGCTCGCGACCGAGGTGGCGCCCGGTGGGCTCTGCGAGGGCAGCCTCCGCCAGCGCCGCGCCTCGCAGCCGTGCTGGACCGCGAACCGGTCGGGCTTCCGCTACGAGAACCTGGCTGGGACGCCGCTCGGGCTGACGCGCATCCTGCTCAAGTCCGGTGGCATGTCGCGGGCGAACATCCGGGTGCGCGGTGAGGGCGTGAACCTGCCGTCGGTCCAGCTCCCGCTCGCCACGCCGATCCTGGTGCAGCTGCAGGCGTCGAACGGCGAGTGCTGGCAGGCCAGCTTCGGCGGTGCCGGCGTGCGACGGAACGACGCGACCCAGGTGCAGGCGCGGAACGACTAGAGGCCGGGCACCTCGGCGTCGTGCGCGTGGCCGATCGCCTTGCGGAGCTTCGCGTCGAGCGCGTCGCACCGGACGATCACCTTCTGCGAGTGCACGGCGTCGATGGCGTGCTTCGGTATGAAGAAGTCGCCGGCGTTCTCGACGTAGACGACCACGCCGTCCGACTGGACCGCGCGGACGGCGCCGAACTCCTCGCCGCCGTCGGCGGCGAACGCCTGGTATCCGACCTGGACCTGTTCCATGGGAACCTCCTCCTCGTCAGGTGTCACGGGGCCGGAGGCGTGCCAAGCCGGGTTCTCAGCTCGCGAGTGCGCCCTTCGCCTTGATCTTCACCTGCGAGCGGTAGGTCCGCCGCTCGCCGCGCTCGCGGTCGACGGTGCCGACCCTGGCGCGATACGGCCGGCCGAAGACCGCGCTGGCCGGGCCGAAGGACACGGCGCCTTCGAGGACGCCGGTGCGCTTGCCCGACGGTCGTCCGACCAGGTCGGCGCCCAGCACCGCGTCGGCGAAGGAGCGGAACCGTTGCGAGGTGAGCACGTCGAGACGGAAGGTCAGGGCGCCGGACGACCAGTCGAGGTCGAGCTGCAGATACGTGCGGGCGGCGGTGCCCTCGTCGACGTCGCCATCCTCGACACGCACGACCCGCGCCGACGTCGCACCGGGCGCGTACTGCGGGTCCTCGGCGAGCGTCACGTCGATCAACGCGCCGCCGAGCCCGAGACGGAAGTGGCTGTCGCCCGTCAGCGCCGCCACGTCGCCCGCGGCGAGCGACATCGTGCCGGTGACGCGGAACCTGCCGTCGGCCGCCGTCTCGCGATCGCCGCCGCCCCCGCCCTGCGCACTCGCATCGTCCCCGTCTCCGCTGCCACCCGACGCTGCCAGGTACTCGCGATAGCGCTCGACGAGGGTCAGCTTCGTCACCGTCGTCGTGGGTGGGGCGACGTCGACGTGTACGACCGAGCTCGCCTCGGCGAGGCCGTCGCTGGCGGAGAGGATGGCGTCGTAGCCGCCGGGACGGAGATAGCGATGCGTGGTGTAGGCGATGGGCGCACCGTCGCCGTCGCCGAAGCTCCAGACGTGCGACACCCGGTCGTCCGGGTCGGGGTCGGTGGCCATGCCGTCGAACGTCACCACCTCGAGCAGGCTCGCCGTCGCGGGCGTGGCGGTCGCCGGCGTGGCGAACACGGGCGGGCGGCTGCTGAAGAGGTAGACACGCCCGGCGGCGTCGTCCATGCGTGGCGCCCCGCCGGCGATGCCGGTCCCGGTGACGGCAACGGCGGTGCCGAGCCCGGTGTCGACCAGGAGGTCCTCGTCGACGTCGGGGATCAGGTTCTCGGCGGCGTCGGTCCAGCCGCTCCCGAACCGGAAGGCGACGCGGAGCCCGGCCGCTTCGCCGACGACGTTCGCCGTTCCCTCGGTGAACGGCCCTCCCGAGACGACGCGCGTGCCGGCGATGCGCACGGCCGTGCCGCGGCTGTTGCCCGGGCCGAACGACGACAGCCGCGTCGTCGGCTCGAAGCCGCCGCCGCTGCGACGGAACATCTCCACCGCACCGGGATAGGTCGTGACGGAATTGCGGTCGGCGACCCGACCCGACGGCGAGCCGATCGCGAGGTCGTCGTCACGCAGATCGACGGCGGTGCCGAATCGATCGTTGGTGCGACCGGTGCTGCTCCCGATCGTGCCGGTGGCGACGAAGGTCGTCCCGGCACGCTGCGCGAGGAAGACGATGCCGCACTCGGGCGCTTTGGTGCAGTCGCGGCCGGGAGCGCCGGCCACGATCGTGAGGCCGTCGGTCGCGATGGACGTGCCGGCACGATCGCCTGCCTGGACGCCCGCACCCGCCAGGATCGCGCCGGCGAAGGTCCACGTCGTGCCGCCGCCGACGAAGCCCATCGCCGCACCTGCCTCGGCGTCGGCGCCTGGTGCGCCCAGCACGGCGAGATCGCCGGTCAGGTCGACGGCCGCGCCGGCGCGCGATCCGGGCGTCGCACCGTCGGGGACGAGCGGCACGGGCGTGCTCCAGGTGCCGTTGGTGCGCACGAAGATCCAGCCACCGCCGGTCGCGCTCGCTCTGCCGGGCGCGCCGACCAGCAACACGTCGCCGTCGAGCGCCACCGCGGCGCCGACCTCGTCGCCGGGGTCACCGGCGGACAGCCGGGCTTCGAGCACCCACCCGTCGCCGGGGTTCCGGAAGACGTAGACCGCTCCGGCGCCGGGGGCACCGACCACCAGGGTGTCGCCGGCGCCGTCGAGCGATGCGCCGAAGCGCGCCCCGGCCGCGGCGTCGGGGGCTGTCAGGAACTCGTCGCTGGTCCGGGCCGTCGCTGGGACGGAGCCGCCCAGGAGTGCGCCCGTCAGGACGATCGCGAGGAGGAATGGACGTCGTGAGGACGGCAGCACGGTACGCTGGTGCTATCGGACGGCCCGGAATTGGAGCAAGCCATCGCGTCGCGGACCACGACGCCGAGCATCAGCAGCAGCGCGCCGACGACCTCGGGATCGAACTGCGTGCCGGCGCAGCGGCGCAGCTCGACGGCCGCCACCGGCCGCGGCAGCGCCTTGCGGTACGGACGGTTCGACGTCATCGCGTGCCACGCGTCGACGACCGCGATGATGCGCGCCGGCAGCGGGATCTGCTCGCGGGCGAGCCCTTCGGGGTAGCCGCTGCCGTCGTAGTGCTCCTGCGCCGCGTGCACCACGTGCGCCAGATGCCGCGTCTCGGAGAGCGCGCGGACGAGCCGCGTCCCGAGCGGCACGTGGCGCTCCATGACGACGCGCTCATGGTCGTCGAGCGGTCCCGGCTTGAGCAGCACCTCGTCGGGGACGTGCAGCTTGCCGATGTCGTGCAGCACGCCGGCCTGCCCGGTGAGACGCACGCCCGCCACGTCGACGCCCATGAAGCGTGCCACGCGCGCGGCGAGCCCGCCCACCACGGCCGAGTGTCGCGCGCTGCCCGCGTCCTTGATGTGCAGCGCATGCAGCAGCGCGCGCACGACGGCGGGGGTGGTGCGCGACGCCGCGGGATCGACCGGCACGTCGACGCCCACGCCGTAGCGCTCGACGCGATCGCGTCCGGCGCGCTTGCCGCGCAGCATGGCGGCGTCGGCGCACGTCAGCAGGTACGCCGCCTCGGTGCCGTCCTCGGGCGCGGTGGCGAAGCCGACGGTCACGGTCAGGGGTGCCCCGCCGGGAACGCAGCCCGCGGTCCGCGTGCCGACGATCGTCCGGATACGCTCGCCGACGAGGCGCGCGCCCTCGGCGTCGGTCTCGGGCAGCACCAGGACGAACTCCTCGCCGCCGTAGCGCGCCACCACGTCGACCGCGCGCACCGCCTCCCGCAGCGCCGCGGCCACCGCGCGTAGCGCGGTGTCGCCACGCTCGTGCCCGTGCGCGTCGTTGATCTGCTTGAAGTGGTCGATGTCGACGAACAGCACGGCCACGGAATGGCCGAGCACGGTGGCGCGACGCAGCTCCTGCGCAAGGCGACGATCGAGGTGCCGGCGGTTCGCGAGGCCGGTGAGCGAGTCGGTGATCGCGGCACTCGCGGCGGCCGCTAGCCGCTCGGCGGCGTCGAGGGCCAGCGCCGCCTCGGCGCAGAAGAAGCCGGCGAGGCTCGCCGACGGACGACCCTCGTGCGGCCCGGTCACGGTGAGGATGCCGACGGGCTTCGCCGCCACGGTGAGCGGGATATGCTGCTCGCCACCGACCTCGACGACGTGCCGGCCGCGCCATGCGCGCGCGGGACCGTCGTCGCCGTCACGCCGGACCGGGGCGGGCGGTGACGGCGCGCCGGCGGCGAGCGGGATCAATTCGCGGCCGGCCGACGTCCACACCGTGGCGCGCTCGGCGTCGAGGACCGTGGCGGCCAGCTGCACGATCGTCTGCGCCACGACGGTGGCACCGCTGTGGACCGACTGGTGCAGGCGGGCGAGGGCTGCGAGCAGGCGCGCGTGGCTCGCCACCTGCCGGCGCATGCGCTGGCGCTCCGCGAGCAGCGAGCGCACGAGGTCGCCGGTCGGCAGCGCGGGATCGTCGAGCGGCTCGTCGCCGAGGACGCTCGCGAGCGGGTCGTTCTCGAAGAGGTCGTCGTCGCCGCCGTCGAGCACGGCGCGCACGGCGTCCACCAGCACGGCGGCGCGGAACGGCTTGGCGATGAACGCGCGCGCCCCCATGGCGAGACACTGGATGCGCGTCGCCGCGTCGGTGCGCCCGGAGACGAAGATGACGGGAATCTTCGCCAGCGTCGGGTCGCTCTGCATGCGGCGCAGGATGTCGGGCCCGCTCTCGCCCGGCAGCATCACGTCGAGCAGCACGAGGGCCACGTCGGGCGTGAGCTGGCGCCAGGCGTCGTCGCTGTCCTGCGCCACCAGGCAGCGATAGCCGGCGCGCTGGAGCGCGGTCTGCGTGACCAGACGTGCGGGCGGGGAGTCGTCGACGGCGAGGATGGTGATCATGTGGCGGGGAACCCCTGGGAGACGGCGAGGCCGAACCAGACCCAGTTGAGATCGTAGTAGCGATCCGGCGCACGCAGGACGGGACGCAGCGCGTCCTGCGACAGGCGTCCCGCGAGCAGCTGCCGCGCCGCCTCCGGGGCATGGCGCTCGAACGCCGGCAGCAGGCAGCCGTAGAAGGAGAGGGACTCGACGTCGCTCTCCGGCGTCCCGTCGATCGTGTACTTCGTGACGATGCGGCCGTCGCGTTCGAGGCGTCGTGCGACGGCGGCGGCGTGCAGGGTGTCGGCGCACGCGGCCGCGCGACCGCTCACGCGGCAGTCCATGGCGACGCGGGCATAGAGGCGCACGGCGTCGAACGAGAACGCGGCGCTGAGCGTCGAGGTGGGTGGCAGCGGCCCCGGCGCGCCCGCGGCGTCCACGGTCATGAAGTCGGGCGGGAACTCCACGCCCGGCGGTGCCATGACCGCGGCGAGCAGCGCGTAGCCCGTCGTCAGCGCCTGATCCCAGCGACCCTCGGGATCGATGCGGGCGAAGGCGTCGTAGGCGTAGGGCAGAAAATACGACAGGTTCACGATGCGCTCCTGCACCGCCCAGTTGCCGGCGGCGGGGAACCAGCCGTCGCCGACGACGATCGACTCGTGCGCCCGCACGGCGCGCAGCAGCTCGGCGGCGCGCGCCACCAGCCACGGACGCTCGAACACCGCGGCACCCATGACGAGCGCCAGCGCGATCTCCTGATCGGCGTCGGTGGCGGTGTTCGCGTCGAGCATCGTGCCGCCGTTGGCGGGCGACCAGCGCCACGAGTAGAGGCCGTCGGGACGCCGCAGCGTGCGCTCGGTCCACGTCAGTACGCGGTCGAACGTGTCGGCGTCACGCTCCCAGGCGGCGCGCAGCAGCGCGTAGCCCTGGGCCTCGGACACCACCTCGCCGTCGGGGCCGCGCGTGCGATCGAGCACGTAGCCCTCGGGCATCACGTAGACGGAGACGTAGTCGCGCCACGCCGTCGCGAGGAAGGCCGCCGGCGGCTCGTCGGCCTGGCGGGCGCACCCGCCGAGCAGCACGAGCAGGACGAGCGCGGTGATGCGCCGCATGTGGCGTCAGTCGAACGGCACGACGACGCGGGCCATGGCGCGCGCGAGCCAGTAGTCGTCGTTGCCGTCGTAGAAGACGAAGCCGGCCACGCCGACGCGCGCGCGGCCCACCTGCACGCTGACGTCGAGCAGCGCGTGCACGCCGGGCCCGACGTCGCCGTCGCTGACGATCATCTGCGGGTTGGCCTCGGCCTCGACCCGCCAGCGTCCGTGCTCCTGGATCGTGTGCAGCATCGTGCCGACGCTGGCGTGCGTCTTCGGGCTGAAGTACGCCGGCTGGTCGGGATGCTTGAACGCCTCGAAGTAGGCGTTCGGCCGCAGCACCGTCCACGATCCGGGCCGCTCGTCGAGCGGCAGCTGATAGTGGCCGTAGAACGTGCCGCGCAGGTTGCCGTCCTCGTAGTTCTGCGCGCCGAGCTCGACGAACAGCCGATCGCCGGCTGCCTCGCGCAGGAACTTGTCGAGCGCGACGCGGCCTCCGGTGACGGCGAACGCCGGTCCGAGCCGTTTCAGGTCGATGATGCGGTTCCACGCCCGCGGCTCGCCTTCGTCGTGCGGCGAGAGCAGCGATTCGCGCGTGCCGATCAGCGACAGGGCCGAGGTGTCGTCGAAGTGCTTCCGGGCGAGCACGCTGCCGGTGACGATGTTGCCGCCTCCGCCGGCGTAGTTCTCGAAGCCGGCGCGCGCCGCGAGCTCGAGGTCGGGCAGGGGGTACAGGTTGTCGGCGCCGATCGAGGCGCCGGTGCGCGTGTACTGCACGTCGCGCTGCTGGACGACGCCGGCGAGGCCCTGCGCCGTCAGGCGCACGGCCGGCACCGGCCAGAAGGCGCCGCCGAGCACGCCCTCGCTCAGCCGGATACGGTTCGCGTCCTCGAAGAAGACGGGCCGCACGTAGCCGAACGGCAGCAGCTGCTGGGCGAGCTTCGACTCCGCGACGCCGCCCTGCAGCATCGCGCCACGCGCGATGGCGTCGGTGTAGGCGTCGTAGGCGCGGGCGAAGTCGCCGCGTCGCGCCGCAGCGTCGCCGGCCACCAGCGCGAGGTCGGGCGACATCGGATCGGCAGCCATGGCCAGCCGCTCGGCCGCCAGGTGCCGGTTCTCGGCGAGGGCGACGCGCGCCTGCCAGGCGTCGTTGCCGGGGGCCTCGGCCGCGGCGGCACGGAACAGCGGCACGGCGTCGGCGCGACGTCCCTGCAGCAGGATGCTCTGCGCCAGCGCCAGACGGGCCTCGCGCGGATCGTCGCCGTCTTCGAGCGCGAGCCGCGCCCACGGCTCGGCGTCGGCGTAGCGTTGCGCGGCGAGCAGCGTGCGCGCCATGTCGAGCGCCAGGCCCGTGTCCCCTCGTGCCGCGATCACCGACTGATAGGCCGCGACCGCGCGCGCCGGCTCGCCGGCGTTGACGAACACGCGCGCGGCTTCGAGGCGCGCGTCGACGTCGTCGGGATGCGCCTCGAGGTAGGCCGTGTAGGCCGTCGTCGTGCCCGCCGCGTCGCCGAGGGCGGCGTCGGCGCGCGCCAGCGCGAGCTCGTCGTGGGACGCGAGGGCTTCGGCCCGCACGGTGCGGTAGAGCGCGCGGGCGCGGTCCTCGTCGCCCGCGTGGCGGGCGGCCGCCGCGAGTCGGAGCTGCTCGTCGGCCGTGAGCGGACGCAGCGCCGCGAGGCGGGTCAGGGCGTCGTCGGTGGTGGCGTCGTCGCCGCGCCACTGGGCCAGGCGGGCCACGGCTTCGAGCGCGGTGCGGTCGGTCGGTCGCGCCGCGAGGACGGTCTGCTGGCTCGCCTGCGCGCCGGCGAGGTCGCCGGCCCACTCCTGCAGCGCACCCAGGCGCGCGCGCTCGTCGATCGACAGCCGACGCGTCGCCACGGCGTCGAGGATGGCGCGACCGTCCTGTGTGCGTCCGGCGGAGAGCGCGGCGTTGGCGCGCTCGAGGTCCGTCACCTGTGCGGGCTGGTGCGTGACGACCGCTCGACGTGGTGCCGTCGCGCGCGGCGCGACGTCGACCGGGCGCACGACGAGGGGAGGTGCCGGCGTCTCCGGCGTCGCGACGACGGGTGCCGGCGCCTCCGCGACGACGTCGGGCGGTGTCGTGGGTCGGGTGCGACGCACGACCGCCGCCGACGACGGCGGCGTGACGTCCGCCTGCCGGTGCGCCGCCTGGCGCTGGTAGAGCAGGACGACGACGGCGAGCCACCACAGTCCGAGCAGGAACGCGCGTCTAGGTAGCGCCCGGGATTCCATAGACCTGCATCGGATGACGGTGCGCGGACCAGCGGTGCTCCGTCACGGCGGCTTCGAGCGCCGTCCACAGTGTCCAGACGGCGACCGCGGAGACGAGCGCGTTGACGGCGAGTACGCCGGCGGGGGCGGTTTCGGCGAACGCCGCGTACAGCGGCAGGAAGAGGTTCGCACTGATGATCGCGAGCTGCGGCAGGATGGCCGTCACCGCCCAGCGCCGGCGGCCGCCCTTCTCGCGATTGTTGGGACGGTACGCGGGCTTCGAGCGCGGATAGCGCAGCGCGCGCAGGGTCCCGAGCGTGTAGATCGGGAAGTATCCGACGAGCATCTGGAACTGCCGGCCGGGGCGCCCGCCGAAGGCGAGGTAGCGCAGCGCCAGCGCCATGGCGGCGAAGTAGAGCCCGCGCGCGAACATGAACTCGATCGGCGACCGCTCGAGCACGACCTGGCCGGTGACGTAGGTCCAGGGCGGAATCAGGAACAGGAACGGGATGGCGAAGCCGACCGTCAGGTAGGTGAAGCCGATCAGGAAGTAGTTGAGGCGCTTGCGCACGCCGAGGCCGCGTTTGAAGAGCGGCTGGTCCCAGAAGAAGAGCCGCATGGTGTCGAGCGCCCACTGGCCGCGCTGGCGGTAGACGCCCCACACGTCCTCGGGCGCGAGGCCCTCGGTGAGCGGGTAGGGGTAGTAGAACGACTTCCAGTCGTGCGCGTGCAGCTCGTAGGACGTGGTCAGGTCCTCGACCAGGTTCCAGGTCGCGAAGCCGCCGATGTCGTCCAGCGCCGCACGACGATAGACCACGCCCGACCCGCACGAGATGGGCGTGTCGTGATGGTCGAGGGCGAGCTGGACGGCGCCGTAGAAGACGCGGTCCTCGTTGAAGAACGGATCGCCGTCTGGGACGAGATAGGCCTGCCGCGACTGCACGAACGCGAGGCGCGGGAAGCGGAAGTAGCCGGCCAGGGCCTCCAGGATCTCGGGACGCGGCACCTGGTCGGCGTCGAGTACCAGCAGCAGCTCGCCGCTGGCGTGCGCCAGGCCGAAGTTCAGGTTGCCGGCCTTGGCGTCGGCGAGGGGCACACCGGCCTGGCGTCGCGACAGGTAGGTGATGCCGAGCTCGCGGGTGAGGGCTTCGACGGCCGGGTTGGCGCCGTCGTCGAGGACGTACAGCTTCAGCGGGCCGTTCCACCGGATCGCCGCCGCCGCGCGCAGCGTCTTCGCCACCACCGGGAGCGCTTCGCCGCAGACCGGGACGAAGACGTCGACCGAGTAGACGCGATCGGCCGCGGGGGACTCGGCCGGCTTGAAGCGCAGGCGCCAGAGGCTCGACGCCGCCAGCGTGAACAGCAGCAGGCACGCGGCCTCGCTGCTGAGGAACCCGATGCCGACCAACGGATGGGCGCGATTGAGGGCCTGGCTGACCCACACCAGGTAGCCGACACCGGTCACGATGGTGACGAGGGACAGCGCCTGCGCGCGCAGCCGGCGGGGGCGGTCTTCCTTCTCGCCGTAGCGACGCCAGGTAATTTCTTCCGGGTGCAGGGCCTCGAGCAGCGGACGGCCGACGATCGGAAGCCCGGCGTACCAGCGCCGTGGGGGGACGTCGGCCATCGCCTGCATCATCGGCCGGCGCATGGCGGACCTTTAGCTGGCGAAAATAGGGGGATTCGCAGGGACTGCTTTTCGGGCTACCCCATGGCTGCATGAAATCCAGAACTGCTGTCGCACTCCTCGCCCTTGTCATTCTTCCCTTGATGCCCCTCGTCGGCTGCAAGTCGCACGACGGTCCCGCCGAAGAGGCCGGGGAGAAGGTGGACAAGACCGTCGAGAAGCTGAAGGACGCGGTCGACCCGAAGGGCCCGGCCGAGAAGGCCGGCGAGAAGGTCGACAAGGCGCTCGGCAACTGAGGGGCGCGGTATCTACTCGACATTTTTACTTGTCGAGCGAGGGGTGGCTTGGGTAGTACCGCTGCCATGCCTCGAGGATACCTGCCCACCGCCGGCCTGATCCTGGCGCTCGCGTCACCGGCCGTCGCCGCGGATCGCTTCGTGTCCACGCGTGGCGCCGATGGCGCGAATGCATGCCTGGTCGCCGCCACGCCGTGTCGGACGATCGGGCATGCCCTCGGCCAGGCCGGCAGCGGCGACGTGGTGAACGTCGCGAAGGGCAACTACCGCGAGTCGCTCGTCACCGACGCGTCGATCACGGTCGCGGTGGTCGGTGGATGGGACCCGACGTTCACGCAGCGGTCGCTCGGGCGCAATCGCCCGCGCATCGCGCCCCCCGCGAAGAACATGCGGGTCTGGACGATCGATGCAGGAGCAGGCGAGACGATCGACGTCACGCTCGACGGGCTGATCATCCGCAACGGGCAGGCCTTCGGCGGCGCCCCGTCGGCGAGCGGCATCTTCGCGCGGGCGGGACTCGGCGGCGTCCTGACGCTTCAGGTCGTCGACAGCCTGGTGGAGAAGAACTCGTCCACGGGAGCCGGGACGGGAACCCTGCACGTCTACGCCAAGGACGGTGGCACGATCACGGCGATGATCGAGCGCTCGGTCTTCGCCCGCAACCAGGGCGCCCGCGGCGCCGGCATCCAGGTCACGGGAGGGCCGATCGCACCTGTCGTCACGATCGTCAACACCGCGATCGCCCAGAGCCAGCGTCCCCGCATGGCCCAGGACGCCGCGCAGGCCATCACGCTCCTCGGTCCCGTGCAGGCCGCGATCGTCAACAGCACGATCACGCGCAACAGTGGCATCGGGCTCTTCACCGACGAGGAGTTCCCGCTCGCCGGTGCGCCGACGGTCGACCTCCGCAACACGATCCTCTGGAACAACCCGGCGAAGAACGTGGGCGCGGACGTGTGCCTCGACTGCGACGGTTCGACGACCGTTCCGACGACCATCGATCTCACGTCGAACGACATCGGGACGCAGACCGAGAAGCCCGAGACCATCGTCAACGACCTCGGCGGCAACCTGAGCGTCGATCCGCGCCTCCGCGGCACCGTGCTGCTCAAGCCCGACTCGCCGATGATCGACGCGGGGACGTCCGTCGGCGCGCCGAGCGACGACATCGACGGAGATGCGCGCCCGAACGGTGCGGGCGTCGACATCGGCGCCGACGAGCTCGTCCCGTAGGTCGAGAGTCAGGCCACCGCGCCGCCGATGCGCGCCAGCGCCTCGGCACGCGGCACCGGCACGAACGGCTGCTCGGGTACCGTTCCGAGCAGCGCGCGGGCCAGCATCGGCAGCGATCGCATCAGCATCTCCGGATCGCGCAACAGCTGCTCGGGCGGCTCCAGCATGTGGAAGATTCGGAGCAGGCTCCGGAAGACGACGGGGTCGACGCGCGTCGCCGGCAGGATGCCGCGTTCGAGGAACCAGCCGACGGCCTGCTCCGCGAGCGTGACGAGCATCGCCAGCGAGCCGGTCGGCAGCGTCCGGCGGTCGCCCAGCATGCGACGGTCGGACGCCACCGCCGCGTCCCAGAACGGCCGCACGTGTGCTTCGCTGAGCGCATGCAGCATGCGCGCCGCGGCGGCGGGGTCGTCGCGATGGCGTCCGACCGCCTCGTCGAGCAGTGACGCCTGCAGCAGCGCCGACGAGCAGCCGCGACCGTAGATCGGGTTCGAGTGGTAGGCGGCGTCGCCGAGCACCAGGAGCCCCGGGGCGAGCGGGCCGTCGGCGTCGACGAAGTGGCGCATGCGGTTGCGCAGCTGACCCATCACCAGGACGGGTGTGGCGGAGCCGCTGATCGGATCCGACACACCGCGGGCCCGCCACGGCGCGATCTGCGGGAAGGCGGCGACGAAGCGCTCGAACTTGCGCGGATCCGACAGCGTTTTGAGGCTGGCGTCGTCGACCGGCGCGCCGATGGTGATGGAGAAGGTGTCGGCGTCGCCCGGGAAGATGGCGATCTTCACCCAGCCGAGGTCGCCGGCGACGAGGCCGGTCGTCCCCTGGGGGGCGCGCGCGCGCCGCAGCCGGTAGAAACGCGTGTAGTAGAAGATGCCGGTCTCGCTGCTGACCTCGCGCGGCGCGTCGGCACCGATCGCGGCCAGCCACGCCGGCGCGGGCGACCGTCGCCCGAGCGTGTCGACGACCAGCGACGCGCTCAGCACGCTGCCGTCGTCGAGCCGGACGCCGGTCACGCGCGGCCGACCACCATCGTCCGATACGCCCACCAGCCCGGCGGCGAAGAGGCCCTCGCGCAGCTCGACGCCCGGCCGCCCGCGCAGGCTCTCGCGCAGCGCCCACTCGAAGGTGGCGCGGCGGCATGCGAGCAGGACGACGTCCTCGTCGTCGGCTCGCTCGCCCAGGTGCATGCCGGGAGGCGCCGTCTCGGCGAGCGTGATCTCGCGCACGCCGACGTCGCGCAGCCGATCGAGCACGTCCGGCATGTGCGCCAGCAGCACGAGGCGCAGCCGCGCCAGGAAGGCGTGGCTGTGACGGAACTGCGGGACGCCGCCGCGCTCCCAGTCGCGGAACGCGTCTTCGGGCGTGGCGGCGTCGCGACGGACGTCACGCTCGAGGACGAGGACACGCGGATAGTGGCGCGCCAGCAGACGCGCCGCCGCCAGTCCGGCGACGCCGCCCCCGAGGACGATCGCGGACCCGAGCCCGCTCGCTCGCTCCGTGGACATCGGGCGAGACTGATACGCTATTTTCGGCGGCGACGCATGAGGGGCCTGGCGGGGTCAGCGATGCCGACCCCGCTCGTCACGCCCAGGATCACCCTGCGGTGAAGATGTTGTTCCCGAGCAGGAACCACAGCACGATCAGCACGCCGACCGGTACGCCCATGAAGTACAGGAGCACGTAGCCGACCCGGCCGCTCTCGCCATCACGTTTCTGAATCATCGTCGCTCCTTCCGTGCGCGCTCTCGCGGCGCTGCACATCGATAATCTGGGGGAGACAGGGAGCAATTGGCGGGCCACGGAAGAAGCCGCGGAAATGGGGCCGTCTTCCCGTGAGAGCACGGGGGCGCACCCCAGCTTTACAAACGTGGTCGCGCGGATTTACCCGGCGCTCAGGCTCGCCGCCGCCGGTGCGCTATAACGTGCGGGATGTCGCCACCCCGGGAGCCCGCCGCGACGGCGATCCATTGGTTCACGTCCGATCTCCGTCTGCAGGACAATCCGGCGTTGCCGCCCGACCAGGGCCCCGTCGCCGGCGTGTTCGTGCTCGATCCGGCGCTGTTGCGCCGGCACCGCGAGGCGGAGCGGCGGCTGGCGTTCATGGCCGCGACGCTGGCCGCGCTCGACGACGCGCTGCGTGCGAAGGGCTCGCGCCTGATCGTGCTCGAGGGCGCGGCGGTGGACGAGCTGCCGCGACTGGCAGCGCGACTCGGCGCGCGGCTCGTCACCCACGCGACCAACGTCGAGCCCGGTGCCAGGCGTCGCGAGCGCGCGGTGGCCACGGCGCTCGCGCGCGACGGGGTGACGGTGCGAGCCACCGAGGCGGCGTTCGTGCACGCGCCCGGCACCATCCGCACCGGCTCGGGCGGCGCGTACCACGTCTACGGTGCCTTCGCGCGCGCGTGGGAGGCGCTGGCGGTGTCACCCGCGGCGCCCGCGTCGCACCGGTGGACGCCGGCGAGCGCGCTCGACGGTCTGGGCGCGCGTGTTCCGTCGCCGTCGCTCGAGGTGCCGGCCGCGGGCACGGCAGTCGCGCGCGCGCGGCTCACCCACTTCCTGACGCATGCCGTCGCCGACTATTCCGAGGCGCGCGACATCCCCGCCGTCGACGGCACGTCGCGTCTCTCCTACCACCTGCGCTGGGGGGCCATCTCGGGTGCCGAGGCCGTGCGTCGTGCGCGCGCCGTCGCCGCCGACGATCCGGCGCGACGGGCCGGTGTGCGGGTGTGGACGCGCGAGCTCGCCTGGCGCGACTTCTGGGCGCAGCTGCTGCACGAGCATCCCCGCCTCGCCACCGAAGGCCTGCGTCCGCTGCCCATCCGCTGGCGCATCGACGATGCCGGCTTCCGTCGCTGGCAGGAAGGTAGCACCGGGGTGCCGCTGGTCGACGCCGGCATGCGCGAGCTCCGGGCCACCGGCTTCATGCACAACCGGGTGCGCATGGTGACTGCGTCGTTCCTGACGCGGCACCTGCTCCTCGACTGGCGGCTCGGCGAGGCCCATTTCATGGCCGCCCTCATGGACGGGCAGCTGTCGCAGAACGGCGGCAATTGGCAGTGGGTGTCGGGGGTCGGCGCCGACGCCCAGCCGTTCCATCGCATCTTCTCCCCGCTGCGGCAGGGCGAGCGCTTCGACCCCGACGGCGCCTACGTGAAGCGCTGGGTCCCCGAGCTGGCCCGGGTGCCGGCGAAGCTGGTGCATCAGCCCTGGGAAATCCTGCCGTTGGAGCGCCGGGGCCTCTGCCCCGACTATCCCCCCCCGGTGGTCGCCCTGGACGAAGGTCGTAGCCGCGCACTGGCGGCGTTCGAGGACGCCCGGTCAAAGGATCGCTGAATTGCCGCCGGGGGTCGTTTTTCTATTGCGACCGTTTCACCTGAGAGGGTAGGCAGGGACTGGCATTCCGTTCGCCGCCCCTGCCGCATGCGTTTTCCCACCCGCGTCGCCTTCTCCTTCGGCCTGCTTCTCTCGCTGATGCCCGTCGCCAGGGCGGCGGCGGCGTGCGGGAACGGCCAGCTATGCGACCCCGGTCCCGGCGTGTGCGAGATCACGGCGGCCTGCACCATCGCCTCGGGCACGGGCGCCGGCGTGATCTTCGATCTGGGGGCGCGGCCGTTCGTCATCCGCAGCGGCAAGGCGCTCACGGTGACGGGGACGGGTGGCATCACGATCTATGCGTCGTCGATCGAGCTGGAGGTCGGCGCGAAGATCTTCGCCAACGGTGGCGCGGGCAATCCGGGCGCGAGCGTGGCGCTCGAGTCGCCCGGCAACGTCACCCTGCGTGCGGACAGCGTCATCGACGTCAGCGCCCAGCCGGGCGGGGGCTCGATCGGGCTCCGGTCGGGTGCGGCCATCAGTGCCATGGGAAGCCTGCAGGCGAGCTCGGCGGGTGGCGCCGGCAGCGGTGGCAACGTCGACCTCGACACCTTCCTCGACAACGGCGGCAACATCGAGATCGGCGGTACCGGCATCAACACCACCGGCGGGTCGAACGACAGCGGCGGCTTCGTCGACATCAACGCCAACCTTGCGCTCACCATCGGCGCGCCGATCACGTCCCGCGGTGGATCGTTCGACGGTGGCAACGTCGCCCTCGCCGCGCTCGGCGGCAACCTCTCCCTCCTGCCCGCGGTGGGCTCCATCACGACGTCGGCGAACGGAACGGGAGGCTACGGCGGCGACGTCGATCTGTACGCCGCGGGCGCCCTCTCGATCGGTGCCCCGATCGCCGCGAAGGGCGCGGGCGGCGGCGGCAACGGTGCGGCCATCGACCTGGTCGCGGACGGCGGCAACCTGACCATCGGAGCGCGCCTCGACGCGGGCGGCGGTCCGGGCGGAGGCTACGGCGGCGACATCACGGCCACTGCCGGGGGCAACATGAGCATCTCGGGTGTCATCGCGGCGCCGAGCGGCGGCACGGCGGCCAGCGGCGGCACGATCGACATCAGCGCGACCGGCTTCATCAGCGCCTTCGAAAGCATGGACGTGGCCGGTGGCGACGGTGGCTCGATCTCGATCGTGGCGGACGGGGCCCTGACGATCGCGTCGACCCTCACGGCGGCGGCGACGCTCCTCCCCGACGGGTTCGGGGGCAACGTCGAGCTGCAGGGCTGCGACGTCACCGTGTCGGTGGCGGGGGCGCTCGTGTCGACCGGCTCCGGCACCTTCCCCTCCGCCTCCAATCTCATCCAGGCGGGCGGCGCGATGACCATCCTGGGAACCGTGACCGCGGGTGCCGCCTCGCACAACCAGCTCGTCTATCGCTCGCAGGTGCCGGTCTACACGCCCGCCAAGGTCACCCCCGCGCCCACCGACGTCCACCAGAGCGACGCCCTGCCGTGCTGCATCGCCTGCCAGCCGACGACGACCACGAGCAGCAGCTCCACGTCCACCACCACGAGCACGACGGTCACGTCCACCACCACGTCGAGCAGCGTGTCCACCACGTCGACGAGCAGCACCTCGAGCACGACGACGACGTCGCCGGTGCCGACGACCACGAGCAGCAGCTCCACCGTCACGACGACGTCGAGCAGCGTCACGACGACCTCGACCAGCGTCACGACGACCTCGACCAGCGTCACGACGACGTCGACCAGCGTCACGACGACCTCGACCAGCGTCACCACGACGTCCACCGCCGTGACCAGCACCACGTCGACCTCCGTGACCTCCACCACCTCGACGTCGACGAGCTCCACCACGTCCACCTCGGCCACCTCCACGACGTCGAGCACGCAGCCCTCGACCACGACGTCGAGCACGGAGCCGTCCACGTCGACCACGAGCGTGCCGACGACGACGTCCACGTCCACGACGCTCGTCGTGCCGGCGACCACGACCACCACGACGTTGCCGCTGACGTGCCTGGACATTCCGCTGGAGGGCTTCGACGCCGTCGACTGTCGCCTCGGCACGCTCGCCGACACGCTCGCGGTGCAGGAGCCGACGTCGCTCGGCGGCACCCGCGTGGCGCGCCAGCTCACCGCCAAGGTGTCGAAGGCGCGCAAGCTGGTCACGAGCGCGCGCGAGGCGAGGAAGGCCGCCGCGGTGCTGAAGCGCGCCGATCGCCAGCTGCGCTCGTTCGATCGCGTCGTCGACAAGACGGCACAGAAGGGCAAGCTGCCCGCCGACCTCCGCCTGCGCCTTCTCGATCTGAGCCGCGCCACCAGCGCCGAGATCGGCGTCCTGCGCGCGTCCTAGCTGATCGCGTTCGACGCCTTCAGCCGGGCGAGGTCGTCCCAGGTGAGACCGTTCGCCAGCAGGACCTCCTCGGTGTGCTGCCCCAGCTCGGGCGCGGGACGCAGGCCGGTGGGGGTCTCGTCGAACTGCACCGGGTTGGCCACCAGGGTGAAGGAGGTGCCGTCGCCGCGGTCGACCTCGGGCAGGTAGCCGTTGGCGAGCACTTGTGGATCCGCCGTGACCTCGCGGGCGCTCTGCATCGGCGCCCACACGCCCTCGACGTCGGCCAGGCGGGTGCGCCACTCGTCGAGCGTGTGCTGCGCGAAGACGGCGTCCAGCTCGGCGACGCAGGCCTCGCGATTCATGAAGCGCGACATCCCGCTGTCGAAGCGCGGATCGGTGACGAGGTCGGGGCGACCGAGATGCTGGCACAGGTCGGGCCAGAAACGGTCGGGCTGCAGCATGTTGAGGAAGAGCCAGCGGCCGTCGCGCGTCTTGTAGCTGTTGACGATGGGGTTCGGCGCGCTCGCGCGGTCGAAGACCGGCATCTCCTGATCAGTGAGCTTGGTGAGCACGATGTCGGGTGCGAGGATCCACATGGCCGTGCCGAGCAGCGAGACGTCGATCACCGACGGCGTACCGGTGCGCTCGCGACGGAAGAGCGCGGCGGCGATACCGCCGGCGACGCTCATGGCGCCCGTCGAGTCGCCGAGTGCCGCGCGCTGCATGATCGGCGCCGCGGCACCGCTCGGCGTGATCGCGTGCGCGATGCCGCCGCGCGACCAGAACGACGCGGCGTCGTAGCCGCCCTTCTCGACGTCGGGGCCGCGCGCGCCGTGGCCGTGACCGCGCACGTAGACGATGCGCGGATTGACGGCACGGATGTCCTCGACGTCGATGCCGAGCCGGCGTCGCGCGGCGGGCAGGAAGTTGGTGAGGAAGACGTCCGCGGTCTCGACGAGGCGGAGCAGGGTGGCGCGACCGTCGGGATGGGCCAGGTCGATGCCGACGCTGCGCTTCCCGCGGTTCGACTGCTCCATCATGAAGTTGACGCCGCCGGTGTCGGGGAAGAACCCCGACGTCATGAGGCCGCGTTGCGGGTCGCCGGTGACGGGGTGCTCGATCTTGACGACGTCGGCACCCCAGTCGGCGAGGATGGCCCCCGCCGCGGGCACGAACCACCACTGTGCGACCTCGACCACGCGGATGCCCGCGAGCACGTTCTCCATGCGGCGTCGCTAGCATGCACGCCGCGCGATTGGCTACGGTGGCGCGCATGTCCACCGACGAGTCCGTCCGCCGTCACGCGCCGGCGACGCAGCGCAATCGCGAGCCGATCCTGGCGGTGCTGCGCCGGGTGCTGCCGCCGCGAGGCCTCGTCCTCGAGATCGCCGCCGGCACCGGTGAGCATGCGGCGTTCTTCGCCCGCGCCCTGCCCGAGATGACGTGGCAGCCCACCGACGCCGACCCGACGGCGCTGCCGGGCATCGCCTCGTGGTGCGACGGCCTCGCCAACGTCCGTCCGCCGTGCGTGCTCGACGTCACGCGCGACTGGCCCGTCGAACGCGCCGACGCGGTGGTGTGCATCAACATGCTGCACATCTCGCCGTGGACGGCGGGCGAGGCGGTGCTGCGCGGCGCCGGGCGGGTGCTGTCGCCCGGCGGCGTGCTCTACCTCTACGGGCCGTACCGCCGCGACGGCGCCCACACCGCGCCCAGCAACGCCGGCTTCGACGCCACGCTGCGCGCGCAGGACCCGACGTGGGGCGTACGCGACCTGGAGACCGTCGTCGCGACGGCGGCGGATGCCGGCCTCGTCCACCGCGAGACGGTGGAGATGCCGGCCAACAACCTGTCGCTGGTCTTCGGTCGCTGACGGGCGTCAGCTGGCGGAGCGGTCGAGCGCCAGCCCCGCCTGCTGGCAGAAGAGCTGGACGAGCTGCACGTCCTCCTGCGAGACGGCCGGCTCCTCGGTGCGCCCGCAGACCAGCACGCCCACCGCCTTGCCGCGCACGATGAGCGGATGGCTGACGAAGGACGTCACCGAACGCAGCTGCGGCGCCGGCGAGCCGTCGGGCACGACGTGGACCTTCTCGGTGAGCACCGTGTCGGCGAGGACGCCGGCGCCGGCACGCAAAGGCAGGTCGAGCTCGTGCAGGTACGGCTTCACGTCCTCGCCGTAGCCCAGGCGGCCGACGAGGTGATCGCGCGCCGGGTTGCGCAACGCGAAGAACACCACCGGGAACCCGCCCGAGCGGGCGACGCCCTCGAGCACCATCGACAGGGTGTTGTTGATGTCGCCCTGCTGCAGGATCGCGGTCGTGATCTCGGCGACGACCTCGAGGGCCGCACGCAGGTCGGTGGGCGAGCGCTGCGGCGCCGGTGCGCGCCGGCTGGGGAGCCGCGGCTCGTCGTCGTCATCGGCGGCAGGGCCGAGGCCGAAGAGCGGCGCCTGCTCCTTGAAGGCGTCGCGCGCGGTGCGCGCGGCTTCGAGGAACGGCTCGGGGCCGAGGCCGAAGTAGGTCTGGAACCGCTTCAGCACGGTGGCGCCCACCTCGGTGCTGTGCTCGCCCGACGGCGCGGTGAAGTCGGCCGCGAGCCCGACCAGCACCAGCAGCTTGCCTTCCGGCGACGTCGTCTCGGGCTTCTCGCGTGCGCGCGGCTCGCGGAAGAACTCGGCGAACGACGGCGGAAAGTGCCACTTGTCCAGGATGCCGGCGGCGAGCGCGCTCGGCGGCACGCCCAGCACCTGCTCCATGGCCTCCTCCATGCCGATGTTGCGCTGGCGGGCCATGGCGACGGCCTTCTCGAAGTCCTTCGGGAAGTGCGCCGCGATCCACAGCATGCCCCAGTCGGCGAACAGCCCGAGGAGGTACGCCTCCTCCGGCGTCGGGTAGCCGACCTTGGCCGACAACGACTGCGCGAGCAGCCCGCAGTAGAGCGAGCGACGCAGCCCCTCGCGGATGAACTCGCTGGTGTGGCCGCGCTTGATGAGCTCTTCGAGCAGCAGCAGGCCGGTGGCGACGTCGCGGATGGTCTCGAAGCCGAGGATGATGACCGCCTTGGTGACGGTCGAGATCGATTCCGACTGCTGGCGGTAGTACGCCGAGTTGACCACCCGCAGGATCTTGGACGACAGGCCCGGGTCCTTCAGGATGAGCCGGACGACGTCGAGGGCGGCGCAGTTCTCGCGCTGCACGGTGGCATGCAGCTGCTGGATGATCTCCGCCGCCGCGGGGAAGTCCGCCCGTCCGCCGGTTCGGGCCAGGAGCGTCTGCAGGCGGGAGTCGGTCGCTGGTTGCGCCATGCCGTAGTGAATGTCGGCCGGCGCGGGTGGAATCTTGAGGCCCCCGTCAGGGCAGGGCAGAAACCGCGTCGGCGGCGGCCTCGCCGCTGCGGACGCAGTCGGGGATGCCGACACCACGGTAGGCTGCGCCGGCCAGCGCCAGCCCCGGGAGCGTGGCCATACGGGCGTCGATGGCCGCCACCCGATCGAGGTGCCCGACGGCGTACTGCGGCATGGCCTGCACGTAACGCTGCGTGCGCACCAGGACGGGCTCGGCGGCGATGCCGAGCAGGACGCGCAGCTCGTCGCGCACGGTGGCGATCAGCGCGTCGTCGGTGAGCTCCACCAGGTCGGGACGTCGCGCACCGCCGACGAAGGCGCGCATCAGCTCGTGGCCCTCGGGGGCGCGCCCGGCGAACTTGCGGCTGGCGAACGTACAGGCGAGCAGCGCGCGGTGCTCGCTGAACGGCACCACGAAGCCGAAGCCGGGGAGCGGTCGCGGGATGTCGCTCGTGCGGAAGCCGAGCGTCACCGTCGCCGACGACGCGTAGGCGACGTCGCCGAGCTCGCGTCCGAGGGTGGCGTCGAGCGGGGCGAGCAGGCGGCCGGCGATCGGCGCGGGTGTCGCCACGATGACCGCGTCGGCGACGATCGTCTCGCCGGCGGTGCGGACGTGCCAACGGGCGTCGACGGGCACGAGGCCCAGGACGCGCGTGCCGAGCCGCACGCTGCCCTCTGGCAGGCTGCGTGCGAGGGCGTCGATGAAGGTGCCCATGCCGTTGCGGAAGCTCGCGAACAGGCCGTAGCGCGCGCCGCTCCCGGCGACGGTGCCCGTGGTCTTCTGCAGGCCGCGGATGACGCTGCCGTGCTCGCGCTCCATGGCGAGGAAACGCGGCATCGTGGCCGCCAGCGAGAGCCGTTCGGGGTCGGCGGTGTAGATGCCGCCGACGAGCGCGTCGGCGACGCGATCGAGCGCTTCGCGACCGAGCCGACGGCGCACGAACGAGGCGAGGCTCTCGTCGGTGGTGTCGCGGCGGGCCGGGATGACGACGTCGAGCGCCATGCGGAGCTTCCCCGGCCACGAGAACAGCGACGAGCGCACGAGCGGTGCGATGGCCGTCGGTGCCAGCAGCAGGAAGCCCTCCGGCAACGGGTGCAGCCGTCCGTCGTGCACGATCTGGGTGCGACGATCGCCGGGTTGGGTGCCGATGACCTGATCCGTGATGCCGAGTCGCTCGCACAGGGCGAGCGCCGCCGGCTTCTCGGTGATGAAGGTGTCGGGGCCGCGCTCGATGGTGAAGCCGCCCGCGTGCTCGGTGCCGATGGGGCCGCCGAGATGGTCACCCGCCTCCAGCAGCGTGACGGGGTGGCCGCTCTCGACCAGCCGGTGCGCGGCGGCGAGCCCGGCGATGCCGCCGCCGATCACCACGACGCGCCGCGGGCTCACCCCATCCCCCGCACCACGTCGGCCAGCATGCGGACGAACAGTGGATGGTCGTTGCAGGTGACGGCCCGGGCCAGGCGGACGCCGACCTGCTCGGCGGTGGCGCGCGCCTCGACGTCGAGATCGTAGAGCACCTCGACGTGGTCGCAGACGAAGCCGATGGGTGCGACGACGACGTCGCGCGTGCCGGCGGCGGCGAGCTCGCGGATGACGTCGTTGACGTCGGGCTCGAGCCACGGATCGCGCGGGCTGCCGCTGCGGCTCTGCCACGCGAGCCGCCACGGCCGATTGTCGAGGTTGCGGGCGATGGCCGCCGCCGTCTCCTCGATCTCGCGTACGTACGGCGACGCGTTCGCCGCCGACACCGGAATGCTGTGTGCGGTGAAGACGAGGGCGGCGTCGGGGGTGAGCACGGCGCGCACGCTTTCCGTCCAGGTCTCGATGAAGAGCGGATGCAGGTGCCACGACGGCGCGTAGCGCAGCACGGGGGCGCGCGCGCCCATGGCGGCGCACGCTTCGTCGACCGACCCGATGTAGCGCTCGCGGCTGGCCTCGCTCGCATGCGGCGAGAGGATCAGCCCCGCGACGTCGCGCCGTCCGTCCCAGGTCATCTGCCGGATCATGCCGGCGAGGCACGGCTCCCAGTTGCGCATGCCGACGTAGACCGGCGTCGAGCCGAGCTCCCGTCGCAGGCCCTCGGCCTGCCGGAACGTCAGCTCGTTCATCGGCGACTTGCCGCCGAGCAGCTCGTAGTGATGGGCTACCACCTCGAGCCGCTCCTCGGGAATGCGGCGGCCGCGGGTGACGTTGCGCAGGAAGGGCCGGATCTCGTCCGGACGCGTCGGTCCGCCGAACGCGATCAGCAGCACCGCGTCCATGGTCAGCGCGCGGAGAGCTCGTGCACGGCGTCGACCACGGCGCGCGCGTGATCGACGGGCGTCTGCTGCAGGACGCCGTGCCCGAGATTGAAGATGTGCCCGTTGCGTCCGCCGGCCTGATCCAGAATGGCGGCGACGCGACGGCGGATTTCCGGGATGGGGGCCAGCAGGACCAGCGGGTCGAGGTTGCCCATCACGGCGACGTCGTCGCCGAGCCGGGCCCAGGCGGCGTCGAGATCGACCCGCCAGTCGAGCCCGATGACGTCGCCGCCCGCGGCGCGCAGACATTCGAGCAGGCCCGCGGTGCCGGTGCCGAAGTTGATGACGGGGATGCCGGGACGCAGGCCGTCGATGAGCGCGCGCACGTGCGGCATGACGCGGGCGCGATAGTCGACGGGGGCGAGGGCGCCGACCCAGCTGTCGAACAGCTGCACCGCCTGCGCGCCGGCGTCGATCTGCGCGTTCAGGTAGCCGGTGAGGGCGCGCACGAGCTTCGTCATGAGCGCGTCCCAGGCGCCGGGATCGCCGAACAGCAGGCCCTTGGTGCGGGTGTAGTCGCGCGAGCCGCCGCCCTCGATGAGGTACGACGCCAGCGTGAACGGGGCGCCGGCGAAGCCGATCAACGGCACCTCGGGTCGCAGCGCCGCCCGCGCCTGGCGCACGGCCTCGAAGACGTAGCCGAGCGACGCCTGGTCGACCTCGGTGAGCGCGTCGACGTCGGCGCCGGAGCGCACCGGCCGATGGATCACCGGTCCGTCGCCCTTGGCGAACTCGAGGCCGGCGCCCATGGGCTCGAGGATGAGCAGGATGTCGGCGAAGATGATGGCCGCGTCGACGCCGAGCTGCTCGACCGCCATCACGGTGACCTCGGCGGCGACGTCGGGGCGCTTGCACAGCTCGAGGAACCCGAGCTTCTCGCGGATGGCGCGATACTCGGGCTGGTAGCGGCCGGCCTGGCGCATGAGCCACACCGGCGTGTACGGCACGGGCTCGCGGCGACATGCGGCCAGGAAGGGCGGGGCCTGCACGGCTCCCCAGCTATGCGATGGACCGGGGGGATTCAAGGAAGTGGTTGGACAGCTGCGCCACCAGCGGTCCCAGCTTCGGCGGCGACGCCTCGAGCGTCGCCTTCACCCCGTGTGCCTCGAGGCCTTCACTGCACACCGGGCCGATCGACGCGACGACGACCCGCCCGAGCGCGTCGCGCAGCCCGGTGGCGTCGTCGGCCACCTGGAACAGATGCTCCACCTGCACGGCGCTCGTGAACACCGCAGCATCGAAGGCCCCCGCGACGAGGCCCCCGGCTCCACTCCGCAACGGCGCCGTGTCGTGCGGCAGCGCCCAGCGGTAGACGGGCACGCGCAGGACGCGTAGGCCACGCTCCTCGAGTGCGCCGACCAGCGCCACCGGCGGCATGCCGTATTCCTGCACCGCCACCAGGCTGCCGGCGGCGAGACCGAGGGCGTCGACGACGGGCAGGGCTTCGCGCCACGTGTGCGGCGCCGGCACGGGATGAGCGCCCGACACCTGCAGCTCGCGCAGCGCCGCGAGCGGCTTCGGGCCGCGTGCGACGATGGGCACGCGGGCGAGCAGGCCGAGGAAGTCGGGACAGGACGGCGCGGCGGCGGCCGCGAGGGCGCGGGTGCCGACGCCCGTCAGCAGGACGACGGCCGCGATCTCGCCGGCAGCGAGGGCGCGCGTCATCTCCGCGACGGGAGGGCTCTCGGCGATGGGTGCCTCGCGCAGCGCCGGCGCGCTCGTCACGACGGCACCGTGTCGCGCCAGCATGCGGCCGAGCTCCTCGGCGCGGCGCGACTCGAACGCCACGATGCGCACGCCGTCGAGGGCCCCGGCGGTCACGCCTTGGGGTCCTCGCGGCTGGCGTCGATCTGTTCGACGAGCCCGAGCGCCGCGCGCATGCACCAGGCGACCGCGGCCAGCTCGTCGGGCGGCAGGGCCTCGAACGTCGACATCACGGTGTCGCGCCACGTCTTGCTGGCGCCGGGCGTCGTCAGCATCACGCGGTGCGTGACGCGCGCCGCGCGGGTGATGGCGAGCACCAGCTCCTCGACGCCGAGGTAGGGCGTCTCGCCGGTGTCGGGCTCGACGACGCGCACGTACAGCCGGGCGTTCGGGTTCGGCCGCACGTTGTGCATGCCCATGAGGGTTCCGCTGCCGTCGGTGTCGGCCCGCCGCATCGCGACGTCGCGCTCGATGACGCCGAGGATGGTCTCGCGGTCCTCGGGGGGGATGGCCTGGAACGCCGAGAACAGGCGCGCCAGGAACGGGTCGTGGAGGAGCGAGGTGACCAGCTGCCCCGCCGACTCGAGCATGGTGCGTAGCGCATCCAGGCCGCGCACCGGGTCGCCGGCAGGGTTGCGCGTGCGGTCCGGCATGGGGCCGACCGTCGCTCCGTTGCACGAGGGAGTCAAGCCAAATGGGTGGCAGGGCAGGGCGCTTGGGGCTACACTCCGCGCGTGCGCGGCGCCCGCTGTCCCACCTGTCGAGCCGAGACGCCCTGGGCGGACAATCCACACCGGCCGTTCTGCTCGGAGCGCTGTCGCGTCCTCGACCTCGCGGCCTGGGCCGACGAGAAGTTCCGCATCCCCGGTGAGCCCGTCGTCGACGAGGTCGCCGACGCCCACGACGACGACGACTGACGCGTGCCGATCCATCCCACCGCCATCGTCGACCCGCGCGCGACCATCGACCCCACGGCCGACCTCGGTCCGTACGTGGTCGTCGACGGCCCGGTGCGCATCGGGGCGCGCACGCGCGTGATGGCGCATGCGTTCCTGACCGGTGACACCGAGCTCGGCGCCGACAACGTCGTCCATCCCGGCGCCATCATCGGCCACGAGCCCCAGGACCTGGCCTATTCCGGTGCCCCGACGGGACTCCGCATCGGCGACCGCAACGTCGTGCGCGAGCACGCCGAGATCCACCGTGCCACGCAGGAGGGCACGGTGACGGTGGTGGGCGACGACAACTATCTGATGTCGCACGCGCACATCGCCCACAACTGCCACGTCGGCCACCGCACCATCATCTGCAGCGGTGCCCTCGTCGCCGGCCACGCGGTGGTGGACGACCAGGCCTTCATCAGCGGCAACTGTGTCGTGCACCAGTACGTGCGCATCGGCCGCCTGGCGATCCTGCGCGGCCTCTCGCGCACCAGCCGCGACGTCCCGCCGTTCTGCATCATGGACGGCACGCACACGGTCCGCGGCGTGAACCGCGTGGGCCTGCGCCGGAGCGGCTTCGAGGCCAAGCGCATCCGCACGCTGACGACGGCGTTCCGCATCCTCTTTCGCGTCCGGACCCACCTGCGCGAAGCGATCGCGCGGGTCGAGGCCGAGGTGGAGATGACGCCCGAGGTCCTGGAGCTGCTGGCCTTCATCAAGGGGTCGAAGCGGGGGATCGCGATGGGGCGGTCGGGCGCAGGGGACCCGTCCGAGGACGAGTAGCCCTGTTGCCCCCCGCTCGCTTACTGCCTTGTAAGCTCCGCCACCCAAGCGAGCCGCAGTTGCGACCGATCCGGCGGACGTCACGATGGGTGTCTCGCTCGCGATCGGTGGGACCTCCCACCCCGACCGAAACCGCCGCACGCATGAGTTGCAAGCTTGGACGCCCGCCAGTACGGTGCGCCCGAGGTCCTACGGAGGCTCGCCCCCCATGCTGAATCAGCGCCGTTTCATCATCGGTGCCGTGCTCATCGCTGCGGCAGTCTCGTATCTGGTGTACGCCGGCATCCGGACCACGTCGACGTACTACTTCGAGATCGACGAGTTCGTCGCCCGCAAAGCCGATCACGACGGGGAGGACCTGCGCGTGAAGGGCTGGGTGCGCGGCGGCACGATGCAGTGGGACGCGCGCACCAACAAGCTCGACTTTCAGCTGGCGCGGAAGGACGGCACCGAGCCCATCGCCGTCGTGTACCAGGGCATCCTGCCCGACATGTTCGCCGAGGGCCGCGAGGTCGTCGTCGAGGGGCACTACGGCGCGGGCGCCATGACCGCAAAGCAGATCATGACCAGCTGCCCGTCGAAGTACGAGGCCGAGAAGGCCGAAGCGGAGGCAGGCGCGTGAACGATCTCGGACGGCTGGCCGTATGCCTGGCGCTGCTCTGCGGCGTCGTCTCCATCGTCGTCTCGGTCATGGGCGGCGTGAAGCGTCGCTCGGATCTGGTGCGCACCGGCGAGCACGCCGCCTACGCCACGTGGGGGCTCGTCGTCCTCGCCGTCGTCATCCTCCTGCGGGCGCTGCTGACGCACGACTTCACGCTCGAGTACGTCGCCGCCTACAGCTCGACCACGCTGCCGACCAACTACGTGGTCGCGGCGTTGTGGGGCGGCCAGAAGGGCTCGCTGCTGTTCTGGTCGTTCATGCTGACGACGTTCACCATGATCGTCGAGTTCCAGAACCGGCAGCGGAACCGCGAGCTGATGCCGTGGGTCACCGCCACGCTGATGACGGTGTCGGTCTTCTTCCTCGGCCTCGTCGTCTTCATCACCGATCCGTTCGAGCGCCTGCCCATCCCCGCCGTGGAGGGCGCCGATCTCAATCCGCTGCTGCAGAACTACTGGATGATGATCCACCCGCCGTCGCTCTACACGGGGTACGTGAGCGCGTCGGTGCCGTTCGCCTTCGCGATCGCCGCCCTGATGACGGGCCGCCTCGGCGATCAGTGGATCCGCTCGACGCGCCGGTGGGCGCTGTTCTCGTGGTTCTTCCTGACGCTGGGCAACCTGTTCGGCGCCATGTGGGCCTACGAGGTGCTGGGGTGGGGCGGCTACTGGGCGTGGGACCCGGTCGAGAACGCGGCGTTCATGCCGTGGCTCGTGTCGACGGCGTACCTGCACTCGGTGATGATCCAGGAGAAGAAGGACATGCTCCGCGTCTGGAACATGGTCCTCGTCCTGCTCACCTTCTCGCTCACCATCTTCGGCACGTTCCTCACGCGCAGCGGCGTCATCTCGTCGGTGCACTCGTTCACGCAGTCGGGGCTCGGGCCGTACTTCATCGGCTTCCTGCTGCTCGTGATCCTCACCGCCGGCGCCATGGTGGCCTATCGGCTGCCCGAGCTGCGCACGTCGGGCACCATCGAGTCGTTCTTCTCGCGCGAGGCCGCGTTCCTCTTCAACAACCTGATCCTCGTCGGCATCGCGTTCGCGGTGTTCTGGGGCACGGTGTTCCCGGTGCTGTCCGAGTGGGTGCGCGGCGTGAAGATCACCGTCGGCCCGCCGTTCTTCAACCAGGTGAACGCGCCGCTCGGTGTGGCCCTGTTGTTCCTGATGGGCGTCGGGCCGGTCATCGCGTGGCGGCGCGCCACGCCGCGGAACCTGTGGAAGGCGTTCGCGTGGCCCGTCGGCTCGGCGGTGGTGGCGGGCGTCGCGTTCGCCGCCTTCGCGATGCCGCTCGGGTACGCCTGGGCGACCTTCACCTGCGCGGTGTTCGCGCTCGGCACGGTCGTGCAGGAGTTCTGGCGCGGCATGCGCGCGCGGCAGGCGCTCCTGCACGAGAGCGCGCCGCGGGCCCTCAACCGGCTCGTCGGCAAGAACCGGCGTCGCTACGGCGGCTACCTGATCCACGTCGGCGTGGTGGCGGTGTTCATCGGCGTGGCGGCGTCGAGCGCGTTCCGCATCGAGGAGCAGAAGACGCTCGAGATCGGGCAGGACATGACCGTCGGCGACTACACGCTGCGCTACGACCGCATCGAGACGCAGGAGGACGGCCACGTGTCGCGCCTGGCGGCGGTGATGTCGGTCTTCCGCGACGGCCAGCAGATCGCCACGCTCATGCCCGAGAAGCGCTTCTACAAGAAGCCCAAGCAGCCGACGACGGAAGTCGCGAATCGTTCGACGCTGAAGGAAGACCTCTACCTGGTGCTGGGCTCGTACGACGCGGAGACGCAGCTCATCACGATCCTCGCCTACGTGAACCCCCTGGTGGTGTGGATCTGGCTCGGTGGCCTCATCATGGCCATCGGGACGGCGGTGGCGGTGTGGCCCGCGGCGAGCGAGCGCGAAGCGCGCGCCTACGCGTCGGACCCGATGCGGGTTCCCGCCGAGTGAGACGTCTCGGCGCGCACTGGTTGCTCCTGCTGCTGCTGGCCGTGGCCGTCCCTGTGCTGGGCGCGACGCAGCACGAGGTGGAGGAAGCGCTCACGTGTCAGTGCGGCTGCGGCCTCACCGTCCACTCGTGCAACCACCTGAACTGTGGCTCGGGCGAGCCCATGAAGAAGGAGATCGCCGAGCGGCTCGCGCGCGGCGAGGACAAAGAGACGATCCTCGCCGCCTTCTCGACGAAGTACGGCGAGAAGGTGCTGTCGTCGCCGACGTTCAGCGGTTTCAACTGGTTCGCCTGGGTGACGCCCTTCGCGGCGGTGCTGATCGGCGCGAGCATCCTGACGCTCGCCATCCGCCGGAAGGTGCGCGCGCCCGCTTCCGCGCCGGTGGCGCCGTCGCCGACGCCCACGGGTGACACCGAACGCCGCGAGCGCCTGCGTCAAGAGCTCGCCGACGACGACCAGGAGTGATGGCCAGCGCATGACGTCCGTATCGATCGCCGTGTTCGTCCTCGGCGCCGTGCTCGTCCTCGCGGTGGCGGTGTTCGTCGCGTCGCCGCTGTTCCGTCCCTCGGCGCCGCTCCCGCCCGAGGCCCTGCCGGGCACGCGCGAGCGCTGGGAGCGCCAGAAGCGCCAGGCGTTCGCCGCCATCAAGGAAGTGGAGCTCGACCACCAGATGGGCAAGGTGTCGGACGAGGATCTCGCCACCATGCGCGGGAAGTTCGAAGGTGAGGCGCTCGAGGCGATGGCCGCGCTGGAGCGGGAGGAGAAGCGGTGATCACGATCGACCAGTTCAAGACGGTGGAGCTGCGGGTGGCGACGGTGACGTCGGCCGAGCCGCATCCGAACGCCGATCGTCTCGTCGTGCTGAAGGTCGACCTTGGGACCGAGCAGCGGCAGATCGTCGCCGGCATCCGCAAGCACTACGATCCGGCGTCACTGGTCGGCGGGCAGGTGGTGGTGGTGGCGAACCTCGAGCCGGTGACGCTGCGGGGTGTCGAGAGTCAGGGCATGCTGCTGGCGGCGTCGAGCGACGACACGCTGGTGGTGCTGCGTCCCGACAAGCCCATCGCCGCGGGCGCCACGGTTCGCTGACGCGTCGTGCCCGGCCCGCCCATCCGCGCCGAGGGCCTGCGCCGCGACTACGCCGGCACGCCGGTGCTGGCGGGCGTCGACCTCGTCGTCGAAGCGGGTGAGCTGGTCGTCCTGCTCGGGTCGAACGGCGCGGGCAAGACGACGTTGCTGCGCGTGCTGGCGACGCTGCTGCGTCCGTCGGGCGGGGTGCTGTCGCTGTTCGGTGGCGACGCGCGCGCGGCGCGGCGGCGGATCGGGTACGTTGGCCACGAGAGCGGGTGCTACGCGGATCTGACGGGGGCGGAGAACCTGTCGTTCCACGCGACGCTGCACGGCGTGCCGTCGTCGCGGGTGTCGGAGTTGCTCGAGTGGACGGGGCTCGCGGTGGCTTCGAACCGGCCGCTGCGCACCTATTCGCGCGGCATGAGTCAGCGGTTGGCGCTGGCGCGTGCGCTGCTGCATCGACCCGATCTGCTGCTGCTCGACGAGCCGTACAGCGGGCTCGATCCGGGGGCGTCGGCGCGGCTCGATGCGTTGCTCGTTTCACTCCGCACCGCAGGGCACACCATCCTGCTGACGACGCACGACCTGGCGCGCGTCGTTCCGTTGTCGACGCGGGTGGCGATCCTGCATCGCGGGCGCGTCGCGTGGACGCAGGCGGGGCCGGTCGATCCTGTGGTGGTGGCGTCGGCGTACGACGCGGTGGTGGTGGCATGATCCGCGACGCGATCACGATCGTCGCCAAGGACCTGCGCATCGAGTGGCGGACGAAGGAGAGCCTCGCGAGCTTCGTCGTGCTGGGCGTCCTGCTGGTGGTGGTGTTCACGGTCGCGCTCGACCCGCCGCCCGACGCCGCGCCCATGCTGGCGCCGAGCGTGGTGTGGGCGACGTTCGTCTTCACGGGGCTCCTCGGTGTGCAGCGTGGCTTCGTGCTGGAGCGCGAGAACGACTGCCTCGCGGCGGTGCTGGCGTCGCCGATCGATCCGGCGTCGCTGTACGTCGGTAAGCTCGTCGCCAACGTCGTGCTGCTGGCGGTGATGCAGGCGATGGTGGTGCCGCTGGTGGCGGTGTTCCTGCACGTCGACGTCGGGCAGGCGTTGCCGGGGCTGGTGGTGGTGCTGCTGCTCGGCAACGTTGGCTTCGCGTCGCTGGCGACGCTGTTCGCGGCGATCGCGGTGCGGGCGCGGGCGCGCGAGGTGATGTTGCCGGTGCTGCTGCTACCCTTGCTGGTGCCGGTGCTGATCGGCGGTGTGAAGGCGACGCAGGCGGTGCTGCAAGGTGGGCTGGGTGCCGCGCAGGACGCACTGAACGTGCTGGGGGCGTTCGACGTGGTGTTCGTCGTAGCTGGCGTCCTGTTGTTCGAGCATGTAGTGCGGGACTGATGCGCTTCACCGATACCATCCTACCCTGGCTCGCCGGCGCGCTGATGCTGGTGTCGTTGTGGCTCATCTTCATGGTGGTGCCGACGGAAGCCTCGATGGGCTTCGTGCAGCGCATCTTCTACTTCCACGTCCCGTGCGCGTGGGCGACGTTCCTCTGCTTCTTCATCGTCGCCGGCGCGAGCGGCGTGTACCTGTGGAAGGGGTCGAAGGCGGCGGACCGTCTGGCGATCGCGTCGGCGGAAGTTGGCGTCATGTTCTGCACGCTCGTGCTCGTCACCGGTCCCATCTGGGCGCGGCCGATCTGGGGCGTGTGGTGGACGTGGGATCCGCGGCTCACGATGACGCTGATCCTGTGGGCGATCTACGCCGGCTACATCATGCTGCGAGCGTTCGGCGGGGAAGACGAGGCCGTCGCGCGGTATGCGGCGGTGCTCGGAATCATCGGGGTGCTCGACATTCCGATCATCCGGGTGTCGGTGCGGCTGCTGCAGGGGATACATCCTGCCGTCCTGACCACCAAGGAAGGCGAGTCGGGGCTCGTCGATCCGTGGATGCGGATCACCCTGTACGTCACCGCGGTTGCGATGCTGCTGGTGACGTGGTGGCTCATCGCGCTCCGGACGCGCGCGGAACGGATGTCCGGCGAGGTCGCGGAGCTGCGACGTGCCGTCGAGGCACGCGAGGGGGCGAGCGCGTGACGAACTTCTGGTACCTGTTCGCGGCCTACGCGGCGGTGTGGGGCGGGATTTTTCTCTATGTCCGGCGGGTCGCGGGGAAGACGCGTGAGCTGGAGGAGGAGATCCGGGAGTTGCGGGGGCGGCTCAAGTAGGGTCGTCCGTCGCCCTGGAGTGTTGTCGGTTCTGGGTACTAGATTGCAGCCTCTCATGGCTGCGATTGGGTGTGTCGCCGTATCGCGGGGCTACTGCGTCGGCCGCGTCCTCGGGGATGCCCGTCCCTTCGGGTGTTTCGGTGGATAGGCGGCGAGCGCTTGCGGCCTATCACGCACGCTCGAGCGGAGTTGCGGAGCATGGGCGATTACTCAGGCGACCGGCTGCGTTGCGTCGCTTCGTGGACTGGACCGCCGTGAATAGGCGGCGTGGCTCGCGCGGTCGGAGGAACTAGGTGGTTCTGTCTACTGTGCGTTGGGCCGGCGGGTCGACACGGCGAAGCACCGTAGTTAAACGCGGATTCAGGCCAAAAGAGGAGGACAGCAGTGCCGTCAATTGATCGGATAGGCGTAGCGCTCGTCGCGGTGGTTCTGTTTGCGTCAGGTCGGACCTTTGCACAGGCGCCTGTTGGAGCGCCGGCGGAATCTCAGTTCCAGTTCTCGACGCCCATCGCCGCAGGCGTCGCCGTGCCGGACACGATCGAAAGCTCCATCGGCACGCTGAATCTGAGCTACGGCTATCCCAAGGCAGACACCGTCGAGAAAATCTACGACAACCTTGATCGTTCGCGCGCCCTGCAGGCTTACCTCATGGCGATCCCGATCGTGAATCAGGCCGGCATGCGCGACTCGCTCCGCAAGTTTGGGCCGGACAACCAGACCGATGTCATCTGGGAAGACCTCGTCGATGCTCGGACGGTGGAGCTCACAGCGAACGACAATACCATCTACAACTTCATCTGGCTCGACACGAAGAACGGTCCGCTCGTCGTGGAGATTCCGCCCGAGGTTTTGGGCGGCGTGAACGATTTCTGGTATCGCTGGGTCGCTGATGTAGGTGTTACCGGCGAGGATCGGGGCAAAGGCGGCAAGTACCTCGTTCTACCGCCCGGCTACAAGGGCGAGGCCCCAGCGGGTTATGTGGTCCTGCGGCCGAGCACGTTCGGCAACTGGCTTTTCTTTCGCGCCTTCCTCGAGGATGGCTCCACAAAGCCCGGCGTCGAGTCGGTCAAGAAGCACCTGAAGATCTATCCGCTTTCGGAGGCCGGGAATCCTCCATCGGTCAAGTTCATCAATGCCTCGGGCGTTCCTTCGAATTTTGTCGCACCCGGCGACTACGCGTTCTGGGAACTCTTGAACAAGGTCATCCAGGAAGAGCCCTCGGAAGGAAGCGATCCGACGACGCTTGGCCTGTTTGCCTCCATTGGCATCGTCAAAGGGCAACCTTTCTCGCCCGACGAACGGATGAAGAAGATCCTCACGGACGCGGCAAATATCGGGGCCGTCACGGCGCGTACCATCGCCTTCAAGGTGCGCTCGAAAGACGCCTACTTCTTCCCGAACAGCGCGTGGCGCCTGCCGTTCTTCGGCGGCTACAAGTTCGAGAGCGCGTCCGGCGTGACGAACATGGACGGCTACATCTTCTACTA
>CAYOIZ010000051.1:0-48971 GCA_964404165.1 uncultured Binatia bacterium (SeqCode) | reverse complement strand
TGCTCGCGAGCGGCGAGGTCGGGGTACGCGCCGCGGCGCTGCGCGCGCTCGCGAGCATGCCCGACGCCGAGGCCACCGCCGCCCTCGAGCATGCGGCGACCAGCGACCCCGACGCGTCGGTGCGGGGCGCCGCCATCGATGCGCTCGGCACGCCGGGGCGCGCGCAGGCGCTCCCCGTCCTGTCGGGAACGTTCGCCAGCCCGGAGCGCGATCTGCAACAGCGCTCCGCACGCGCCATCCTCGCCGTCGGCGGTCCGGCCGCCGACGAGGCGCTGATCACGCTGGCACTCCACGGCGATCGCCCCGAGACGCGCACCTACGCCGCCGTCCTCCTGCTCGCGTCGCGTGGCGCCGACTCCGCCGCGGTGCGCCGGTTGGTTGCGTCGCAGCCCGCACCGGAGGTGCTGCACGTCATTCAACACGGACTGGAGATGGGCCATCACCACAACACCGCTGAGTGATGGCCTTGTCCGACTGATCGAAAGCTCGTTTGTCGTAGTGCGAGCAGTTTTCGGTTGACGCGAGCCCGTCCGACTACGTACCCTCCGCGCTCGACGTCCGGACAGCGTGTGCGTCGTCACACCGCCCGGCCCAACCGCCCGGAGGGATCGGCACCGATGCGAACCATCAGGCCCCGTCTCCTGGTCCCCGTCCTCGCCCGCGCCACGACGATGCGCACCCTCGTGTTCGTGCTGCTGGTCCTCGGCGCGGCTCCCTGGGCGGCCGACGCCGCCTGTCCGGGACGGTGTCCCATCCCGGGCGGCGGGTCGGCACGCACCGACTGCTTCTTCGAGTTCGACGGCATCGTCCCCAACATGCCCGCCGCCAAGCCCACCTTTCTCCAGTGCACCGACGGCGACCCGGCCTGCGACGTCGACGCCACCGCCGACGGCACCTGCACCCTCATGGTGTCCGTGTGCGTCAACAACTTCGACGGCCGGTTTCCCTCCTGCCAGCCGCGGAAGGTCTACACGTTCGACATCAAGGGCGAGCTGCCGTCGCGGCCGAACTACGATCCGCAGAAGGCGGCGATCGTAGAGGCCATCACCTCGCTCATGCCCACCGAGGACTCGGTCTGCTCGGAGCCTCGGCCCTGGAGCATCGAGCTCCGCCAGCAGAAGGGCGTCGCGGTGCCGACCATCGAGATGCTGAAGGCGCGCGGCTACGGCGACGTCTTCGGCCAGCGATCGCGTCCCGACTCGGACACGGTCAAGGTCGTGTGCGTGCCCGCGCCGGGCTGACGGCGCTCAGAGCAGCAGGAACTCGGAGAAGCGGAGCTGCCCCGCGATCGGCCGTCCGGCGACGCGGTTCACCTCCGCCAGCATCTGCGAGCGCAGCGACTCGCGCGCGACCGCGGTGCGCACCATGTACTCGCTCTTGGTGGCCATGAGCGCCACGAGCGCGTCCTTGATGGCGAGGTAGTTGCGGCTGAAGGACATGCCGCTAAGGCCGCCCTGCAGCTCCACCTCGGCGGAGAAGACGCACGTCCCGTCGAACATCTTGGCCTTCGTGCGGCCGAGCTTGGCCACCGTGTGCTCGCCGGGGATGCCCGTCCACCGCCAGCCCCAGCCGGTGACGGCGATGATGGCCAGCACGATCAGGGCCGCCGTCACGACCGGCGCCGGGATGTTGCGGATGCGCATGTGGGCGTTCCAGGGAGCAAGGGCCGCGCCACCGGCGGGGCCCCGTTCCGCGGGCGACCCGCCGCCCCTGCAGCGACGATCCGGTGACGCCCCGTTCAGGACGAGACGGTCGTCGGACCGCCCACCCCCTCGCCGCGTGCAATCGTGCACGCGCCCGGCGTCACGGCCCGAAGCGCCGGATCAGGCTCTGCGGGATGCCGTTCTTGCGCGCGATCGTCTTGTACACCTTGGCGCCGGCGCGCAGGCGGCGCTTCCCGGTGACGGGATCGTTGCTGTAGAGCCCGAAGCGCGGATAGTAGCCGCTGGCCCACTCGTAGTTGTCGGTGAGCGACCACTGGAAGTACCCGCGCAGGTCGACGACGCCGTCGGTGATGGCCTGCTGCGCCACCGTCAGGTGGTCGTAGAGATATTCGGCGCGACGCTCGTCGGCAGCGTCGGCGAGGCCGTTTTCCGTGATGTAGACCGGGACGCCCAGCGTGCCCGCGAACGTCAGCGACTCGCGCAGACCCTGCGGATAGATCTCCCAGCCGAAGTCGGTGCACTCGGTCGGGCACGGCGAGCCGCCGGGATTCTCGACCGTCTGGTAGGCGAGCGTCGGCAGGAAGTCGAAGAGCGGCACGAGCGGCGTCACGGTCACCCCGAGACCGGTGGCGCGCGCACGCAGGTAGTAGTTGAGCCCGAGGAAATCACTACGCCCGGCGAGATCGGGACGGACCTCGCCCGGGTCGGTGACGTCGCCGTCGAGATTGGCGTCGAAGTCCCCGCTCGTGATCGCGATCGGGAAGACGCGATTGAAGAGGTAGTCGGCATGCTGCGCGCCCACGACGTCGAGCGGATTCGCCGCCGACGTCGGCGCGAACGCCGCCATGTTGTGCACCACGCCCGCCGCCACCGCGGTGCCGTCGCCGTTGGCGTCGACGCCGTCGGTCGCATGGAGCGCGTCGTAGCCGCGCGCGTGTGCGGTGACGAGCTGCGGTATCGCCTGCACGACGGCCGCGAAATTGAAGATGCCGGGCGGGAAGTTGCCGCCGACACCGGCGGCGTTGATGAAGCCGCTCACCAGCACGACGACGGGCTCGTTGATGGTGCACCAGAGGTCGACGAGGTCACCGAACTTCCAGCCGGCGTACGCCGCGAGCTTCGCGAACTCGGGCACGATCGCCGGGTCGAGCCAGCCGCCCGCCGTCAGCCCGGGCGGCACCGGCCCCGCGAGCGGGTCGATGCTGGCGAACGCGTCGCGCACGGCGATCGGGTCGTGCACCCAGAGCGGCAGGCTGAAGTGGTTCAGCGTCACCATCGGCTCGAGCCCGCGGGCGCGGAGCGCCGTGAACACCTCGCGGTAGTGGGCCACGGCCGTCGGATCGGCGAGCGCGTCGAGCTGCGCCAGCACCGCCGGCGTGAACCCGCCGGAGATGTCCACGCCCGCCGTCGACGTCGGAAAGATGCGGCTCCATTCGATGCCCATCCGCAGCGCGTTGTTGCGCAGCCCGCGTCGCGCCAGTCGGCCGTCGGTGTCGAAGCGGGTCCAGAACCCGGGGCCCGTCTCCGGCAGATCGCCGCTCACCCGGTTCTGCGCCAGGTTCTGCGGATCGCGCACCCAGACCCACCAATCGGAGTTGCTGTCCGTCGGCGCGCCGAGCCCCATGTCGCTCTGGAACCCGCTGATGGCCGTGCCCCAGAGGAACCCGGGCGGGAACGGTCGCGGCACCTGCGCCAGCGCGGCACCGGCCGACAAGAGCAGCGCGAGACACACCGATAGGACCTTGCTCATGGGGGGGTGGTACCCAGCCCCATGCGCCGGAATCAAGGCGAAACGCGTGGATTCGCCGTGAAGAATGCCCAAACGCGCTCGGCCGCGTCCGACGGCCAGACGTGCCCCTGGGCGCCCTCGCACGACACCACCGGCGCCTTGCACCCTGCGTACCGGCGACAGCCGTCGGTGTCGGTCCCGTCGCCGCAGCCGTTCGCGCGCACCCACCAGTCGCGTGCGCCGCGGATCATCGCCGGCGGGACGACGGCGTCGTTGCTGCCGTAGAGCAACAGGACGGGCACTGGACGCGCCGGCCGGCAGGGCCCGAGCTCCATGCCGCCCGCCACCGCCGCCACCGCCGCGAAGCGGTCGGCGAGCTGGCACCCGAGCAGGCTCGAGAAGAACCCGCCGTTCGACATGCCGGTCGCGAAGACGCGGCGCCGGTCGACGCATCGTTCGCGCTCGAGCCGATCGAGCAGTCCGCCGACGAAGGCGCGATCGACGGCGTCGTCGGCGCCGATATCCCACCCGCGCCCCGTGGTGCCGAGCAGACGCACGCCGTCGTGTCCGTCGGGGAAGACGGCGATGAAGCCGTCGCGCCGTGCGAGCGTGCCGAAGCCGGTGCCGCGCCGCAGGTTCTCGGCACGGTCGCGGAAGCCGTGGAACACGAAGACGACGGGCAGCGGGCGGTCGGCCGGCGCGTCCGGCGCATCGAGCCAGTAACGGCGCCCGTCGAGCGAGGCCTCGGCCCCGTCGACGGCGGGCAGCGTCCCGGGACGACAGCCCGCGCTCGGCTCCGGCGGCACGACGTCGGCGACGGCGAGGCCGGACAGCACGACGAGGAGCAGAACGATGGACAGGCGACGACGCACGCGGGTAGGACGCTTAGCATGAAGGCGCTCGTGTTCCACGGTCCCGGCGACATCCGATGCGACGGCGTGCCGGAGCCGACGATCCAGGCACCCGACGGCGCCGTGCTGCGCGTCACGGCGGCCTCGATCTGCGGCTCCGATCTGCACCTCTTCCATGCCCGCATGCCGGTCGAGCGCGGCCTCATCGTCGGCCACGAGTTCGTCGGCGTGGTCGAGGCCGTCGGGCCCGCCGTCCGCACCGTGCGGCCGGGTGACCGCGTCATCGCACCGGGGGTGATCGGTTGCGGCACGTGCGTCCCGTGCCGCACGGGCCACGTCACCGCCTGCACCACGTACGCGATGCAGGTCTACGGCATCACCCCGGCGCTCCAGGGCGGCCAGGCCGAGCAGGTGTACGTGCCGCACGCCGACGTCAACCTGGTGCCGATCCCGAGCGGCCTCGACGACGAGGAGGTGCTGTTCCTCACCGACATCCTGCCAACGGGACATCAGGGTGCGGAGCGCGGCGGCGTGACCCCGGGCGACGTCGTCGCCGTCATCGGCGCCGGACCCATCGGGCTGACGTCGCTGCTGTCGGCGCAGTTGATGGGGGCGGCCCACGTCGTCGCCGTCGACCCCGACCCGGGGCGTCGCGACGCCGCCACGCGTTTCGGCGCCATCGCCGTCCATCCCGACGATGCGCCCGAGCGCGTGCTCGCGCTGACCGCGGGCCGCGGCGCCGACGTCGTCATCGAGGCCGTCGGTCGCGAGGAGACGCTCGGTGCCGCCGTGGCCCTGGTCCGCGTCGGCGGTCGCGTCTCCGTCGTCGGTGTCTTCGTCGAGCCGGCGATGCCCTTCCCCATCGGCATGGCGTTCATGAAGGACGTCACGCTCCGCATCGGTCTCGCCGACGTGCCGCGCCACCTGCCGCCGCTGCTGGCCCTGGTGCAGAGCGGCCGGCTCAAGCCGCGCGAGCTCATCACGCATCGGCTGCCGCTCAGCGACGGCAGCGAGGCGTACCGTCTGTTCGACCAGCGGCGCGAGGGCTGTCTCAAGATCGTCCTCGACCCGCGCGCCTGAGGCGGCGCGCCCGCCGGGATGAGCAGGACGGTGTCCCGCTATCCGGCGTCGCGGCGGAGCCAGGCAGGGGCGAGACACGCCGCCCACACCGCCGTGCCGACGATCCAGGCGACGGCGGCCGCGACGAGATGCTCGAAGTACGTGTCGGTCGCGTCCGCGGTCACGCGCCCGCTCATCGCCAGCAGGATGCCGACGGCCAGGATCGCGACGACGGGGGAGCGGCCGTCGCGGAGCGCCGGGAGATCGAGGTGCGCCGCGCTCACGTGCGTCGCGACCGTGAAGGCCAGCAGGCCGAAGCCGCCGATGAACGTCACGTGCAACGCGGGAACGCGGTAGTCCGGCACGACGCCCGAGAGGATCACTCCCGCCGGTACGAGCCAGCAGGCCAATCGCGCCAAGCGGCGATTCCAGCCCGGTCGATCGAGCGGCCGAGCGATTCCCGCCCCCAGGACGAGCGTCGCCGCCACGACGACGCCGCGCACCACCGGCGCCACCCGATCGCTGCCCGCGACCTCGGCCACGACGCTCGCCACGACGAGCAGACCAGCCACGGCGAAGCCGAGCGCGCTGCGCGCGACCGCCGGACTGCTCCCGAAGTCGGGCGGCGGCGGCAGCCCGGCCATGAGCGGCATGACCAGCGCACCGGCTCCCATCACCAGGCACAGGAACAGACCCTGCTCCACGAGGAGGCGTCCGCCGACCATCGCCGTCGCCGGCCCACCAGGGACACTCGCCCACATGATCAGCGCTGCGCCGACGACGGCACAGAGGAGCCCCATCGGCAGCAGGACGAACGCGGCGGGCGGCCGCCGGCCGGCGCCCGCCGCGACGAACCGCCGCACCGCGAACACGACGACGCCGACGATGACGGCGATCGTCCCGCCTTCGGCGATCCACCAGCGCTCGAGAAACGCCGCCACCGTCGTCCCGACGAGGGCCAGCATGGCGGCGGCGATCGCCGCGCTCGACGCCGGGGCACTCTCGGTGCGGCGGGGAAGCGCCGTCAGCAGGAACCCGAGCGCGAACGCGAGCAGGAAGCCCTGGATCTGGACCAGGCCGTGCGCCAGGCACGAGTACGTCGACGTCCAGCCGACGCCGTACGCGACCCAGTGCCCGATGCCGATCCACCCCAGCGCGGCGCCGAGGGGAAAGAAGAGACGAAACGGCTCGCGACGCCCCACGGCCTCGCGTCGCGCGTCACTACCCGTCGAAGCGACGCATCACCAACGACGCGTTCGCGCCACCGAACCCGAACGAGTTGGTGATCGCCGTGCGCACCGGCACGCGGCGCGCCTCGTGCGGCACGTAGTCGAGGTCGCACGCCGGATCGGGATGGTCGAGGTTGATCGTCGGCGTGATGATGCCGGTCTCGAGCGTCTTCGCCACGATCAGCGCCTCGAGCGCACCGGACGCGCCGATGAGATGCCCCGTCATCGACTTGGTGGCGCTCACCGCCAGCTTGTAGGCGTGATCGCCGAAGACCGACTTGATGCCCTGGGTCTCGTTGACGTCGCCGAGCGGGGTGGAGGTGGCGTGGGCGTTCACGTAGTCGACCTCGTCGGGACGGATCCCGGCGCTCTTGATCGCCATGTTCATGCACGCCGCGGCTCCGATGCCGTCGGGGAGCGGCGCCGCGATGTGGAACGCCTCGCTGCCCGTCGCGTAGCCGATGATCTCGGCGTAGATCTTCGCGCCGCGCGCCTGCGCATGCTCGAGCGACTCGACGATCAGCATGGCCGCGCCCTCCGAGAGCACGAAGCCGTCGCGGTCCTTGTCGAACGGACGGCTGGCCTTCTCGGGCTCGTCGTTGCGCAGCGAGACGGCCCGCGAGTTGGCGAACCCGGCGATCTCGGTGGGATCGATCAGCGCGTCGCAGCCGCCGGCGATGACGGCGTCACAGATGCCCTCGCGCACGTACCGCCACGCCTCGCCGATGCCGTTGCAGCCCGAGGCGCAGGCGTTGCCGATGGTGAAGTTCGGCCCGCGCACCTGCAGGCGGATGGCCACCTGGCCGGCGCCGAGACTCGTCGTGATGGCCGTGATGTAGAACGGCGACACCGACTCGGGTCCTTCCGCGAGGTAGCCCGCCACGGTCTTGAAGATGGTGCGCGCGCCGCCGTTGTTGTTGCCGAGCAGCACGCCGATGCGGAGGCTGTTCTCGGGCGTGATCTCGAGCTTGGCGTCGTCCACCGCCATCACCGACGCCGCCACCGCGTAGCGCGCGAAGTCGTCCATGCGCTTCAGGTGCTTGGCCGGCATGTACTTCGCCGGCTCGAAGCCGCGCACCTCGCCGGCGATGCGGCATTTCTGCTTCGAGACGTCGAAGTAGGTGATGGGGCCGATGCCCGAGCGGCCGGCGACGGCGCTCTCCCAGATGGCGTCGGCGCCGATGCCGATGGGGCTCACACCGCCCATGCCGGTGATGACGACTCGAGTCATACGTCCACCTCGTCGACGCGCGGCGCGCGTTCCATGATGAACTCGAACCGCGGCGCGACGTCGCGGCCCATCAGGGTCTGGATGGCCTGCTCGGTGGCGGGCGCATCGTCGATCGTGACCCGGAGCAATGCACGACGCGCCGGGTCGAGCGTGGTTTCCTTGAGCGTGCTCGGATTCATCTCGCCGAGCCCCTTGAAGCGCTGCACCTGCACCTTGTCGCGCTTTCCGTTGAGGCTTGCCAAGAGCTTCTCCTTGGCGGCGTCGTCGCGCGCCCAGTGCACCTGCTTGCCGACGTCGATGCGGTAGAGCGGCGGCTGCGCGATGTAGACGTGCCCGGCGTCGATCAGCTGCGGCAGGTGCCGATAGAAGAACGTCAGCAGCAGCGTGCAGATGTGGTGGCCGTCGGAGTCGGCGTCCATGAGCAGGCAGATCTTGTGGTAGCGCAGCTTGGCGAGGTCGAACTCCTTGCCGGCGCCGCAGCCGAGCGCCGACACGATGTCGGCGAGCTCCTTGTTGGCGAGCACCTTCGTCATGGACGCCTGCTCGGTGTTGAGCACCTTGCCACGCAGCGGGAGGATGGCCTGGAAGGTGCGGTCGCGCCCCTGCTTGGCGGAGCCGCCGGCGGAGTCGCCCTCGACCAGGAACAGCTCGCACTCGCCCGGGTCGGTGGAGCTGCAGTCGGCGAGCTTGCCCGGCAGGTTGAGCCGGTGCGAGATGGCCCCCTTGCGCTGCACCTGCTGCGCCGCCGCGCGCGACGCGCTCCGCGCCCGCGCCGCCAGCACCACGCGCGCCGCCACCGCGTCACCAGCGGTGCGGTTGGCGTTGAGGGCGTTCTCGAGGGCGGTGCGCACGATGCCGTCGATGATCGGCGTGACCTCGGTGTTGTTCAGGCGCTCCTTCGTCTGCCCCTGGAACTGCGGTTGCGCGATCTTGATCGACAGCAGCGCGAGCAAGCCCTCGCGGGCGTCCTCGGCGGTGACGGTGAGGCCACGCGGCACCAGGTTGTGCATCGTGAGGTAGTTCCGGACGGCCTTCACGATGCCGCCCTTCAGGCCGTTCTCGTGCGCGCCGCCCGACGTCGTGGGGATGCCGTTCACGAACGAGTGCACGCGCTCGGTGGTGTCTTCCGTCCAGGTGAGCGCGCACTCGACGTGGACGCCGTCCTGCTCCTTCGAGATGGCGGTGATCTCGCCGGCGAGCGGCTTCTGTCCGATCTCGTTGGCCAGCTTGACCAGGTACGCCCGCAGCCCGTCCTCGTAGTGGAACGTGACCGCGGTGCCGGCACCCTCGTCCTGGTACTCGATGCTGAGGCCGCCGTGGAGATAGGCCTTCGCCTCGAGGCGCTCGGCGATGAGCTTGGTGTCGTAGCGCACGCTCGGAAAGATGTCGCCGTCGGGACGGAAGAAGATGCTGGTGCCCGTGCCGCGCGTCGGCGCCAGCTTCTTGAGCGGGCCGGTGGCCTTGCCGCGCGCGAACGTCTGCTCCCACTCGGCGCCGTCGCGCTTGACGCGCGCCACGAGCTTCTCGGACAGCGCGTTCACCACCGACGCGCCGACGCCGTGGAGCCCGCCCGAGTGGAAGTAGCTCTTCGCCTCGAACTTGCCGCCGGCGTGCAGCGTCGTGAGGATGAGCTCGAGCGCCGGCTTCTTGTACTGCGCGTGCTTGTCGATCGGGATGCCGCGACCGTTGTCGGTGACGGTGAGCGACGCGCCGTCCTTGTGCAGCACGACCTTGATCTTGTCGGCGTGCCCGTTCATGGCCTCGTCGACGGAGTTGTCGACGATCTCCCACAGGAGGTGGTGCAGGCCGGCGCCGTCGACGCCGCCGATGTACATGCCGGGGCGACGTCGGACCGGCTCGAGGCCCTCGAGGACCAGAATGTCTTTTGCGGTGTAGCTGGCTGCCATCGACTCGTTCCCTTACGCCTCGGGGAGCCGCACGGCGGCGACCCCTCCCCGCTTCACCACCTTCTGTCCCTTGCCGCCGCGATGCCCCGGCGGCACCTCGAGCGCGCCCAGCTTGCGCTCGGTGCCGTCCGGCGTGATCGCCAGGAAGTGCCCCTTGTCGGCCACCGACACCGCCCCGACGACGCGATCGTCGTCGTCGAGCCGCATCAGGATGACGCCGCGACCGGGGCCGGACAGCTCCGCCACTTCGCTGAGCGGGAAGCGCAGCATCTTGCCCTTCGCGGTGGCGATCACGACGCTCTTCGCCACCGCCGTCTCGACCGTGACGACGGCGTCGCCCTCGCCGACCCGCGCCAGCCGACGACCCGCGCGCGTGGTCTCGGTGAGGTCGGGCGCGGTGCGGAAGCCGTAGCCGCGTGCCGTGGCCACCAGCACCATCGGTGCCGGCGTGGCCCCACCCAGCCCCGGTAGCGCCTGCTGCGCGCTCTCGGCCCCGGGGCTGTCCTGTTCGAGCCGCGCCGCGACGACGCGCTCACCGTCGCCGAACTTGAGCAGCGACTGCACGGGCTCGCCGTAGCCGGTGGTGGCGGGCACGTCGGCGACGCGGAGCACGTAGACCGAGCCGTGGCTCGAGAACAGCACGAGCCGATCGCGCGTCGTGCCGGGCAGCACGGCGAACAGCGCGTCGCCCTCGCGGAGCCGGGTGGACGCCGGATCCTTCACCTCGCGCAGCCGCTTCAACCAGCCGTCGCGCGACAGCAGGACGGTGGCCTCCTCGTGCACGATGTAGGCCTCGGGATCGTAGGTCAGCTCCTCGCCGGCGGCGAAGCTGGTGCGCCGCTTGTCGCCGTACTTGGTGCCGATGCGCTCGAGATCGTCGCGGATGAGCTGCCAACGCGCCTTCGGGCTCTTCAGCAGCGCCTCGATCTCCTTCAGACGCTTCAGCTTCTCCGCCTGCTCGGCGCGGATCTTGTCGATCTCGAGCCGCGCCAGCTGGTAGAGGCGGATCTCGAGGATGGCGTCGGCCTGGACGTCGTCGAGGCCGAAGGCCTTCATCAGCTGCTCGGCGGCGTCGGCGCGCGACTCGGACTTGCGGATGATGCGGATGGCGCGGTCGAGATCGTCGTAGATGATGATGAGCGCGGCCAGGATGTGCAGCCGTGCCTCGAGCTTGCGCTTCTCGTGCTCGAGCCGCCGCACGACGACGACCATGCGGAAGTCGAGGAAGTGGCGGCACAGGTCGCGCAGGTCGACACGCTTCGGCTGCCCCACGGCGGCGTTGTCGACGGGCACGAGGCACGTCAGGTTGACGTTGAAGTTCGTCTGCAGGCTGGTGTGCTTGTAGAGATACGCCATCGCCATCTCGGGCGACGCGTCGGCCTTCAGCTCGAGCACGATGCGGACGTCGGTGGTGGACTCGTCGCGCACGTCGACGATCAGCGGCAGCTTGCGCGAGATGATCTCGTTGGCGATGCCCTCGACCAGCTCCGACTTGTTGACCGTGTACGGCACCGAGGTGACGACGATCTGGCGGCGCCCGCGCGGCAGCGACTCGAGCACGTACTCGCCACGCAGCCGGATGGGTCCCTGCCCCGTCTCGTAGATCTCCCGCAGCTCCTTCTTCGAGTTGAGCATCTCGCCGCCGGTGGGGAAGTCGGGGCCCTTCAGGTGCTTCATGAGGCCCTTCACGTCGACGTCGGGCTCGTCGATCATGGCGGTGAGCGCGGCCACGATCTCGCGCAGGTTGTGCGGCGGGATGTTGGTGGCCATGCCGACGGCGATGCCCGTCGAGCCGTTCATCAGCAGCTGCGGGATCGCGCTCGGCAGCACGACGGGCTCGTCGTGCATGGCGTCGAAGGTGGCGCGGAAGTCGACCGTCTCGGCGCCGAGGTCGTCGAGCATCTCCTCGCAGACCGCGGTGAGGCGCGCCTCGGTGTAGCGGTAGGCGGCCGCGGCGTCGCCGTCGAGCGAGCCGAAGTTGCCCTCGCCGTGCACCAGCGGGTAGCGCAGCGCGAACGACTGCGCCATGCGCACCATGGCCTCGTAGGCCGCGACGTCGCCGTGCGGGTGGTACTTGCCGAGCACCTCGCCGACGATGGCCGCCGACTTGCGGGCCCGCGCCCCCGCCGTCAGGCGGAGGTTCTGGTACATCGCGAACAGGATACGCCGCTGCACGGGCTTGAGGCCGTCGCGCACGTCGGGCAGCGCCCGCGAGGTGATGACGCTCAGCGCGTAGGCGAGGTAGCGCTCCTCCGCCGCCTCACGAAGATTTGTCTCGAGTGGTGGTGCCGTGATGCCCATCGTCCTCCCCGCAGCCCCAAAATCGCGGGCATCTTACCAATCCGCACGGCGAAGGCGAGGGGCCCGGACGCATTCCATGCGTGATGCCACAGCACCACGCATCGCCGCGGCGCGCGCGCACGAGCCCACGCCTCCCGGGCAGCGATGCATGATTCGTTTCGCGACGAGCATCGCATTTTCAGACATCACCGTGGCACCGACATTGCTCACTAGGACCCCGTGCAGAACGGAGGTCGCCCGGTGAAGATTTCGATTCTCCTCAGCGCCGGAGACACCGATGCCGACGACGGCATCTCGGTGTCCACGACGCTCGAGATCGACCTGGACGACCCTCGTTGGCAGGCCTGGCTCGTCGACTCCGTCGCGGGTCAGGCGAAGGAAGGTGCCCGGCAGCTGCGTGATGAGATCATCATGCAGCAGGGGCTACCGGTGACGGGTTTCGTACCGCTCTGCGCGGTGCTGCCCGCTGCCGGCGCCGGACGCTGACCCGAGCCACTGCCGGCCGCGCCGGGCGTCGATCAGACGCCCGGCGCGGCTCCGAGGCCGTCGCCGTCGGTCACGAACGCATCGAGACCGCCGCCACCCAGTAGCATCGCGAGGAGCGCGCGCAGGCGCCGATCGGCCTGCCGCTGCTGCCGCGCCACGCGGGCGATGGCCCTCCAGCGCCACGGCTGCGTCGCCAGCACCGCCGCGGCACGGAACGGCCGCACGTCGCCGGTGCGGGGATCGACCAGCCCACCACCCACGGGGAGGGCATCGGCCGCACCGTCGAGGACGACCCGCACGGCCGCGAACGGGATGCCGCGTCGCCGCGCGACCGCCGCCACCGCGGCGCTCTCCATCTCGACGACCAGCGCCCCGGACGCGGCCAGCGCGCGCTTCTCGTCGGGATGGGCGAGCACCACCATGCTGCTGGCGACGGGACCGGCCTGCACCACGAAGCCGCGCCCCGTGGCCCAGGCGGCGAGCGGACGCGTGACCGCCGCGAAGCGCTCCACCACGCGGCCCCCGGCGTCGAGGCGCAGCACCTCCGTGGCGGCGACCAGATCGCCCGCATCGAGCCCGCGCACCAGCGCCCCCGCACAGCCGACCGACAGCACGAGCCGCGCCGCCGGTGCCGCCGTCACCGCCGCCGCCGCCTGCTCGGGCCCGATGCCCGTCTGCGCCACGAAGCAGGCCCCGCCGTCGCCGAGCCAGCCGCGCCAGGTGCGCGGGCGATCGCCGGGCTCGACGTTGGCCAGGCCGTCGAGCACCGCGCGCGCCTCCCAGCCGAGCGCCGGGAAGGCCGCGATGTCGTACTCCGGCGTGCTCACGCCACCTGGCTCGGGGCGCCGTCGGTCCGGCGCTGGCGCTCCGACCGCACCGGCGTCCGCCGCTCGATGCGCTCGACGCCGGCCAGCACCCGCAGCTCGTCGAAGCCCTCGCGCAGATGCGCGCTGATGTGGTCCGCGTCACGGATGAGGGCCGGATCGAGCGAGACGCCGATGGTGAGCGTGTCGGCATAGCTCAGGATGGCGAACGCCAGGCCGACGCCCTGCATCAGCGGCACCATCGGCACCAGCGTCTCGAGCCGCTTGCCCTGCACGTAGAGCGACACCGGCGGCCCGGGGATGTTGGTGCAGATGGTGTTCACGGGCGTGGTCGGCACCTGCATCAACCAGCCGAGCTGCGCCTGCAACGGCGGCGGCAGCAGCGCCATCAGGTCGAGCATGCGCGACATCTTCGCCGACTCGCCCGAGCGCTTCTGCTGCGCCATGGCCGTCCGCACCTGGCGCAGGCGCTCGAGCGGATCGAAGATGCCGACCGGCAGCGGCGCCACCATGGCCGAGACGCGGTTGCCGAGGTGCAGGTGCTCGCCCGCGGAGCGGACGTTCACCGGGCACATCGCGCGCAGCTCCATGCGGTCGGGGTTCAGGTCGCGGCCTTCGAGGTAGCGACGCAGCGCCGCGGCGATGGTCGTCAGCACGACGTCGTTGACGGTGCCGCCGAGGCGGTTCTTGACCGCCTTCACCTCGTTCAGCGCGAACGTCACCCACTCGATGCGGCGCAGCGTGCTGACGTGGCCGTTGAACGGCGTGGACGGCACCGGCGCCACCGCCAACCGCAGCACCTCGCCGATGGCGTCCATCACCTGCTGCGCCTCGCCGAGCGCGCGCGGCGGATCCCGCAGCAGATCGACGACCGCCCGTGCACGCTCGCCGGCGGTCGTGGCGCCGTCACGCAGCGCGCGCCAGAGCTGGCCCGTGGGCGTCGGCAGCGGCGGCACCGGCGGCGCCTCCGGTGCCGGCGGGAACGGCGCGGGGTTCGGGCTCGGGTCGAACATGACGCTCATCAGCTGCACGCCGCTGACGCCGTCGATCATGCAGTGATGGACCTTGGCGAAGATGGCGCTGCGGTCGCCGCGGTAGCCGTCGATCTGGTGCAGCTCCCAGAGCGGGCGGCTGCGGTCGAGCGGCTGGGCGAAGAGGCGGCTCGCCAGACGGCGCAGCTGCTCGTCGTCACCGGGCGGACGCAGCGTGTGGTGCAGGACGTGGAGGCGGATGTCGAAGCCGCGTGCCGGCTCCCAGGTCGGCAGGCCGAGCCCGAACGGCACCGGCACGACGCGCTGGGTGTAGCGCGGGATCAGATGCAGCCGCGAGCCCAGGTCGGCCAGCATGGCCTCGTAGTCGAGGGGGCCCTCGACCGTATAGACCCCGCCGACGTGCAGCAGCTGGCCGGTGCGCTCGAGGTTGTAGAAGGCCGCGTCGAGCGCGGTCATGCGGTCGCCGCCGCCCTGCGCCGCCGCCATGCCTCAGGTGCCCTCGAGGACGAACGTCACCTGGACGGTGGCCCGGAACTCGGCGATGCGGCCGCCTTCGACCGCCGCGTTCTCCTTCAGCACCTCGATGCCGGTGATGCCCCGCAGCGTCTTGTTGGCGCGCTCGAGCGCGTTGCGGACGGCGTCCTCCCAGCTGTGCGGCGAGGCGCCGATGATCTGCGTGATGCGTGCGACCGCCATGGACCCGTTCTCCTCGCCTACTCGAGCAGGAAGATGACCTTCATCTCGACGCGGTACTCGGTGATGAGCCCGCGCTCCACCTTGACCCGCTTCGAGAGCACCTCGAGGCCGGTGATGTTGCGGATGGTGCGCGCGGCCCGCTCGATGCCCTCTTCCACCGCCTCCCGGAACCCGTCCGGCGACGAGGCGATGATCTCCGTCACCCGCGCGACTGCCACGTCTGGTCGGCTACCAGACCGACCGCTGGCGGCGCAAGCGAGCCACGGGCATTGTGCGCCCGCCGATGGCCGTCCTCCTGCTCGCCCGCCGCCAGCTCCGCCGGCATCTGGCCCGGGCCGCGCTCACCGCGGCCGGCGTGGCCTGCGGGGTGTCGCTGGTGGTGGCCATCGAGGTCATCAACGCGAGCACGCTGCGCGCCTTCACCGACGCCATCGACGACCTCGCCGGCAGCGCCGCCCTGCAGGTGCGCGGCGGCGCCCCGTTCCCGGAGGACGTGGCCGACCGCGTGCGCGGCCTGCCCGGCGTCGACCACGCCGTGCCCATCATCACCAGCACCTTCTTCGGCGTCGATCCGCCGGTGGCCGGCGAGGCCCTGTCGGTCTTCGCCGCCGACGTCACCGACGGCCACGCCGTCAAGACGCTGCGCCTCGTGCAGTCCGGCGATCAGGTGGTCGACGATCCCCTTTCCTTCCTGGTCGATCCGCGCAGCATCATCCTCACCGACGTCTTCGCGCAGCGCCTCGACGCGCACATCGGCACGACGGTACGCCTGCGCACGCCGGCCGGCATCCAGGAGTTCACGGTGCGCGGCATCCTGCCGCCCGGCGGCGTCGGCCGCGCCTTCGGCGGCAACCTGCTGCTGATGGACGTCATCGGCGCGCAGGTCGTGCTCGACCGCGATCGGCTCATCGACCAGGTCGACGTCACGCTCGACCCGGGCGTCACCGTGGACGCCGCCGAGCAGACGGTGCGCGCCGCCCTCCCCCCCGATCTCGAGGTGCAGCGGCCGGCACGGCGTGGCGAGCAGATCGAGCGCTACCTGCGCTCGTATCGCACGCTGCTCTCCGGGGTCTCCGGCCTGGCCATGCTGGCGGCGGTGTTCGTCGTCGGCAGCGCCATCGCCACCAGCGTCGCCGCCCGTCGCGCCGAGATCGGCCTGCTGCGTTGCATCGGCACCGTGCAACGGCAGGTGCTGCGGCTCTTCGTCGGCGAGGCCGCACTCCTCGGCGTGCTCGGCACGCTCGCCGGCATCCCGCTCGGCCTCGGCCTGGCGCGCCTCCTGCTCGATACCGTGAGCGAGTCGGCCGAGCTGGTGTTCTCGATGCAGTTCTTCGAGACCGCGCTGGCGGTGCCGCCGCACGCCATCGTGCTCGGCGCCGTCGCGGGTGTCGGCGGCGCGATCGCCGCCGCCATCCTGCCGGCGGGCGAGGCGGTGCGCGTCTCGCCGCTCGCCGCGGTGCGACCCGCCGCCCCGGTCGAGGGCACGCGACGCTGGCCCGCACGCGGCGCGGTGTCGGCGGCGCTGCTGGTCGCGGTCGGTGCGCTCTTCGTCGAGGTACGGCACGACTCGGCATGGGCGGGCAACGTCGCCGCCCTGGCCACCGACTTCGCGCTCGTGTGTCTGTTCATGCGCTGGGCCAACGTCGTCGCCGCGTTCGTGCTGCGCCCATTCCGTCCGCTGCTCGGCTTCTCGGGGCGTCTCGCCATCGACCGGCTCACCCGCATTCCGGACCAGCTCGCGCTCGCCGGCGGCGTGCTCGCGCTCGGCCTCGGCCTGATGCTGATGGCCGGCACGCTGGCGCGCAGCTTCGAGGAATCGGTGCTCGAGTTCATCCGCCACCAGGTGCGCGCCGATCTGGTCGTCGCATCGACGGCCAGCACCGGGTGGATCGAGTCGCCGTTGCCTGCGAGCGTCGGCGCGACGCTGGCGGCGCTGCCCGGCGTCGCGCGCGTCGAGCGGCTACGGCTCGCGGAGCACGATCACCACGGCACCCGCATCAGCATCGACTCGCTCGATCCGAGCGCCTTCGCGGCCGAGCGCGCCGGTGACTTCGTGTTCGCCGAGGGCGAGCCGCAGGCGGCGCTCGCCGCCGTCCGTGACGGCACCGGCGTCCTCGTCTCACGCAACTTCGCGCGCCAGCTCGGCGCCCGCCTGGGCGACGTGCTGGAGCTCGATACCCCCGCGGGGCGCTACACCCCCGGCGTCGCCGGCGTCGTCGTCGACTACGTGTCGCCCAAGGGCAGCGTCATCCTGGCGCGGCCGGCCTACGAGCACTGGTGGCACGACACCCTGGTGAACCGCTTCCACGTCACGCTCGCACCCGACGCCGACGCTGCCGCCGTCCGCCGCGCGATCGCCGCCGGCCCCGGGGCCGCCCTCGGCCTCAAGGTGCTGACCCAGCGCGAGCTCTACGAGTACCACCAGGACGCGGTCCGTCGCGCGTTCCGCTTCACGACCGCGCTCGAGCTGCTGCCCCTGGTGGTGGCCGGGCTCGGCCTCGCGGAGGCCCTGCTCGCGGTAGCGCTCGATCGCCGCCGCGAGCTCGCCCTGCTGCGGGCCGGCGGGGCGACGCGCAGCCAGATCGCGCGCGGCGTGGTCGCCGAGGCCGCCGGCGTCGGCGTGCTCGGCCTGGCGGGCGGGCTCGCGATGGGCCTCGTGCTCGCCGTCCTCTGGGTGCGCGTCAACTTCACGCACCAGATCGGATGGGACCTCACCTTCCACCCGGCGTGGGACCGCATCCCGCTGGCGGCGCTGGCGGCGCTCGTCGTCAGCGTGCCCGCCGGGCTGCTGCCCGCGCGTCGGATCGCGCGACTCCCGATCCTGTCGGCGCTGCGCAGCGAGTGACGGGCGGCCCGTCGCGCATCCCACGCGACGGGCCGCCCACGGCTCACTTCGCCTTGAAGACGGTCGGACCGTTCAGCGTCGCGGTCCCGTAGGTGACCGCCCAGCACAGGTCGGTCGTCTGCAGCTGCGCCACCACCGGCAGTGCCAGCGGCAGCGACGGCGCGCCCAGCAATGCGCCCTTGCCGCTCACGATGGCCTTCGCCTTCGGCGTGACACCGGCCTGCACGTTCAGCTTCGACAGTCCGTCGGGCGTGAGGTCCTTGTCGGCGTACTGGAATCCCCTTGGGTTGGTGGTCGAGCCGAGCTGCTTCCAGCACGGCTTGGTCCCACAGGTCCCGCCCGCCGGGGCGACGGCGTCGAGCACCAGCGTGCCGGTGCCGTCGTAGAGGCAGAAGGCGTAGGCATCGTCGGCGCGCGGCTCACCGAGCTCGGCGAACGAGGTGGTGGTGCCCTTGCTCCATTTCCACGTGAGCGCGTCCTTCGTGTCGGGCACGAGGTTCTTCAGCGTGAGCGGCGACGCTCCCGCGGCACTCGGGAGGCGGCAGCCGGCGCGAGGCGCCGGGTCGCACGCCACGCCGGGCAGGGGCAACGTCGTGCGGCCGATCAGCGGGAGGGTCAACGACGACGGCCGCAACACGTCCTGCGAGATCTGCGTGGTGGAGAACTCGAAGAACGGGATGTGGCGCAGGGTCTCGCTCGAGGGATCGAAGCCGTTGGTGTAGTCGAGGTCCTGATCGTCGCGGTTGGTGATCTCGAGACGCAGGCGGTGCCCCGCCGGCACGCGGCGCGCGGTGAGCGACAGCGCGACGTCGACGACCGTCGGCGACGTGCCCACGGTGGCGCTGGTGGTGCCGATCAGCAGCGGATCGAAGCCGTCCTGCTGGTCGTAGAGGTGCACGTTCACCTGATAGCGCGAGCCGGTTCCCGACAGCTCGAGCCGCACGCTCGGCTGGCCGAGCAGCAGCACCTCGTCGGTGAGGGGTGCCGTCTGCCAGGCGACGGTCTGCTTGGCGACGTTGTTGCGGATCTGGTTCGGCGGGAAGTTCGGCTCGGAGATGGCCCAGGTGTACGTTCCGGGATCGTTCACGAGCGTCGCCGGTGGTGCGGCAACGGTGGGCACGGCGGGCGAGAGCACGCCGGCCGGCCGCAGCCAGACGGTGGCGTTCGCCTGCCCCGGCGGCGGCCAGCTCGCGTACGCGAGATGCTCGTTGGTGCCGAGCAGCGCCACCTGGATCGGGAGCTCGGTGTCGATGCCGTTCGACGCCCCCTGGAGGAAGTGGGCGAACCAGCGGTCGCGGAGGTCGGCGCGGAATTCGTCGTCGGTGTCGGGCGTGCCGTGGCCGCCGGTGCCGATGTAGATGAAGCGCGCCGGGGTGCTGGTGAGCGCCAGGTAGTCCGCCATGGCGTAGGTGCCGCCGGTGCGTGCGTCCATGATGCCCATCTGGGTCATGATCGGAATGGTCGTGGTCGACAGGGCGTCGACCAGCGGCGTGAAGATGGCGTCGAAGCCGGCATCGAGGCTGGCGCTGTCGTAGGGCGTCGGGAACGTCGCCGCGCGCGGCCCGCCCGTGATGCGGTCGATGCTGCCGTTCAGCGTGACGCCGTCGGTGAAGAAGTGGATGCCCCAACCGTACGGCACGATGGTCGCGAAGGCGTTCGAGCGGAGACCACCCGACCAGCTGGTGTACCCGCCGAGCGAGCCGCCGGTCATGCCGAAGCGTGCCGGGTCGACCGGCACGGTCACGCCCGCCTCGGCCTGGAAGTCGTTCACGAGCCAGTTCTTGAGCGCGACGATGTCCGCGGCGATGACCTCGGGCGACGGATTCGACGCCGTCGAGCGATTCGTCCACGTGAGCGTCACGTAGCCGTCGTTCGAATAGCGCTGCGTGGCGAACGCCGAGCTGGTCTTGTCGCCGCCCGCCCCGTGGCCCCAGAAGACCACCGGCCATCCACCGGCCGGCGGCGGCCCGTCGGGCCACCGCACGTCCAGATCGAGGGCGAAGCCACCGAACCCGGTGACGACCGACGCGTAGGGTCCCTGAAAGGCGCTGGCGACGGTGCCGGCGGCGAGCGCGACGAGGAATGCGATTCCCCCGACCAGTCGGCGCGCGGAGAACGTATGAACGGGTGCGAGCGGGCGACGCTCCATGGTGTTCATCATGGGTTCGGCGTAGACGCCGCGTCGCCGGAGGGTCAAGGACAAACCCACTCGCTACACCAAAGGGGGGCCCAGGACCCCCGAATGGGGTGAACGGGGTGCGGCGAGACCGCCGCACCCCCGTCCGGTTCATTCGCGCGTGATCACCGCTCGCGGCACTTCAGGCCAATGCGGGTCGCGCCACAGTCGGAGATGATGCCGACGCGGTCGATGGAATCCGCAATCTGCGTCAACGTCACCGTCACCGGCGCCTCGAACGGCGCCGTGACATTCAGCTTCTCGAGTCGCAGGGAGAACTTGAACGCCTGCTCCGCCTTCGGGAACGCCTTCAGGCGTATCTTGAGGCGCGGGTTGTCGGCGTTGCAGCGGATCTTGCCGGTGAGGGACGTCTGGCAGGTCAGCGCGATGCCGACGATGTCGCCCTCCAGCGAATCGCGAACGCGAATCTTGAGCCCCTGGGACGCGTCGAACTCGTCGGAGGGGGGGTTCGTGATGAAGTCCCCGAGGATGACGGCACGACCGGTGTTTCCACCTGGCGTGGTCGCCTTCAGGATGAGCTTGGTGACGTTGAGTGGATCGTCGGTGGGATCGCAGGCGTCACCGTCACCGTCACCGTCGATGTCGCTCTGGTCGGGATTGGGATCGACGGGGCAGTTGTCGAGGCAGTCGATGATGCCGTCACCGTCGCCATCGGTGGCCCCCACCCCCGGTGTGCAGATGCCCAACTGACAGGTCTCGGGCCCGCCACACACCGCCCCACCGTTGCAGGTGGTGCCGTCGGGCTCGAACTCGCAGTCGGGATTGCAGCAGTCGCCGGGGAGGCGATTGCCGTCGTCACACTGCTCGCCGGGATCGACGTTGCCGTCACCGCACGAGTTGCTGACCTCGAGGGTGAGCGAGCACAGGGCCTGCTGGCCCGTCTGATCGATCGCGGTGAAGTTGACGATGTACTGACCCTCCTGAACGACCGAGGGCGTCCACGAGAGCACGCTCGACACCGGGTTGCCCGACGTGGGTAGCGGCGGCGTCATCGTCGCCCCCGCCGGCAGACCGGCGACATTCAGCGTGACGGTGTCGCCCGCGTCACCGTCCGATGCAGCGACATCGATCGACAGCGGCACGCCCGACGGCGCCACCACGGTCGTGCCGCAGGCCGGCTGCGAGAAGGTCGGCGGGATGCTGACGCGCGGAACCAGCTGGATGAAGAAGTCGACGGCGACCTTGCCCTTCACCATGCCGACACCGTCGCGCTCCTCGATCGTGACCTGGGTCGAGTAGAGCGTATTGAAGCCGACCGGACCGAGCGCCGCCCCCGTTGTGTCCCAGGTGTACAGACCCGTCGTCGCGTGGATGCTCGCGGCGTTGGGTGCCACGCTCGGGCCGGGCTGCCGGAACACGCCAGTATCGGCCTCCGCCGGCGTCGACAGCCGGAACGTGACGCCGTCCCCGTCGGGGTCCGACGCGGGCACCAGGAACGTGCACAGCGAATCGATCGGACACGTGACGATGGGCGGCATCGTGGTTACCGGCGAACGGTTGGCGCCGCCGTTGACCACGACGATGGACTCGACGCGGTACTCGACGTCCGGGTTGTTCTGGTGGGCGTTCGGCGCCGCGGCCGCCGATATCCGGCAGCACGAGTCGATGCGGGCCACGTACGTGCCAGGCCCCGGGTAGGTATGAGAGATGGTGGTGTCGAGCGTCGGCAGGCTGGTCGGATCGAGCGCCTGGCCGAAGAGCCAGTCGTTCGTGGGATCGACCGAGGTGACGAGATAGAAGAGGCCACCGTTGCTGGGCGAACCGATCGAGGTCGGCGAGCCCGCGCCCGGCAGGAAGCGCGTGTCGCCGATGTCCTCACGAATGACGTCGCCCGGATTCGGGAGGCCGCCCGGTCCGCTGCAGGAGATGATGCTGTTCGTCGCCGGATTGACGCAGGGGTTGAAGCTCGGGCTCTGGCTCCGTCGCCACGAACCCTGGATGCTGAATTCGACGGTGTTGCCGCTGACTGGCGACCAGCTGATCTGCCCGTAGCGGAAGTGGGTGGCGTGCGCCGGAGTGATCAGCGTCACGGTGGAGAGCGCCGCCGCGACGGCGAACGCGCGAACACCGGTCCGCAGCGGGGACATGCGACGAATCGACTTCATGCGACGGCTCCTTTCGACGGGTCGGAACTCAGAACTCACGGCAGGTGATGGACCCGTTCGCCAGGGCGCAGTCCACGATGCGACCCTGGAGCTCGAGACCGTTGGTGAGGTCCGTGATCGTCACCCCGAGAGGCGCGTCGAAGAGCGGATTGAGATTGAGCTTCGTGATCTTGAAGGAGTAGCGGACCGCGACGTCGCCCATCGGATTGGGCTGACCGAACTTGAAGTTCGCCGAGAAGAGCGGACCCGTGCCCTTGCAGCGCAGCGCCTGGTTGGCGGGCAGGCACACCATGGTGCCCGACGGTCCCGGTGCGGTCTCATCGAGCGCGAGGGCGTCGGCGACGCGTACCGCGATGCCGCTCGCCCCGGTGAAGCTGTCCCCACCCTGCAGGAGGAAATCACCCTTCACGGCGATCCGGCCCTTGGCCGCCCCGGTGGCACCAGCGCGCACCTTGAGTTTCGTGACGTTCAGTCGATCGTTGAACGCCTCGCAGGCGTCACCCGAGGCCGGGCCGGTGGCATCACCGTAGGTGTCGAGCTGATCGGCGTTGGGAACGTCGAGGCAGTTGTCGTCGACGTCGCAGACACCGTCCCCATCCGTGTCGTCCACACAGCTCTGCGCCAGAAGCGGCCGAGCCTGCAGGCAGAGGGCGAGCGCGAGCCAACCTACGGTGCTCCCAACGGCCAACACACCTCGGGGATTCATCGTGCGCATCCTGGCATCTCCTTAGCTGCGTGGGGTCCGGCAACGTGCCAGCCCTGCCCTGTGCGGGGTGCGCAGTGTGTTAACTCGACCGTCGACCGGGCGTCAAGAAAAACCCGCCCGAAAGTCTCACCTGGACTTGCGTTTCCGCAGGCCCCACCCACCACGGGGAGAGCATGGCAGCTTGTCCGGCCCCCGGATGAGAAGATAGGGTGATCTCCACCCCTCACTGGTCGATGCACACCCAGGTGGTGTGCTTGTCGGTCTTGCTTCGGCCTGCGCATTCGCAGCCTTCGATACGCGAGTCGCGCCCGTGCGTGGCCTTGGCCAGGGGCGCCGACACGACGGCACGCACCGTCGCCCCCTGGCTGACACGATAGCCGCGGCCGCCGACGTACACGGCCGGCATCGGGCTCCCGGGCATGGGGGCAAGGACGCTTCCCGTCGAAATCCGTAGGGTCCCCGTGACGCTCAGGACCGTCGATCCGCTGGTCGCGATGACGCCGTCACGGCCGGTCTGCGCGTCGCAGAAGGTATAGGCACCGGCCCCGAGCTCCAGGCGGGCTCCGCTCAGGACCCGCAGGCGGCCGTAGACCCCCGGCACCAACGACATGGTCTCACCGACCTGGACGTCGACGTCGCTCCCCGGGGCGCAGACGGCCGGCGGGATGGGACAGAAGTTCGCCACCAATGGCAGCGCCGGCGCGGGCCCCGTCGAATCGCGGATCACGACCCCCGGTCCGCGGTCGAGCCGATTCGCCTCGACCCGGGACACGTTCGCCGCCGTCGCCAGCCGAACCTCGTTGGCCACCATGCGGGTGCCGTCGGCCATCCGGACGTTGCGACCGGTGCGGACGCGCCCCGCGGGCGAGTTCACCGCGACCGTACCGAACACGTCGGCATCATTGTTGAGCTTGGCTTCGTAGTTGGCGAGGAAAGGGTACCCGGCGCAGTCGCACGTGGCCCCGGGGGGCACCGTCGTACTCGACGTCGACGACGTCGCCGTCGTCGACGTCGAGCTGGTCGTGCTCGTCGAGGTGCTGCTCGAGGTCGAGGACGTCGTGCTCGTCGATGAGGTGCTCGAGCTCGAGGTGCTCGTCGAGGTGGAGGTGCTGCTCGAGGTGCTCGTGGCCGAGGTGCTGGTCGTCGACGTGCTGCTCGTCGTCGTGGTGACCGGCGTGCCGCAGCCGTCCAGCAGCGTCGAGAACGGGAGGTCGTGGATCTCGCCGCCGTTGGCGCCGTGCACCAGCCCGAGCGCGATCACGTTGCCCTGGATGTTGCCGGAGTTGGTGTCGGTGATCGTCGCGCGCGGCGCGTAGACCGTGCCCTCGACGGTGTTGCCGCCCGTGATCGCGATCGTCGTCGCGGTGGGGAAGTTCCAGAGGATGTAGCGCGCCACGCCGCCGTTGAAGAGCGGACCCGGCGTCCACGCGAAGGCGTCGCCGACGGCGCTGGTGTCGACGTTGATCAGCAGCGGCGTCGATGCGCTCGGCTGCGTGCCGTTGATGTTGAGGGTCTGCAGGGCGTTCAGCTGCGCCGCCGTGACGGAGAGGACGTTCTGCTGGTTCGCCACCAGCTGCAGCGTGGCGGGACCGCTGCCCGGCCAGGGGCCCTGCCCGTTCTGGTCGCGCAGCTGCAGCGTCGCGGCACACACGCCGAGGCTCGACGAGCGGTCCCGATACGCCGAGAACGCGGACGTGAAGTCGAAGAGGTTGGCCGCCTGCACCGCGGTGGTCTGCACCGTCTGCAGCTGGATCTGCGGGTTCGACGCCGTGCTCCCCCCCGTTGGAATCACGTAGGTGACGCCGTTCACCGCCTGCTGCCCGTTCGAGAGGTTGCCGACGTGGACGTAGGCGCTCTGGTTGACGGTGACCTTCCCGGTGCTGCCGGCGAAGTTCACCATACCGCCCACGAGCAGGCCGGTCGGCCGCGTGTCGCCCGGCGCCGTGAAGCCTCCGGGCGAGTTGTTCGCGACGCGATAGTCGCCGTTCATCGTCAGGATGCCGCCGATGGCGGTGGCGGCCTCGTTCTCGTTATCGTTGAGGGTGGCGTTCCCTTCCACGAGGACGAGGAACCCGCCGGCGCCGTCGACCGGATTCATCGGGACGGCGGCAGCGGGACGGGCGACGGTCAGCAGTGCGAACAGTGCAACGGCGGCGCGAGCCACCAGGCGAGATGACATTCGGTCTCCTGATCTGGGATGTGTGCGACGTGTGCGGCGCGAGCGGAGCGTGACGGCGCGCGGTCGGTGACACCAACCGGCAACGCGGGAGCGCAGCGGCCGGCGACGGAGGAGAATGTAGCCGGTCAGTCGGCGCTACGACTAGAGACTATTTGCATGGCGCATGCACCATGGCGTCCCTCGCGGTATTCGCTCAGTCGGCGAGGACGATGTCCCAGCGCAGGTTCGCCAGCGTGAGACCACGCAGGTACTCGAGATCGTCCACGGCCCACAGGTCGAGCGGATTGTAGGCGTCGGTCAGGACGAGACCGGGCTCGATCACGATCGGCGCCGCGCCATCGACCTCGGCCGCCAGCGCCGCCGGCACGGGGAACGGCAGCGGTCCGGTCTGCATCGTATGCGGCTCGCGGGCAGCGATGACGATGTTGCCCCCGCAGGCATCGTGGTCGCGCGGAAACACCTGTACCCAGGGAAACCGTGTTGCCAGGGTTGCGACGATGGCCTGCAGCGGACGACCCGCGGCGCCGTGGCGGCACCCGTTGTAGTTGACGGCGACGACGCCCGCCGGCGCCAGACGGGCATCGACCAGCGCCATCATCTCGGCCGTCAGGAGGTGCACCGGCACCCCGTCGCCCCCGAACGCATCGAGGAGGACGTGATCCCACTGGCGCGCGTCGTCGGCGAGGAAGCGTCGCCCGTCGGCGAGCGTGACCGGATGGCGCTGCGGATCGAAGCCGAAGTGCGCGACGGCGACGTCCACCATGACGGGGTCGATCTCCACGCTCTGCGTGGCGACGCCGGCGGTCTCGAGCAGCGGCGGGATGATGCCCCCACCGAGGCCGACGACGAGCGCGCGCCGTCCCTCCGGATGGGCGCGCCACACGAGCCCGGCCATCATCAGCGGATAGGACACGCCCGACTGGCCGGTGCGCGCGTCGGTCACCGTCTGGGCGCCACCGTTCGCCAGCAGCGCCCGCATGCCCCCACCCTCGATGACCTTGAGCTGTCCGAAGAACGACTCGCGCACGTCCACCACCCGCACCGGCCCGGTGGGGATCGCGCGGTGGACGGCCGCGAGCGGCACCAGCGCCAGGACGACGAGCGCGGCGGTGACGTGCCGTCGCGCCGCCAGCACCTGATAGAAGATCGCCGGCAGCACGAGCGTGACGGCGGTGGCGGCGAAGATGGTGGTGACGCGAAAATTCGGGATCAGCCAGAACCCGGCCGCGAGCGTGCCGACGAGCGATCCGGCCGTGGAGATGGCGTAGAGCCGACCGGCGGTGCGCCCCACGGTCGCCACCATGTCGGCGGCGATGCGGACCGCGTATGGCGACAGCGTGCCGAGCACGGTGAGCGGCGGCGCCAGCAGGAGGAGCGCCGACACCAGTGACCCGCCGCGGACACCGAACGGATGTGCCAGGGCGAATACCGGCTCGCGCACCACCGGCACCAGCACGATCAACGCCGCCGCCAGCTCGAAGAGCAGGAAGAACGTCGCGGCGTCGGGACGTCGATCGGCGAGCCGGCCGCCGAGCCAGTAGCCTACCGACAACGACAGCAGCGTGACGGCGATGATGCTCGACCAGACGTAGAGGCTGGTGCCGTAGACGGGGCCGATCAGCCGGCTGCCCAGCACCTCGAGCACCATGACGCAGGCACCGGAGACGAAGACCGAGATGGGCAGCAGGACGCGCAGCACGCTGGCTCATTGCCCCACCCGCCCGGTCCGGCGCAAACTCCCGCCGTGCACGACATCGACCGGCTCGGCGAGGACGTTCCCCTGCTCGAAGGCATCCGCACGACGCGCGCGCTGCGCCGCCTGCGCCCCGATCCGGTGCCGCCCGAGCTGATCCGCAAGGTCTGCGAGGCCGGCACCTTCGCGCCGAGCGGCGGCAACCGCCAGCCGTGGGTCTTCGTCGCGGTCACCGAGCCCGAGCGACGGCAGTGGGTGGCCGATCGCTATCGGCCGCTGTTCCATCGATACATCGCACCCGCCGTCGAGGCGGCGAAGGATCCGGCCTACCCCGAGGCCCAGCGCCGCAACATGCGCTCGGCGATCCACCTCGCCGACCATCTGCACGAGGCGCCCGTCCACCTCTTCGTCGCCGGCTGGACGCGCCGGGGCGCGCCGCAGCTGCAGGCGCTGTTCCCGGCGGTACAGAACGTCCTGCTCGCGTGTCGCGCCGTCGGGCTCGGCGCGTCGCTGACGCAGCTCCATCTCGCCGTCGGCCGGGAGGTCGACGCCTGGCTCGGCCTGCCCGAGGGCTGCCCGACGTGCGCCCTCATCCCCATCGGCTGGCCACGCGGACGCTACGCGCGACCGGTGCGACGGTCCGTCGACACCTGCCTCTTCTGGGAGCGGTTCGCAGGCTAGCGGCTACTTGTCGAGGTTCGAGATGGTGAACGTGCTCTCGGGCACGCCGGAGTCGTAGGTCACGTCGCGCATCTTGAAGAACGTCCGCGAGTCGTTCGGGAGGTTGCTGACGTTCGCCTCCATCGCGGTCTCGTAGTTGCCGATACGCTGGTACTTGGCCGGCTCGATGCGCTTCAGCACCGTGTCGTCGTCCTCGTAGACGTCGAGCCGCCACAGCAGCAGGTCGTCCTTGCCGAACCAGAGCTTGTAGCGGGTGTAGGCGAACTCGTCGTTCTTCGGCTTGAGCTCGACCACGTGGCTCGCCTTGCCGTTGATGGTCTCCTCGCCGACCAGCGTGGCGGTGGCCTCGTCGTCGTTCCACTGCTGGATGCGCACCAGCAGCTCGAGGTCGCGGTAGCTCAGGTCGGTGCCGAAGAAGTTCTCGTCGCGCTGGGCGTCGCCGAGCCGACGCGTGCGGCGCGTGGTGGGCGTCCACAGCCACTGCTGATCCTTGTCGCCACGCGGCGAGAGGTGCAGGAAGCGCGTGCCCTGGACGTCGGACGGCGCGGTGAAGTGCAGGAACGTGCGATGCTCGCCGCGCGGGTCGGTCTGCTCGGTGATGGTCATGTCGCGCGTGCGCGTCAGGGAGCCCTTGTCGTAGGTGTCCATCGTGGCGGCGCCCTTGCGGTCCTTCCACGTCGAGAACCCGTTCTTCTGCTGCGCCTGGTCGATGACCTCGCGCCCGGTGAGTGCCGCGGCGGGGGTGACGAGGGCCAGGATCAGGGCCAGGATGCGGGACGTCATTCGGTGAACTCCTGGAAGTTGGTGACGCGCCAGCCGTTCGACTCCTGCCGCACGGTGAGGATCCAGCGGCGCTCCATGGCGTCGCTCCCTTCGACCGCGATGTGCCCGCGATAGACGTAGCTGTATGCGGTGTCGCCGTCGGGGCGCTCCTCGAGGAAGGTGTAGTGGACGGTGGGCTTGCGGGTGGTCTCGTCGATGACGACGTCCTTCACCAGATCGATCTCCTTGGTCACCTTCTGGTGCGCGAGACCGGACGTGAAGGGCAGCGCCGACGGCAGGTCGATGCGGACGTAGTGGGCGTCGAGGAAGCTCTCGGCGGTGCCACGCGGCGTGGACGGATCAGGACCGCAGGCCGCGAGCAGCAGCACCACGAGGACCGCGAGGGACCGCCGGCTCGTCACGCGCTGCAGATAGCACCGTCGTCCGCCGGCCTCCAAACGCGACCACTCGCCTTGTCCGATCGCCGACGCGAGGGTACCATCCGCCGTCGTCATGCCCACGCGCCCGGCCCGCGCCGGTGCCGACATGCTGGCCGCGTTCGCCACGCATCTCCGCACCGAGCGTCACGCGTCCCCGCACACGCTGCGCGCCTACCTGTCCGACGTCCGCCAGCTCCTCGACACCGCCGGGGGCGATCCGGCGACGGTGCGCCCCGAGACGCTGCGGCACTGGCTGCGCGAGCTCGACGGCGAGGCCGAGCGCACGTCCATCGCGCGCAAGCTCGCCGCCGTCCGCGGCTTCTTCCGCTTCCTCGTGCGCACCGGTCGGCTCCCGAAGGACCCGACCGCCGGCGTCGCCACGCCGAAGACGCAGCGCCGCCTGCCCGCGCACCTGACGCTCGACGAGGTCGATCGCCTGATGGTGGCCCCGGCGGGCGACACGCTGCTCGGCCTGCGCGACCGCGCCATCGTCGAGCTGCTCTACTCCTCGGGCCTGCGCGTCTCGGAGCTCACCGGGCTCGACTGGGCGGCGGTCGATCTCGACGGCGGCTCCGTGCGTGTGCTCGGCAAGGGCCGCAAGGAGCGCATCGTGCCGGTCGGCCGTCCGGCGCTGAAGGCGCTCGTCACGTATCGCGAGGCCGGCGCGGCCAACGCCGCCGACACGCGGCGCGGCCCCGTCTTCCGCAACGCGCGCGGCGGACGGCTCACCAGCCGCAGCGTCGCGCGGCTGATGGCGACGCACGTCCTCACCACCGGTACGCCGACCAGGGCCACGCCGCACGCCCTGCGGCACACGTTCGCCACCCATCTGCTCGGCGCCGGCGCCGACCTGCGTGCCATCCAGGAGCTGCTCGGGCACGCCAGCCTGTCCACCACCCAGCGCTACACCCACGTCGATCTGCGACACCTGATGGAGGTCTATGACCGCGCGCACCCGCGAGCCTGAGCTGCTGCGTAGCACCACGATTCTCAGCGTCCGCAGCCGGGGCCAGGTGGTCATCGGCGGTGACGGCCAGGTGACGCTCGGCCAGACGATCCTGAAGCACAACGCGCGGAAGATCCGCCGCCTGCACCACGACCGCGTGCTGGCCGGGTTCGCCGGCGCCGGGGCGGACGCGCTGACGCTGTTCGAGCGCTTCGAGGCCAAGCTCGAGAAGGTGAACGGCAACCTGAAGCGCGCCGCCGTCGAGCTCTCGAAAGACTGGCGCACCGACCGCCTGCTGCGCCGGCTCGAAGCGCTGCTCATCGTCGCCGACCGCGAGGCGTCGCTCATCGTGTCGGGCACGGGCGACGTCATCGAGCCCGAGGACGGCGTCTGCGCCATCGGCTCGGGCGGCAACTTCGCGCTCGCCGCGGCGCGCATGCTGGTGAAGCACACCTCGCTCGACACGCGCCAGATCGTCGAGGAGGCGCTGCGCACCGCCGCGTCGATCTGCGTCTACACCAACGACAACATCGTCACCGAAGCGCTCGACGCGCCCGAGGTGGGCTGACGTCATGGCCACCTTCACGCCCCGCGAGATCGTCTCCGAGCTCGACCGCTACATCGTCGGCCAGCGCGCCGCGAAGCGCGCCGTCGCCATCGCGCTGCGCAACCGCTGGCGCCGCATGCAGGTGCCCGAGCCGCTGCGCGACGAGATCGCGCCGAAGAACATCATCATGATCGGCCCCACCGGGGTCGGGAAGACGGAGATCTCGCGCCGGCTCGCAAAGCTGGCGCAGGCCCCGTTCGTCAAGGTGGAGGCGTCGAAGTTCACCGAGGTGGGCTACGTCGGCCGCGACGTCGAGTCGATCATCCGCGACCTCACCGAGCTCGCCATCGCCATGGTGCGCGAGGAGGAGAAGGAGAAGAACCGCGTCAAGGCGCGCGAGCAGGCGGAGGAGCGCATCCTCGACCTGCTGCTGCCCACCCCGCGCGTCGGGGTCACGAACGTTCCCAGCGACAACAGCGACACGCGCGAGAAGCTGCGCCGCATGTTGCGCGAGGGCGCGCTCGACGATCGCACCGTCGACGTCGAGGTCACCCGCCCCGCCACGCCGATGATCGAGGTCATGACGCCGCAGGGCATGGAGGAGATCGAGGGCAACCTGCGCGAGATGTTCGCCAATCTGATGCCGAAGCGCACCAAGGCCTCGAAGCTCAAGGTGCCCGAGGCGCTGGAGGCGCTGGCGCAGGAGGAGGCGGCGAAGCTGATCGACATGGACGCCGCCACCCGCGAGGCGATCCGTCGCGTCGAGCAGTCGGGCATCGTCTTCCTCGACGAGATCGACAAGATCACCGGCCGCGAGGGCGTGCACGGTCCCGACGTCTCGCGCGAGGGCGTGCAGCGCGACCTGCTGCCGATCGTCGAGGGCTCGACGGTGAACACCAAGCACGGCCCGGTGCGCACCGACCACGTGCTGTTCATCGCCTCGGGCGCGTTCCACATCGCCAAGCCGTCCGACCTGATCCCCGAGTTCCAGGGCCGCTTCCCGATCCGCGTCGAGCTGGAGGCGCTCACCCAGGAGGATTTCATCCGCATCCTGACGGAGCCCGAGAACGCGCTCAGCAAGCAGTACGTCGCGCTGCTCGCCACCGAGGACGTCCGCCTCGTCTTCCAGGACGACGCCATCGCCGAGATCGCGCGCATCTCCGCCCAGGTGAACGAGCGCACCGAGAACATCGGCGCGCGGCGCCTGCACACGGTGCTCGAGCGGCTGCTGGATCAGATCTCGTTCGACGCGCCGGAGATGGGCGGCAAGGAGATCACCATCGACGGCGCGATGGTGCGCGAGCGGCTCGAGGCGATCCTGCAGGACCAGGATCTGTCGCGGTTCATCCTGTGAGCGAGGGGCAGAAGTTCGCGCTCGAGCCGTTCTTCGGCGAGGGGCGGCGCGAGTTCGTCGAGCACATCCCGCACGTGAAGCGCCTCGGCATGGAGGTGCTCTACGTCGGGCCGTACACGGCGCGCATCAAGCTGCCGTTCCGCGAGGAGCTGATCGGGGATCCGGTCCGTCGCGTCGTCTTCGGCGGCGTCATCACGACGCTCCTCGATCACGCCAGCGGACTCGCCGTCTCCGCCAGCCTGCCGGAGTTCCGCGCCATCGCCACGCTCGATCTCCGCATCGACTACCTGCGCGCCGCGGTGCCCGATCGCGATCTGATCGGCGAGTCGGTCTGCTACAAGGTCACGCACCACGTCGCGTTCATCCGCGCCAGCGCGTGGGACGACTCGCCGGACGATCCGTTCGCGACCTGCCACGCCAGCTTCATGCTGGGCGCGAATCCGGGGGAGAACGCCATCGCGCGGGCGATCCGGAAGAACCGCGAGGAGCCGTCGTGAGGGGCGTCGAGGCACTGGGGCACATTCCGTATGCGCGCTTTCTCGGCGTCAGCGTCGAGGAGGGAGAGCACGGGCTCGTCTGCGTGCTGCCGTTTCGGGACGACCTCGTCGGGAACGTCGTGCTGCCGGCCATTCATGGTGGCGTCGTCGGGGCGTTCCTCGAGCTGACGGCGCTGGTCGCGGCGCTCACCGTCGCCGACAGCGATCGGGTGCCGAAGCCGATCACGTTCAGCGTCGACTACCTGCGCTCTGCGGGGCCGCGGGATACGCGCGGGCGGGCAGAGGTGGTGAAACGCGGGCGGCGGATCGCCAACGTGCGCGTGCTGGCGTGGCAGGATGATCCGGCGAAGCCGGTCGCGGCGGGGATCGGGAATTTCCTGCTGTAGCGTCACTCACCGCGGGAGCGCGACGAATCCCCGCACCGTCGGCTTCCGCCCGTGTGTCAGCAGCCCGGCAAGGATCGGTCGACCGTCCGGATCGACTGCAAGTCCGAACAGCTCATCGAGATGGTCTTCGGCGGGTACGCAGGGCGGAGGGTCCGTCATGCACTTCGCATCACACGTCGAAGGCCGGGAGGTGCCGTCGCTCGCGAACTCGCGACGCGTCGAGCCGGTCGCCGCGTCGAGCTCGAGCAGCACGGCATCGGAGCACGACGCACGATTGCGGATGCCGCCACCGACGAACAGTGCCCCGGAAGCGCCCGGCATGATCGCGCGGCCGAAGTCCGCATTGTCGCCCGCGAAGTCGCGTTGCCACTGGACCGCTCCCGTCGCGCCGTCCAGTCGCACCACCGTCATGGTCTGGACTCCATCCGCTCCGGCCGTCATGCCGATGGCCGCAACGTCGCCGTCGTCGAGAACGACCGCACGGAACGCCTCCTCCCAATGGACGTCGCTCCTGCTCACATGTGCTTCCCAGCGCGGAACACCATTCGCGCCCCCGATTTTCACCACGACGAAGTCGGAGCCCGTGCTGCTACCGGCGACGACGACGTCGTCCTCGGCGTCCGTCACGATGGACGAGGCGCGCCACACCCCGACGATCTGGTGCCGCCAGAGGACACGACCATCAGCACCGGCAAGCTTCAGCACCACCGTTTGCGAATCGAAGCCCGTCGGCCCGACGCCCATTTCAGACACGTCGCCGACCGCGACGACATCGCCCGTCCTGTCGACGGCGACGGCATTCGCGCGATCGTAGTGCTGGGCCCCACCATCGAGGACCATGCGCCAGCGTTCGTTCCCATCACGACCGGAGAGCTTCACGACCGCGAGATCCGCGGTGCCGTGGTACTGCACGCTCGTCGCGCTCTCGACACTGCCCGCTACGAGCACATCGCCGACGGCATCGACCGCTGCGGCCTTGGCCTCGTGGAGATGCGCGGGCCGCGACGCGCCCGTGACTACCCGACGCCAACGACGTTTTCCATTCCTGCCCGACAGCCGCATGGCGACCATGTCGACGTCGGCACCCTGCCGAATGCCTCCGGCCACGATCACATCGCCATCGCCGAGCGGCAGGAGCGCGTGGACGGCATCGCGGTGCGAGCGGGGTCCGCGAGTCAATGCGCGACGCCACACCAATCGCCCGTCCGAGCCGGCGAGCTTGGTGACGATGGCGCTGCCACCCGCATCGTACTTGATGGCCAGGACCGCACCGGCGGGATCTGCGGCGACGGGGGCCACGGGCCTGCCGCTCATGGACTTCGTCCACGCGTCACCCACTCGAGCACATGCGACCACGGCAACGAGCGCGACGATGGCCTCGACTCTCATGGATGCGTCCCTGCCATCCGAGCGTGCGCGATCAACCCGCCGCCCTCCCCCTCCCCACCGCGAGCGCGTGCATCCCCGCGAACATCGCGTTCACATCGAACGCCGCATCGAACGATTCCCCGCGGAACTCCCGATACGCCCGCGCGACGTTGAACAGGATCCGCTCCGGCTCCGTCCAGTTCGCGTATGGCCCGAGCTCGATCTTCCGCGCCGCCTCCAGCTCAGGCAGCCCCGCGTCGAAGTGCCGCCGCGACTCGGCGCGCACGTACTCGAGATACGCCTTCATCTCCTTCGGCCCCTCCACGCCACACAGCGGTCCGTGCCCCGGCACCACGACGTTCGGCCCGAGCGCCACGATCGCATCGAGCGCCGCCGCCCACTGCGCGAACGTCCCCTCCCACCCGACCGGCGTGCACAGACGGAACAGGACGTCGCCCGTGAACACCACGCCCTCCGCCGGCAGGTGCACGATGACGTCGCCGATCGTGTGCGCGGGCCCCACATAGATGAGGTGCACGGCCATGCCGTCGAGCTCCAGCTCGAGACGGTCCTCGATCAGCCGCGTCGGCGGTCGCAGCTCGACGCCGGTGAAGTCCCACTCGACGAGCCGTGCCGCCAGAGCCGCCAGCGCCGGGTTCGTGCTGTCCACCGCCGAACGCAGCATCTGCATCACCTCGGGCTTCTCCTTCCCGAACGCCTCGGCACAGAGCCGGTGGCCGATGATCTCGGCCTGCGGGAAGAGCTGGTTGCCCCAGCAGTGGTCGCCGTTGTGGTGCGTGTTCACCACGCGCGTCACCGGTGCCGGGTGCACCCGCGCATAGGCGTCGATCATCTGCCGGGTGTGCGGCAGGTCCCAGAAGGTGTCGACGACGAGGCCGCCGCCGCGGGCCAGCAGGCCCGAGTTGCTGAAGCCGAGGCCCCGGTCGGGCTGGAGGCAGGCGTGCACGTCGCGGGCGATCTCGCGTAGCTCCATGGGGCCCGGGTAGCACCGCCGGCGCGCCGCCGGCAAGGAGCCGTTGTGCCTTCGGAAACTGCGAGGCATAACGCCCGAGTGACCCCCATCGAGAAGGCCGACGTCCTCCTCGAGGCGCTGCCCTACATCCGGCGCTTCGCCGGCAAGGTCCTCGTCGTGAAGTACGGCGGCCATGCCATGGAGAAGGACGAGCTCAAGGACTCGTTCGCACAGGACGTGGCGCTGCTGAAGTACGTCGGCATGCACCCCGTCGTCGTCCACGGCGGCGGCCCGCAGATCGACGCCGCGGTGAAGCAGGCCGGCATCACGCCGCGCTTCGTGCGCGGCATGCGCGTCACCGACACCGCCACCATGGACATCGTCGAGCAGGTGCTGGCCGGCAAGATCAGCGGCGAGATCGTCGCCGATCTCAACCGCCACGGCGCCCGCGCCGTCGGCCTCTCCGGCAAGGACGGCGAGCTGGTGGTCGCGCGCAAGCGCGGCGGCGGCGACGAGGACCTCGGTCTCGTCGGCGACGTCGTCGGCGTGAACCCCGAGGTCATCGAGGCGCTGCAGGCGTTCGTGCCCGTCATCGCCCCCACCGCCGCCGACGCCAGCGGCCAGACCTACAACATCAACGCCGACGTCGTCGCCGGGAAGATCGCCGAGGCGCTGCGCGCCGAGAAGCTCATCCTCCTCACCGACGTCGAGGGCGTGAAGGGCCGCGACGGCCAGCTGCTCGACACGCTCGGCACCGACGAGGCCCAGCAGCTCATCGCCGACGGCACCATCGCGTCGGGCATGATCCCGAAGATCGAGTGCTGCATCGAGGCGCTCCGCGGCGGCGTGCGACAGGCGCACGTCATCGACGGGCGGGTGCGGCACGCGCTCCTCCTCGAAGTGCTGACCAGCCGCGGTGTCGGCACCGAAGTGGTCGGCGATCCGCGACGGTCCCGCCGGCGCCTCGCACGCGCATGACCAGCGCGGAGATCATCGCGCGCAACCAGGCTCACGAGATCGGCCTGTACGCGCGCTTCCCGGTGGCCTTCGTGCGTGGGCAGGGCTGCGAGCTGTGGGACGCCGAGGGCAAGCGCTACCTCGACTTCTTCGCCGGTCTCGCCGTGAACAACCTGGGCCACTGCCATCCCGCCGTCGTCGAGGCCATCCGCGCGCAGGCGGGCACGCTGCTGCACGTCTCGAACCTCTACCACTCCGCACCGGTCGGCGAGATCGCCGAGCTGCTGTGCCGGCACTCGTTCGCCGAGCGCGCCTTCCTCTGCAACAGCGGCGCCGAGGCCAACGAGGCCGCGATGAAGCTGGCACGACGCTGGGGTAGCGCCGACGGCGGCGGCCGCTACGAGATCCTCGCCACCACCGGCTCGTTCCACGGCCGCACCTTCGGCACCCTCACCGCCACCGGCCAGGAGAAGTACCACCAGGGCTTCCTGCCGCTGCTGCCCGGCATCCGCCTCGTCGCCTACGACGACGTCGCCGCCGTCGAAGCCGCGATCCGCCCCGAGACCGTCGCCATCATCGTCGAGCCCATCCAGGGCGAGGGCGGCGTCGTCGTGCCGAGCGACGACTACCTGCGCGGCCTGCGCGAGGTCTGCGACCGGCACCACCTGCTCCTCATCCTCGACGAGATCCAGACCGGCCTCGGCCGCACGGGGAAGCTCTTCGCGCACCAGCACGCCGGCATCGTCCCCGACATCCTCACGGTCGCCAAGGCGCTCGGCGGCGGCGTCCCGATCGGGGCCATGTGCACCACCGAGGCCATCGCCAAGGCGTTCACGCCGGGCTCGCACGGCACCACCTTCGGCGGCAACCTGCTGGCGTGCGCCAGCGCGGCGGCCGCCGTCCGCACCATCGCCGACCCCGCGCTGCTCGCGCACGTCGTCGCCGTCGGCGACCATTTCCGCACGGGCCTCGAGCGGCTCGCCACCAAGCACCCGCGCATCAAGAGCGTCCGCGGCCTCGGCCTGATGATGGGCGCCGTGCTCGACGGCCCCGGCGCCGACGTCGCGCGCCGGTGTCTCGACGCCGGGCTCCTCATCAACTGTACCGCCGACCGCGTGCTCCGCTTCCTGCCGCCGCTCATCATCACCACGGCGCAGGTGGACGAAGGCATGGCCATCCTCGACGAGGCTCTCGCATCATGAAGCACGACCTGCTCCGCATCGCCGACCTCACCTCCAGCGAGATCGAGACCGTCCTCGCCCTCGCGAAGCGCCTCAAGGCCGAGCTGCGCGCCGGCACGCCGCATCCGCTCCTTGCCGGGCGCACCCTGGCGATGATCTTCGAGAAGCCCAGCCTCCGCACCCGCGTCACGTTCGAGGTGGGCATGGTGCAGCTCGGCGGCGCCGCCATCCACCTCGCCCCCGGCGACATCCGTCTCGGCGAGCGCGAGCCGGCGCGCGACATCGCCCGCAACCTCGAGCGCTGGGTCGACCTCGTCATGGCGCGCGTGTTCCTGCACCAGAGCGTCGCCGATCTCGCCGCGGCCTCGCGCATCCCCGTCATCAACGGGCTCTCCGACCTGCACCACCCCTGCCAGGTGCTGTCCGACTGCTTCACGCTGCTCGAGCACCGCGGCCGCATCCAGGGGCTGCGCGTCGCCTTCATCGGCGACGGCAACAACATGGTGCACTCGTGGATGGACGCGGCCGCGAAGCTCGACTTCCATCTCGTCCTCGCCTGCCCGCCCGGCTACGAGCCCGACCCGGCCATCACCAAGGAGGCCGGCGGTCACGTGACGGTGACGCACGACGCCGCCGAGGCCGCGCGCGGTGCCGACGTCGTCTACACCGACGTCTGGACGAGCATGGGCCAGGAGGCCGAGGCCGACGAGCGCCGGGACGCGTTCGAGCCGTACCGCATCGACGAGCGGCTCGTCGGGCTGGCGAAGAAGGACGCGCTCGTCATGCACTGCCTGCCCGCGCATCGCGGCGAGGAGATCACGGACGCGGTGCTCGAGGGGCCGCAGTCGGTGGTGTTCGATCAGGCGGAGAACCGGCTGCATGTGCAGAAGGCGGTGATGGTGTGGTTGTTGGAGGGGCGCGGCGCGTAGTGTCGTGGGGCTCGGGGTTCCCGGTGTTTGGGGGCGTCCGGCTTGCTCGGAGCTCGCACGGCACCGCACCCTTTCCCCACCCGCGTGCTCGCAACTCGCCGCTCGGACGCCCCCAAACACCGGGAACCCCGCGCCCCACAACACGCGACCCGCAGTGCCACCCCACCCCCTCCTTCTGTGAGTTGGCGTGATGGGTGAGCAGCAGCTTCGGCTTCGTGATCTGTCCGCCGGCACGAAGCTCCTGCTCGTCGGCATCACGTTCGGCGGGGCCGTGTTGCGGTTCTGGTTTCAATGGGGGCGGCCGTTCACGGGGGACGAGGTGGGGACGTTGTATTGGATGAAGCGGGAGTACGGCTTCATCCTGAGCAACTTCGTCGAACCCTGGCTGTCGATGAACGTGTTCATCGCCATGACCAAGGCGCTCGGGACGGCGTCGTCGTGGAATCCCTGGGTGATGAACGCGCCGTCGCTCCTGGCCGGCGTGCTCGTGGTGCCGCTCGTCGCGGCGGTGGGGGTGCGGGTGGCGTCGCCGGCGGTGGCGCTCACGGCCGCGACGCTCGCCGCCGCGAATCCCTACCTGCTCTTCTTCGCCGTGCAACTGCGCGCGTACGCGTTGCTGCTGGTCGGCGTCCTCACGGCGCTCGTCGGGTTTCTCGACTGGCAGCGGACGGAGCGCACGCGCGACGGCGTGTGGTGTGCGGCCGGCATGACGCTCGCGTGCGTGATGCACTCGAACGCCGTCTACTTCGCCGCGGCCCTCGGCGTCCTCGGCCTGCTGTGGTGGTGGCGCGATCCACGACCATGGCCGGCGCGTCTCCGTGCGGCGCGCACGCTGCTCGCTCCGCTCGTGCTCGCGGTCGTCGTCGTGGTTGCGATCTATGTGCCGGTGCTGCCGTCCCTGCAGGCCTATACCGGCCGCGGGGCCGCGGCCCGACCGACCACGCTGGCGTGGGTGCCGTGGGCCCTCCGCGAGTACTTCGGCGCCGGCTTCCTCGTGCTGCCGTCGCTGGCGATGGCAATCCTCGGGCTCCGCGCGGCGGCGACGGCCGAGCCGCGGCTGCGCCTCATCGTGGTCGCCGTGGTGGTGCCGGTCATCGCGGCGTCGTGGGTCGGCCTGTCGGCGTTCCCGTGGACCATGGCGCGCTACCTGCTCGTCGTGCTGCCGCCGCTGCTGATCCTGGTCGCTGCCGGCGTGACGACGCTGCCGCGCTGGGCCCGTGCCGTCGCCCTGCTCGTGGTCGTCGCCACCTGGATTCCGGCCATCGCGCGGCTCGACGCCGACAAGCGGGCGCGGCCCTGGGCACGCGTCGGCGCACACCTCGCCCGCACCACGCGCGCCGGCGACGTGCTCCTGGCCACCGACGTCGGCTACATGCACACCGCGCTCGATACCGGTCTCTACCTGCCGCCGAACGGCGCCACCTACGACACGCCGGCGGCGTACCTCGCCGGCACCGGCCCGGGTCGGCTCGTCGTCGTCAACGTCGTCGACCCGATCCCGAGCACCGCTCGCGAGCGACGCTTCCGTCGCATCCAGGTACTGCGCTACGGCGGCGCGTCGCGCGTGGAGGTGGCCACCCGGGTACTGCACGACCTCCAGCGCTGGCTCGGCGACCGCATCGATCCGACGCTGGTCGGCGGCTACCAGCTGGTGCTGGATCTGCGCACGGCGCTCGGCCTCGGCGATCCCGACGGGCGCTACACGCGCGCCTACTACGAGTGTCGCCTGCGCACACGGCAGCAGCGCTTCATGCCGCCGCAGTATCTCGGGCTCGACGGCTAGGAGAGCGCTTCGATCTCGCCGACGACCGCCAGGCCCTCGGCCTCGATGCGGGCGCGGAAGCAGACCTCGGTGGGACAGTCGGGCCCGAGCTGCGCGCGCAGCTCGATCACCGGCGCCGCCGCCCAGAAGTCGGCGGCCATCGTCGACAGCACGCCGGGCTCGCGCCCCGGTCGGCCGACGCCGAGCCCTTCGACCGACGGCGTGACGACGGCCTCGCCCCACGGCACGAGGTCGCGCCCGCGACGCCCGAACAGCTCGATCCCGCGCTCGGTCACCGTGACGGTGCCGGTACGCGCCAGCCCCCAGGCCAGCGCACGCTCGACGGCGGCGAAGCCGACGACCACGAGGATCGCCTCCGGCCGGCCCAGCGCCAGCGCCGACAGGCCGAGCGGCAGCCAGACCCACCACGCCACCGACGACGTCGGCGGATCCAGGGCGGGACGCAGGGTCAGCGCGCCGCTCTCGAGCCGCGTCCAGAGCTGGGCCGCCACCGACGGCACCACCCGCACCATGACGGAGCCCCACGCGCGCGCGCTGCGCAGACCGGCGAGCGGCACCCGCACCGTCGGACCGGCGCCACGCAGCGACAGGCACTGCCGATCCTGCGTCAGGCCCTCGACGTCGACCCACGCCAGCCGTCGCACACGACGCCCCGGGCCCATGACGGTGAGCTCGCCTTCGTCGAGGTGGAAGCGACGCAGACAATCGACCGGCGACGGCAGATGCCGCGCCAGCAGCCAACCCGCCGCCGCGACCGGCACGAGCGCACCGGCCATGCCGACGCTCTCGCCACACAGCAGGGCCAGGAGCGGCGCCCCGATCACCCACGTCATCCAGGCCACGCCCAGCGACGGAATCGCGCCCCGAAAGGTCAGCCAGAGATTTGACTCGCCCGACTCGCGCATCACACCACCCTCACCGTCCACCAACGCTCCACCCGTGAGTGTCGGCACATGTGCGCCACGACTTGAGCGGCCGCCATTGCTGGCCGGCCCTGGGACCCTGTGGTAGGACGCTCGGCGTCATGGCAGCCCCCGTACGCCGCATCTGTCTCGCCTACTCCGGCGGTCTCGACACGTCGGTCATCCTGACCTGGCTCGTCGACCGGTATCAGGCCGAGGTCGTCGCCTTCTGCGCCGATCTGGGTCAGGCCGAGGAGCTCGACGGGCTCGACGCCAAGGCCCGCAAGACCGGCGCCACCAAGTGCATCGTCGAGGACCTGCGCGAGGAGTTCGTGCGCGACTTCGTCTTCCCGATGTTCCGCGCCGGTGCCATCTACGAGAGCCAGTACCTGCTCGGCACCTCGATCGCGCGCCCGCTGATCGCGAAGCGCCAGGCCGAGATCGCCCGCGCCGAGGGCTGCGACGCCGTCGCCCACGGCGCCACCGGCAAGGGCAACGACCAGGTCCGTTTCGAGCTGACGTTCGCCGCCCTCGCCCCCGAGCTCACCGTCATCGCCCCGTGGCGCGAGTGGACGTTCAAGGGCCGCGCCGATCTCGTCGCCTACTGCGAGGAGAAGAAGATCCCGATCACGGTGACGGCCGAGAAGCCGTACTCGAGCGATCGCAACCTCCTCCACGTGAGCTACGAGGGCGGCATCCTCGAGGACCCGTGGAAGGGGCCGTACGACGACATGTTCCAGCTGACGGTGGCACCCGAGCAGGCTCCCGACCGGCCGGAGGAGGTCGAGATCGAGATCGAGGCCGGCACCCCGGTCGCCGTCAACGGCGAGCGGCTCTCGCCCGCGGCGCTGCTGCACCGGCTCAACGAGATCGCCGGACGGCACGGCGTCGGCCGCGTCGACATCGTCGAGAACCGCTACGTCGGGCTCAAGTCGCGTGGCGTGTACGAGACGCCGGGCGGCACCGCGCTGCGCATGGCGATCCAGGCCGTCGAGTCGCTGACGCTCGATCGCGAGGTGCTCCACCTCCGCGACGCGCTGTCCCCGCGCTACGCCGAGATGGTCTACAACGGCTACTGGTACGCGCCCGAGCGCCTCATGCTGCAGGCCGCCATCGACGAGGCGGCGCGCGCCGTCACCGGCACGGCGCGCCTCAAGCTCTATCGCGGCAGCGTGCGCACCGTCGGTCGCAAGGCGCCGCGCTCGCTCTACGATCCGAAGCTCGCCAGCTTCGACGAGGCGGGCGGCTACCGGCAGGAGGACGCGGGCGGCTTCATCCGGCTCAACAGCCTGCGGCTGCGCATCCGCGCCCTCGTCGAGCGCGACGCGAAATGAGGCGCGCCGCCCGACGGCGACCGGCGGCCGCGAAGGCCTGGGGTGGACGCTTCGACGCGCCCACGGCCCGCATCGTCGAGGAGTTCACCAGCTCGCTCGCCGTCGATCGCCGGCTGTGGCCGCACGACGTCGCGGGCAGCGTGGCCCACGTCCGCGGCCTCGTGCGCGCGAAGCTGCTGACGCCTGCCGAGGGCCGACGGCTCGAGCGCGGCCTCGGGCGCGTCGCGCGCGAGCTCGAGGACGGCGCCTTCCGCTTCCGCCCGAGCGACGAGGACATCCACATGGCGATCGAGCGGCGGCTCACCGAGCTGGTGGGCCCCGTCGGCGGCAAGCTGCACACCGGCCGCAGCCGCAACGACCAGGTGGCGCTCGACCTGCGGCTCTGGCTGCGCGCCGAGTGCCTCGCCGTCGACGCCGCGCTGGCGGCGCTGCAGCGCGCGCTCGTCACCGTCGCGCGACGCCATCGCACCGCCGTGCTGCCGGGCTACACGCACATGCAACGCGCGCAGCCCGTCCTCCTGGCGCACCACTTCCTCGCCTACCACGAGATGCTGTCGCGCGACCGCTCGCGTTTCGCCGACTGCCGCGCCCGCGCCGACGAGCTGCCGCTCGGCGCCGGCGCGCTCGCGGGCGCGGGCTTCGCCATCGATCGCGCCTACGTCGCGCGCCAGCTCGGCTTCGCCCGTGTCAGCCGCAACAGCCTCGACACCGTCGCCGACCGCGACGCGCCGGCGGAGTTCCTCGCCGCCGCCGCCATCACCGCCGTGCACCTGAGCCGTCTCGCCGAGGAGATCGTCCTCTGGGCCACCGACGAGTTCGGCTTCATCACGCTGCCCGACGCCTTCGCCACCGGCAGCTCGATGATGCCGCAGAAGAAGAACCCCGACGTCGCCGAGCTGGTGCGCGGTCGCACCGGCCGCGTCGTCGGCGCGCTGATGGGGCTCCTCACCACGTTGAAGGGCCTGCCGCTCGCCTACAACCGCGATCTGCAGGAGGACAAGGCGCCGCTGTTCGAGGCCGCCACGTCGCTGCGCGACAGCCTGATGGTGTTGGCCGAGATGCTGCCGGCACTGCAGTTCGAGACCGCGCGCATGGCGACCGCGGCCGACGGCCTGCTCCTCGCCACCGACGTCGCCGACGCGCTGGTCGAGCTCGGCCTGCCCTTCCGCCAGGCGCACGAGGTGACGGGCGGGATCGTGCGGCACTGTCTCGCCACCGGCACCGCGCTGCGCGCGCTCGATGCCGAAACGCTGCGCCGTTTCTCGCCGCTCCTCACCGTCGACATGCTGCGCCGCCTCACCCCGAAGCACTCGGTGGCCCGCCGCCGCGTGATCGGCGGCACGGCACCGGCGGAGGTCGCGCGCCAGCTCGCACGTGCCGCGCGCGAGAGCCGCGCGGAGACGCGGCGATGACGCGCCGGCTGCTGCTCGCCGTGCTGCTGATGACGGCGATCGCGTGCGGGCTCAAGAACGACCCGATCGCTCCGCAGCTCGTGCAGCCCGACCCGCCGGGCGACCTCGCGGTGACGTCGGTGGCGGAAGGCGTCCGCGTCACCTGGCGGCGGCCGAACCGCTACTCCGGCGGCGGCAAGATGGACGACCTCGCCTACGTCGCGGTCGAGCGCGCACCGGGCGAGGGCGCAGCCCCGGTGTTCACCGAGGTCGGCCGCGTCACCGTCGTCGATCGCGAGCGGTTCCGTCAGGAGCGACGCACGACCTGGGTCGACACCAACGCGCCCGTCGGCTCGCGCTTCCTCTACCGCGCCATCGCAGTGACGCTCGACGACTACCACAGCACGCCCGCGGGCCCCGTCGCCATCACGGTGGGACAAGCCGCGCCCGAGAAACCGCAGGATTGACCCGCTCGCGACGTTGACCCTGCGCGAGGCCGGGGTTAATCCCGAGGACACCCCGATGGCCACCCTGCCCTTCGTCAAGCTGCACGGCACCGCGAACGACTTCGTCTACGTCGACGCGCGCCGCGGCGTTCCCGGCGACACCGCCGACCTCGCGCGCCGTCTGTGCGATCGCCATCGCGGCATCGGCGCCGACGGCCTCATCCTGCTGCACGACACCGCCGTCCCCGGCGCCGACGTCCGCATGGAGATCGTCAACGCCGACGGCAGCACGGCGGAGATGTGCGGCAACGGCATCCGCGGCTTCGCCAAGTTCGTGCTCGACCGCCAGCTCGCCACCGCCGAGCCGCTGCGGGTCGAGACCGGCGCGGGCGTGCTCACGATCGACGTCGAGCGCCAGGGTGGCCGCGTCGTGCGCGTCGCCGTCGACATGGGGCGGCCCGAGTGGGACGGGCGGCGCATCCCGGTGGACGCCGACGGCGAGATCGTCGAGCGGCCGCTCGAGGTCGCGGGACGCGAGTACCGCGTCACCTGCGTGTCGATGGGGAACCCGCACTGCGTGGTCTTCCTCGACGACGTCGCCGGCCTCGACCTGCCGGCGCTCGGCCCGCGCTTCGAGCATCACCCGTTCTTCCCGAAGCGCGTCAACACCGAGTTCATCCGCGTGGTCGATCGCACGCACCTCGAGATGCGGGTGTGGGAACGCGGCGCCGCGGAGACGCTGGCGTGCGGCACCGGCGCCTGTGCCGCAGCCGTCGCCGCCGCACGCACCGGCCGCACCGAGCGCGCCGTGCGCGTGTCGCTGCCGGGCGGCGATCTCGCGATCGAGTGGCTGGCGAACGATCACGTCCGCATGACGGGTGACGCGGTGGAAGTGTTCGAAGGACGGATCGAGGTATAGGACATGTGGACTGGTTGTCTGACGGCGCTCATCACGCCCTTCCGCGACGGCGACGTCGACTACGACGCGCTCGGCGAGCTCGTCGAGTCGCAGATCGCCGCCGGCATCAACGGCCTCGTGCCGTGCGGCTCCACCGGCGAGTCGGCCACGCTGACGCACGACGAGCACGCCGAGGTGGTGCGCCAGGTGGTGAAGATGGCGCACGGTCGCGTGCCCGTCATCGCCGGCACCGGCTCGAACTCCACCAACGAGGCCATCCGCCTCACGCGCGCCGCCGAGCAGGCCGGCGCCGACGGCGCGCTGCTGATCTCGCCGTACTACAACCGGCCCACCCAGGACGGCATCCATCTCCATTACAAGGCCGTCGCCGAGGCCACGCGGCTGCCGATCCTGGTCTACAACATCCCGGGACGGACGGCGTCGCACATCTCGCCCGAGACGCTGGCGCGGCTGTCGCACGTGCCGAACGTCGTCGGCGTGAAGGAGGCGAGCGGCTCGATGGCCCAGGTCCTCGAGACCATCGCGCTGGCCGAGCCCGACTTCGCGGTGTGGTCGGGCGACGACGTCATGACGCTGCCGATCGTCGCCGGTGGGGGCGTCGGCGTCATCTCGGTGACGTCGAACGTCGTGCCGCATCGCTTCGTCGAGCTGACGAGCACGCTGCTCGCCGGCGACTTCGGCCGCGGCCGCGCGCTGATGCGCGACCTGCTGCCGCTCGTCAACGCGCTCTTCCTCGAGGTGAACCCCATTCCGGTGAAGACCGCGATGGCGATGATGGGCCGCTGCGCCGACGAGTTCCGCCTGCCGCTCACGCCCATGAGCGAGGCACCGCGCAAGCGCCTCGCTGCCGTGCTGCGCCAGTATGACCTCGCCTGAGCCGACGCCGATCGTCGTCTGCGGCGCCGCCGGGCGCATGGGGCGGCTCCTGGTGGCGCTCGCGCGCGAGGACGCGTCGCTGCGCGTCGCCGGGGCGATCGAAGCGGCGGGACACCCGCGGCTCGGCGAGGATGCCGGCGCGGTCGCAGGGGGGCCGGCGCTGGGCGTCCCCATCACCGCCGACCTGGCGGCGATCTGCCGGCCCGAGCACGTCGTGATCGACTTCACCGGCGTCCCCGCGGCCACGGTGACGCACGCGCGTCTCGCGGCCGAGCGCGGCGCCGGCCTGGTGATCGGCACCACCGGCTTCGACGCCGCCCAGGACGCCGAGATGCGCGCGCACGCCGTGCGCACGCGGTCGGTCGTCGCGGCGAACTTCAGCGTCGGCGTCACCGTCCTGATCGAGCTGGTGCAGCAGGCCGCCCGTCTGCTCGACGCGAGCTTCGAGGGCGAGATCGTCGAGCTGCACCACCACGCCAAGAAGGACGCCCCCAGCGGCACCGCCCTGGCGCTCGGTCGGGCACTGGCCGCCGGTCGTGCCCAGGACTTTGCCAAGACCGCGGTCCTGGCGCGCGAGGGGCAGGTTGGCGCGCGACGGCCGGACGAGATCGGCATCGTGGCGCTCCGGGCGGGCGACGCCGTGGGCGACCATACGGTCCTCTTCGGGGGCCTCGGCGAGCGGATCGAGCTCGTCCATCGCGCCCAGAGCCGCGAGTGCCTGGTGCGCGGGGCGCTCCGCTCGGCGGCCTGGGTGGCCGATCGACCGCCGGCCATCTACGCCATGCGCGACGTCCTCGGCCTGTAGCGGCATCTTTTCGACCGCTGGGCGCGATGTGCCTTGCGTGCGGACCCCCTCCGGGTGGTATCGCGCACGCATGCGAACGGTCGTCCTCGCCCTGGCCCTCCTGCTCGCCGCCCTGCGGCCCGCCGCGGCGCAGGACGCGTGCCTCACTGGAGCCTCCGCGCTGGCCGATCAGCGCGCCCTCGCCGACCTGCGCGACGCGACGGAGGCGGCCTGCCCGTGCGACGCCGCCACGAGCCGCGGCCTCTGGCAGAAGTGCGCCCGCAACGTCCTGCTGGGAACGGTCCTTCGCCCCGAGTGCGTCAAGACGGCCAAGACCGTGAACAAGGGTGCGGCATGCGGCAGCACGAAGGTCGCCTGCGGCCGGGTGGCGGCGTCGAACGACGCGCCGAGCTGCAAGCTCACCCGCGACACCCGCTGCAAGGACTCGAGCAAGCTCGACGCGACCGCCTGTGCGGACATCGACTTCTGCGCCGACGCGGTGACGTGGAGCGCGGGCACCTGCGACGACATCCGCGAGCAGGGCACGTTCGCCCCCGGCTTCCAGCAGATCGTCTACACCAAGGACTCCGTCGCGAGCCCGGGCAACCCGCGCGCCCTCGACACCGCCATCTGGTACCCCGCCCCTCCCGGCAGCGGTCCCATCTCGGGGCCCGGCCTCGGGGTGGTCGGCGCACCGATCGACCCGAGCGGCGCCCCCTATCCCCTGCTGCTCTTCTCGCACGGCTCCTGCGGATACCCCTTGCAGAGCGTCTTCCTGACGCCGCTCCTGGCGTCGCGCGGCTACATCGTCGCGGCGCCGCCGCATCCCGGCAACACGCTCAGCGAATTCCCGAACTGCGGCACGCCCGCGGCGCAGGTGGCGTCGTTCCAGGAGCGCCCGCAGGACATCATCTACGTCCTCGACCAGCTCCTGGCGGCCAATGCCGACCCGGGATCGCCGTTCTTCGGGATGATCGACCCGACGCGCATCGCCATGGCCGGCCATTCGTTCGGCGGCCTCACCGTCTACCTCGTGCAGCAGATCGAGCCGCGGGTGAAGGTGGCCATCCCGATGGCACCGGCGGCGCAGCCCAGCTTCACGCTGACGGTGCCGTCGCTCACCATCCTCGGGAACATCGACAGCGTCGTGAACAACCCGAACGCCCGCACGGCCTACCTGAACCACACAGCCCCGAAGTACCTGGTCGAGATCGAGCACGCCGGACACTACGCCTTCTCGAACCTCTGCTTTCCCGGGCCCGACTGCAATCCACCGACGACGCTCGACCAGGACGAGGCGCACGCCCAGGTCCTGCGCTACGTCGTCCCGTTCCTCGAGCGCCATCTGAACGGCGACGAGCGCTACGCCGCCTTCTTCGCCGAGCCCCCGCCGCCGGGCGCCATCGAGCAGCAGGTGCAGCCGTAGGACACACCGAGGCCCGAGACGACATCGCAACCATTGTTTGTAAAGAGTCGTCAACTCGGTTAGAAGCGGCCGCGGATGAGGTCGTCTCGGTGGTGAGCGCAGGAAAAGTCGAGCGAATCCAGGCTCCTGCGCCCGGAAGCCCAGCGGGCCCGGTGGCCTGAGGCCGAGCGGACCCCGAGCGACGGCATGCCTCATCGGGTCCACATCGGCATCGGCTCGAACCTGGGAGACCGGAAGGCGAACGCCGTCGAGGCGATGGAGCGGGTATCGCAGCTGCCCGACACCAAGATCGTGCGCGCCTCGTCGCTCTACGAGAGCGAGCCGCTCGGCGACGCCAAGACCTGGTTCGTCAACAGCGTCATCGAGATCGAGACCGAGCTCCAGCCCGAGCCCCTGCTGAAGAAGCTCAAGGCCATCGAGGAAGCGATGGGCCGCAAACGGGTGAAGGGCAAGAAGTGGGGCTCACGCATCATCGATCTCGACATCCTGATGTTCGATCAGGACGTCGTCGCGAAGAAGACGCTCAAGATCCCGCACCCCGAGATGCACAAGCGCCGCTTCGTGCTCCTGCCGCTGGCGGAGCTGGCACCGCACGTCATCCATCCCAAGCTCGGCCAATCGGTGTCCACACTGCTGGCCACCGTCAAGGACGACAAGCGCGTCTCGCTGCTGCCGCGTGGGTGACCGACTCGGCGCCCTCACGCTCGCCGCAGCCCTGCTGGCCGTCGCGGCGCACGCCGCCTCGCCGGCGCGACGGACCGCCACCGTCGTCGAGGTGACGGACGGCGACACCCTCGTCGTCCGCGTCGACGGCCACACCGAACGCGTCCGGCTGATCGGCATCGACACCCCCGAGCTGCACGACTCGGAGAAGCTCGACCGTGACGTCGAGCGCAGCGGCCAGTCGCGCGCCACCATCCAGGCGCAGGGACGTGCGGCGCGCGACTTCCTCGCCGGCCGCGTCGCCGGACGCACCGTCGGCCTCGAAGCCGACGTCGAGCCGCGTGACCGCTACGGCCGCACGCTCGCCTACGTCTGGCTCGACGACGAGCTGGTGAACGCGCTGATCCTCGAGCGCGGCTGGGGCCGGCTGCTGACGGTCCCACCCAACGTCCGCCGGGTGACGCAGCTGCGTACCGCCGAGCAGACGGCGCGGGCGGCGCGTGCGGGTCTGTGGGGCGATCCGCCGGCGTCCGCGGCGGGTCCACCCCGTGGTGTTCCGCCGCTCGCCGGCGGGCGATGTCCGGAATCGCACCCGCTCAAGGGCAACGTCACGACACGCGACGGCACCCGTTGCATCGTGCATCGCCGCGGCGACGAGCACTACGCCGAGACGCGGGCGGAACGCTGCTACGCCACCGTCGACGACGCGCAGGCGGACGGCTGCCGGCCGGC
>CAYOIZ010000050.1:8768-50446 GCA_964404165.1 uncultured Binatia bacterium (SeqCode) | reverse complement strand
GAGATCGAACAGGTGCTCTCGGAAGGCACGCTTGCCTTCGCAGGTGGCAATTGCCTGCTCGCCGACATCCGACCCGGTCATCCCTGGCCCCAAGACTACATTGAGCTGGCCTTCAAGTGTCCCGCCTGCGAGAAGCGGTTTCGATTTTCCGTCGAGACCTACCATGGGTCAGGAGGATCTTGGGATGCTGCCTAACACGCCGTTGCAGCGGACGGGTGCGTCGGTCGCTGCGCTCCCTCTCGCGCCAGCCGCTGAACGGCCGAGCTGTTAGCTGGATGCAGTGAGCCTGAGGTCGCGAGCGGATTACGATGGGGTTCGCGCGATCGTGCGCCGGGTACTCGCTGCGTGGGATCCGTATGGCCTTCTTTCCGGAGGGGCGCCTCCTGATGAGTTCGATGCGGAGGTCGCCCTTGTTACGGCTCGCGTGCCCAAGATTGTCTCGCCTGAATCCGCGGCCGCTCATCTCTCAGGAGTCTTCTCGCAGCAGTTTGAGGCGGAAAGGTTCGGTATCGATGCGTGTCGCGAAGCGGGTCGCGATCTGTACGAGCAATTGCGAACGGCAGGTTACCTGGAGGGCCAACAGTGATGAGCGCACCAGCTAACCCGCGTCTGCAGCGGACGGCGCTGCGCGCCGCCGCTGAACCGCCAGGTCGTTAGGCGTTCACAGGGGGAGTACCTCGCGAAGTGGGCTCGTGCCCTCGGAGCCAGACGGCGAGCGGCTCGTCGCGCATCTCGAACGGAGGACACCATGGGACTCTTGACCTTCACTATCAACGTCACCCTGGACGGCTGCGTCGACCACCAGGAAGGAATCACCGACGACGAGACACGCGCCTTCTTCACCCGCCTCATGGACGAGGGCGGGGCGATGCTGTGGGGCCGCGTCACCTACGAGATGATGGAGAGCTACTGGCCGGCGGTCGCCCGCGGCGACGTGGAGGCGCCGCCGGCGCTGCGCGAGTGGGCGGTCAAGCTGGAGGCCAAGCCGAAGTACGTGGTGTCCTCGACGCGAAAGGACTTCCCCTGGACCAACACCCACCACATCACCGACGACCTGCGCACGGGCGTACAGAAGCTCAAGGACGCGACCCCAGACGGCGTACTCCTCGGTAGCGGCAAGCTCGCGACCCAGCTGGATCGGCTGGATCTGATCGACGACTACAAATTGCTCGTCCATCCCAGGATCGCCGGCCACGGCCCGACCCTGTACGAGAGCGGGCTGCCCAGCACGCGACGGCTCGAGTTGATCTCGGCGAAGCCGCTCAGCAGCGGCGCGGTCGCCATGCACTACCGGCGCGCGCGCTGACTCGGAGATAGGTCATGTCGCCTAACAACGCGCTGCACTCGGACGGGCCTCGCGTTGCTCGCCCCGCCGGTGAGCGCGGGCGCTAAACGCCGAAGAGGGACTAGCTACGAACTCGTTCCGCCCAATAGCCTGGCCGTCGCCGCTGGTGCGCGATCGCGAGAATCCGAATGACAACGTGCTGCTCGAGGAAGACCGCTGTGTACGGGAACCGTCACAGGACAACCCGACGTGCTGGATGCTCCATCGGGAGTCCCGGGACCGGTGCCCCGACGGCATCGGGGTCGGCAAGAGTCGTGAAGACGCGGCCAACGGTCGCCACGAATTCGGATCCCAGTCCAGGTCGCTGCGCGTCGTACCACTGAGCTGCCGCGTGCAGTTCAGCTTCTGCCTCGGGTTCGAGGCGGACGGGCCGCATCACCGCCGGCGCAGATCGCCTTCAATGCGCCCGCGGACTTCCTCCCAGGGTACGCCCTGGCTTTCACCGGAAAGAATCTTGGCCGTTCGCCGGTCGATCTCGCCTGCCCATGCCGTGTCGATGTCTAAGTCTGCAGGGCCGTCGAAACTCGCGAGTAACTCTGCGGTGAGCTCCGCTCGCTCTGCCTCGGGGAGACCCAAGGCCTCTGCGAGCAGCCTCTTTGCGACCTCGCCCATACTCGACGGCCATACCACCGTGGCCGGCGGGGTCCCCTGGCGCATGATACTTGCGTCTAACCAAGCGCTGCAGCCGGCCGGCTCCATCGGCGGCTCACCGCCGCGTCGTTGGGCGGACTGAAGGGAATCGACATGACGACTGCGCCTGGTGACAGGTGGGTGACCGGTGACGCGTATGAGGCGTACATGGGTCGTTGGAGCCGGCCACTTGCCCGAGGATTCGTCGAATGGCTGCAACCGGAGCCCTCGGCCAACTGGCTCGAGGTCGGATGTGGGACCGGAGCACTCACGTCAACCATTTGCGATCTCTGCAGGCCAGCGTCGATCGTGGCCTGTGATCCGTCAGGGCCATTCATCGAGCACGCTCGGAAGAATCTCTGGGACGCTCGTGTATCGTTCGTCGTTGCAGGATCGGAAGCGCTTCCAAGACGAGACGGCGGATTCGACGCAGTCGTTTCAGGACTCGTGCTGAACTTCCTGCCGGATCCTCGACAGGCCGTGGAGTTCATCCGCGAGCGCCTTCGTCCGGGAGGTACCGTCGCTGCGTACGTCTGGGACTATGCGGAAGGTATGGAGCTTCTGAGGGCGTTCTGGGACGAAGCGATCGCCTCGGACCCTCGCGCAGCTGCCCTCGACGAGGGCGGGCGTTTTCCGCTCTGTCGGAGACCAGCGCTGGCGTCGCTCTTTCGAGCTGCCGGGCTTTCACAGGTGGAAACCCACGTACTGGAGATTCAGACCGACTTCGCCACCTTCGACGACTACTGGACGCCGTTTCTCCGCGGTACCGGACCCGCCCCGAGCTACGTCGCGTCGCTGGATCCCCCGGGGCGCGATGTATTGAGAGAGCGGCTCAGGCGACGCCTTCACGCTGGAGGCGATGCGGGCATTCGCCTCGGAGCGCGAGCGTGGGCCGTGCGTGGTGTCTCGAAACGAGGATGCCGCCCGACAAGCCAATGAAAGCCGACGGTCACCTTCGGCGCCCGCGGCTTTATCGCCAGGCTGATCTCCTATGGGTCGGAAAGAGTCCGGCGAAGCGGTAGGAGAACACGCATGAGCGTCGATTTCAGCGTGAAGGGTAAGCATGTGCTGATCACCGGCGGCACCGGCGGGATCGGTGCCGCCTTTGCCGAGGCCTTCCTGGAGGCGGGGGCGGTGGTGACGATCGTCGACATCGCGCCGCCGCGTGCCGAGCAGAGCTCGGGTCTCAGGTACGAGCAGGTCGACATGGGGGACGACGCGGCAGTCGCGGCGCTCGCGTCCCGCACGGAGCGCATGGACGTCGTCATCCATTGCGCAGGTCGCGCTGCGATCGGCGAGGAGTATTCGCCGATCGTCTTCAACGAGATCGTCAACCTGCACCTCACTGGCGCGCTGCGGCTCGCCAACGCGTTCCGTCCGCACTTGAAGGCGAGCCACGGATGTCTCATCCACATCGCCTCGATGTACTCGTATTTCGCGTCGCCCCTGGCCCCCGCGTACGGCGCCGCCAAGACCGGCCTCATCTCCTTGACCCGCTCTCTCGCGGTCGAGCTCGCGAGTGACGGCATCCGCGTCAACGCGATCGCGCCGGGATGGTTCGACACGCCCCTCACGAAGGTGATCCAGGAGCAGATGCCAGACATGAATCGGCGCATTCTCGAGCGCCTGCCCGCTGGGCGATGGAACACGCCGGACGAGCTGGCAGGCCTTGCCGTCTTTCTCGCCTCGCCAGCCTCGAGCATCCTCACCGGTGTGACCATCGCAGCAGACGGCGGCTACTCGATTACCTGATGCGGAGGAGTAAGCCGATGCGCTTGGGACGGCCGGGGCCCACCTACGCAGTGCCGCGTGATCATGCTCTGTGGCGACGGGGTTGCAGATATGGGGCCTGACGAACGAGAAATCCGCGAGGTGCATTCAACCTGGATGGACGCAGTGAACGCCGGCGAGCTCGCCCGACTGCATACCTTGATGGCAGGCGACGTCGTGTTCCTCGGCCCAGGCCACGCGCCGTTCGGCCGAGATGGCTTTTCCGCTGCCTTCTCGACCGCCCACCAAGAGGTTCGGATCGATTGCAGCAGCGAGTTGGAAGAGGTCGTGGTCGTCGGCGACGTCGCCTACACGCGGAGCCGGGACGCGTTGTCCGTGACACCGCGCGCCGGCGGGGAAACGACGCGGCTCGCCGGGCATCGTATCGCGATATACCGGAAACAACCCGACGGCCGCTGGCTCCTGGCGCGCGATGCTCATACGTTGTCCCCGGTCGAGACGTGAGATCGTGAGCCGCTCAACCATCGCTTCGAGCCGATGGCGTTCCCGCCGCTTCGCACCGCCGGCGCCGCAGCTGAAGCGTGGCGTTGGACTGCAACGACAAGGAGCCACTCCATGACCCGGGTTATCGAAGGCGGCTGTCTGTGCGGCGAAGTGCGGTATCGCATCCAGGGTGAGCCGCTCGCCAGCACGACATGCCAGTGTCGGACTTGTCGAAAGGCCTCTGCGGCGGCGATCGTGCCGTGGCTACATCTCGATGCGGCGACGTTCGCGTTCACTGCGGGCAAGCCCGTCGAGTTCAAGTCGTCGCCGCCGGTGACGCGAACCTTCTGCGGTCACTGCGGTACGCCGTTGACCTACTGGATCACGCACTACGGGCCGACGATCGACGTGACCACCGGCAGCCTCGACGATCCGGAGGTGTTTCCGCCCATCGTCCACGTCTGGACGAGTCACAGACTCGGCTGGGTCAGGTTTGCGGACGGGCTGCCATACCTCGACGAAGGTCCACCGTCGGCGTGACCCACGGACGTGTGACGATGCCCTATCGGACGTCCGACTCGGCTCCCCCTCAGGCCCGCTGGCCTCGGCCCGACGCTACAGGCAGTCGTAGACCGCGCGCACCAGCGTCTCGTTGCGCGGATCGCCGCCCAGGTCGAAGCGCAGGTGGTTCATCAGGTAGGTGAACGAGATACCTGCCTCCGGATCGGCGAACGCGACCGAGCCGCCGGCGCCGCCGTGGCCGAACGCCGAGGGTCCGGCACCAAGCGCCACCGTCGGCGAACGCATGAACCCGGTGCCGAAGCAGGTCTCGCGCAGGATGACGCGGTCGGGACCGTTCGACTGCACGACGCACGCGGCAGCGACGGTGTCGTCGCGCAGCGTCCGCATGCCGTCGACCGGGCCGATGAGTGACGCGTAGAGACGAGCCAGCGCGTGCGCGGTGCCGATGCCGTTCGACGACGGCAGCTCGGCAGCATGGTACGCGCGCTCGTTCCAGCGCGTGTCGTAGGCGAAGCGTCCCGCCGGCCCGCTGATGACCCGCCCGAGCAGGACCTCGGGCGGCAGGCCCGCCATCGTGGTCAGGAATTCGGGCGGCGGTGGGATCAATGTGGCGACGCGCGGCTCGAGCGACGCCGGCAATCCGATCCAATAGTCGAGCCCGAGCGGTGCCGCGATCTCGTCGGCGAAGAAGTGGCCGACGGTCCGTCCGTCGATGCGACGGATCACCTCGCCCACCAGCCAGCCGAACGAGCGGCATGTGATAGCCGTGCGCCGTCCCCGGGGGCCAGAGCGGCGCCTGTGCCGCCAGCGCATCGACGACCGGGAACCAGGCCAATGCCTGCTCGGCGGTGAAGTCGCCTTCGACGACCGGCAACCCGGCGCGATGAGAGAGCAGCCAACGCACCGGGATCGCGTCCTTGCCGTTGGCGGCGAAGGCAGGCCAGTACGACGCCACCGGCGCGTCGAGGTCGAGACGCCCCTGTTCGACCAGGCGGTGGGCGCAGATGGTCGTCACTCCCTTGGTCATCGAGTAGCCGAGGCAGAGCGTGCGCTCGTCCCACAATCGGCCAGTGGCGACGTCGGCCACACCGCCCCACAGGTCCACGACGCAGTGGCCGTCGCGGTAGACGCACACGGCGGCGCCGACTTCGCCGCGGTCGCTGAAGTTGGCGAGGAACGTGTCCCCGACCGGCTCGAATCCCGCGGCGACGTGTCCGGCTTGATGAGGTGGCATGGTGCGCCCCTCGAACCACATCGGGTGCGCCCCCGCCAGCCGGCCGACGGACCAATCCACACGAATCGCTGGGCGATCAGGTGTCCGACCCGGTCACGGTGACCCGTAGTGATATTGTCGTATGTTCCGCGCTCCGCGATATCTCCCGTGAGGCGTGAGGACCAATGGAATGATCGTCATCGTCAAATGGAAGATCGAGGAATCGGAGACGTCCCGAATTCTGGCGCTGCTGCCGGAGCTGGCTGAGAAGACCAGGAGCGAGCCGGGGAACGTCTCGTATGCGATCTACCAGTCGGACAGCAGTCCGCGGGAATTGATCCTGCACGAGGAGTATGTGGACGCCGCGGCCGCAGACGCGCATCGGCAATCGGAACACTACGGGCGAATCGTCGTGAACGAGATCCTCCCGCACCTCGAAGTGCGCGAGGTGGCCGTGGTGAAGAAGCTCGTCTGAGCACGCGGTCGAAACCGAGTCGGCAACCGACGCGCCAAGGAGCAGTCATGTCGAAGAAGGTCTTGTTCATCGTGTCGAACACCAACGCCATCGGTCCACACAAGCGCAGGACGGGAAACTTCCTTCCCGAGGTGGCGCATCCGTACGGGGAGTTCGACCGGGCAAAGTACCAGATGGACTTCGCCAGCCTCAGTGGCGACACGCCGTACCTCGATGCGCTCAACCTGGCCGCCGACCCGGACAACCTCGCCTTCCTGACCGGCAAGGGCTGGGCCGACATGCAGAAGGCGAAGAAGCTGTCGGACGTCGATGTCGGCAAGTACGATGCGATCTTCATGCCGGGCGGACTGGCGCCGATGGCCGACATGCCCGAGCACCCGTTGCTCAAGCAGGTGATCAAGGAGACGTGGGAGCGCAAAGCCGTCGTGGGCGCCGTGTGCCACGGACCCGTGTCGCTGCTGAACGTGAAGCTCAGCGACGGGTCCTACCTGCTCGCGGGAAAGAACGTCAGCTCGTTCACGAACGACGAGGAAGAGAACTACGCGAAGCAGGACGTGCCCTTCCTGCTCGAATCAGCGCTCACCAAGCAGGGCGCGATCTTCCACAAGACCGATCCGTGGCAGCCGTTCAGCATCTCGGACGGCAACCTCGTCACCGGCCAGAACCCCGCCTCCGCCAAGGGCGTCGCCGAGAAGATGATCAAGCTCCTGGAAGCGACGTGATGCGGCAACGGGGTGGCGGCTGACTCGGCGTTGGAGTTGCCCTCGGCGATCGGAACCCAAACGCAATGCCGCCTCACCTCACGCGGCGGGGTGCGTCGCCCGCACCCCGCCGCGTGACGATCACAGGCTGCCGCGGAGCGTCTGCATGTCGTCCTGGATCGGCGACACGAGGTCGGCGAGCTCGGCACGCAGCTCCGCCGGGATACCGCGACCGCCGTTCAGCGACCGCACTCGGAACAGCACGGCGTTCAGGCTGCGCGCGGCCGACTTGAGCTTGCCCTTGCCGCCGCGGATGCGGCCGTCGTCGACGCGCGACTCGGCGGCGACCGTCTTGGTGCGTGCGGCCCGGAGACTGCGCAGGAGGTTCCCGGAGATGGGCTCGCCGAGGTCACTGGCCTCCACCAGGGCGATCACCGCGTCGAGCCGGCACAGGATCGACTCGAACGTCGGGGCCGCGATGCAGGCCGGCGGGACCGTCGTCGACGTGGTGGTGGAGGTGGAGGTGCTCGTACTGGTCGACGACGATGTGGTGGTCGTGAAGGTCACCGACGTCGACGTGGGGGCGACCGTCGTGGAGGTGCTCGGCTCGGTCGTCGAGGTCGTCGTCGTCTCGACCGTCGAGGTGGTGACGATCGTGCTCGTCGTGACGCTGGTCGTGGTGGTGATCGTCGTCGACGTGCTGACGGTGGTGCTGGTCGTGGTGGGGGGGATGGTCGTCGTGCTGGTGGGCCCCGTCGTGTCGAGCGCCACGACGAACGGCGACAAACTGTCGACCGTGCCGCAGATGCGGTTCGGCGCGGTCTTGATGCCCGACGTGACGTCGACGAACGCGCCGGTGGGGCTGCCCGCGCCGTCGCCGGGACGATGCAGAATGTGGAGGTCCTCGAGCGGGATCGTCACCGTGTCCGGGATGACGATGCACACCTCGACGGGCGGCGTGTACGTCGCCGTGGTGCTGACGTCGATGAAGATCGAGTCGAAGCCCGGCGGATCGATCACGAAGTTGGCGGGAATGGTGCCCTCGGCGGCCGACAACGCCTGGAAGACCGTGCGGCCGCCGTCCGAGACGGAGGCGAAGGTCGCCTCCGCGGCGAAGCCGACGATCTCGTCCTCCCGGCTGTCGTAGAAGGTGTCCGCCCCGCTCTCGACCTTGACGTTGCTGCCGTCGGGCGTGAACAGCAGGAGGAAGCCGTTGAGGCCGAACGGGCCGGAGCCCTTCAGCGAGAAGTCGAGCGCGATGCTGCCGTCGATCGAGTAGAGCAGGTCGTCTTCCGGTATCCCCACCCCGGACTGGTCGAGGTCGTCGACCGCGCCGATGAACGTCGCCGTTGCGTTGAGGCAGCTGGGCGCGGTGCACACCGCCGACCCCGTGATGCCGTTCAGGTTGAGGAAGGCGCCCCCCGGGGAGGTGCTGATGAAGTCGGCGACGAAGCTGGCGCTCAGGTCGCCGATGTCGAGCGACGTGACCACCCCGTTTTCGACCGACTGATCGCCGGGGAGCGTCACCCCGAGGTTCACGTCGCTACCGAAGATGTTGAACGACGCATCGTCCCACGTGAAGGTGCCGTCGAAGGTGAAGTTGGGCACCGAGCCGTCGAAGTCGATGTCGTTCAGATGACCCGTGCCGGCGACGAGGGCTTCGGCACGCGGGACGGCCACGGCGAGCAGCGCGGTGACCAGCAACGGAAGCACCAAGCGGACGTGGCGACTACGCATCGGATATCCCTCCTCGACTGCGAGTGGACAGGGGGAGCCGGAACGGGCACGTGCCCATTGCAGATGCCGTGCCGGGTTCTAACGCCGTCGTCGCTCGGGCTGCAATGCCCTTTTGGCAGTCGGCCCTACCTAGTTGGGGGGATGAGGGGGGACCACCACCGACCCAGAGTCCGGCCAGCCGGCAAAAAACCCTTGCCGAGTGCAATCCGGCGGCTGGTTTGATGCATCCAATGTCGAGGGTGGCCGATCGTGGCTGAGGCAACCGGCGGAGGGAGACTGATGAATCCGAACAAAGCGTTGTGGGAAAAGGGCGACTTCGCCCAGATCGCGGCATTGATGCGTCGATCCGGAGAGGCGCTGGTCGACTCTCTCGGCGTCACGTCATCCATGCGGGTCCTCGATGTCGGCTGCGGCGATGGGACCACGGCCATCCCCCTTGCCCGTCTCGGAGCCGACGTGGTGGGGATCGACATCGCGCGGAACCTCGTCGAAGCCGGAAACCGGCGGGCCGCGGAGGCGGGACTCCACCGACTGCAGTTTCAGGAGGGCGACGCGTGCCACCTGGACGGCGTCGCCGACCACTCCTTCGATCTGACGCTCTCGGTCTTCGGGGTCATGTTCGCTCCCAAGCCCTTCGAGGTGGCCAAGGAGCTGGTCCGGGTCACGAAGCCGGGAGGCCGGATCGTGATGGGCAACTGGATTCCGAACGACCCGACGTCCTTCGTCTCGCAGCTTCTGAAGATCAGCTCGTCGTTCACGCCGCCGCCGCCGGAAGGCTTCGTCAGCCCGATGACCTGGGGGGTGGAGAGCCACATCGTCGAACGCTTTGGTCAGGCAGGAGTGCCGAAGGACAGGATAGCGATGCGGAAGGACACCTACTCCTTCGTGTCGTCCGAGGTCGCGCCAACGGAGTTCGTCGATCTGCTCAGACGGTTCTACGGTCCGACGATGAACGCGTTCGAAGCGGCGGAGAAGAACGGCAAGACCGATGAGCTCCTGGGTCAACTGGTGGAGCTGGCGAACGCCGAGAACAGGGGCGGCGACGGCGGCACGGCGATCCCTGCGACGTTCATGCGGGTGACCGTCTCCGTGTAGGGGGGCGGTCTGCGCCGGGCCGACCGGGCCAGCCGCTGCGGCGGGAGCGGGCCAGCGCCAGCCCACCGAGAGCCATGCCGATCAGCCCCACCACCAGGGCGACGATGGCCCCGGCTCGCCCGTCGCCGGCGGCGCGTGTGGGCCTCGCCGAGGTCACGTGACCAGACCATCCGCTCGGACGCGGGACCATGCTAGGAGCGTCCGACGAAAGGAAAAGACGTGCCCAGAGGGCGAACGCCGCGAGCCGCGACCATCGCGGGGTCGCCGAGCAGGGCAACTCGGCGGTGCTCGGCACCGGAGGCGAGCTCCTCGATCGCCGAGCCGGTCGACTAAAGGATGAGATCATGAAGAAGTCGGACACGAGCCAGGGCCAGTCGGCATCGGAGCTCATCTCGAAGCGGATCGTCGAGCTCGGCGACTGGCGCGGGAAGACCCTCGGCAGGATGCGCAAGCTCATCAAGGAAGCCGACCCGGACGTCGTCGAGGAGTGGAAGTGGATGGGCACGCCGACCTGGTCGCACGACGGCATCATCTGCACGGGCGAATCGTACAAGAAGGTCGTGAAGCTGACCTTCCCGAAGGGCGCGTCGCTGACGGATCCGAGCCGTCTCTTCAACTCGAGTCTCGACGGCAACGTGCGGCGCGCGATCGACATCCACGAAGGAGAAGACGTCGACGCGTCCGCCTTCAAGGCGCTCGTTCGCCAGGCGGTCGCTCTCAACGGTTCCAAGAAGAAGCCGTCGCGGAAGGCGAAGTCCTGAGGGATTCCCCATGCACATCGACGGAGCCTGTCACTGCGGATCGATCTCGTTCTCGGCTGAGATCGATCCTGCGCGCGTCGTCGTCTGCCACTGCTCCGACTGCCAGATCCTGTCCGGGTCTGCGTTTCGCATGTCCGTGGTGACACTCATCGAATGCCTGACGGCCCGTGGCGAACCCCGACGCTACGTCAAGACGGCCGACAGCGGTGCCAAGCGGGCGCAGCTCGTGCCCACAGCCCAGATATGGACGCGATCGGCCATGCCGTGGCTCGCGCAGTTGGACGAGATCCCCGGGGCCCCGGACCAGCAGGCCAAGCCGACGCTCTAGCGCGTGGAACGAGGGACCATGCCACAGGAAGAGCGCACGTATGTTCCCGCGGCCGGGCACGACTGGCTGCTGCCGTTCTACGACCTCGTGACGAAATTGATGGGCGGCCCATCGCTGCATCGACGGCTGATCGACCAGGCACACCTCGCGCCTGGTCAGCGCATCCTGGAGATCGGTTGCGGGACCGGAAATCTGACGATGCTGGCGAAGACGCTGTATCCCGCGGTCGAGGTCGTCGGGCTCGATCCCGATCCGAAGGCACTCGATCGCGCCCGGCGAAAGGCCGAGGAGCGGGGGGTACGCATCGAGCTCGATCGCGGCTTCTCGGATGAGCTCCCCTATCCGGACGAGTCGTACGATCGAGTCCTGTCGGCCCTCATGTTCCACCACCTCGACCGCGACGTGAAAGAGCGAAGCCTGCAGCAGGCCCGCCGCGTGCTCAAATCATCCGGCTCCCTGCACCTGCTCGATTTTGGTGCGACGGACGAACGTTCCCACGGGGTCCTCGCTCACGTGCTGCATCGACGTGAGCACCTGCACGACAACTCGCGAGACACGGTGCTCAGCCTCATGCGGGAGGCCGGCTTCGCCGAACCCACCGAGGTCGGACAACAACGTACGGTCTTCGGTCGCATCTTCTACTACCACGCATCCAAGCCCGGGCCTGCGGCAGCTGGGCCTGTCTGATCGCTCAGGGGCGTCTCATGACCGACAGCGGACCGATCCTCGTCACTGGCGCTGCCGGTCAACTCGGGGCGGTCGGGCGAACCGTCACCGGGCTGCTCCTCGACCGCGGGCTTCCGGTTCGCGCCATGGTCCGCCGTGATGACGATCGGGCGGCGGCCTTGCGGGCCGCTGGCGCCGAGGTGGTGATCGGAGACCTTCTCGAACCGGCCGACGTCCATCGGGTCGTCACCGGCTGTCGGCGGATCTACTTCGGCATGTCGGTGTCCCCCGGCTACCTGATACGCGGACATCCCCGCCGAGGAGTGGGCACGGGGGCTCGAGCGCGCGGGGGTACCGGAGCACCTGGCCCGGCATCTGGTGCCGATGGCCGAGTTGCACCGCGCGGGGCGGTACGACCGGCTCGCGGACGGCGTCGAGCGGGTGACCGGCCGGCCGGTGATGAGCGTCCGCGAGGTCGTGTCGCAGCACGCGGAGCAGTTCGGCGGTCGCCGATGAGGCGCGCCGATGACTGAACGACTGGAATGCGACGTCTGCGTCGTCGACGCCGGGGTGCGTCGGAAGGCGGTGCTCGACGCGCTTGCTGCTCGACTGGGCCCCCGCGCGGCGAACCCCTCCGAGTTCATAGAGACCTCGTGGTGGAACGAAGAATGGTCGCGCGGGTGCTCCATGGCGCATTTCACGCCCGGCACGCTCACGCGCTACGGACACCTGCTCCGGAAGCCGTTCGGACGCGTGCACTGGGCCGGCACCGAGACGGCGACGGTGTCACACGGCGCGATCGATGGTGCCGTGCGTTCGGGCGAGCGTGTCGCGGCGGAGATCCTCGACGGGGCGCGCACTACTTGACAGGCGAAACGATTCGATGCGAGCGGACTCCTCGATGGGGGAGCAAGCCAGCGGGCTCGTCGGGCCCGGGTCGATGGATCAGCTCGAGGACACCGACGCCTCGACCGTCGCGGAATACGTCCGCTTCCAGTCGCTCGTCATCGATCTGGCGGCGAACTTCGTCAGCCTCGATCCCGCGGACGTCGACCGGACGATCGAGGGTTGCCTGCGGCAGATCGTCGAGACGCTCGACCTCGACCGGAGCACGCTGTTCCAGCGCTCGGGCGAGGACATGGTCGTCACCCACTCGTGGGCGATTGGGGGCCAGGAGCCGTTTCCCAAGCTGTTGGGGCGCGCCGCGCTGCCATGGTGTTTCGCGCAGATCATGGAGGGAGCCAACGTCGTGTTCTCCCGATTCGACGATCTACCTGCGGATGCCGGCGTCGATCGGGCACTGCTCGAGCGCATCGGACCCCGGTCGAACGCGACGATGCCCCTCGTGGCCGGCGGCGAGATCATCGGTGCGCTGGCCTTCGGGTCCATGCGTCGGGAACGGACGTGGCCGGCGCCCCTGCTGGATCGTCTCCGCTCGGTCGCGCACATGGTGGCGGGGGTCCTCGCACGTCGCGACATGGACCAACGACTCCGCGTCGCCCTGGCCGCGAACGAGCAGCTACGAGCCCGCCTGGAGCTGGAGAACGGCTACCTGCGCGAGCAGGCACGGAGCCTTGCGGTGGCCCCGCGCCTGGTCGGGCAGGGCAGGGCCATGCAGCGGCTCCTGTCCCTCGTGGAGCGGGTGGCGCCAACCGACGTCCCGGTCCTCATTCTCGGTGAGACCGGCGTCGGCAAGGAGCTCGTCGCCGAGGACATCCACGCCCTCAGCAGCCGGGCCGACCGCACGCTCGTGAAGGTCAACTGTGCGGCGCTGGCGCCAACGCTCATCGAAGCGGAGCTGTTCGGACGGGAGAAGGGCGCGTACACCGGCGCTCTTAGCCGGCAGATCGGACGGTTCGAGCTCGCCCATGGCTCGACGCTGTTTCTCGACGAGATCGCCGAGCTGCCGATGGACCTGCAGGCGAAGCTGCTGCGCGTGCTGCAGGACGGGACGTTCGAGCGGCTCGGCAGCTCGCGCAGCCTGCGCACGGACGTCCGCATCGTCGCGGCGACGAACCGCGACATCGAGCAGGCGATGGCGGAGGGGCGCTTCCGGACCGACCTCTACTTCCGTCTGGCCGTGTTCCCCGTCTTCGTGCCCCCGCTGCGTGAGCGGCTCGAAGACATCGTGCTGCTGGTGCGTGCGATGGTCGACGAGATCGGGCGCCGGATGGGCAAGCGGATCGAGGCGATCGACGAGGACGACCTCGCTCGGCTGCAACGGTACCCGTGGTCGGGCAACGTGCGCGAGCTGCGGAACGTCGTCGAGCGGGCCATCATCCTGTGCAACGAGCCGGTCCTGCGCATCGACCTCCCGGAGCGGCGCGGAGCGGCGACGGCCGTGAGCCTGACGCTCCGGGACATGGAGCGCAGCCACATCGTGCGGGTCCTCGACCAGACCCGCTGGCGCGTGCGAGGGATCGACGGTGCGGCGCGCGCCCTCGGGCTGCCGCCGTCGACGCTCGAGGCCCGCATGGCGAAGCTCGGCATCCGCCGTCCCGCTTGATCCCCGACATATGGGGGGACCCCCCGAAATGTCGGGGGCTGGACCCGACGCACGCCGTCCGCTCCGTCACGCCGGCGTGAAAATGTCGTGCGCAAACGGGCGCTTGCGCCGAGCCTCCCGATCGACGCCCGGCGGATGACCTGGCGAGAAGATTGCTTGGCACGCCGGTACGACGATGGGGGAGTCGACGGTGATCGCCGTGCTGGAGATGGCGCTGCCACGCGGCAACGAGGCCGACACGATCGCGGCGCTTCGGGCGTTCTGGGATTCCACGTGTGCATTGCCGGGCTGTATCGGCGGCGGCGTGTTCGTGGAGGCGGGGACGCCCGAGAACGCGCTCCTGATCGAGATGTGGCAGGCGGCAGCGCAGCTCGAGACCCACGTACGCTCCTGGCGGTACCACCGGCTGCTCGCGATCATGGAGACCGCCGCGGAACGCCCGACGCTCCGCTTCAGCTTCGTCGACGAGACACGCGGCCTCGAATGGGTCGAGCAGGTCCGGCTCGGTGGTCCGAGTGTCGCTGGAGGGTGAGGGATGGTGATGCGGTCCGATCCCGACGCGACGTCAGGTCACCCCCGTTCGGAATGTCCACGCGGAGTGCCGCCGAGCGCCACCGAGATCGGCGACGTCGTGCAGCAGATCGTCGTTCGATTGGTTTCCGACGGCACCCCGGACGTGAAGTCCGTCGCCGCCATGGTGCGAGTGAGCTCACGGACGCTCCAGCGCCGTCTGTTCGACGAGGGCCTCAGCTTCGCCGACCTCATCGCGCAGGCCCGCTGCGACCTCGCCCAGCGGATGCTCGAGGATCCGGTCCGGAAGGTCGTCGACGTCGCGCTCGACCTCGGGTACTCGGACCACGCCCACTTCACCCGCGCCTTCGTCCGCTGGACGGGCGTGTCACCACGCGATTTTCGCCGACGGCGCACGACCAACGCTCCGGCGCGGCCGAGCCGCGACCAGACGACGTCACCGGCATGAACGGCCGCCGATGCGCGGCAGGGAGAATCCAATGACACGGTCGCTCGTCTCACTCGTGCTCGCCCTCGGCGTGTGCGGAACCGCTCCGCTCGTGGGAGCCCAGGACAAGAAGCCCAACATCCTCTTCATCATGGGCGACGACATCGGGTGGATGCAGCCGAGCATCTACCATCAAGGCCTGATGGTCGGGGAAACGCCCAACATCGACCGCATCGCGCATGAGGGTGCGAAGTTCATGACCTACTACGCCGAGCAAAGCTGCACGGCCGGGCGCACCGCTTTCTTCACCGGTATGACGCCGCTGCGCGCCGGCATGATCCCGCCGCAATTGCCCGGCAGCCCGTCCTTCCTGCAGCCCGGCACGCCGTCGCTGGCCAGGTTCCTGCTCGACCTCGGTTACAACACCGGCGAGTTCGGCAAGAACCATCTGGGCGACCACTCGGCGGCGCTGCCGACGGCGCACGGATTCCAGGAGTTCTGGGGCTACCTCTACCACCTGGACGCGATGCAGGGCGTGAGCTTCCCCGACATCAACAAGACCCCGACCGAGCAGGCCATCGTGCCGCCGTGCAAGAACACGCCGGTGCCCGGCCTCAGCGACCCTCCGGGCGCGGTGGATGCGAAGACCGCGCTGTGCATGATGCCGCCGCGGCCGGTGATCGCCTGTGCGTCTTCCGACGGTACCGAGAAGAACCAGCGCTGCAAGGACGAAGGGCCGTTGACGCTGGAGCGATCGAAGACGGTGGACGAGGAGATCTCGGCCAAGGTGATCGACTTCCTCGACCGCAACGACCCGAAGAAGACCAGCAAGCCTTTCTTCGTCTGGTACAACCCGGCGCGCATGCACATCACCACGATGCTGTCGGACAAGTACATGGCGATGGTCGGTACGCCCGGCGGCAAGGACTGGGGCGTCAACGAAGCCGGCATGAAGCAGATGGACGACAACATCGGCCTCGTGCTGAAGAAGCTCGAAGACATGGGCCAGCTCGACAACACCATCGTCGTCTTCACCACCGACAACGGCGCCGAAGTGATCACCTACCCCGATGGCGGCAACACGCCCTTCAAGGGCGGGAAGTTGACGACCTGGGAAGGCGGCATGCGCGCGCCGGCGGTCATCCGTTGGCCGGGGCACATCAAGCCGGGCACGGTCCTGAACGACATCTTCGCATCGTACGACTGGATGCCGACGTTTGTCGAAATCGCCGGTGGGGCCAAGGGGAATGAGCTGAACGAGCAGATCATGGCGGGCAAATATCCCGGCATCGTCAAGACCAAGCTCCAGGGTGTCAACCAGCTCGACTATCTGACTGGCAAGTCGGAGAAGTCGGCGCGTGATACGTTCTTCTACTACGGAGGGCCGGTTCCGTCGGCAGTGCGATACAAGAACTGGAAGATCTACTTCGCGATGGCATCCGAGGCCGCGACCGGAGGCCTGATGGGGGTGCACACCTTCCATTGGCCTCTGGTCAACAACATCAAGCGAGATCCATTCGAGGGTTCCGTCGGATTCGAGCCGAAAACCCTCCTGGGCCAAGGCGGCGCACTTGCCGGACCCGTTACCGCCTATATCTACGACTGGAACATCATTCCCATCGGCCAGGCGCTGTGGCTGAAGGAGCTCGAGTCCTACGGGCCGTACCCGGCGCTGCAGTCCCCGGCGTCCTACAGCCTGGCCCAGGTTCTGCAGGAGGTAAAAGACAGCATGGCGAAGACTCGGGCGAACGGAGACTAGGACCGGCGCACGCGACTGAGTGACCGTGCTTGCGACGGGGGAGAAGCGGGCGGCCCGTCAGGGGCGCCCGCTCGACGTCGCACCACAGCCATGGAGCTGACGATGATCGCACATCCATTCCGACTTGGAGTTCTTCTCCTCGCCGCCGCGCTCTGCGGCGCACCGCCCGTAGCCGTGGCGCAGGCCCAGCAGCGCAAGCCGAACATCCTCGTCATCTGGGGCGACGACATCGGCGTGTTCAACATCAGCGCCTACAACCTCGGCGGGATGGGCTATCGGACGCCCAACATCGATCGCATTGCCCGGGAAGGCGCCCTGTTCACCGACTTCTACGGCCAGCAGAGCTGCACCGCCGGCCGTTCCGCATTCATCCTGGGGCAGCATCCCTTCCGCACCGGCATGCTCACCATCGGCATGCCGGGGTCGCCACACGGCATTCCCGACTGGTCGCCGACCATCGCCGATCTCCTGAAGGGGCAGGGCTACGTCACCGGACAGTTCGGCAAGAACCACCTGGGCGATCGCGACCAACACCTGCCGACGATGCACGGGTTCGACGAGTTCTTCGGCAACCTCTACCACCTGAACGCCGAGGAGGAGCCGGAGACCTACTACTACCCGAAGGATCCCGAGTTCCGGAAGAAGTTCGGTCCGCGCGGCGTCCTCCACACGCGGAGCGACGGCAAGGGCGGGCAGGCGATCGAGGACACCGGGGCGATGACCCGGGAGCGGATGAAGACCGCGGACCGCGAGTTCTTCGCCGCCGCCGTGAAGTTCATCGACGACGCCCACAAGCAGGACAAGCCGTTCTTCGTGTGGTTCAACACGACGCGCATGCACGTCTGGACGCACTTGAGCCCCCAGGCCGAGGGTGTCACCGGCATCGGGCTCTATCCCGACGGCATGGTCGAGCACGACGCGATGGTCGGCGAGATGCTGAAGCACCTCGACGATCTCGGCATCGCCAACGACACGATCGTCGTCTACGGCACCGACAACGGCGCCGAGACCGGGACGTGGCCCGACGGCGGTACCACGCCGTACCACGGCGAGAAGGGCACGACGTGGGAGGGCGGGTTCCGGGTGCCGTGCCTGGTGCGCTGGCCGGGCGTGATCAAGCCGGGAACCCTCGTCAACGACATCATGTCGCAGGAGGACTGGATGCCAACGCTGCTCGCGGCGGCCGGCGAGCCGGACATCGTCGGCAAGCTGGAGCAGGGCTACAAGGTCGGCAGCAGGCAGTTCAAGATCCATCCCGACGGCTACAATTTCCTGCCGTTCTTCAAGGGTGAGGCCGCGAAGGGTCCGCGCGAGGAGATCTACTACTTCGGCCAGGGCGGCGAGCTGAACGCGGTGCGCTGGAACGACTGGAAGGTCCACTTCGCGGTGACCAACGGCAACATCGCGACGGCGGTCCGCGAGATGCCCGGCTGGCCGGTGATCGTCAACCTGCGCGCCGATCCGTTCGAGAAGGCGCCGCACGAGTCCGGGCTGTACCTGCGCTGGTACGCCGACAACATCTGGCTGTTCGTGCCGGTGCAGGACAAGCTCAGGCAGTTCCTGATGACCCTGCCGCAATACCCCTTCCAGGAAGGGAGCAGCCTGAACGCCGCGAACATCAACTACGACTCCCTCAAGGCCATGAACGCGATGAAGCGCCTGAGCGAGTTGGAGACGCTGGCGTCGCCCCACAACTGAGTCGATGGCGACCTCAGGGACGCTCTACCTGCTCTGCGGCAAGATGGCCGCGGGGAAGTCCACGCTCGCCCGCGAGCTCGCCGAGCGCAGCGCGGCGGTCCTCCTCGTCCAGGACGACTGGCTCGGCCATTTGTTCCCCGGCGAGATCGTCGACGTCCCCACCTTCGCCCGGTTCTCCGCTCGCCTGCGCGCTGCGCTCACGGAGCACATCTGCGCCCTCCTTGGTCGCGGCACCTCCGTCGTCCTGGATTTTCCGGGGAATACGAGGACGCAGCGCGACTGGTTCCGGGCGTTGTTCGAGCGTGCGAACGCCCCCCATGAGCTGCACTTCATCGACGCTCCGGACGACCTGTGCAAAGCCCAGCTTCGCGAGCGGAGCCGTCACCTCGCCGAGGGCACGGCGTGGACCAGCGATGCCGAGTTCGACGCCATCACCAGGTTCTTCCAGCCGCCGATGGACGACGAGGGATTCAACGTGATTCGACACGAGCGCCAGGACCGGTGAGGGTCCATATCGGCGGGGCGGCAGCGTGCTGGGCGATATTACTGATGCTCGGTGGTGCGGCCGCCGCTGGCGCACAGGTCGTCGACTCGAAGTTCGAGCTGTTCGTCACCGATGCCGCCGAATCGATTCGCTTCTACGAGGTGGTCGGCTTCTCGGTCGCCCACGCGAAACCCGATGGCTACACCACCCTCCGCAGCGGCCACACGGTCGTCGCGCTGTCCCCGGTGCCGTGGTGGCTGCCGCTCCGCGTGCTCGGCTTCCTTCGCCGTCCGCCCATCGGGACGGAGATCGTCCTCTACTCCGATGGGGTGGACGCGCTGCGGGAGAAGCTCGTCGCCGCCGGCCATTCGCCGAGCCCGGTGGTGCTCCAACGGTGGGGCGACCGCGACTTCAGGATCACCGATCCGGACGGGTACTACGTGCGCCTGAGTCAGGGCGCGGCCGTTCCGTGACTGGCACGACGGCAGGCCCAAGACGCCGAGCGGCCCGGCCGGGGGAATCCCCGGTCGGGCCGTCGAAGCAGACGTGAGGCACCGCTAGCGCCAGGGCACCACGAACAGGTCGTCCGTGGCGTTGGTGTCGCCGGGCACGAGGTTGCCGGCGGGGGAGGCGACGAGCAGGGAGCGACCGCCCACGAACGCGATGGCCTGAGAATGGCTGTTCGTCTCGCCGCCGTCGTGCGCCGCCGTCACGCGGATGGTGGTGCCGCGCGCGAGGTCGCGCACGAAGACGTCGGCCGCGGCGTTGGTGTCGCCGGTCACCAGGTTGCTGGCATGCGACCCGAACGCGACGTATCGCCCCTTCGGATCGAGCGTGCCCCGAGAGCTCCCGTGGTTGCCCTCGGTCCCGTTCGAGGAGACGCTCACGCGACGTGTCTCGTGACGACGCAGGTCGTGGACGAACGAGTCGAAGGCCTGGTTGGTGTCGCCGGGGACGAGGTCGTCGGCGAGCGACAGGAACAGCACCCACCGCCCGTTGTTGCTGACGATGGGCGACCGGCTCTGCTGATTGCCCTGGACGCCGGCGTCGGAGACGCTGGCGCGAACCAGCGTGCCCCGCGTGCGGTCGACCACGAAGGCGTCGATCGACCCGTTGGTGTCTCCGGGCACGAGGTTGCTCGCCGACGACTCGAACGCGAGATAGCGCCCGTTCGGACTGATCTGCGGAGCGAGGCTGTCGTCGTTCGACTGCCCCTCGGACGGCTGCCCGACGCGCGTCGTCTGCCCCGTGCGCCGGTCGAGCACGTAGATGTCCTCGCGGTCGTTGGTGTCGCCGAGGACGACGTTCGACGCGTAGGACTGGAACGTCACCCAGCGGCCGTCGTCGCTCATCGTGGGGAAGCGGTTGCCGCCGTTGGTCTGGACGCCGTTCGGCCCGAGGCTCAGGCGCGTCGTGGTGTGGAGCGCGACGTCGCGCAGGAACACGTCCTCGAATCCGTTGGTGTCGCCGCCGACGAGGTTCGTCGCGTGTGACCAGAAGAGGACGAGCCGCCCGTCGCGGGACAGGCCGCTCGCGACGCTGCGGCCGTTGGCCTGCACGCCGTCGTCGTTCACGCTGATGCGGATCGTCTCGCCGGTGATGCGGTCGTGCCGGAACACGTCGGTCTTGCCGTTCGTGTCGCCGGGAACGAGGTCGGTCGCGTCCGACGAGAACACGACGAAGCGCGCATTGGTGCTCACGCCGCCGAAGTAGCTCGGGCCGTTGCCCTGGCTGCCGTCCGATGCGACGCTCACGCGCGCCACGCTCTGGGCGATGGCCGGTGCCGTCGCCCCGAACGCGAGCGCGACGATGAAACCGGCGGCGGTGAAGACCTGACGAGAAACCATGGGAGCCTCCTGTTGGGGTGTGCCCGGATAGGATGCGCCATCGGCGACGGTTCATTGCGCCTGCGTCTCTCGGTTGCTCGAACGTTGGGGGGGCTGCACGCGGTCCCGAGCGTCCCGGGTGCCGTCGCGACGGCGCTCACGGGATGGGATGGGGTAGTAGACTGGGGACCCCGAGCAGGAGTATCGGGCTCGTCATGGTGCGGGTCGATCATCTGGGCATTCCGGTCCGGGACGTCGCGCGCTCGCGCGAATGGTACACGACGTGCTTCGGCTTCCAGGTCGAGTTCGAGGTGGCGGAGCGCAGGACGGTCGCGCTCCGGGACGACGCCGATCTGACCCTCTTCCTGGTCGAGACGTCCGACGCGCCGATCGTCCCCTCGTGTACGCTGACGTTCCAGGTCGACGACGTCGAGTCGACGTACCGGGAGCTCGCCGACAGCGGGGTGGCATTCGAAAAGGCGCCGCAGAAGCCGTTCTGGGGGTACGGCGCGGAGCTGCGCGATCCCGACGGCTACCTCGAGTACCTCTGGGATCAACGTTCCATGCGTGAGAAGGGCGGCGGCTGACGCCTCGGGGACATCGAGAGCCGATGCCTGTCGGTGCGATACCTCCGGGAGTGTGACGTGGCGCAGGTCCTGTTGGCAGCTGCCGGCCTCATCTGTCTCGCGTTGGGTACGGCGCATGGCTTGCTGACGCTTCGCGATCTCGTCGACCCTCGCGCGTTCACACCGACGGACGATTCCGTGCGCGTCGCGATGCAGAACACGCGGTTGGCGTTCAATCCGCGCGCCAATTTCTGGGATGCGTGGATGGGGTTCAACCTCAGCCACAGCGTTGGTGTCGCCCTGACCGGGCTCGGCCTGCTGTGTCTGGCCTGGCCCGGCTTCCCCACGTTCGTTGGCAGTCGTCTGGTGCAGGGGGGCGCAGCCGGCGTCGCGGCGGTGTATTTCGTCCTGTCCCTGCGGTTCTGGTTCTGGGGCCCGGCCCTCGGCTCGGGGGTGGCGCTCCTGTGCATCCTCGCGGCCATCCTGTCGGCGTAGCCCCTGAAAGCTGGCGGCGTGTATCACCCGACGTCGTGTGGGGCGCATGCGAACGACGACCGAGGTCACACACCAATGCCTGCACACCCGTAGAGACGTGGAGCGACGAATCCAGCTCGTGTTCCTGCTGCTCGTGCTGGCGCAAGCCGCGCATTCCGTCGAGGAGTGGGTCACGCAGCTGTACGAGGTCTTCGCCCCGGCGCGATTCGTGAGCAGCCTCGTCAGCTCCGACCTCGCCACCGGCTTCGTCGTCGTCAATGCGGCTCTGGTGACGTTCGGCGTCTGGTGCTGGTGCGTGCCCGTGCGCTCGGGGTGGCGGTCGGCGAGCGGATTGGCGTGGCTCTGGGCACTCCTGGAGCTTGGCAACGGCATCGGTCACTCGGTGCTCGCCCTGGCGCGGGGAGCCTACTTCCCGGGTGTGCTGACGGCACCGCTCCTCGTCGGGTTGGCGGCCGTGATGGTGGCGCTCCTCGTCCGGAGTGCGGACATGTCGAGGGGAGCGGTCGGATGACGGTGTCGCTGACAGCGGAGCAGCTCGCCACCTTCGAGCGCACGGGCCACGTGCGCCTGCCCGGAGTGTTCCCCGCCGACGCGGCCCTCGAGCTGCAGGACCGGATGTGGGAAGAGCTGCGCGCCGACTTCGGCATCGCCCGGCAAGACCCCGGCACATGGTGGCAACCCAGGCGAAGCCTGCACCGCGCCAAGCGCGACCCGTTGCAGCGTGCGGTGGCGACCGACCGCCTGATCGGCGCGATCGGCGATCTCCTCGGTCCGCTGCGGTGGCGCGTGCCGTCGAACTGGGGCGTGGTGCTGGTGACGTTTCCCGATCGGACCCCGGGCGCCTGGACCCTCCCGACGGCAGGCTGGCATTTCGACTTCGACCTGCATCCCAACGCCGTCGCGCCGCATGGCGTGCAGGTGTTCACGTTCTTCTCCGTCGTCGATCCGCGCGGCGGCGGTACCCTGATCGTCGAGGGGTCCCACCGCCTGCTCCGCCACTTCCACGCGCAGCTGTCGCCGGCGGAGCAGCGGGCCCCGCACCGGGACCTCCGGATGCGGTTCCTCCGGTGCGACCCGTGGCTCGACGCGTTGACGGGGCGGCTCCGCGAGGAGCGCATCGCGTACTTCATGAACGAGACACGGGAGGTGATGGGTGTCCCGGTGCGCGTGATCGAGCTGACCGGTCGACCGGGGGACGCGATCCTCTGCCATCCCTTGATGCTGCACGTCGCCGCGCCGAACCGGTCGGACACCCCGCGCTTCATGCGGTCACAGCGGATCTGCGCAGCGACGGACTGACCCGCTGGCTCGCCCGCCCTGCGGTGGGTTAGTGAAGGCGCACGCGTGATGATGCCTCGGCTCATGCTCGTGTCGGCCGTGTCGATGCTCGCGGCCTGCACGGCCTATCGCCTGCCCGACGTGCCCGACGACGAGCACCCGTCGCCGACGTCGACGCTCGGCATCGTGAGGCTGGAGATCACGGCGGACCCGAAGATGGCGTCGCCGCACCAGCTGGCGGACTTCCACGCGCGATTCCGGGAAGACCTGACCAACACGGGCTTGTTCGAGGCCGTGGTCCCCGAGGATGACGACACCGCATCGCTCGTCGTCCGCCCCGAGGTCAGCGTGCGTCATTGCTTCTCCGAGCCGATGATCACGGTGCTGACGCTCGGGATCATCCCGAGCCCATCGTGCTATCGCTCCGGGTACCGCTTCACGCTCGGTGGCACCAGTGTGCCGAACGGCTCGGTCGTGGTCGACGATCGCTCCCAGCCGCGCACGCTGTGGGGCTGGATCGCGGGTCCGGTGAGCCTGCTGCCCGGTTGGTCGCCGTCACCGCCTCGATCGCAGGAGGTGCAGGCGCTTCGTGTGGCCATCCTGCGGGCGCTCGGGAGGGGGCGGAATGCACCCGACTAGCCAGGACCGACCACTCGCCCTCGTGACGGGCGCCGCCGTCGCGCTGGAGCTGGCGCGCGACGGCGGGGACGTCGCGACGACCTTCTGGCGTCCCTACGACGCGGCCGTCTTCCCCGGAACCGATCCCGCCGACGTCGACTGGTTGCAGAGCAACGGCGGGTTGCGATGACGTCGTCGAACGAGAGGGCGGTCGACCTGATCATCTTCGACAACGACGGTGTCCTCGTCGACAGCGAGCCCATCGTCAATCGACTCTTCGTCGAGATGCTCGGGGAGCTCGGGCACACGCTCGACTACGAGCGCACGCTGCGCGAATTCTCGGGCGGGACCATGGCCGGTCGGCTCGCGGCTGTCGAGCCGCGTCTCGGCTGGCGTGCCCCCCCGGAGTTCACGGCAGAGTACGATCGGCGTCTCCGCGTGCTCTTCGAGCGGGAGCTTCGCCCGGTGCCCGGCATCGGGCTCCTGTTGCCCCGGCTTTCGTGCCCGTGGTGTGTCGCCTCCAACGGCGGCCCCGACGACATTCGCAGCCGCCTCGGGTGGGCCGGCCTCCTGACCGATTCCGCTCCGCCCATGTTCAGCGCGACGCAGGTCGCGCGGGGCAAGCCGGCACCCGATCTCTTCCTCTACGCCGCGGCCACCATGGGTGCATCACCCGATCGATGTGTCGTCATCGAGGACAGCGTGCCCGGCGTCCAGGCCGCGGTCGCCGCCGGCATGCCCGTGTTGGGGTATGCGCGGCTCACGAGCGCGGACGCCCTCCGCGCGGCGGGCGCGCAGGTGTTCGACGACATGGTGCTGCTCCCAAGGCTCCTGCCGCGGTGACCGGTCGTCGTGGTTCCAGCCATCCCGCCGTTCGTCTATGTCCGGCGGGGGGGTGGGTGATCTACATGGCGACGCACTTCGATGTCCCCGGCGGGCGACCGAAGCCGGCCCGGCTGGCGCGGCGACCGTGACATACGTCGACGAGCTGCGCGCCGCGTCCGTGGCACGCGACTCCCTGCTCTGCGTCGGGCTGGAGCCCGACCCCGCCGCCAACGGCGGTGATCCCCGCGGTGCCGCCATCGGATGGCGAGATCGCATGCGCCGGGTGACCAGCGCGGAAGCCGTCCGAGGGTGACATGGACGACTCGTTGGACGTGGTGATCGAGGTCGCCGTCCCCGACGATGCGGCGCTGCTCGCGAACCTTCTCGAGCTCTACGTGCACGATCTCAGCGAGGTCTTCCCCGTCGAGCTCCGGGCCGACGGTCGTTTCGGCTACGACACGCTGCCGCTCTACTGGACGGAGCCGGAGCGCCGCTTCCCATTCCTCATCCGCTACGGGACGCGCGTCGTGGGGTTCGTGCTGGTCACGTGTGGCTCCCCGGCGTCGGACGATTCCGAGGTCCTCGACGTCGCGGAGTTCTTCGTCCTGCGTCGCTACCGTCGTGCCGGCGTGGGCCGCCGTGCCGCGTTCCTCGTCTGGGATCGCTTTCCGGGCCGCTGGATCGTGCGGGTGTCGGAGGGAAACCGCGGTGGACTCCGGTTCTGGGCGAGCGTCGTCGCCGAGTACGCGCGCGGCACGGCGACGGAGCACGCGCAGGCGGGCAGCCCACACGCCTGGCGTGTCTTCTCGTTCGAGAGCGCTCGGGTGACGCGTTGAGCAACGTCACCGCACCCGTGTCGCCGATCGTGATCGTCACCGGCTCACCCGGCACCGGCAAGACGACGCTCGCCGCCGGCCTGGCGACGGTCGCGTCCCGCGGCCTGCACATTCCGTCGGACGTCTTCTTCACCTTCCCGGCGCACCCGATCTCGCCGTATCGACCCGCGGCCGGGGCACAGAATACGGACATCATGATCGCGCTGGCCCGGACCGCGGTGGCGTTCGCCGAGCGGAGCTGGGCGGTGTTTCTCGACGGCATCGTCGGCCCGTGGATGCTGCCCATCGTGGCGTCGGAGGTGCGGCCGACGGGCATACCGCTCGAGTACATCGTGCTCCGTGCGCCGGTCGCGACATGCCTCCAGCGCGTGCGGGCGCGTGAAGGCGAGGGCAGGGAACACGTCGTTCGCCAGATGCATGCGCAGTTCGCGGACCTCGGCCGGTTCGAGGGGCATGCCGTCGACACCGGCGAGCTGACGCCCGACGAGGTGCTGTCGGCGGTCACGACGCGTCGCGCGTCCTTCGGACTGGATATGGCGCAGTTGGCCTAGGACGAGCTCACCCCCGCAACGTCACGACGTCCTGACGCAGGGCTTCGACCGCCGCGCTCAGCGAGGCGAGCGTCGCCGGGTCGAGCAGCTTCCTCGCCGACTTCTTGCGAAGCTGTTTGCCGAACGCCCCGAGCGCCTTGATCGCCTTGCCGAGGGCTTTGCGCGCCTTGCGCGACGTCCCGAAACCCTCCGCCGTCGCGATGCTCGTGTCCGCGCGGGCGAGGAGCGTCGAGAGCTTCGTGCCGACCTTCCCGTCCGGCACGGCGGCGGTCTTCGCCGTTTCGAGCTCGTCCAGGCGGCACTCGATCGACGAGAACGTGGGCGCCGCGACGCAGCCGGCGACGTTCAGCGTCACCGTCGCGACGGGGGAATCGCCGGTCGGATCGGTCGCCAGGAACGTGAACGTGTCGGGCCCGCTGTAGCCGGGCGCCGGCGTGTAGCTCACGGTACCCGCGGCCTGATCGATCGCCCCGGCGACACCGTGGGTGGGATTGGTGACGAGCGTGCGCGTCACCGTGTCGCCGTCGTCGTCGCTGCACGTGAGCGGCAGAGTCGACGGCTCCTCGCGGACGACGGTCTGTGTCACGTCGGTGCAGCGCGGCAGCACGCCGAGGACATCGCGACGGTAGACGTCCGAGGCCATGTTGTCGTCATCGGGGCCGAAGTTGGTGGCGTCCGTTTCGAACGTCACGTAGCGCCCGTCGGCCGAGATGGCGAAGCCGTAGGTGTACGAGTCTTTGTCGCCGGCGTCGCCGGCAGGGCCCGTGGCACGGCTGACCAGCGACGTGGTCCCCCGCGCGAGGTCACGCACGAAGACGTCGAGGCGGGTGTCGTCGTCATCCGGACTGAGATTGGCGGCGTGCGACGAGAAGGCGACGAAGCGGCCGTCGGCGGAGAGCGAGGCGGTGTCGGAGCTGGCGTCGCCCGCGGCGCCGTTCAGTCCGTCGGCCCGGCTCGCGAGGGTCGTCGATCCGGTCACGGTGTCGCGGACGAAGATGTGGCTGCCGGGGTTGTCGTCGCCGGGGCTGAGGTTGTCGGCGTTCGACTCGAAGGCGACGAAGCGCCCGTCGGCCGAGACCGCCCCGCCGGACGACTGTGCATCGGCCGCCGCGCCGTTCGGCCCATCGCCGCGGCTGACCAGCGTGGTCGTCCCGAGCAGGGTGTCGCGCAGGAAGACGTTGAAGAAGGTGTCGTCGTCGTCGGGGCTCAGGTTGTCGGCGGTGGAGTAGAACGCCACGAAGCGTCCATCGGCCGAGATCGTTGCACCGCTGCTGGTGCCGTCTCCCCCGGGGCCGGTGGGGCCGTCGGCACGACTCACGAGGGTGGTCGTGTTCAGCACGGTGTCGCGGACGAAGACGTCGGTGAAGGCGTCGTTGTCGTCGGGACTCAGCGTGGTGGCGCCCGATACGAAGGCGACGAAGCGACCGTCGGCGGAGATGGCCGGAGCGAAGGAGGGGCCGTCCGCGGCGGCGCCGTTCGAGCCGCTCGCGCGGCTGACGAGCACGGTCGTGCTGTTCAGCGTGTCGCGCACGAACAGGTCCTGGAAGTCGTCGTCGTCGTCGTCGCTGAGGTTGGTGGCGGACGACTCGAACGCGACGAAGCGCCCGTCGCCGGAGATCGTGGGGTTGCCGCACCCCAGGTTGCTGCCGGCGCCCGACGGACCGGTGGCACGGTTGACGAACGTCGTCGTGTCCGCCTCGAGGTCGCGCACGAAGCAGTCCTGGCCGGTGCCGCCGTCGTCGGGGGTCAGATTGTCGGCGTTCGAGGCGAACGCCACGAAGCGGCCGTCGGCGGAGATCCTCGCGATGTAGGAGGCGGCGTCGCCGATGGGACCGTTCGCGCCGCTGACGCGACTCACCAGCACCATGTCGCCGCGGATCGCGGCGGCGGGAGTCGCCGATACGATCAACGCGACGAGCATCTCGAGCGCGACGGACATCACCAATCGGCCTCGGGTCGTGCGCATGGGAGGGACCCTCCTCGGGTGGCGAACCGTAGCCGAGCCCGTCCGACATTTCCAGGCGGGCGGCTGCGCTGCTGGTTCGCGACCGGCGTACGATGTACTGCGGCGTCCATGATCGATTCCAAGACAGTCCGGATCGTGATCGCCGCCGCGCTGCTCCTCGGTGGCGGCGTCCACACCACCGAGGCCTGCACCGGCATCACCCTGATCGCGACGGACGGCACCGTCGTCCACGCGCGCACGTTGGAGTTCGCCATCGACATCGACTCCAGCGTGATCATGGTCCCGCGCGGCTACGCACGGACGGGCACCACGCCCGACGGCAAGCCGGGGCTGCAGTGGACGGCGAAGTACGCCAGCGTGGGCACCAACGGCGTCGGCAAGCCGGTCCTGTTCGACGGCGTGAACGAGAAGGGTCTGTCCTCGGGCCTCTTCTACTTCCCGACGTCCGCCGGCTACATGCCGTACACGGCGGCGGATGCGGGCAGGACGCTGGCGCCGTGGGAGCTCGGCTCGTGGCTGCTGGAGAACTTCGCCAGCGTCGACGAGGTGAAGGCCAACATCGGGAAGATCGTCGTTCCCGCCGTCGTCTACGAAGGGTGGGGCATGGCGCCGGAGGTGCACTTCATCGTGCAGGACGCGTCGGGTCAGAGCATCGTGATCGAGTACGTCGGCGGCAAGCTCCACGTGCACGACGACCCGCTCGGCGTGCTCACCAACTCGCCGACGTTCGACTGGCACATGACCAACCTGCGCAACTACGTGAACTTCTCGATGGTCAACGTCCCGCCCGTGAAGGTGGGCTCGGTCACGCTCGAGCCGTTCGGCCAGGGGTCGGGCATGCTCGGCCTGCCGGGGGACTTCACGCCGCCGTCACGCTTCGTCCGTGCGGTGGCGTTCAGCCAGTCGGTGCTGCCGTCGCAGACCGGCGACGACGCCATCCTCCAGGCGTTCCATCTCCTGAACCAGTTCGACATCCCGAAGGGCGCGGCGCGCGACCACGAGAAGGACGCGCACGGCAACATCCAGGCCGATTACACGCTCTGGACGAGCGCCAGCGATCTCAAGGCGAAGCGCTTCTACTTCCGCACCTACGAGAACAGCCAGATACGGATGGTCGATCTGATGAAGATGGACCTCGACGCGAAGGACATCGTCACGATGTCGATGAAGGGCGGCGAGGCGATCAACCTCCTGGTGCACTAGAGGGCGCGATGACGGCTCCCTGGTCCCTGCGCCGCCTGCACGCGGTCGACGAGGCGCTGATCGGCCAGCTCAGCGCCGTGCTGATGGATTGCGTCGACGGCGGTGCCTCGGTGGGCTTCATGCAGCCCCTGACCCGCGAACGTGCCGGGGCGTTCTGGCGTCGCGTGGCCGAGGGTGTGGCCGCGGGCGAGCGGGCGCTCCTCGTTGCCGAAGATGCGGACGGTGTATGCGGCACCGTGCAGCTCGTGCTGCAGCTGCCCGAGAACCAGCCGCACCGGGCCGATCTGACGAAGCTGCTGGTGCATCGCCGCGCGCGTCGCGGCGGGCTCGGGGCCACGCTGGTCCGCGCCGCCGAAGCCACGGCGCGCGACTGCGCGCGGACCCTGCTGGTGCTCGACGCCGTCACCGGCGGCGACGCCGCGCGTCTCTACGAGCGCCTCGGTTGGGTGCGTGTGGGGGAGATCCCGGGCTACGCGCTGTTCCCGGAGGGCGGGCTCTGCAGCACCACGGTGTACTACCGAGACCTCGCCGCGCGACCTTAACTCCGAGCGAGACTCCTGCTAGGCCGACGGCATGAGCGTATCGCTGAAGGGCAGGGTCGCGCTCGTGGCCGGCGCGACCCGCGGCGCGGGCCGCGGCATCGCCGTGCAGCTCGGCGCGGCCGGGGCCACCGTCTACGTCACCGGGCGATCGACCCGCTCGGCCCGATCCGAGATGAACCGGCCGGAGACGATCGAGGACACCGCGGCCCTGGTCGACGAGGCCGGCGGGCGCGGCGTCGCGGTGCAGGTCGACCATCTCGTGCCCGACGAGGTCCGCGCCCTGGTGGCGCGCATCGAGCGCGAGCAGGGACGTCTCCACGTCCTCGTGAACGACATCTGGGGCGCCACCACCATGGAGTGGAACAAGACGGTGTGGGAGTCCGACCTGGACGTCGGGCTGCGGACGCTGCGACGCGCCGTCGACACGCACGCCATCACGAGCCACGTGGCGATCCCGCTCCTGCTCCGCACGCCGGGCGGCCTGGTGGTCGAGGTGACCGACGGTACCGACGCGTACAACGCCACGAACTACCGCGTCTCGTTCTTCTACGACCTCGCGAAGGCCGCCGTCGGGCGGATGGCCTTCGCGCTGGCGCACGAGCTCGGGCCGCGTGGCGCCACCGCGGTGTCGCTGACGCCGGGGTGGCTGCGCTCGGAGGCCATGCTCGATGCCTACGAGGTGACGGAGGCCACCTGGCACGACGCGACGGCACGTTCGCCGCACTTCGCCATCTCCGAGACGCCGGCGTTCGTCGGCCGGGCGGTCGCGGCGCTCGCGGCCGATCGGGACGTCGCGCGCTGGAACGGGCACTCGCTGTCGAGCGGCCAGCTGGCGCAGGTGTACGGCTTCACCGATCTCGACGGCAGCCGGCCCGACGCCTGGCGCTACCTCGTCGAGGTGCAGGATGCCGGCAAGCCCGCCGACGTGACGGGCTACCGCTGATGCGCCGGCTCGCGGCGTGCGCCGTCGCCGTCGTCCTCGTCGCGGGCGCTGCCCGTGCGGAGGAGCCGCGCTGCCCGACGGCCTCGAAGTTCGGGCCGGACGACATGGTCGGCAACCTGAACCACGTCACGCCGGCGAAGACGCTCGCCGCTGCGAAGCTCGTGACGCGCGGCAAGGCCTATCGGCTCGGCATCGAGACGAACCGGCACACGCCCGCGTATCCGCCGCGCACGTTCGCGATCACCATAGTCCAGCCGGGCCAGGCCGCGGGCGTCACCCTCGGACCGACCAGGACCACCTACAACGACGACATCATCGCCGGCTGGGCCGGCGTCGGCTCGCAGATCGACGGCCTCGGCCACATCGGCATCGACAACCTCTACTTCAACTGCAACCAGGCCGCCGACTTCGCGAAGACCGACGGCCTCACGAAGCTCGGCATCGAGCACGTGCCGGCGATCGCCACGCGCGGCGTGCTGCTCGACATGGCCGGCTATCTCGGCACCGACATGGTGAAGGAAGGCACGGCGTTCAACCGCGCCGAGATCGACGGGGCGATGAAGCGCCAGGGCGTCGGCCCGATCGAGAAGGGCGACGTGGTGCTCTTCCACACCGGTTGGACCAGGCTGATCGGCAAAGACGACGCGCGCTTCGGAGCCGGCGAGCCCGGACTGGGGATCGAGGGAGCCACGTATCTCGCTTCGCTCGGGGTGGCCATGGTCGGCGCCGACACCTGGGGTGTGGAGGTGATCCCGGCCGAGTCGGGTCGCGGCGTGTTCGAGGCACACCAGATACTGATCGCGCGCAACGGCATCCATCTCCTCGAGAACATGGACACCGACGAGATGGTGAAGGATCAGGCCTGGGAGTTCCTCTTCACGCTCGGGCCGGCGCGCATCACGGGCGCGGTGCAGGCGATCGTCAACCCGATCGCGATCAAGTAGTGGAGCAGCACTGATGAGACTCGGCATTCTGGCATCCCACGAGGGCACGACGCTCCAGTCCGTGCTGGACGCCGTCGCCGACGGCCGGCTGCCGGCGACGGTCGGCGTCGTGATCAGCAACAATCGCGAGTCCGGTGCGCTGCGGCGCGCGCGTGCGGCGGGTGTCGAGACGGCGCACCTGTCGTCGGCGACGCATCCCGACGCCGACCGACTCGACGAGGCGATCCTCGCCGCGCTGACGACGGCGCGGGTCGATCTGGTGCTGCTCGCGGGCTTCATGAAGAAGCTCGGCCCGCGCGTGCTGGCGGCGTACGAGGGCCGCATCCTCAACACCCACCCGGCGCTGCTGCCGAAGTTCGGGGGGCAGGGGATGTACGGCAATCGTGTCCACGCCGCCGTGCTCGCGGCGGGGGAGACGGAGACGGGCATATCGATCCACCTCGTCGACGCCGAGTACGACACCGGTCGCGTCCTCGCCCAGTGTCACGTGCCGGTCGTGCCCGGCGATTCCGTCGACGACCTGTCGGCCCGGGTGCAGGCCCGGGAGAAGGAGTTCCTCGTCGAGACCCTGGCGAGGATCGCCAAGGAAGGACGGCCATGAAGCTCTACGCCCATCCGTTCTCGTCGTACTGCCAGAAGGTGCTGATCGCGCTGTACGAGAACGACGTCCCGTTCGAGCTCCGCCTGCTCGCGGGCGATGCCGTGGTGCACGCCGAGCACGAGGCCGTGTGGCCGCTCAAGAAGATGCCGGTCCTGGTCGACGAAGGCCGCACGCTGCTCGAGGCCACCATCATCGTCGAGCACCTCGACATCGCGCATCCGGGGCCCGTGCGCCTGATCCCCGAGGATCGGCGTGCCGCGCTCGACGTCCGGATGATGGATCGCGTCTTCGACAACTACGTGGCGACGCCGATGCAGAAGATCGTCCTCGACAGCCTCCGCGCCGCGGCGGATCGCGACCCCCACGGCGTGGCCGCGGCACGCCAGGCCCTCGAGACCACCTACCGCTGGCTCGACGACACGATGGCGGGGCGCGAGTGGGCCGCGGCCGGCGTCTTCAGCCTCGCCGACTGCGCCGCTGCACCGGCGTTGTTCTACGCCGACTGGGCACACCCGATCGACGCGTCGTGCACGAACCTCCACGCCTATCGGCGACGCCTGCTCGCGCGACCGTCGTTCGCGCGCGCGGTCGACGACGCGCGGCCGTATCGCCGCCACTTTCCGCTCGGAGCGCCCGACCGCGACTGAGCTGCGAATGTCGTCGGTCTCGATCGTCATTCCGGCGTACAACGAAGAGCGTCTGCTCGGCCGGGCCGACCCGGAGTCGGAGGTCGAAGCGGGGGTCGCCGGCGACCCCCGCGAGCGGTGAGACGGCGGCAGGCGCCGTCCCTGCCGTCGCGGTGGTGTCGATTCGCTCCCCCGCCGGACGTCCACATCACAGGAGGACGTGATGAACACGATCAGAGTGAGTGCATTCCGCTGGGTTCCGCCCTTCGCGCGGGGCCTGGTTCGTGACGTTCGGGTCCGCTGGGCGCTCGAAGAGGCCGGCCTGGCCTACGAGGAGCGGCTGCTCGACCAGGGGGAGCAGAAATCGGCCGGCTACCGCAGCCTGCAGCCGTTCGGCCAGGTGCCGACCTACGAGGAGGGCGACGTGTCGCTGTTCGAGTCGGGGGCGATCGTCATGCACGTCGCCGAGCGTTCCGAGGCCTTGATGCCCGCCGATCCCGCGGGCCGTGCCCGCACCCGCACCTGGATGTTCGCGGCGCTCAACTCCGTCGAACCCCAGATCCAGCATCTCGCCGAGATCGACCTCTTCTACGCGAACGAGGAGTGGGCGAAGTTGCGCCGGCCGACGGCGGTCGAGGCGGTGAAATCGCGGCTGACCGATCTCGCGGCCCATCTCGACGGGCGCGAGTATCTCGAGGATCGCTTCACCGCCGGCGACCTCCTCATGACCACGGTCCTGCGCATCCTGCGTCATACCGACCTGGTCGCCGAGATCCCGGCGCTCGAGGCCTATCGCCTGCGGTGCGAGGCACGCCCCGCATTCCAGAAGGCCTTGGCCGACCATCTGGCAACGCTCGGGGAGGCGGCGTAGCGGGGCGCGTCGACCGAATCCGCCTGGCGGCGTCGCCGAGCGGGGTGTTAGGCTCCGCCCGGTGCGCCGCACAGCGATCCTCCTGGCCTTCCTCGCGCTCGTCCGCTCCGCCGCAGCGCTCCCGGGTCCGTTCACCGACGTCACGGCCGAGGCCGGCGTCTCCTATCAGCACGGCTGGACCGATCCCACCTTCGACGACCGCCGTCACGTCTCCGGCGGCGTCGCCTGCGGCGATTACGACGGCGACGGCTGGCTCGACCTCTACGTCGTGCGCGGCGACATCGCGCCGAGCCTGCTCTTCCACAACGAGCGTGACGGGACGTTCGAGGAGGTGGGCATCACCGCCGGCGTCGCGATCGGTGGTGCCGGCTCGGGCCCGACGTTCGCCGACCAGGACGGCGACGGCCTGCTCGACCTGCTGGTGCTCGGTGTCGCCGGCACGAAGCCGCGGCTCTTCCGCAACCGCGGCGACGGCACCTTCGCCGACGTCACCGCCACGTCCGGCCTGGATGCGATCACGCGGGCGTCCATCTCCGCCGCGTTCGGCGACCCCGATCGCGACGGCGACCTCGACCTCCTGATCACGCACTGGGCGAACGCGATCGCGCCCGGCGACGCCGCCGAGCTCTACTGGCGCAACGACGGCGGCCGCTACGTCGAGGCCAGCGCCGACGTCGGCATCCGCCACGTGCCGTCGACGACGCTGCTGGCGCCGATCGATCTGACGTTCACGCCAAACTTCGCCGACATGAACGGCGACGGCTGGCCCGACGTGCTGATGGCCGCCGACTACGGCACCAGCCGCGTCTATCTGAACGACGGCACGGGGCGCTTCACCGACGTCACCACGCCCGTCATCTCCGACGAGAACGGCATGGGCTCGGCGATCGGCGACTACGACGAGGACGGCGACCTCGACTGGTTCGTCTCGTCCATCTGGGATCCGAACGGTGACACCGGCGAGAGCTGGTTCACGAGCGGCAACCGCCTCTACCGGAACCGCGGCGACGCCACGTTCGACGACGTCACCGATGCCGCCGGCGTGCGCGAGGGCTACTGGGGCTGGGCCAGCACGTTCGCCGACCTCGACGCCGACGGCCACCTCGACCTCTTCCACGTGAACGGCTGGTACTCGAGCGAAGCCGCCGCCGTCTTCCTCGACGACCCGAGCCGGCTCTTCGCCGCCAACGGCGACGGCACCTTCACGGAGGTGTCCGCCGCCGCCGGCATCGTCGACACCGGGCTCGGTCGCGGCACGGTCGCGTTCGACTACGATCGCGACGGCGACCTCGATCTCTTCGTCGCCGACAACGACGGCCCCGGCCGTCTCTTCCGCAACGACCACACGGGGAGCCACTTCCTCACCGTGAAGCTGCGCGGCCCGAAGCCCAACACCGATGCGGTCGGCGCGCAGGTCTGGGTGGATGCCGGAGGCACGACGCAGCTCCGCGAGCTGCGCGCCGGCAGCAACTACGTGTCGCAGGATCCGACGGAGGCGCACTTCGGCCTCGGCGCCGTCACCACCGTCGACGCCGTCCGCGTGCGCTGGCCCGACGGCACGACGACGAGCGTGCCTGGTGGGCCGGCGGACCGGTTCCTCGTCGTCGAGCAGCCGGAGGCGACGTGCACCGCGGGCGGGTGCGTGCCCGGGGGTGGGAAGGCGAAGCAGGACTGCCTGCTGCAGGCATGGGTGGGGGCATCGAAGCTGCGACCGTGCACCGAGGGCGATCCGTCGTGCGATCTCGATCCCGACACCACGGACGGCACCTGCCAGCTCCGGCTCGCGCTCTGCACCGGTACGACGCTGAAGCGCTGCGAGCCACGCGCCGTGGACGCGGTGACGGTGCTGCGGCCCTCCGGCGCGGACCAGACCGGTGCCGCGTTCGCCGCGCTGGCCGGACGCCTCGCGCTGCCGGCACCCTTCACGGCGCCGTCCGGCGAGCGCTGCACGTCGACGACGGGGATTCCGGTGCCGCTGCGCCGGCGCCGCAACGGCAAGGTCGGTGCCGGCAAGGTCGTGGTGCAGCTCGAGGCCCGCGGTGCGGACGGGGCCCGCGACGTCGACCGCTTCGTGCTCACCTGCCGGCCCTGACGCCGTCAGCGGTCGCGCACGAACGCACGTCGATAGGCCTGCGGGCTCGTGCCGACGACGCGGCGGAAGCGGTCGCGAAACGTCGCCGGTGAGCCGAAGCCGACCGTCTCGGCGATGCGCTCCACCGGCAGCGCGCTGGTCTCGAGCAGCTGCTGCGCCGCCGCGACCTACGTCGCGTACCGCGGGCTGGCGTCGTATGCGTGGATCGGGGCCTCGTGGCTGATGCACACCGCGTGGGACCTGGCCCATCAGCTGTGGGGCAACCCGATCCTGGCGTTCATGCCGTCGTCGTCGGCCGGCTGCGCGATCACCGATGCGCTGATCGCGGTCTGGTTCCTGCGCGGTGCGCCGAGCGTCTACGGCCTGCTCCGCTACGGCGGTGTCGTCCCGGTGAAGTAGCGCTCTGCCCGGTCCCACGCCAGCACGCCGATCTGCGCGCCGGCGATGCGGCCCGCGAAGTCGTCCTCGGCCGTGTGGATGCCGCCGTAGAGGCGTGACAGGCCGGCCTGGTCGGCGGCGTCGTAGTACTGCGCCCACTGCAGCTGGACGTCGGTCGACGGACCGATCTCGAACTGCAGCAGGCGGTTCGCCGTGACGTCGAACGTGCCGAGCCCGCCCGGGAAGTACGAGCTGCCGGTGAAGCGCGTCAGCAGCTCCGCCGCCGCGCGGCTGTAGGTGCTGTGTCCGGAGGCGAAGCCCGGGAACGGCGGCGTGACGAAGGTGTTGCGCTGATACGGCACCCACTCGACGGCGCGCACCCAGCGCACGCCCGAGTACTGCGTGGTGGGATCGGCCGGCTGGCCCGGCCAGCTGTAGACGGCGATCTGGCCGACGTACGCCGCGAGGTGTGCGTGCCGCTCGCCGGGCGCGCTGCTCTGCGGCGTGATCACCTCGACGAGCCCCGCGTCGAGCGGCAGCCCGAGGGGATGGTACGACGGGCCCATCGGGTCGGACGACTGCCCGAGGCCGCCCATGTAGCGGATCATCGAGATCGGCCGCACGCCGTCGTAGCGGCGCTTCACGCCCCAGCACTGGATGGCGGCGTCGTGCAGCGCGCCGTTGAGCGCGAGGTACATCTTCACGTCCCATTCGAGCCGGTCGACCTCGGGCCCGGTCCCGCCGATGCGCCGCACCATTGCGGGGTCGTCGCTGGCGGCGTTGGCGACCGAGTTCCAGTGGCCGGGCGGCGTCTCCGACGTCGGACCGTCGGCCCAGAACTCGGCGAGCACGCGCGCGAAGTCGCCGTGCTTCACCACGTTCGGGGGGTAGGGCTGGCCCGTGATCGGGTTCACCGGGTAGCCGGTGCCGTCGTTCGTGCCGAGCGGGTTGTTGCCCCAGGCGGCCGGCGAGAGGTCGATCGTGGCACCGTCGTCGATCGTGAGATGGCTGGCGAGACGCAGCATGTTCAGGATGCGCGCCTTGAACTGCGCGTCGCCGACGCCGCCGAGCCGCGGCGGCTCACCCGGATCGAGGTGGATGCCGCCGGGCGCCACCGGCGGCAGCGCGAACGGCGTCACACCACCCCACTGTGGTCCGACGTACCTCTGGGTGCTGCCGGGGATGGGCACGCCGTTCTGGCCGATCTGGGTGTCGAGCGTCAGCGGCTGCCAGCGGTTCGGATCGACCATCGTCGTGCCGGGTTCCTTCACGACGCAGGGCATGTTCACCGGCGTGTAGGTGGGATCGGCGTAGTTGATGCTCTCGTTGGCGCCGTCGTCGAGCGTGCTGGCGATCACGTCGGCGGCGATGCGGATGCCGAGCGATGCCGGTCGGTCCCCGGTGGCGTCCTCGTACGCCGGGTCGTAGCCGAGCGACCGCAGTGTCTCGTCGAGGGCTTCGCGCGTCTTCGAGGCGTTCGCCGAGTTGGCGTAGCGATGCCGGATGAGCCGGTAGGCCGCGAAGCTGATGGTGGCGTCGCGATCGGGCTCGACGTCGAGGCTCGGTCGTCGCTCGTGATGGCGGTACTGTGCTGCGACGTCGTCGTACGCCGCCCACGCGTCCCACATCGCGACGGAGAGGTGGAAGAGGTTGCGGGCGTGGACGGGGGGACGCGGCAGGTCGATGCGGATGGCGGCCAGGATCGCCTCGTCCCACTCGCGCGCGACGGAACGATCGCTCCCGCGGGGCGCGCGGCACACCGTGGACGGTGTGATCCCGGTGACCGCATCGCACGTCGTGCCGAGCGTGCCGGCGCCGGCGAGCGCCAGGCACGCGCCGCACCGTGCTTCGGCACCGGCACACGCCGTGACGGTGTCGAGATCGTTGCTCCGGCAGCCACCCGTCACGAGCGGGCCGATCGCCACGCCGCGACAGGCGCGGGCGATGGCGCGCTGGCCGGCGAGACCCGTACCGTCGTCGACGAGGCAGCGCTGCAGGTCCGCGAGCTCCACCGACACGGTCTTTCGCAGCACGCGCGCCATGCAGGCGCCGGCGCGGTCCAGTCGTCCGAGCGTCGTGCGCGCGAGCCCCCGCACGAGGGCACGCTGGCACCGGACGTCGGCGCGACTGCGCTCGCCGGCGCCGTCGAGGGCCAGCCCGGGCCGACCACCGCTCAGCAGCCGCGTCGGCGCGAGGCGATGACCGAGCACGCCCGTCAGACGGAGTACGCCGGTCAGGGCATCGTTCACGGCGGTGGCGTCGGCGAAGCCGAGCGGCGGCGGCTCGGTGCAACGCTTGCGCGCCACGGCCTCGGTCTTGCGGCGGGCGCGCGCGACGCGGTGCCCCGGGTCGCGTGCGATGCAGGCGTCGGCCGCCTCGGGGCCGTGGGCCGCGGCGTCGATGCACCCGAGCGTCTGCGCGGTGGCGACCCGGGCCACCCGCGCTCCGGCGCGCTGCAGCGCGAGCGCGCAGTCCACCTGGGACGGGTTCAGCACCTCCGCCGATGCGGCGAGGGGTACGAGAAGGAGGGCGCTGAGGACGAGGTCGGGTAGGCGCATGGCGGGGCAAGGCGTGCCTGACCGCGGGCATTGGCGTCAAGGACGAAGGATGTGATGTTCGCGCCATGGCGAACTCCCCCCTGTCCCCCGCATCGCTCGGTACGGCCCCCGGCCTCGGGCGCCTCCAGGGGCGCCGCATCCTCGTCGTCGGCGCCGGCCGTGAGACCTACGCGATGCCCGACCCGCCGGTCGGCAACGGTCAGGCGATCAGCCGGCTCGCGGCCCGTGAGGGTGCGGCGGTGGCGTGCGCCGATCTGCAGCTCGCACGCGCCGAAGAGACCGTCGCCGAGGTGATGCGCGAGGAGCGCGGCCGCGCCGTCGCCATCGCCGCCGACGCCGCCGACGAGGCCGACGTCGCGCGCATGTTCGACGAAGCGGTGGCGGGGCTCGGCGGCCTCGACGGCGTGGTGTGCAACGTCGGCGTCGGGCGCGGCGGCAACATCGTCAAGACCGCGGTCGACGACTGGGACTTCGTGCTCGCCACCAACCTGCGCTCGCACTTCCTCTGCCTCCGCCAGGCGCTGCAGCGGCTCGGGGCCGGCGGCTCGGTGGTGCTGGTGTCGTCGGTGGCGGGGCATCGGGCCGGCAGCGGCGTCGTCGCCTACGACGCGTCGAAGGCGGCGCTCTCGGGCCTGCTGCGCCAGGCCGTGCGGGAGGGCTTCAAGCGCGAGGTGCGCGTCAACGCGGTCGTCCCCGGGCTCATCGACACCAGCCTCGGCCGCATCGCGACGATGATGCGCCCGGGCCGCACGACGGCACTGCCGTTCGGCCGCCAGGGGACGTCGTGGGAGGTGGCGTCGGCGGCGTTGTTCCTGCTCTGCGACGAGGCCGCCTACGTGTCGGGCCTCGAGCTGTTCGTCGACGGCGGGTTGCGCGTCATGTGACGACGAGGATAGACCGCCTGCGCATGTCGACGGTGACGGACGAGGATCGGGTCGAGCTGGAGAAGTCGTTCGCGGACTACTTCGCAAGCCAGGGTGAGGCGGTGTCACCGGAGCTCGTCACCACCCTGATGCTCGTGGCCGTGGGGTACCTGCGACGGTCGCTCGGCTACCTGCCGCCCATTCCGCGCGACGTCGAGCGCGGGCAGCTCGCGGGCCATCTCGGCGGCATCTACCTGCAGGGCACCCGACCGAACCCGAACAACAACTACGGTGGCCTCCTCCTGCAGGTCGCGGCGCGCTACCTCGCCGAGCTGAACCCGTTCCCGCCGCTCCCGGGTGTCGTCCTGCCGATCCTCGTCACCCTGGCGCTCGGCGCCACGCGCGAGACCGATCCGCGCGCCACCCGTGCCGGGATGACCGTGCACTTCATCGACCTGTACGTCGAAGGGCGCTGAGCCATGCCGGAGATCACGATGCAGCAGCGCTTCGCGGCGCCGCCCGAGCGGGTGTTCGACCTCGTCACCGACCACGTCGGGTTCGGTCGCTTCGTCGGCGCCGACATCCAGCTCGAGCGGCAGGGCACGCCGCCGCCGAACGGCCTCGGGGCGGTACGCATCGTGCGGTCGCGGGGCACCTCCGTGAAGGAGGAGGTCGTGCGCTGGGAGCCGCCGCACGCCATGGACTACCGGGTCATCGGGGGCGCGCCTTTGCGAAACCACCTCGGCGAGATCCGCCTCTCGGCCGACGGCACGGGGACGTTGATGCGCTATCGCATCCGCTTCGACTGGCCGTGGTGGCTCGGCGGTGCCGCGGCGGGCGGCCTCCTCGCCCGCCTGCTCGAGCGCGAGATCACGGCGGGTCTGTCGCGCATGGCCGCCACGACCTGACGGCGTGTTCAAGGTCGCGGGCGGTGTCGCCGATACACCGTCATGCGGCCCTCCCGGTGCCTGGTCACCCTCGCGTGCGCGCTGTTCGCCGTCGGCGTGGTGGCCGCGTCGCCGCCACCCCCGATCGAGCTGTCGCACTCGACGTCGATGGTGCCGGCGGCGTCGGCAGCGATCTCGTGCAACGCCGGCGGGTACCACGAGGAGAACAGCTACTACCGGGCGTTCGACCTTCCGGCGCTGCTGGGCTCGCTGGCGCCGCTGCGGGTGACCTCCGTCGACATCGGCATCGAGCAGGCGACCGACGGCCCGGCGGGGCTCGGACAACCGGTGGACGTCCGCCTCTACACGGCTGCGGCGCTGCCGCCCACCGTCGCGGGTCTGACGCTGGTGGCGAGCGCGACGACCACCATCGCCGATCAGGCGCTGACCATCGTGACCCTGCCGATCGAGGCGACCATTCCGCGCACCGCGATCCTGGTCGTCGAGGTCCACACGCCGAACGCGAGCGTCGGGGGCGACCTCTTCTTCCTCGGTGCGAACGCCGCCGGACAGACGGCGCCGAGCTACATTCGCGCCTCCGCGTGCGGCATATCGGAGATCACCTCGTTGGCGGGCGTCGGCTTTCCCAACGTCCACTGGGTGATGCTGGTGCGCGGCCAGCTCGACCTGCCGCTCGAGCCTCCGTCGTGCGTGACCGACTACGCGACGTTCGACAACGGCACGCCGGTGGCGGTGAGCGACGCCGGCGTCATCACGTCGACGATCGTCGTGGGCGGCATGGCGTCGTACGTCTTCGACGTGAATGCGCGCACGATGCTGCGCCACACCTTCGCCGCCGACGTCGACGCCACGCTGACGTCGCCGCAGGGCACCGTCGTGACGCTCACGACCGACAACGGCGCGGGCAGCGACGACGTCTTCAACGGCACGGTGTGGGACGACGATGCCGATCCCGACGGTCAGGTGCCCTACGTCACGAACGACGGCCTCGTGAGCGATCACGCCTTCCTGAACGGCGTGCTCGCGCCGCGACTCGTTCCCGAGGAGGGGCTGGCGTCGTTCATGGGCGAGAACCCGAACGGCACCTGGACGCTCA
>CAYOIZ010000050.1:0-8668 GCA_964404165.1 uncultured Binatia bacterium (SeqCode) | reverse complement strand
CCGAACGGCACCTGGACGCTCACGATCTCGGACGATCTCGCCGGCGACGGCGGCTCGCTGAATTCCTGGCATCTCTACATCTCGTCGCTGACGTGTGTGACCACGACGACGACGTCGTCCTCCAGCACCTCGACGTCGTCGACCTCGTCCTCGAGCACGACCACCTCGTCCGCCCCGACGACCACCACCCCTCCGAGCGCGACGACGACGACGCTGCCTTCCGGCGGCTGCGACGAGGCTGCCACGACCGACTCGGTCCGCTGTCGGCTCGCCGCGATGATGGCGCAGGTGGCGGCCGACGTGCCCGCGCCGGCGACGACGAAGCTCGCCCGGTATCTCAGTCGTGCCGACGCCAGCGTGGCGACCGCCGCCACCGCCGGCGCGACCACGCCCGCTGGTCGTCGCGCGGTGCGCAAGGCGATCCGCTTCGTGCGCAAGTTCGACCGCAAGCTCGGCGCGGGCCTCGGACGTACCGTGTCCGGCGGCGCCCGCGCGGCGCTGCACGAGGCGGCGTCGGGTGTGCTGGCGGACCTGCCCGCGGTCTCCTAGGAGCGCAGCGACCAGCGGATCGGCATGTGCTTGATGCCGCCGACGAAGCTCGATCGCACGCGCTGCATCTCGCCCGCGAGCTCGATGTGCGTCACCCGCTCCGCGAGCCGCGTCAGCACCACCTGCAGCTCGAGGCGCGCCAGGTGCGCGCCCAGACAGACGTGCTCGCCGATGCCGAAGCCGAGATGCGGGTTGGGGTCGCGGTCGATCCGGAAGGTGTTCGGATCCTCGAACACCGTCTCGTCACGGTTCGCGGACGGGTAGAAGAGCACCACGGACTCGCCGGCCGGGATGGTACGGCCGTGCAGCTGGACGTCCTCGACGGCGGTGCGGCAGAACTGGATGACCGGGCTGGTCCAGCGCACGGCCTCCTCGGCGGCCGTCCGCGCCAGGCCGGCCGGATTCGCCTGCAGCTTCGCGAGCTCGCCGCGGTTGTCCATCAGCGCGCGTACGCCGCCGGTGATCGCGTTCCGGGTCGTCTCGTTGCCGGCGACGATCAGGAGCACGAAATACGACATCAGCTCGAAGGCGGGGATCTCGTGGCCGTCGAGCCGGGCCGCCGCCAGCGTGCTCGCGATGTCGTCGCGTGGCTCGCGCGCGCGGAGCGCCGCCAGCTCGGTGAAGTACGCGAACATCTGCTGGATGGCGGTCTGGAAGGTGGCGGTGATCGCCGCCGCATCCTCGCCCTGCCCGAACTCGGGATCGGCCGGTGCGATGATCTCGTTCGTCCAGCGGAAGAGCTGCCGCCAGTCCTCCCGCGGCACGCCGAGCAGGTCGGCGATGACGGCGAGCGGCACGATGGCGGAGAATTCGGTGACGAAGTCGATCTCGTCCCGCGCCTGCAGCTCGTGCAGCAGCTCGGCGACCACCGTCTCCGTCGTGGGTCGCAGCCGCTCGAGCGCGCGCGGCGTGAAGCGCTTCGAGGTGAGGCCGCGATAGGTCTGGTGCTCGGGCGGGTCCATGTTGATCAGGTGGCGGAGCGGCGGGTTGTTGACGTCCTCGGTGTCGGCAGGGAACACCGCCAGCCGCGGCGCATTGATGAAGTGCTGCGGGTCGCGCGAGATGCGGAACACGTCCTCGTGTCGCACGATCGTCCAGAACGGACGGTAGTTGGGGATCTCGTAGCGCCGGACCGGATCGTGCTGGCGGAGCCAGGCCCACGCGTCGTGCGGGTAGCCGTGCTCGGCGTAGTGGTCGGGCGAGATGACTTCGATGTCGGGCGGCATCATGCGATCGGTCCCCCTCGCAGGGCGGTATCGGAGGGCGCCGGGTGGGTCAATCGCGTCGCAGCACGACGAACTCGATCGGCAGCCGCTCGTCGAGCCCCTGCAGCACCCGCGTCGTCGCGTGGGCACGCTCCTCGGCGGCGACGTCGCTCGTCGCCACCACCGTGTAGCCGGCGATCGCGCGGACGGCGGCCGCGTCGAGCAGGGTGTACTCGCGGTCCGGGCGCCCGAAGCGGCGTGCCAGGTACTCGCCGAGGCGACGGTAGACGGCGTAGCGCGCGGCGTCGGTCGGCCAGTACTCGAACGCCACGATCGAGCCGGGCTGCTGTGCCGCCGCCAGCATGGCGAAGACCTGCGCCAGCACGTCGCGCGTGAGGTAGTAGACGAGCCCCTCCATCAGGACGAACGACGGACCCGCGCACCACGCACGCAGCGCGGTGGCGAGGCGCGCGAGGTCGTCCGGCCGCATGAGATCGGCGGCGAAGAAGTCGAGCCGGCGACGGGGCAGGGTGCCGTCCGCCACCCACGCGTCGACCCGCGCCTGCTTGGCGCCGACGATGGCCGGCAGATCCACCTCGACCGCGTGGCAGCGCGCGTCGACCAGCTGCGGGTACGACGTGAAGCCGGCGCCGAGGTTCACGAACGTCGGATCGGGATGGGCCGCGACGAAGGCGCGCAGCCGTGTCAGGTAGAAGCGGTTCCGCAGCGACAGCGACACGTCGTCGTGCGCGTAGACCTCGCGGGCGAGCTCGTCCCACAGCGCCTGCGTCTCGGGTGTCACCCAGAGATGCGCCCAGGTGTCGCCGCTGAGCGCGACCTGGCGGGCTCGCGACAGGTTGACGACGAAGGCCGTGCCGGAGACGTCGTGGGCGATGGGTGGTGCGCTGTCGGCCATGGGTATCGTCTTCACGGATCGGAAGGACGACGAACCCTTCCCGTGCCGTAGTGGCTCAACCGGTTCTTGGGATCGGTGACCGCCGCCATCTTCATGTGGCTGGACTGGCCAGATGGCACCAGCCTGTCAAGCGCATGGAGTGGGTCTATTCGATCGGTGGAGGGGGCTCGTCCGCCGTCGCACGTCCCGCACCGTTGGTCTGCGCCGTCGCCGCGCGCATCGCTCCGAAGAGGCCGTCCATCTGCATCGACGCGCGACCGCCCGTCGCCTCCCAGAAGTTGAACAGGTAGGTGCCGTCGTCCCCGGGCGTGCTGAAGGCGCGGACGTCGTCGTCGTAGAGCGCCAGGCGATCGGAACCGAGCGGCCCGCGTGCGAGCACCACGACCAGCGTGCGGAAGGTCTTCTGCGACGTCGTGACGTCGGGGATGCGCGGGCCGTGCTGTTCCAGGATGTCGGCCATCATCACGTTGCGGATGCGATCGGCACGGAAGATGCCGTTCGCGGCGTCGACGAACTCGGCCTCCTCGGCGACCTGGATCGGCTCGGTGACCTCGTCGGGACCGACGAGTCCCATCAGGTAGAGCTCGAGGCTGGCGTAGGGAACGGTGGCGCCGCCGTTCGCGAACGGCTGGAACGACACGTGCCCGAGCGGGCCACGCGCCTGGTACAGCCCGTCGCCGAGCTCGACGAGCGTCCCCGCCTGCCAGCCGCCGAGCTGCCCGCCGACGTCGGAGAAGTTCCAGTGCGCGTCGGCCGTGTTCGAGGACGTGGGGATCACGTAGTTCGCCCAGCGATGCGCGAACTCGTGCAGCCCCGCTGCCGAGCGCAGGCTGCCCTCGTACGAGAGGTGGATCACGCCCTGCAGGCGGCTCCACAGTCCGAAGCGCTCCGTCGAGTCGAAGCGCGGGCCGATGCCGTCGATGTCGTTCTGCACCTGGTAGTGCAGGCCGTGGTAGACGTCGGGCGCGACGGAATCCTCGTCGGTGACGAGCACGACGAAGTCGAAGACGTCGGCGAAGAACTGGCTCGTGGTCCGCACGAGGGCGCGCACCTCCTGCACCGTCTGCTTGCCGAGCCGCCAGCGCTCGTAGGCGTCCGCGTCGAGCTCCATGATCGCGAAGCGTCCCGTGCCGTGGATGTCGAGCTTGAAGTCGACGCCGCCCCCCACCGCCATCGGCACGACCTCGATGCGGCAGGCGTCGGTGCAACGCATGCACGTGCTGCCGGCGACGCCGGCAGGGCAGACGCGGCCACCGAAGTCGCTGCCTTCGCACTCCTCGCCGGCGCCTGCATCGATGACGCCGTCACCGCAGACGGAGCGGCGCGCGATGAAGGTGCGGCGGGCGGCCCCGCGCGCGCGCAGGTTGCCCACCATCTCGCCGCAGTCGTCGGCGAAGCGGGCCCGCAGCCGCGCCGGCGGGGTGCCGTCTCCACACGCGCCGCGGGGCCAGCGGGCGTCGACCCAGGTGCCGCGCGCGTCGCGCTCGATGAGACCGCGGACGTTGCGACAGCCGCTGGCGATCTCGATGCGACGCCCCGTCAGGATGACCGCGTCGGCCCCCGCGCCGCCGGGCATGAGCGGCGCCTGCTCGACCAGGAAGCGCCCCCCCGCGCATCGCGCTGGTTCCCGGGCGGCCATCCCGAGGGACACGAAGAAGACCACCACCGCCACCCCGCCCACCACCGCGAGAACCGCAGGCAGAGCGCGCATTGCGCGCGACTACCTATCGAAGGAAGGGGGGCGCGTCTAGGGCGAGAAGAACGCGGACTTGGGAGCCGGCAGTATAGCTGGCATTGATTGGTCGGCTCGTGTCGCAACGCGCACGGCCCGCACGTGACGCCGGGCAGGGGGCCGTTGCGGGGTGCGCTATCGCAGGTGCCAACTCACTGCGAGATCGCGGTCGCGGCGAGGTAGCGCCACAGGCTGGTGCGGACCTGCCAGCGGCCGTTCTGCTTCTTGCCGACGGCGATGACGCGGCGGCGGGGGGAGGAGGAGGTCTTCTCGGCGCGAGTCGTCTTGGTGTCCATGGGAGGTGGCACAAAGCGAGAGTCGTGCCGATGCCCAGTCGCTGGAGAACTGGGCACTTTTTGCCGATCGCCCCCTGCGCGGCGTTCAGGGCTGTACGCAGACGGCATGGCGTCTGCACACATCTGTGCGATGAGCGACGTGCGCGGCGGGCTACTTCCCGCCCTTCTTCGGCTTCTTGAAGAGGACGTCCACCGTCTGCACGCTCTCCGTGCCGCCGTCGGGGGTGAAGCCGATGCGCACCGGCGCGGTGAGCCCCTTCTTCCGCTTCTTCCGGAACGCCTTCCTGCCCGCCTTCGAGAGCGTCACGGTGAACTGCACGGTGCCGGGCGCGTCCACCCGCAGCGCGACCGGCTCGAGCAACGGCTGCGGTGGCTTGGGCTTCTTCGCTCGCGCCGCCAGGGCACCGGGCGTGGGCGATGCGGCGGTCAGGTTGCCGGGACCCGGCGCGGTGGCGGTGAGGGTCGCCTGGGTGCCGGTCTTGTCGACGACCGAGTTGGGGGCGAGGACGAGCCCGTTGCCCGGTCCGCCCGAGCCCGGCGTCACCGCGGCGCTCTCCGCCTTGCCGCTGCCCGCCGCGTTCGACGCCGTGACGCGACAGACGATCGCGTGCCCGAGGTCGCTCGCCTGGACGGTGAGCGTCGGCGTCGGCGACGGTGGTCCGAGCGGTGCGCCGTCGACCAGCCACTCGAAGGCGAACGTCGTCGGATCGGCGGTCCACGTGCCCTCGCTGCAGGTGAGCACCGTGCCGGCGAGGAGGTCGCCGTCCCAGGAGATCTCGGGCGGCGTGATCGACTTCGGGATCGCCGGGTTGGCGTGCGTGAAGGCCGCGATGCGCCAGTCGGTGCCGACCTTGATCTGCGCGACGACGGTGGCGAAGCCGTCCTTCGCCACCACCATCTTCGGCGCGTGCGCCGCGGCGATGCCGTCGATGACGGGGGTGGCGATCGCCGGGAACTCGCCGTCGGGCAGCTTGTAGGTCGCGTACACGCCGGTGCCCACGCCCGGCAGCTCACCGCCGATCGTACCCGCACCCTGCGACCACACGACGTGGATGGTGCCGTCGGGCGCGTAGGCGACGAACGGATCGCGCGCCACGGCGTCGGGCCCGGAGAGCGTGAAGGGCCCGCTGATCGATCCCGTTCCGCTCACGAGCACGGCGCGGATGCGAAACACGCCGTGCTCGGGATCGTCGGCCATGTAGGCGATCGTCGCCGAGCCGTCGTGGAAGGTCGCGATCGTCGCCTTGTTGGACGCGACGCCGATGTCGTCGTCGATCGGCGTGGCGCTCGAATCGCCGGTGCGCCACAGCAGCAGCTTGCCGTCGCCGCTCGGTGCGGTGGCGATGATCGCGCCGCTCGCGAGCACGCCCAGGGCGGCGCCGAACCCGGGGATCGGGAGCGTGATGCCGGTGGACGGCCAGGTCGTGGGACTACCCGTCGTGCGTAGCTCGGCCTTGCGCGGGTCGGGAAGGAACGCGGCGCGCGTCACGATGAGCGCCATGGTCTGGTTGGCGCTGGTGTCCCAGCCGCTGCTGCGTCCGGCCACCGCGAACGGTGGGATGGTGGGATTCTTGTCGTCGTTCGTCCCGCCGTCGTAGAGCGACACGATGCTCGTCTGGGGATCGCCGGGCGTGCCGGTCGTGCCGGCCCCGACGATGCCGCTCAGGCCGGCGAAGCTGCCGCCACAGCAGTTGAAGTACGGATATTTGACGACGCCGTGGCCCTCCTGGGTCAGGATCACCTCGGGAGTGTAGCCGTAGGTGAAGCCGTTGGGCGGATGGCGGCCGGCGAAGAAGTACGTCGAGTGCGTGGGCGGCGCGCCGGGCGAGACGGAGCCGGTCGCACCTTCGACGACGGCCTGGTTCACAATCGTGCCGTCGCCCTTCTGCTGGTCGCGGTGGACGAGCCACGCCGCGACGTAGGCGCCGCTGCTGGTCACCGCCATGCGCGGGCCGAACGAGTAGAGGCCGGGGGCGTCGATCGGCCCGTCCGAGATCGGGCTCGGCTCCGACCAGACGCCGGCGAGGGGCTTCGACGCCACGACCGGGAACCATCCGCTCTGCGTGCTCTCGGCCCAGGTCGCGACCGGCGTGCCGTCGGCGAGGAGCCCGAGCGACGGTGCCAGTCCGGTGGCCCCGTCAGAGCTCAGGTAGTCGGGCGCCGTCCAGCCGAGCCCTTCACCGACGGCGCGCGCGGACCGCGGTGCCGCGCCGACCAGCGTCACCAGACCGAGAAACCCGACGAACCATCGCAGCCGTGGTCCAAACATCGCGAAAACGTACCCTCGCGCGCGGGCGCTCGTCCATCGTTTCCTGCACGGATCGCGCGTACGTCGATCGACGTATCCGCTCAGGGGCAGCGGACCGTGGCATCGGCGGGGGCGGGGTCGTCGCCGTCGAGGTCGCGGCCGAGCCGGTGGCCGTTGCCCGGCGGTACGCAGCGGAGCCAGCCGCGCGGCGCGATCGTCATCGCAGGGAGCTCGGCGTCACCGCGTCGTCGTGCCCCACGTGTTCCAGTACGTGCGATCGCGTGGCGAGAGCCGCTTCGCCGGCTTGAAGTCGGTGCCGGTGTAGTAGCCGATGGGCAGCATCACCCCGAGCGTGACGGTGTCGGGGATGCCGAGCAGCTTCGCGAGCTCGCGCTCGTGGATGAGCGCGAGCGTGGTCCACGCGGCGCCGACGCCGCGCGCACGCAGGGCGAGCATGAACGACCATGCCGCCGGCAGGACCGAGCCGTAGGTGGCCGCCTGCGCTGCCGGAGGCTGCGTCTCGACGCGGCCGTCGACGCCGATGAGCACGATGGCTGGCACCTCGTGCAGATGTTCGTAGAGGTACGCGCCCGACGCCGAGATGCGCGCCGCCTGCGCGCGCCGCGGGTCGTCGGCCGCATACTCGCGCTTCGGCATCCTGGTGTAGACGTCGGCGCCGCGGCGATAGAGATCGGCGATCGCCCGCTTCTTCGCCGCGTCGGTGACGACCAGGAAGTGCCATCCTTGTGTGTTCGAGCCGCTCGGTGCCTGCACGGCGATGTCGATCGCCGCGTCGATGACCTTCGGATCGACCGGCCGGCCGAGGTCGAGACGTCTGCGGACCGAGCGCGTGGTGCTGAGCAGGTGATCCACCGCGGCGAGCTCGCCCGGCGGCAGCCCGACGGGTGCCGCCCGGATCGAGGTGGCGGCGATGAGGGTGGTGAGCAGGATCACGATGGTCCTCGCAGCGCGACGTCCCGGCATGGACGGACCATTGCGTAAATCGTCGGCCCGGACGAGCCGCGCATCACTCGACCTTCTGGTGCTGCCTCGCTGCCGATGGTCGTGGACGTCGTCATGGTGCCCCTCGTCACGTGGAACGGCCTTGGTTCTCGCGAACCAGGCGTTCCAGGGGACGGAACGACGTTCCCGAGGGAGGCTCAGGGGTAGCGGAGGCCCTTCCGGGTCTGGCGCAGCGTGATGCTCCCGTCGGCGCACGCGGCATCGCCGAGGGCCGCGATCACCCGGAGCGAGCCCGGGGCCAGCGCAATGGGTGGGCCCGATGCGGTCAGCTCGAGGCGACCGCCGCGGCGGAGGCGCAGCCGCAGGCGATCGATGCCGGAGACCGTGCCGTCGTTCCGGAACCGCAGGCTCGATGCGTTGCCGTCCATGGCGGCGGCCGGAATGCGCGCGCAGAGAATGCCGTCGCCGCTTTCGACCTGCAGGACGACGTCGCCGGCGGGGAGCGTGTCGCCGGCCAGCCGACCGCCGAAGGCGAGTCGACCCTTCGTCACCCGGGCTTCGGCCAGCGAGAGCGGTGCGGGGGCGGTGCAGCAGGCAGGATCGGCGAGGTCGACGCGGCCGTCGCCGTCGTCGTCCTGGCAGTTGCCGCAGATCTCGACCGGCGGGGACAGGGTGCTCGACGTGCTCGACGTGGTGGTGCTCGTCGTCGTGGTCACCGGGATGGTGGTCGTCGTGGTGGTGGTGCTGCTGCTGGTCGTC
>CAYOIZ010000049.1:43281-51317 GCA_964404165.1 uncultured Binatia bacterium (SeqCode) | reverse complement strand
GCAGGCACGCGGCGCGGGCGACCTGCGCGCTGCCGTCGAAGATCTGCAGGCCGCCGTCGAGCGCGCGCCGACGGTCGAGACGCACGCGGCGCTCGGCGCGCTCTATCTCGAGATGGGCGTCACCGCGTCCGCCGACGTGCACCTGCGGGCGGCGGCCGAAGGAGATCCGGGCAACGCCGATCGCTGGATCGCGCTCGCGAACGCCTACTATCTGAAGCCGGATCCGGGCGCCGCTGCGGAAGCGCTCGAGCAGGCACGGGCCGCAGCGCCCGGTCTCCAGGTCACCCGCGACGCGAACGGCTGGCTCGTCCGCGAGCCCGCCACGCCGCAACCCTGAAAGAGGAGTCACATGCGACGACATCGATACTGGACGATCCTGGGCACGCTGGCGCTGCTGCTCGCCTGCGCGGACGCGGCACGCGCGCAGTGTCCCCCGGGCGGCGGCTGCACGGAGTACCTCGGTGCCGGCCGCAAGGGCTCCTTCTTCCGCATTCTCGTTCCCGACGACTGGGACGGCGACATCTTCCTCGTCAATCACGGCTTCGACCTCGACCCGCTGAACATCGCGCCCCACAACACCTGCAAGGGCGATCCGACGAAGCACTGCAGCACGAACGCCGACTGCGCCGGCATCGGTCCACAGGCGTGCAACAAGATCTCGACGATGGGCTTCGAGCAGTACCTGCTGCCGATCGGCAAGGCGGTGGGCGCGTCCACCTACAGCGAGACCGGCTGGAGCGTCTTCGAAACCCGCTTCGACCTGAAGGACATGATCAAGTTCCTCGGCAAGCAGGGCCCGGGCAAGCCGAAGCGGGTCATCGTCACCGGCTTCTCCATGGGGGGGGCGGTCACCGTCGACGCCACCATGCGGCTCAAGGCCGGCAAGCTGATCCACGGTGCCATGCCGCTGTGCTCGTGCTCGGGCGGTGGCAATCCGTCGTGGGACGCGGCCACCGACATCCGCCTCGTCTACGACTTCCTCTGCGACGACGTGCCGGGCGGCAGCTTCTCCGGTCTGCCCGACGTCGGTGACGCCACCATCTCACAGACCGCGCTGGCGCTCACCGTCAACGCCTGCCTCGGCGTGCTGTCGGCGACGCCGACGCCCGAGCAGGTGGCGCGTCGCAACACGCTCATCGAGATGACCAAGTTCTCCGGCAACAACACCGAGCTCATCATCACGATGGGCTACTCGGTGCTCGGCATGGGCGACCTGGTGGCCGATCCGAAGCGGCTGAACGGTCGCCGGCACGGCTGGAACGAAGGGCTCGACTACTCGGTGTTCGCGAGCTCGGCGGCGCAGGCGTTCAACGACATGGTGCCGCGCTTCGGCCCCGGGCCCGGTCGTGCCAAGCTGCGCCAGAACACCTTCGTCGACTTCACCCGGGGCACGGCCCGGCGCGTGAACTATCCGATCCTCGCGTTCGCCGGAAAGCAGGACTACGTCTGCCTGCCCGAGTTCCAGAAGCTCTACGCCGATGCCGCGGCGCTCGGCGGCAAGGATCACGGGCAGATCTGGGGCACGACGCGCGGCCACTGCCAGTTCACGCCGTTCGAGGTGCGCGCCGTCACCGAGGAGTACCTCGAGTGGCTCGACTCCTACGGCACGCTCGAGGAGGACAAGCCGACGACGGCCGACGTCCTCGCGCGCTGCCTGTCGCTGCCCGGCGCGTCGCCGTCGCAGTGCAACTTCGACACCACGTTCAAGCCGCCGGCGCTCGCCGACCGCGTGCCACCACGCGCCGACTGGCCGGAAGCGGCGAAGCACCCGCTGCCCTGACGGCCCGATCCGCGGGCTCCCGTCGCCGTCCGGCGGCGGGGGCCCGCGCGCATCACTGCGCCGGGCACTCCGCGATCGCGTCGATCAGCTCCTTCGGCACCTCGCCCTTGGCGGTGCGGGCCTCGAGGGCCTGGAACTCCGCCAGCGTGAAGCGACGCTGGATCTTCTCGATCGCGCACTCGCACGCGGCCTTCGAACCCTTCTGCGTGCACGAGGCGAGGAAGTTCGCGACCACGTCCGGCGGGAAGGGGTGGTCGGGGCCGCGGTCGCAGCCGGCAACGAGAGCAAGGAGGAGCGCACAGAGGGACGTCGTCAGGGCGAGGGTACGCGGCATCGCCCCCTGCTAGCGACTCGTCGCGTCGGGGACAAGGCGGCGCCGCTGCACGACGGCTGGTCCGTTCGGCGGATGGACGCGGACCGGGGCGATCGTGCTAAGGAACGCCCCATGCAGCACGTGCGGCTCGGACGAACCGGCGTGAAGGTGAGCCGGCTCTGCCTGGGGACGATGAACTTCGGCCCCCTCACCAGCGAAGCGGACAGCGGGGCCATCATGGATCGCGCGCTCGAGCTCGGCATCGACTTCTTCGACACCGCCAACGTCTACGGGTGGAAGAGCGGGGAGGGTGTCACCGAGCAGATCGTCGGCCGCTGGCTCGCGCAGGGCGGTGGTCGCCGCGAGCGCGTCGTCCTCGCCACCAAGGTGTACGGCAAGATGGGACCGGGTCCGAACGACCTGCATCTGTCGGCGCGCCACATCCGCGCCGCCTGCGACGCGAGCCTGCGGCGACTCCAGACCGATCACATCGACCTCTACCAGATGCACCACGTCGACCGGGACACGCCCTGGGACGAGGTGTGGCAGGCGATGGATCGGCTGGTGGCGCAGGGCAAGGTGCTCTACGTCGGCAGCAGCAATTTCGCCGGCTGGCACATCGCGCAGGCGAACGCCGAGGCGCGGGCGCGGCACAGCCTCGGCCTGGTGTCGGAGCAGAGCCTCTACAATCTGCTCGCGCGCACCGTCGAGCTCGAGGTGCTGCCGTCGTGTCGTGCGCACGGCCTCGGCGTCCTGCCGTGGAGCCCGCTCGGCGGCGGGCTGCTCGGCGGCGCGCTCGGCAAGCTGGCGGAGGGTCGTCGCACCAGCGATCGACAGCGCGCGCAGATCGCCAAGCACCGCCCGCAGCTCGAGGCGTACGAGGGGCTGTGCCGGGAGATCGGTGCGCCGCCGGCCGAGGTGGCGGTGGCGTGGCTGCTGCACAACCCCGCGGTGACTGCGCCGATCGTCGGCCCGCGCACGATGGCGCAGCTCGACGCCAGCGTGCGCGCGCTCGACGTCCGTCTCGACGCCGACATCCTCGCGAAGCTCGACCACATCTTTCCCGGCCCGGGTGGTGAAGCGCCCGAGGCCTATGCCTGGTAGCCCCGAGGGACGTTCCGAATGACGATGATCGGCATCCGCTTCGACCTGCGTGCCCCCACCTTCGGCACGACGACCTCCGCCGAGCTGTACACCGCGTGTCTCGACATGTGTGCCTGGGCCGACGACCACGCCTTCGACATCGCGGTGCTCTCCGAGCATCACGGCGTCGACGATGGCTTCATGTCGTCACCGGTCACGCTGGCGGCGGCGATCGCGGGTCGCACGAAGCGTCTGCCGATCAACATCGCGGCCATCCTGGTGCCGCTCCACGACCCGGTGCGGCTCGCCGAGCAGCTCGCCGTCGTGCAGCTCGTGAGCGGCGGTCGCCTCTCGATCGTCGCCGGCCTCGGCTATCGCCACGAAGAGTTCGAGATGGCCGGCGTCGATCGCAAGCTGCGTGGGCGGCTGCTCGACGAGTACGTGCAGGTGATGCGCGAGGCGTGGACGGGTGAGCCCTTCACGTGGCGCGGGCGGACGATCCGCGTGACGCCGGCGCCACCGTCGCCGCCGGTCCTGCTCATCGGTGGCTCGACCGACAAGGCGGCGCGCCGCGCGGCGCGGCTGCGTGCCGGCTTCTTCCCCGCCATCGGCGACCCGGCGCTGAAGGCGCTGTACGAGGCCGAGTGCGCCAAGCTCGGCTTCACCGGGTTCGTCGCCATGCCGGGCGGGCCCGGCTTCGTCCACGTGACGGACGATCCCGAGCGTGACTGGGCGCGCATCGCTCCGCACGCGCTCTACGATGCCCAGACCTATGCCGCCTGGCAGACGCCCGATCAGCGCTCGCAGGTGCACGTCGAGGCGCAGTCCGCCGACGACGTGCGCAGGAGCGGCGTCTACCGCGTGGTGACCCCCGACGAGTGCGTGGCCCTGGCCCAGGAGACCGGCCGCGTGCTCCTGCATCCGTTGATGGGCGGGATCCCTCCCGCCCTCGGCTGGGAGAGCCTCCGGTGCTTCACCGAGAAGGTGCTCCCGCGACTCCGAGGAGGTGCCGCATGATTGGCCGCGGACAGACCGTGCTATCCTGGCAGCGCTCGGCCTACTCGAGAGGAGTCCCGATGGCGCAAAGCGAACCTCCGAAGGAGAAACGCGTTGGCCGCGTCATGAACGAGGTCTACGTCGGGGCGTTGGCCCTGGGCGTGGTCGTGGTGCTGGGGGGGGTGGTGGCGGCGATCATCGCCGGGGTCATGCAGGTCAGTCGGTGGGTGGCGCTCGGCGACTGACCCGGGCGCTGCGTGCAGCGCTGAGGGGATCCTGCGCCGATGCCCGATGGGGTCGGCGCGCGCGCCTGATTTGACGGGCTCTTCCCGGCGCCGGCGCGGCACAGGCGTTGCTCGATACGGCCCCGATGTCGGGTCGCCGTTCGGGTGCTGTGCGTGGTGCGTGGGGGCTCTGCCTCGTTCTCCTGTTGGTCTGGGCCGTTCCGGCCTGGTCGCTGCACGACGAGAGCGCGCCCGCGACCCGGGTCACGACCGGTGCGACCCACGCCCACTCGGCGGGTCGCTCCTGGGGCAACTACCTCGCCTTCGCCTCGTCCGAGGACCTGGTCGGCAACGGCAACACCACCCGCCAGATCTTCGTCTTCAACCTCGCGGCGTACGACTGCGCACAGGGCACGACGAAACCCGTCACCGTCTGTCCGCCCGCGGGCACGCCGTTCCTGCGCCAGGTGACCACCGGTCCCGGCACTCCCGACAACCCCAGCATCGCGAACCGCATCGGCACGACCACCTTCGAGCAGTGGCTCGCCTACGACGCCGACGGCACGCACAGCGGCCTCGGTGGCGCGGCCGGCAGTCGCCGCCAGGTCTATCTGCTCGAGCTCGAGAGCAACACGCGCGTCACGGTGACGTCCGCGACCGACGGCGACAGCCGGCGCCCGCAGCTCTCCGGCACCGGCGCGGTGATGGCGTTCGAGTCGACGGCGACGCTCGGTGGGCTCGCCACCGGCGGTGTGTCGCAGGTGCTCGTCTACGAGCGCACCGGCGCGCTCTTCCGGCGCCTGTCGACGCGCGCCGGCTTCACCACGCCGGGCGCCGGCGCCAGCACGTCGCCGTCGATCAACGAGGCCGGCACCCGCATCGCGTTCGCGTCGTCGGCGGCACTCGCGGGCACGGGCGCCGACACGGGCGTCGCGCAGATATTCCTCGCCGCCTACGACAAGGGGAACCACACCAGCGTCCTGTACCCGATGACGGCGGGCAACGCGTCGAGCCGCAACCCGGTGGTCGCGGAGAACGCGAAGCACCTGGTGTTCGACACCACCGCGACCAACCTGCCGGGAGTGACGGGCGGTGCCGGGCGTCGCGTCGTCGACGCCGACTTCAAGCAGCTGACGCTGCCCGCGCTGACGGCGCTCACCAGCCCGGCCGTGCACGGCGACTGCTCGTTCCCGGCGTTGGATCCGGGCGGCACCCGCGTGCCGTTCCTCTGTACCGGCGACCCCCTGCAGAACGACACCGCCGGCAGTCGCGTGTTCGTGCTCGACACCAACGCCGACACGCTGTTGCAGATCACCGGTGCCGGCGAGAGCAGCGGACCCATCGCCGCCAACATGGGGCTCTGGTTCCTGTCGTTCCAGACCACCAGCGATCTCACCGACGTCGACGAATGCGAGCCCCAGCTCTACGTCGTCGACTACTATGCCGCCGAGGGTGGCTGGGCAGCGGCATCGGCGCCCGGGCAGCTGCCGCCGGACGCCGTCGGTCCGCCGCCGACGTGCACCTGCGACGCGGCGTCGGACTGCACCGACAACAACGTCTGCACCGGCGCCGAGACCTGCAACCTCGGCAACGGCACCTGCCAGCCCGGCACGCCGCTGGCCTGCAACGACGGCAACGTCTGCAACGGCACGGAGGGCTGCGACCCGGCGTCGGGCTGCACGGCGGGGACCTCCCTCGCCTGTAGCGACGGCAACCCGTGCACCACCGACGGCTGTCACCCCGTCACCGGCTGCACGTTCACCCCGAACACGGCGTCGTGCACCGACAGCAACGCCTGCACCGTCGGCGACGTGTGTGCCTCCGGTGCCTGCACCGCCGGGGCGCCGCGCGTCTGCGACGACGGCAACCCGTGCAACGGCGTGGAGACGTGCAACACCGTCACCGGCTGCGTCGCGGGCACGCCGCCCAATTGCAGCGACGGCAATCCCTGCACGGACGACAGCTGCGGCCCGGGCGGCTGCGTGCACACGCCGAACACGGCGTCCTGCAACGACGGCAACGCGTGTACCAGCGGCGACGTCTGTGCGTCGGGCACCTGCACGGGTGGGGCGGCGGTCACCTGCAACGACGGCAATGCCTGCAACGGCGTCGAGACGTGCGCTCCGGCGACCGGCTGCGTCGCCGGCACGCCGCTCACCTGCAACGACGGCAACGCCTGCAACGGCGTGGAGACGTGCGCGCCGGCGACCGGTTGCGTCGCCGGGACGCCGCCGTCGTGCGACGACCAGAACCCGTGCACCACCGACTCGTGCGGGGCGGGTGGCTGCGTCCACACGCCGAACACGGCGTCCTGCAACGACGGCAGCGCCTGCACCACGAACGACGTCTGCGCGGGCGGGACCTGTGGCGGCACGCCGGTGAGCTGCGGCGACGGCAATGCCTGCAACGGCGTCGAGGCCTGCAACCCGGCCACCGGCTGCGTCGCCGGGACGCCGCCCGCGTGCAACGACGGCAACGCCTGCAACGGCACCGAGACGTGCAACCCCGCGACCGGCTGCGTCGCGGGCACGCCGCTCACGTGCAACGACGGCAACCCGTGCACCACCGACAGCTGCAGCGGCGGTGGCTGCGTCTTCACGCCGAACACCGCGTCCTGCAGCGACGGCAACGCCTGTACCACCGGCGACGTCTGTGCCGGCGGCACGTGCCAGCCCGGTGGGCCGCTGTCGTGTGACGACGGGGTCGGGTGCACCGTCGACACCTGCAATCCGGCCGGCGGGTGCGTGAACACCGCCAGTGCCGCGCTCTGCAACGACGGCAACGCGTGCAACGGCACCGAGTCGTGCAGCGCGATCGCCGGGTGCATCGCCGGCACGCCGCTCATCTGCAACGACGGCAATGCCTGCAACGGCACCGAGACCTGTGCGCCGGGTGTCGGCTGCCAGGCGGGCACGGCGCCCAACTGTGACGACGGCAACCCGTGCACCGACGACAGCTGCGGCGCAGGCGGCTGCGTGCACACGCCGAACACGGCGTCCTGCACCGACGGGAACCTGTGCACGACGGGCGACGTCTGTGGCGGCGGCACGTGCGGCGGTACCGCCGTGACCTGCGGTGACGGCAATGCCTGCAACGGGGCCGAGACGTGCAACCCCGGCACGGGCCTCTGCGGCGGCGGCACGCCACTCGCGTGCAACGACGGCAACGCCTGCAACGGCACGGAGACCTGCAGCCCGGCGTCGGGCTGCGTCGCCGGCACCCCGGTCGTCTGCAACGACGGCAACGTGTGCACCACCGACAGCTGCGACCCGACCGCCGGCTGCGTGGCGACGCCGAACACCGCCTCGTGCACCGACGGCAATCCATGCACGACGGGCGACGTCTGCGCCGGCGGCAGCTGCACGGGCGGTGGCGCCACCAGCTGCGACGACGGCGTCGCCTGCACCGTCGACGCGTGCGACAGCATCACCGGCTGCACGCACGTCCCCAACGCGGGGGCCTGCACCGACGGCAACCCGTGCACCGACGACGCCTGCGGCGCCGGCGGCTGCGTGCACACGCCGAACACGGCGTCCTGCAACGACGGCAACCTGTGCACGACGGGCGACGTCTGCGCCGCCGGCGCGTGCGGCGGTACCGCCGTGACCTGCGGTGACGGCAATGCCTGCAACGGGGCCGA
>CAYOIZ010000049.1:0-43181 GCA_964404165.1 uncultured Binatia bacterium (SeqCode) | reverse complement strand
AGCCCGGCGTCGGGCTGCGTCGCCGGCACCCCGGTCGTCTGCAACGACGGCAACGCCTGCACCACCGACGGCTGCGACGCAGCGACCGGCTGCCACGCCACGCCCGACGACACCGCCTGTGACGACGGTGTCGCCTGTACCGCCGACGCCTGCGATGCCGTCGCCGGCTGCACGCACGTGCCGACCGCCGGCGCCTGCGACGACGGCAACCCCTGCACCGACGACAGCTGCGGCGCCGGCGGCTGCGTCCACACGCCGAACACCGCGTCCTGCAGCGACGGCAACCTGTGCACGACGGGTGACGTGTGCGCCGCCGGCGCCTGCGGCGGCACGCCGGTCGCCTGCAACGACGGCAACGCGTGCAACGGTGTGGAGGCCTGCAACGGCGTGACCGGCGCCTGCACGGCGGGCACGCCGCTCGCGTGCGACGACGGCGACGCCTGCAACGGCGCGGAGACGTGTGCCCCCGCCAGCGGCTGCGTCGACGGGACGCCGCTCGTCTGCGACGACGGCAACGCCTGCACCGACGACGCCTGCGACCCGCTGATGGGCTGCGCGGCCGTGGCCGATCCGCTCGCCTGCGACGACGCCAATCCGTGCACCGACGACACCTGCGACCCCGACACGGGCTGCGCGAACATCGCCAACACGGCCGCCTGCGACGACGGCGACGCCTGCACCACGAGCGACGTGTGTGGCGCCGGCACCTGCGGTGGCACCGCCGTCACCTGTGGCGACGGCAATGCCTGCAACGGGACGGAGACGTGCAACCCGCTCAGCGGCGCCTGCCAGGCAGGCACGGCGCTGGTGTGCGACGACGGCGACGTGTGCGACGGCGTCGAGACCTGTGCCCCCGCGACCGGGTGCGTCGCCGGCTCGCCGCTCACGTGCGACGACGGCAACGCCTGCACCGACGACACCTGCCATCCGGCGCGCGGCTGCGAAGCGAGGGACAACACGGCCGCCTGCGACGACGGCGCGATCTGCACCACGGGCGACGTCTGCCAGGGCGGGCGGTGCGCCGGCACGCCGCTCACCTGCGACGACGGCGATGCCTGCACCGACGACGTGTGCGATGCGACGACGGGATGCACGAGCACGGCGGCGCCGGGATTCGCCGGGACCCGCTGCCCGCTCGAGCGGCTGCGGGGCCTCGCCGACTGTGGCGGGGCGCCACCCCCCGAGCGACTGCGGCGGCTCCTGAGCGACCGGCTCGGGGCCGCGTTGCATCTGCTCGACCGCGCCGAGCTCACGACGAAACCGGGCCGCCGCGCCAAGCTGCTGCGTCGGGCCCAGGCGCAGCTCACCGCGCTCGGGAAGAAGGCGGCCAGGCTCGGTGCACGCGGCATCGTGCCGCCGGCTTGCAGCGCCCAGCTCGGCGATCTGCTGCCGGGCCTGCAGGCGTCGATCGCGGGTCTGGGGTCGTGAAATTAGTTGACTGACTGACTCATTCAATTATATGGCGTCGCCATGCCGACGCCTCCCGCGCCCCGCCGCGGCCGCCCCGCGGCAACCGCCGACGTCCGGGCCGGCCGTCTCGACGACCTGGTCCGCGCCGCGATCCGCGTCTTCTCCCGCTGCGGATACCGTCGCACCCAGATGGCCGACGTCGCACGCGAAATGGGCGTGTCGGCGGGCACCGTCTACAACTACGTCGAGAGCAAGGAGGCGCTCTTCCATCTGTTGGTCGAGCGCGGCTTCGCGGCCGGCGGATCCGGGGCGGTGGCGTTGCCGGTGCGGACGCCGGCGCCGGGCGCCACGCTCGGGCTGCTGCGGCGCCGCCTCGTCGACGAGCTCCGGGTTCCCGCGCTGGAGGCGGCGTTGGCACGCAAGCGCGTCACCGATGCGCGTGGCGAGCTCGAAGCCGTCGTGCGCGACCTCTACCGCAGCGTCGCCGACAATCGCGAGGGCATCGTCCTGCTGGAGCGCTCGGCGGTCGAGTGGCCGGAGCTGGCGGCGCTGTTCTACCACGGCATGCGGCGGGAATACCTGGCGCGGATCGAGCGCTACCTCCGTGCGCGCATCGCCGCGGGCCACCTGCGCCGCGTGCCCGACGTCACCGCGGCCGCTCGGCTCGTCAACGAGACGATCGCGTGGATGGCGATGCACCGGCACGGCGATGCCGACTCCACCGGCGTCGCCGACGACGTCGCCGAATCCACCACCGTGGACATGCTGGTCCACGCGCTCGCGAAGGAGGGATGACCCATGGCCGCCACCCGCCGCCACGACATCGACTGGCTCCGCGTGCTCGCGACCTATCTGCTCTTCGCCTTCCACACGGCGAAAGTGTTCGACGTGCGGCCGTTCTACCACGTGAAGAACGCCGCGCTGTCGGAGGGCCTCGGCTACTTCACCGGCTTCGTCCACCAGTGGCACATGCCGCTCTTCTTCCTGCTCGCGGGATGGTCGGCGGCGGGCTCGATCCGGTTGCGTGGCGCCGGGGGCTTCGTGCGCGAGCGGGCGTCACGGCTCCTCGTGCCGCTGGCGTTCGGGCTGGTGGCGTTCGGGCCCGTGCTGCGCTGGTTCGAGCTGCGCACCGGGCAGTTCTACACGACGACGGGCCGCCACCTGCCCGCGGACCCGGAGATCGGCTTCCTGACGTTCCTGCCGCGTTACTTCGCCTTCGAGAATCTGACCTGGGCGCACCTCTGGTTCCTGGCCTACCTGTTCACCTTCAGCGTGCTCTATCTGCCGCTGGTGGCGCGGCTCGTCCGGCGCGCACCCGCGCACTGGACCGCAGCGCCGGGGATCGTCTACCTGCCGATCGTGCCGCTGGCGCTCGTCCAGGTGACGCTGCGTCCCTACTGGCCCGGGTTTCAGAACCTCGTCGACGACTGGGCGAACTTCGCCTACTACAGCCTCTATTTCCTGCTCGGCGCCGCGCTGGCGCACCTGCCGCTGCTCGAGCGCTGCGTGCAGCGCGAAGCCGGACGGGCCGGCGCCGTGGCATTGGCGGCGTATGCGGGCCTCGTCGTCACCGAGGCGCGCGGATGGAGCACCGCCAACCTGGTGCTGACGGCCGTGGCGGGCTGGTGCACGGTGGTGGCGGTGCTCGGCGCGGCGGCGCGGTGGCTCGACGTCTCGAATGCCGCGCTGCAGTGGCTCGCCGAGTCGGCGTTCCCGGTCTACGTCCTCCACCAGCTCGCCGTCGCCGGCATGGCGTTCTGGGTGATCGGGTCGCCGCTCGGGATCGCGGCCAAATTCGCGATCGTCCTGGTCGGCGCCGTGGCCCTGACCCTCGCCACCTACCAGCTGTTGGTGCGGCCGTTCGGGCCGATGCGGTTGCTCCTCGGCATGAAGGAGGCCGGGGGCCCGACGCGGTCGGGCCGGGCTGCGACGCTCCACACGGCGCTCCCAGCCGACCGATGAAGCCGAAAGACGGTTGACCGGCGGCGACGCCGTGCGGGAAGGTGCCGGCATGCGTTCGCCTCGCTGGCTCCTGGCCCTCGCCGTCACGACGACCCTCCTCGCTCCCCTCGCGTCCGCGCGCGCGGACGATGCCCTCACGGGCGCCGTGCCGCCGCTGTCGGGGCAGGGGCGATGGTTCACGGACAGCCTCGGCCGCGTCGTGCTCATGCACGGCTTCAACCAGGTCTCGAAGAGCGCCCCGTACCATCCGTCGGCGTTCGGCTTCGGCGACGACGATGCCGCGTTCCTCGCCGCCGAGGGCTTCACCGCCGTCCGGCTCGGGGTCGTCTTCCAGGGCCTCATGCCGACCCCCGGCGTCGTCGAGGAGACCTACGTCGACGCCATCGCGCAGACGGTCGACGTCCTCGCGGCACATCGCATCTTCGTCCTCCTCGATTTCCACCAGGACGGCTTCGCGCCGATGTTCAACGGCAACGGTCTGCCGAACTGGTTCGCCATCACCGACGGCCTGCCCAACCCGCCCGACGCCGTCTTCCCGCTGTACTACATCCAGAACCCCGCCATGCAGCGGGCCTTCGAGCACTTCTGGGCCGACGATCCGGGCCCGAACGGCGCGCGCCTGCAGGACTACTACCACCAGGGCGTCGACGCCGTGGTGGCGCGCTTCGCGAGCAATCCGTGGGTCATCGGCTACGACCTCATGAACGAGCCCTGGCCCGGCGCCGACTGGTCGACGTGTGCGCAACCCGGCTGCCCGGCGATCGAGGCCGAGCGCCTGCACCCGTTCCACGACAAGATCGGCGCCCCGGTGCTGGCGCGGTCGTCGCATCAGCTCGTGTTCGGCGAGCCGTTCGTCCTCTTCAACTTCGGTCTGGCGCAGACGAGCCTGCCAGGGACGGCGCCGCGCAGCGGGCTCTCGTTCCACGCCTATGCCGCCAATCTCGCGGGAGAGCTCGGTGTGCTCGCCAACGGCGTCGCCGCCGCCACCCGCGACGGTGCGCCGGCGCTCGTGACCGAGTTCGGGGCCACCATCGACCCCGTCGTGCTGACGCGGCTCGCGAGCCAGATGGACGGTCAGATGCTGCCGTGGCTCGACTGGGCCTACAACGAGTCGATCATCGCGCGTCGCCTCGATCCCGCCGGTCCCGACAACCTGCGCAGCGTGGAGGCCTTCGCGGCGCTGGTGCGGCCGTACCCGCTCGCCACGGCCGGGACGCCGACGAGCCTCGGGTTCGACGTCGACACGCGGGTGTTCACGATGACGTACTCGGCCATCGCCGCCGACGGCACGCTGCCGCCGCGGAACCTGCCGACCGTGATCTCGCTCCCGAAGCGGCAGTACCCGACCGGCTACCGCGCCACGGTGAAGGGCGCCCGCATCACGTCGCGTCCGTGCGCCGAGCTGCTCACGCTGGCACGTCGTCCCACGTCGACGACGGTGACGGTGACCGTGCGGCCTACGACGCGACGCTGCCGCTGAGTCACGCCGAGGCGGCGAGCCGCGCGGCGTCGCCGAGCGGAATCGTCACCGAGAACGTGCTGCCGCGGCCCGGCTCGCTGTCGACGGTGAGCGTGCCGCCGAGCTGCGTCACCAGGCGCTTCACGATGTAGAGCCCGAGCCCGACACCGCTGAACGAACGCGAATCGGACCCGTCGCCCTGGCGGAACATCTCGAAGATGACGGGGAGCTGATCGGCCTTGATGCCGACGCCCGTGTCGCGGACCGTGAAGGTGCAGCGCTCGTCGTCGGCGTTGCACGACACCACGACGCTGCCGCTCGGCGTGAACTTGAGGGCGTTGCCGATCAGGTTCTTCAGCACGATGCGAAGCTTGCGCGGATCGGTGCGGAGCTGGGCGTCGGGCGCGGGCTCCCAGCGCAGCGTCGCGCCCGGTGGGCGCGGCATGGCGGCGTAGTCGGCGGCGAGCGACGCGACGAGGTCGGCGACGCCGACCGACTCGACCTGCACCACGTCGCGGCCCGAGTCGAGGCGGTTCAGGCTGAGCGTGGCCTCGATCAGCTCGAGCAGCTCGAGCCCCTGGCGATGGACGCTGCGCAGCAGCGGTACGCGCTCGTCGGCGGGGAGGTCGGCGTCGCTCAGCATGTCGGTGTAGCCGATGATGACGCTGAGCGGGGTGCGCAGCTCGTGCGACATCGTCGACACGAACTCCGACTTGAGCTGCGTGGCGGTGCGCAGCTCCTCCACCAGGCGCGCGTTCTCGAGCGCCACGGCGGCGAACTGGGCGATGCCGAAGGCGAGCCGTTCGTCGAGCGTGGTGAACCCGCGCGTGGCGTTGCGGTTCGACGCGCTCAGGAGGCCGATGACGTCGTCGCCGCGCCGCAGGGCCACGTAGAGCGAGCGGCCGATGCCGAACTGGCGCAACAGCCCCATGGCCTGCGCCTCGGCCGGCAGGTGCGCGGTGACGACCTGGATCGCGGGTCGCTGGGCGAGGTGCTCGAGCAGGGGGGCCAGCATCTCGCCGGGCATGCGCAACGACTGCAGCGCGATGATCGCCTCCTCGTCGTGGCCGTGGGTCGACCGTACGACGAACGAGCCGTCCTGTGGCTCACGCAGTACCGTCGAGCTGGCGTCACAGCCGAGCAGCTCGGTGGTCAGCTGGCAGAGCCGCTGCAGGATGACGGGCGTGTTGAGCGACGAGATCATCTCCTGCCCGACCCGGACGAGACCCGCCGACACGCGTGACTCGTCCTCCAGCCGGGCACGCGATCGTGCCAGCGCGTCCTCGCCGCGTGCGCGTGTGATCGCGACGCCAGCGAGGTGGGCCGCCGTCTGCAGGAGCTGCCACTCGTCCGCGCCGGGGGTGCGCCGCTCGCGGTAGTACATGGCGAGCGTGCCCAGGCACTCGCGTGCGCTCGTGACGATGGGCGCCGACCAGCAGGCGGCGAGGCGATGGGTGGCGGCGAGATCGCGGAAGTCCGTCCAGCGCGAGTCGGTGGCGATGTCGTCGACGATCACCGGGACGCACAGCGCGGCGGCCGATCCGCAGGAGCCCACGTCGGGCCCGATGGTGACGCCGTCGATGGCCTGGCGGTATGCGGCTGGCAGGGACGGCGCGGCGCCGTCGCGCAGGGTCCGTCCGTCGAGCAGCAGGATGGAGCACAGCATGCCGGGTGCGCGTTCCTCGACGAACAGGCAGATCGCGTCGAGGACGTCGGGTAGGGTGGCGCCTGTGGCGATCATCTCGAGCAGCCGGCTCTGCCCCGCCAGCAACCGCGCGACGGTGTCGCGCTCGCGCCGCCGCTGCTCGTGCTCGTGCGCCACCCAGACCGAGCCGCCGAGCGCCAGGGCGACGGCGAGCGACGGATACGCGCTGCGAGCGAACGGGTCGTCGTTCAGCACCATGCCGCACACGGCGAGCGTGACGGCGGCGCCGAGCGTCGTCCAGAGCTGTGCGACGCCGCCCCACGGGATGAACGTCGCGGCGCCGATGCAGCCGCCGAGGGCGAGGAGCGTCATGGTGAGGAAGTCCCCGCGCACCACGCCCGACGCGCCCGTCCACACCATCATGAGGACGAGGGTGACGACGCCGATCAGCCGGAGCTGGGCGATGGTGCGGGCGCGTTGCACGAGCCCCCACCCGAGGACGAGCCCGCCGAGCTGGATGGTCTTCAGCGACAGCAGCAGCGGAAGGCGGTCCGCGGGCTGCCAGCGGAGATCGCCGGCCACGAACACGAGGCTCGAGACGATGCAGATGACGTACGTCGCCCGCAGTCGTTTGGCGAGGTGATCCCGATGTTCCGCCATTTTCGTGACGCTCGAGCGATGCGGTGATACCGCCGTGCCGGAGGGCACGCTATGCGCGCCGCGATGCGTCCGTCGCGGCGCCCGTCATCGAGCAAGACGTATGCCGTGCTGACTCACGGGATGGCAACCAGGGTGCGCACGGCGGGGTAGGTGTCGACCATGAGATAGGCGCGCACCGAGTCGGGGAGCTGTGCGCGATCGTACGGGACGCGGACCGACCTGAGCGTCCCGTCCGGGGCGCCGGTCCGGACCGTGGTGAAGCCGTAGTCGAGCCCGACGGGCCGGCTCGTCGACGGATCGACCAGCAGGATGCCGACGACCTGCGTGTCGGCCCGGAGTGTCGACCCCACCAGCGTGGCCGTGATGCCGGTCGCGTCGGCGGCGAAGGTGACCGTGCCGACGCCCGCGGGCGCCTGCTGCACGCCGCCCTGGTGGGGGGCGAGCTCGGCGCCGCCGAAGACGTTCAGGATGTCGGTGATCGGGTTGCAGAAGCCGAGCTCCTGGAAGAATGGTCCGTAGAACGTGATGCCCGCGCACGGCGTGAGGGCGTTGACGGCCGGGCTGTAGAGCGCGGCGCCGGTGGTGTCGACGCGGGTGGCGATGCGGAAGAGCTCGAACGGGATGCGGATGGCGTTGAACTCGATCGCGAAGCCCGCCTCGTTCGACAGCGTCAGCACGCCGCCGTCGTGGCGCACCTCGAGCGGGAAGAGGACGCGCGTGGCGGGGTCGATGACGGTGCGGTTCTCGCCCTCGGCGAGACGTGCACCCGCGACCCAGGCGATGGCGCGCCCGTCGCCCGTGCTCTCGACGAGGCCGAGCAGCATGTGGATCGAGTCGAAGCCGATCTGGTTGTAGCTCGGCAGGATCGTCGGCAGCGGGGCCGCGAGCCGCGACAGCTCCCACGTGCCGGCGGCATCGCCGGGGGCGGACGGGACCGGCAGCGGCAGCGCGCCGCCGGTGGCGGCGGGACGCACCTGGAACGTCAGGTCGCTCGCGAACGTGCCGCCCGGCGTGCCGCCGCTGAAGCGCAGGCCGTCGCGATCGGGATCCACCAGGTAGGTGCCGCCGACGTGCACCGACAGCGGGCCGCCCGCCGGGCCCGCGAGACGGTCCTGCGGGATGATGGTGAGGAACTTGCGGTCGCCCGAGACCTCGGTGCGCACGGGCGCCGGCGGATCGAGCGTGACGGTGACGCTGGCGGTATCGATGTGCGCGAGCCGCGTGTCGCCGTGTTCGCGCACGAGCAGCGACAACGTGATCGGCTGGTTGGTCTCGATCTCCGCCGGGGGCGCCGGCAGCAGGCGGCCGAACTGCGTCGTCCACGACAGGAACGCACCGTCGGCCGGCAGGTCCTCGTCGGGACCGAGACGGCAGCGCCCGTCGGCCGCGGCCTCGGGACGCAGGCACCAGTCGTACGGCACGCTGAAGACCTGGCCGCTCTCGCCCGCGATGACGACCGCGTCCGGGCCGAGGGCGGGTGACGCGTTGAGATCGTCGCGCGGTCCGTCGATGAGCAGCATCGACCAGCGCAGCGTGCCGTCGGGATTGAGCACGAACAGACGACCTTCGCCCGAGCCGACGTAGACGCGGCCGAGCCCGTCGACCGCCGGTGACGAGCGGATGGCGTCCCGCGTGTCGAACTGCCAGCGCAGCGCGCCTGTGTCGGGGTCGAGGCCGTACACCGAGCCGTCCGCGGACGCCTGCACGACGGTGTCGTCGGGCAGCGCGGCGGGACTGGCGTAGAGGTGATCGCGGGCGCCGAACGTCCAGCACGGCACGCCGGTGGCCTGGTCGTAGCAGCGCAGGAAGCCGTCGAAGCCGCCCACCAGCATCGCGCCGTCGGCCGTGAGCATGGGGCTCGCGGCGACGGTGCCGTCGACGGTGGCGTTCCACGCCGCCTGGCCGGTGCCGGCGTCGATCGCGAAGGTGTTCGGCAGCAGCAGCTGGATGTTGTTGCCCACGAAGAGGCGGTTGGTGATCGCGTTCAGCGCCGGCAGCGACCACGTCTGATCGAACGTGCGGAAGGCCCAGCGCACCGCGGTGGTGTCGCGGTCGAGCGCGTAGGTGAGGAAGTTGTCGTTCGGCACGTAGAGCGTGCCGTCGGTCCCCATGGCGACGTTGCCCTCGAACCAGTTGATGAAGGCGCCGGTCACCGACGCGGCGTCGGCGGCGAACGTCCAGATCGGCGTGCCGGTGGCGGCGTCGCGCGCATAGAGGTGGCCGTCGCCCGACGGCACGTAGATGCGGCCGCGGTCGTCGAGCAGCGCCGACGAGTCGATGATCTCGCCGGTGAGGAACTGCCAGCGCACGCTGCCGTCGGCGGCGAGGGCGTAGAAGGTGCGGTCGGCCGAGCCGATGTAGACGGTGCCGTCACCGTCGATGACCGGCGTGCTGAAGATGCCTTTGCCGGTCTGGAACGCCCACAGGTGACCGCCGGTGCCCGACGGCTCGATCGGGCTCAGTCCGTTCTGCACGCTGTTGCGACGGAACTTCGGCCACGGGCTGCGTGGATCGAGCGGGACGTCGTACGTGAAGCCGCCGCGCTGCGCGGCGAAGCGGCGCTTGCGCGGGCGCGGGTCGGTGGTGATCGTCCCGCGGAGCACGTCGCAGGCCGGCGCGGCGATGCGGGCCTTGAGCTTCACGCGACCACGGACGCCGGGGCAGGTCTTCCAGCGCGCGCGGATCGTCGTGGCGCGCCTGCGGGCGGTGACGTGGGCCGCCACGGGCGGGCAGATGCCGCTGATCGCGACGGTGCCGTCCGCGAGCACGACGGCTTCCTCGGCGCCGGTGCTGCCGATGGGTGTGACCCCGGCCAACGGGAAGCGGCCGTCGGGGCACGCGGGTGCCGCCAGTGCGGGGAGGGCGAGCATCGTCAGCAGCAGAGCGGCGAGCCTACGCATGCGCCGGAAGACGTAACGCCGGCTCCCGTGCAGCGTCAATGCAAAATCTCGCCGGCGCTTGAACCCGGGCGGTGCGTCGTGGTCAGTGGACGCCCATGGCGAACGAGATGCTCGAGATGGTCTGTCAGATGCTGCGCAGCCGACCCGTCGACCCGAACGCGACGTTCGCGGACCTGCGACGCGGCCTGGAGGAGCTGGTTGCCGTGAGCCCGATTCCCGACGGCACCACCTGTGAGCCCGTCACGGTGGGCCGCGTGCCGTGCGAGTGGATCATCGGGCAGGGCGTCACCGGAAGCGGCACGCTGCTCTACCTGCACGGCGGCGGCTACACGATCGGCTCGATCAACTCGCACCGCGCCCTGGTGTCGCGTCTCTCCAGCGCGACGGGGCTGCGCGGGCTGGCCGTCGACTACCGGCTCGCCCCAGAGCATCCGTTCCCGGCGGCGATCGAGGACGCCACGGCCGTCTATCGCTGGCTGCTCGGGCAGGGCGTGTCGCCGGACCGCATCGTGATCGCCGGCGACTCGGCCGGCGGCGGGCTCACCGTGGCCACGCTGCTGTCGCTGCGCGACGACGCGGCGCCGCTCCCCGCCGCCGGTGTGTGCATCTCGCCCTGGGTGGACCTCGAAGGAGCCGGGGAGTCGATGACGACGCGTGCCGAGCTCGATCCCATGGTGCAGCGCGACGGCCTGCTGCGGATGGCTGCGGCGTACCTCGGCGACGCGCATCCGCGCTCGCCGCTGGCGTCGCCGATCCACGCCGACCTGACGGGGCTGCCGCCGCTGCTGGTGCACGTCGGCACGCGCGAGACGTTGCACGACGATTCGACGCGGCTCGCCGCTGTGGCGCGGGCGGCGGGCGTCGCCGTCGACCTCGAGACCTGGGACGAAATGATCCACGTCTGGCACGCGTTCTCGCCGCTGCTGCCGGAGGCCGATCAGGCGGTGGACCGCGTCGGCGTGTGGGTGCGCGAGCGGATCTAGCCCCTCCGGAGCATCGACGACCGACGGTGGCGTTCGGCTCGCCCCCTGCACATCCTGGCCGAGGCATGCAGGGGTGCTCCGGCGTCCGCTCGGTGGCGCGTATGCCGCGGCAGCCGTCTTGGACGGTGGCACGTTAAGGCAAGAACCCGCGCCGCTCCTCCGATACACTCCGCGTCGTTCGCCCCCGAGGGGCGTGAGCACCGGAGATGCATTGCTCGCGGCAACCCTGCTGCTGGCGCAGACGATGTCGGCCGAGGTCACGGGGGCCGCTGCCCCCGTGGATGCACGGAACCGCCGAGGGACCCGAACGCCGTCGGCGGGTCGAGAGGAGCAGCATGAGACCCATGATGACTCGGAGTGTGGTAGCCGCGTCCGTCCTGCTGGCGTCTTCCTGCATCGCACAAACCGTCACGGGTGTGCCGGGCTCACCCGGTGCGACCGTCAGCATCGATGGGAAGCAACTGCCGCCACCGGACCCGACGTTCGGCGGGGTCATCAAGGAGAAGGCCTCGGAGTCGAAAGCCTGGTGGCCGCCCACCGTCGTGCCGCCCAAGGGCGCGCCCAACGTGCTGCTCATCATGACCGACGACAGCGGGTTCGGCGCGCCGGGTACCTTCGGTGGCGTCGTCCCGACTCCGGCACTGGATCGCATCGCCAACAGCGGGCTGCGATTCACGAACTTCCACTCGACGTCGCTGTGCTCGCCCTCGCGCGCGGCGATCATCACCGGGCGCAACCATCATTCGAACGGGTTCGGCGTGGTCGGGGAGATCGCGACGGGATTTCCGGGCTACGACTCGATCATCCGGAAGGAGAATGGGACGCTCGGTGAGATTCTGAAGGAACACGGGTACGCGACCTCGTGGTTCGGCAAGAATCACAACACGCCCTTCTACCAGGCGACCCAGGCCGGGCCGTTCGACCAGTGGCCGAACGGAATGGGCTTCGAATACTTCTATGGCTTCGTCGGCGGCGACGCGAGCCAATGGCAGCCGAACCTGTTCCGCAACACGACGGCGATCTATCCGTTCGAGGGCCATCCGGGCTGGAACCTCACCACGGCCATGGCCGACGAGGCGATCCAGTACATGAAGCAGCTCAAGGAGATCGCTCCGGACAAACCGTTCCTCGTCTACTACGTGCCCGGGGGCACGCACGCGCCCCATCATCCGACGAAGGAGTGGGTCGACAAGATCAGCGCGATGCATCTCTTCGACGGTGGCTGGAACACGGTGCGTGACACCATCTTCGCCAACCAGAAGCGGCTGGGCATCATGCCCGCGAACGCGAAGCTCACGCCGTGGCCGAAGGAGCTGCCGGCGTGGGACACGCTCAGTCTCGAGGAGAAGAAGCTGTTCATCAAGCAGGCCGACGTGTTCGGGGCGTACCTCGCCTACACGGACTTCGAGATCGGCCGCGTCATCCAGGCGGTCGAAGACCTGGGCGAGCTCGACAACACGCTGATCATCTACGTCGCCGGCGACAACGGCGCGAGCGCAGAGGGCATGCTCAACGGCACGCCGAACGAGTTCACCACCTTCAACGGCGTCGCCGTGCCGGTGAAGGATCAGTTCCTCTGGTACGAGTTCTGGGGGTCCGAGCGGACGTTCCCGCACTTCGCGGCCGGGTGGGCGTGGGCGATGAGCACCCCGTTCAAGTGGGTGAAGCAGGTGGCGTCGCACTACGGCGGGACGTCCCAGGGCATGGCCATGTCATGGCCCGGCCACGTCAAGGACGTGGGCGGCATCCGCCGACAGTTCCACCACCTCATCGACATCGTGCCGACCATCCTCGAAGCCACCGGAATCGTGGCGCCCGATACGATCAACGGCATCACGCAGCGCCCCATCGAAGGGGTGAGCATGGCGTACACGTGGGACAAGGCGAGCGCGGCGACGCCGAGTCGGCACACGACGCAGTACTTCGAGATGCTCGGCAATCGCGCCATCTATTCCGACGGCTGGTTGGCGTGCACGACGCCGGCCAACCTCCCATGGGAGCTCAGCACCAAGACGCCGCCAGACGTGATCACGGGGTACAGCTGGGAACTCTACCACGTCGCGGAGGACCCCACCGAGTTCGACGATCTCGCGGCCAAGATGCCGGACAAACTCGCGCAGATGCAGGATCTCTTCTACGCCGAAGCGAAGAAGTACGACGTGCTGCCGCTCGACAACACCTCACTGTCACGGTGGAACGGGCCGCGGCCGAACCTGACGGCGGGGCGAAAGGTCTTCACCTACACGGGCACGCTCACCGGCGTCCCCAACAGCGGTGCGCCGAGCATCCTCAACAAGCCGTACACCATCACCGCCGAGGTCACGATCCCCGACGGGGGCGCGGAAGGCATGATCGTCACCGACGGCGGACGCTTCGGCGGGTATGGCCTGTTCCTGAGCAAGGGCGAGTTCGGCATCGGCCGGGGAAAGGTGGTGTTCCTCTACAACCTCCTCGACCTCACGCGGACGACGTGGGAGGGGCCGGAGTTGACGTCCGGCAAGCACACGATCGTCTTCGACTACAAACCCGACGGTCCGGGGTTGGGAAAGGGAGGGACCGGGGTGCTCTCCGTGGACGGCAAGCAGGTGGCGAAGAACTCCATGGAACACAGTACCCCGATCACGTTCCCGGAGGACGAGACGTTCGATGTCGGCCAGGACACCCGCACGCCGCTGGCGTTGATCGAGTATCGCTATGACGTGCCCTTCAAATTCACCGGGACGATCGACAAGCTGACGTTCAACCTCGGTGAGGCGCAGTTGACGACAGCGGAGCACGCGCAGGTGCACGAGGCGCTCGCGCAGGCACATGACGCGCGTTGATCTCGCCCCGCGCGCCTACCGTACCGCCGTCCCCGCCACGAAGCCGCTCGACCAGGCCCACTGGAAGTTGTAGCCGCCGATGCGGCCGTCGACGTCGCACAGCTCGCCTATGACGTGCAGGCCGGGCGTGATGCGTGACGCCATCGTCTCGAGCCTGAGCTCGGTGAGCGGCACGCCGCCCGCCGTCGCCTCGGCGTGCGTGAAGCCGCGATCGCCGGTGACGGGCAGCACCATGCCGGCCACCGCCGTGGCCAGCGCACGACGCTGTACGCGCGTCAGCGCGTGACCGGGCGCCCCGGGCTCGACGCCCGCCTCGACGCAGAGCGCGCGCGCCAGCCGCTCGGGGAGCGCGAGCTCGTGCAGGCGCCGGCCCGGGCTGGTCTTCCCGAGCATCGCGAGCAGGCGATCGATCGATTCCACCGTCTCGCCCGGGAGCCACGACACCACGAGGCGCGCACCGGGGTCGTCGATCCGTGCGTGCAGCCAGTGTCGGCTGACGTCGAGCACCGACGGACCCGACAGCCCGCGGTGCGTGCACAGCGTCGAGTCGGTGAATGCGACGACGCGCTTGCCGGTCGCGCGTTCCACCGTGAGCGTCGCCGGCACCGTCACGCCGGCGAGCTGCGTCACCATGTGCCCCGGCGGTAGCGTCAGCGGTACCAGCGCGGGCAGGACGTGGGGCGTGATCGAATGTCCCAGGCGCTGCGCCAGGACGTAGCCGTGGCCGTCGGAGCCGGTGGTCGGGACGGCGCGTCCGCCGGTGGCGAGGATCAGGTGGCGCGCCGCGAGCGTGCCCGTCGGTCCCGCGAGCGTGAAGCCGTCGGGACCGTGGGCGATCGTCTCGACGCGCCAGGGGTGGCGCAGCACGACGCCGGCATCTCGGGCGGCGCCGACCAACGCGTCGAGCACGGTGCGGGCGCGGTCGGTGGTGGGGAAGAGCTTGCCGGTCTCTTCGCGCTTCAGCACGACGCCCAGGTCGGCGAAGAACGCCACCGTCGCGGCGGCGTCGAAGCGGCGCAGCACCTTGCGGACGGCGTTCTGCGAGCTGCCGAAGAACGCGTCGGCCTCGACGACGTCGTGCGTGACGTTGCAGCGGCCGCCGCCCGCGATGAGGATCTTGGCACCGAGGCGGGCGGCGCCGTCGAGGACGACGATGCGGCGGCGCGAATCGGTACGCCCGGCCTGGATCGCCGCCATGAGGCCGGCGGCGCCGCCGCCCACGATGGCGACGTCGATGAAATCGGCGTCGGACGACACAGTGGGGCGGGACACTGCGTGTCCGGCGTCGATGCGTCAACCGTGTGAGCCGATCGGCCGGCCGTGCCACAATGCGCCCGTGCCCCGCGAGGTCGTTCTCACCCTGCCACCGTCGGAGGAGGCGCCCGCCACCGACGGGCCGGCGCTCACCGCCGCCGTCGCCGCCGCGCTGGCGGTCGGTCCCGAGACGCTCGCCGCGGTCCGGCTCCGCCGGCTGTCGTTCGATGCCCGCCGTCGCGAGCGTCGCTGGCGGCTCGTGGTGGACGTCTGGCTGCGGGGCGAGACCGTCCCGCCGGCACCACCCACCACCCCGCCGACCCTCGCCCGCCCGCCGGCGGCGGCGCCCCACGTCGTCATCGTCGGCAGCGGTCCGGCGGGGCTCTTCTGCGCGCTCGATGCGCTGGCCGCCGGGTTGCGGGTCACGGTCCTCGAGCGCGGGCGCGACGTGCAGGCGCGACGGCATGCGCTGGCGGCGCTCAACCGTGGCCAGGCCGTCGATCCCGACTCGAACTACTGCTTCGGCGAGGGGGGGGCCGGCACGTACTCCGACGGCAAGCTCTACACGCGCTCGGGTCGCAAGGAGACGATCCGCGGCGTGCTCGAGACGCTCGTCGCGCACGGTGCGCCGTCGGAGATCATCGCGAGCTGGCGCCCGCACGTCGGCTCGAACCGCCTGCCGCGTGTCGTCGAGGCGTTGCGCGAGACGATCCGGCGCGCCGGCGGCGCGGTGCGCTTCGCGGCGCGCGTCGAGGAGATCGTCACCGAGGGGAGTGTGGTCCGCGGCGTGCGCGTGCGCGATCTCGATCGCGACGTGGTCGAGACGGTCGCCGCCGACGCCGTCGTGCTCGCCACCGGGCACAGCGCGCGCGACGCGGTGGCGATGGCGGCCCGCGCCGGCGCCCGGCTCGACGCGAAGGGCTTCTCGATGGGCGTGCGCATCGAGCATCCGCAGCCGTGGCTCGACCAGCGCCAGTACGGCGGCCTGCGCGGCGCGTGCGATCTGCCGGCGGCGTTCTACGAGCTGACGGCACAGGTCGACGGGCGCGGCGTCTACAGCTTCTGCATGTGCCCCGGCGGCTTCGTCGTGCCGGCGAGCACCGACCCGGCGCGCGTCGTCGTCAACGGCATGAGCCTCAGCCGTCGCGACTCGCCGTACGCCAACGCCGGGCTCGTCGTGCAGGTGGAGCCGTCGGACTGGTGTGGTGCCGCGGGCGCCGCGTGGGGATGGGACGATCTCGCCGGTCCGCTGCCGGAGGCCCCCGAGGACGATGCGCTCTTCGGCGTCCGCCTGCAGGAAGCGCTGGAAGCACGTGCCGCGATCGCGGGCGGCGGCGGCAACCGGGTTCCCGCGCAGCGCGCCGACGCGTTTCTCGGCGGCGCGTCCGTGCCCGACCCGCTGCCGACGAGCTACCGGCCGGGCGTCACCGCGGTGGCCCTCGCGGACGTGCTGCCGCCGGGGATGACGTCGCGGCTCCGCGCCGCGCTGCGCGAGTTCGATCGTCGCATGCCGGGCTTCGCCGGCGCGGAGGCGCAGATGCTCGGCGTGGAGACGCGCACCAGCTCGCCGGTGCGGATCGCGCGCGATCCCGAGACGCTCGCCAGCCCGGGCCTGCCGGGGCTGTACCCGTGCGGCGAGGGTGCGGGCTACGCCGGCGGGATCGTGTCGGCCGCCATCGACGGCCGCCGCGTCGCCGCCGCGCTGGCGGCGTGGCTGCTTGCCCCTCACCGGACCGCCCGTCATTAGTCGAGCATGGTGAAGCGCATGACGGCGGTCGGGATCCTGGTGGCGGGCGCGCTGACGGGCTGCGGGGATCAGCAGGACGTGGTGAAGACGCGGCTCGAAGCGATCGAGGCCCGGCTCGGACGGATCGAGACGCGGATATCGAACGCCGAGAAGGACATTCCCGATGCGCAGGCGCTGCGGGACGAGCTCAAGACCCTGGACGGGCGTATCGCGGCGGCCGACGCGCGTGCCACCGAGGCCCTGACCACCGCCCGCACGGTGCCCGCGGCGCCGGCCGCGCCCACCGGCGCGCGTCCGGGAGCCCCTGCGGCCGCGGCGCCCGCGCCGGGCGCGCCGGGACAGATCGACACCGCGCGCCGCGATGCGCTCGGCACGCTGAACGCCGAGTACCGCCAGCGTCTCGAGGCGCTCCGGGGCGGGCAGGACGACGCCACCACCGCGCAGCGCCGGGACCAGCGCCGTGAGCTCAGCCGGTGGTTCCGCGAGCAGCGCCGGGCGATCCTGCTGGGGCAGACGGCGACGCCGCCGCCTGCCCCGTGATCGCAGGGTTGGTCAGAGCGCCGGTTCGCAGGTGAACGTCAGCGAGTCGGCGTCGGTCTTGCCGCCACCCGCGCTGGTGGCACGGGCCTTCACCTTGACGCGGGCGACGCCCTTGCTGAATCGCGTGCCGCGCAGCTTGAGCGGCACGCGCAGCTCCTGCGCGTCGTAGCACTTCTCGGTGAGGAGCGGCAGCTCGGTCACGGCCTGGGCCCCGAGCTCCACCGGCGTGGTGATGAGCGAGACCACGCCCAGCGACGAGCACACGAGGCGCGGGTCGTCGTTGTTCACGCACAGCGACACCAGGAACGTGCAGCCGTTGTCGCGTACGCCGTCGCCGTCGCAGGTGGGATCGCCGTCGACGCAGCGGACCTTGCGCGTCGGCGTGTTGGTGCGGGTGTCGAGCGGCGGCACCGGCACGGCGAGCACTTCGGCGAGGCAGTCGGTCTCGGGCGAGCCGCCACCGGTGATGCAGCGGCCCGGGAGCGGGTCGTGGCACTGGCAGGCGTCACCGACGCCGTCGGCGTCGACATCGGCCTGGTCGGGGTTCGGGATGCGCGGGCAGATGTCGCACTCGTCGCCGCGGCCGTCGTGGTCGACGTCGATCTGCGCCGGGTTGCTGAGCGCGGGGCAGACGTCACAGGCGTTGCCGGGTCCGTCGCCGTCGCCGTCGGTCTGATCGTTGTTGGCCACCGCGTCGCAGTTGTCGCAGACGTCGCCGCTGGTGTCGCCGTCGCCGTCGGTCTGCAGCGGGTTCACGATGCCGGCGCAGTTGTCGCAGACGTTGCCGACGCCGTCGCCGTCGGTATCGGTCTGGGTGGGGTTGGCGATGGCGGGGCAGTTGTCGCAGGCGTTGCCGCGCAGGTCGCCGTCGGAGTCGAGCTGGGCCGGGTCGGAGACCGCGGGGCAGACGTCGCAGGCGTCGCCGGCGCCGTCACCGTCGCCGTCGAGCTGCATCGGATCCGGAACCGTGGGGCAGACGTCGCACGCGTTCGCGACGCCGTCGGCGTCGCTGTCGGTGCCGTCCGGGTTGGAGACCAGCGGACAGCTGTCGCACGCGTCGCCGATGCCGTCGTCGTCGGTGTCGAGCTGATCGGGGTTGACGACGTTCGGACAGTTGTCGGTGCCGCTCAGGTTGGACGGCTGCGCGACGTCGGCGAACACGAGATGCGGCGTGCGCTTCACGCCGCAGTCGTTCTGGATGTAGATCTCGGCGGCGAGCTTGTCGCCGGTGACGATGGTGCGATCGGCGAGCGGGGCGGTGACGCTGTACGGGATCAGGTACGGCGTGTTGAGGCCGCCGGAGCCCTTCGGGATGGTGGCGACGAACGCCGAGCCGCTGCCGATGGGCGTGACGGCTGCGCCACGCACACGGGCCAGCGAGACCGTGACCTCGAGGCAGGCGCTGGGCGTGGCGAGGTTCGAGTAGAGCCACAGGGTGGCCGTGCCGCCGCCGCGGTTCACGGTACCGCCGCCGGTGGCGGCGGCGCTCTGGAAGACGCCGAAGCTGGCGCCCGCGTCGATGAGCAGCTGCACCTCGTGCTCGGTCTCGTTCGTGCCCGTGGGGGCGGTCGGCGAGAGTACGTCGATGCCGCCGGATCCCGGGGCGAGGTAGAGCGGGATGGCGTCGGCGGCGTGTGCCGCCAGCGGGGCCGCGATCAGGGCGGCCACGGCGAGAAGAGAGCGCAGGCGCGTCAGCATGGGGCGGGGAGGAGCAAGGCATGTGCCGCCGCTGGCACGCGCGAATGCTGAGTTGCGTCGTAGGCTGCACTGCACGGGCGCGAGCAGGTCGCGCGCGCGCACGGAGCCTATGGCAGATGCGTGGTGTGCTCAGCCGTGGATCGGGGGCTTCCGCTGCGACCATGGTGCCGCCTGCTCGAGCTGCATCGAGGCCTGCAGCAGCAGATCCTCGCGCGCGTACGGCGCGATCAGCTGGACGCCGATCGGCAGCCCGTCGGCCGTCCAGTGCAGCGGCAGCGACACGGCGGGCTGGCCCGACAGATTGAAGGGCAGGGTGCAGGCGCCGTAGGGCGCCGACAGCATGAGCGCACGCAGCGGCTCGTCGGCGGTGGAGGTGAGGACGCCGATCTCGGGCGGCGTCGCCGCCTGCGTGGCGGTGACGAGCAGGTCGTAGCCGCCCTCCCACCACGCGGCGAGACGGCGGCCGAAGGAATGCACGAATTCGATGTTGGCGAGGTGGTCGGCGGCGGTGATGCCGCGGCCGCGATCGGCCATGGTCCAGGTGAGGTACTCGACGTCGTCGGGACCGACGGGGCGTCCCACCTTCTGCCCCCACGATTCGAGGGCGCGGGCGACGTTCGCCGCCACCACCCCGACATAGGCCATGACGTGCTCGTGGTCGTCGAGCGCGTCGGGGTACTCGTCGGTGACCTCGTGCCCGAGGTCGCGCAGCAGGCGCGCCGCCCCCTGGACGGCGGCGGCGCACTCCGCGTGCAGCGGCAGGCCGCGTGGTCCGCCGTGCAGGACGCCGATGCGCAGCCGGCCGGGGGCGATGCGCGCCAGCGTAGCGAACGGCTGTGCCGGCGGCGGTGCGAAGTACGGGTCGCCGGGCATGGGTCCGGCGGCGACGTCGAGCAGCGCCGCCGTGTCGCGCACCGAGCGCGTGACGACGAACTCCGCCGAGAAGCCGCTCCAGCGCTCGCCGAGGCCGGGACCGAAGGAGCAGCGGCCGCGCGTCGGCTTGAGGCCCACGAGCCCGCACATGCTCGCCGGTCCGCGGATCGAGCCGCCGCCGTCGCTCGCATGCGCGGCGGGGACGATGCCGGCGGCCACGGCCGCCGCCGAGCCGCCGCTCGAGCCGCCGGCGCTGTGGCGCAGGTTCCACGGATTGCGGGTGGCCCCGTACGCGGCGGGCTCCGTCGTCGGCAGCAGCGCCAGCTCGGGCGTGCTGGTGCGGCCGAGCGAGATCAGGCCGGCGCCGCGGAAGCGCTGCGTGAGGTAAGCGTCGACGGTTTCCTTCCAGCCAGCCTCCTTCAGGAAGCGCATGCCGGCGTGGTAGGGCTGCCCGGCCTCGGCGCCGCCGATGTCCTTCATGAGGAAGGGCACGCCGCGGAACGGTCCATCGGGCAGGTCCGCCGACGCCGCGGCGGCGCGCGCGCGATCGAGGGCCAGGTGGATCACCGCGTTGAGCTGCGGGTTCAGGCGCTCGAGGCGGGCGATGGCGGCGTCGACGAGCTCCGTCGGCGTCACCTCGCGACGACGGACGAGGTCGGCCTGCGCGGTGGCGTCGAGGACGGCGAGATCGGGCATGGGCGTTCCCTAGCAAACGCGCTCCGCGGTCGCCATGCCGGACGACTCACTGCACGACGATGTCGACGCGCCGGTTCTGCGCGCGGCCCTCCGCCGTCGCGTTGCTGGCGACGGGGTTGCTCTTGCCGAAGCCGCGCGCGGTGATGCGTCCCGCGTCGATGCCGTGCGCCACGAGGTAGTCGCGCACCGTGGTCGCGCGGCGCTCGGAGAGGCGCAGATTGTAGGCCTCGCTCCCGATGGCGTCGGTGTAGCCGTCGACGGTGACGCGGATGGCCGGGCTCTCGCGCAGTATCTTCACGGCGTCGTCGACCTTGGCCTCGCCCGCGGGCGTCAGGTCGTAGCGGTCGAAGGCGAAGTGCGCGGCTTCGAGGGTCAGGATCTTCGTCCCGGCCGCGGGTGGGGGCGGCGCGGGCGGCGGGGCGGGCGCAGGCGGCGGGGGCGGCTCGACCTCGCAGGTGTACTTGCTGACGAGCAGACCGGCGAGAGCACCGACCGCCGCGCCGGCCGCTGCCGACAGCCCCGTGGCCGCGGCGTGGTTGTTGCCGTCGGTGTCGATCTGGCCCACGGCCACACCCGCGCCGACGCCGCCGATGACCGCACCGATGGCGGCGCCGGTCACGCGACACGCCGTCGGATGCTCGCGCAGCGCGGTGCATCCGCTCGCGCCGAGGCTCAGGATCAGACCGCCTACGATGATGCGCCGCATGCTCATGGCGGCGTCGTGTTTCATGCGGCCGCCGCCGCTCGCAAGGCGTCAGACGTTAAGATTCGGTGTCACTTCCGCGCGAACACCGCGCGCATCCGCTCCTTCGCGTCGGGGGCCACCCAGCTCGGCACCAGCTCGTCGTGGAAGGCGCGCTCCTGCGCCGGCGTCAGGGCGAGCGCGCCGCCGCGCAACGCCTGCTTGGTGGCGATGTAGCCGGCGCGCGGATGCGCCGCGAGGCGCTCGAGCCGCGTGCGCGCGACCGCCGTGCAATCGTCGGCGAGCTCGTCGACCAGGCCGAGCATGATCGACGTCTCCGGATCGTGCAGCCCGGCTTCGAGCACGACGCGCTCGAGCGAGCGCGGCGGCACGCGGCGACGGACCATCGCCAGCACCTTCGGCGGGAACTGCACGCCGAGCGCGACCTCGTTCAGCCCGATGCGCGTCTGCGGCGCGCGCGTCGCGACGCGCAGGTCGCAGCACAGCGCGACGACGCAGCCGCCGGCGATGGCGTGGCCGTTGACGGCGGCGACCGTCGGTCCGGGATACTCGTAGAGCGCCTCGACCATCGCTTCGAGCAGCTCGAGGAAGTGGCGCATGCCCTCGAGGTCGAGCTCGGCGACCTCCTTCAGGTTGAGCCCGGCGGAGAAGGCGTCGCCGGCGCCGGTGACGAGCAGCGGCTCGCCGCCGGCGGCGCGCACGCGCGCCAGGATGTCGGTCATGAGCGCGGTGCTGAGGGCGTTCTTGCCCGGCGCCGTCATCGTCAGCTCGATCATGCTCAGCTCCTCGTGCTCTGGCTGCGGCCGCGCGCCTGGACGTCCTGGCGTCGGGCGGCGATCGCCTCCGGGGTGAGTCCGCGCGCGTGGGCACGGTTGGCCTCGGCCTCGATCCGCAGCCCGTCGGCGAAGGTCGCGGCGAAGCCGTCGTTGATGACGCGCTTGTAGCCGCGCAGCGACGCCGGGTCGCACGACAGCATGTCGCGCGCGAGCGCCTGGCAGGTCGGCAGCAGCTCGGCGGGCGGGACGACGCGGCTCACGAGCCCCCAGGCGGCGGCCTGCTCGGCGCCGAGGTAGTTTCCGGTGAGCGACAGCTCCCGGGCGCGATACAGGCCGATCACGCGCGGCAGGATCTGGCTGAGCCCCCAACCGGGCAGGATGCCGACGCGCGCATGGGTGTCGGCGAAGCGGGCCTCGGTGGACGCGATCAGGAGGTCGCACGCCAGCGCCAGCTCGAAGCCGCCGGTGATGGCGAAGCCGTTGATGGCGCCGATGATCGGCTGCGGGCAGGCGCGGATCGTGGCGATCATGTCGTTGCCGCCGACGGCGGATGCGATCGCCGAGCTGTCGCTGGTCTCGCCGCCGAGCTCCTTCAGGTCGAGGCCGGCGCAGAAGGCGCGCCCCGCGCCGGTGAGGATGACGACACGGACGTCGGGATCGCGGGCGACGTCGATGAACGCCTGCGTGACCGCGGCGCGCAGCGCGCGCGACAGGGCGTTCATCGCCTGCGGCCGGTTCAGGGTGAAGGTGGCGATGCCGTCCGTGATCTCGGTGTGCAGCAGGGGCTCCGACATCCGCCCCTTATGCAGCCTGCATCGCGCTTGACCAAGCCCCGCGGCTCCCGCTCTATCGCCCGATGTCCGACGCCCTGTTCCTCCCCGACGGCGACCACTTCCAGCCGACCGAGCTCGCGCGGGGGCCCTGGAGCCCCGATGCGCAGCACGGCGGTGCGCCGGCGGCGCTGCTGGCGCGCGCGATCGAGGGCTTCGAGGGCGGCGAGACGATGCACGTGGCCCGGCTCACCATCGAGCTGCTGCGCCCGGTGCCGATCGCACGGCTCGCGCTGGCGACGCGCTGGGCGCGGCCGGGACGGAAGGTGCAGCTCGTCGAGGCGACGTTGCGCCACGGCGACACCGACGTCGCGCGGGCCGTCGGGCTGCGCATCCGTCGCGCCGACCTGCCGCTGCCCGACGGCATCGACCAGGGCACGCCGCCTGCCGGACCGACGTCGGGCGGCGCCAGCCTGCCACCGTGGGAGAAGAGCGTCGACTGGGGGCGCGCGTACCACAGCCACGCCGTCGAGCATCGCTTCGTCGCCGGCAGCTTCGCGGGCCCCGGGCCGTCGACCGACTGGGTCCGACTGCGGGTACCCGTCGTCGCGGGCGAGGCGCCGTCGCCGCTCTGTCGCGTCGCCGCGGCCGCCGACTTCGGCAACGGCATCAGCTGGGTGCTGTCGCGCAACGACGGCTGGCAGTTCATCAATCCCGATCTCACGATCTACCTGCACCGCTACCCGATCGGGGAGTGGGTGTGTCTCGACGCCAGGACGTGGGTGCAGCCGCACGGCGTCGGTCTCGCCGAGAGCGGGCTCTGGGACGAGCGCGGCACCATCGGCCGCGCGCTGCAGAGCCTCTTGATCGAGCGCGTCTAGCGCTCGGCGAGGCCGCGCACGACGGCTTCGAGTGCGGCGATGCGCAGGCCGGCGCGCCCCTCGGTCCACGGTGGCGGCACCGGCGACCCGAGTGACGCCGCGGCGGCGTCGCTGCCGCCGGTGGCATGTCCGAAGGCGCGCGCCGCGCGCGCCTTCACGTCGACCACCGGGGTTGCGGGGTCGCCCTCGGCGCGCAGGAGCTCGATGGTGTAGCGACCCCAGGTGCCGAGGACGTCGTCGGGCCGGCGGAACGCATCCCACCGCGCCATCATGCCGGCGACGGTCTCGCCGCCGAGGAACGCCGCTTCGGGCATGTCGAGATGGCGCGGCGCGACCCGTGAGAGCGGGTGGCGCGGCGCCAGCACCGAGACGAAGCGCTCGCCGGTCGCCGGGCGGATGGCGACCAGATGCACCAGCTCGGCGAGCCCGCGTCGTTCGACGTCCTGCGGCTGCGCGTTCGCCTCGCCGTGGACCAGGACCAGACGGTCCCAGATCGCGGTCAACTCGGTGCGGACGGCGACGGCGGGGCTGACGCCGGCGTTCCGGCGCCGGTACGGGACCGGGGTGCCGGTGGCGTGCCGGAGCTGCGTCTCGACCATGTCGTCGAAGACCCGCAGCAGCGGGCGGAAGCGGTCGCCGTCGCCCTCGAGTCGGCCGAGCACCTCGACCACGGCCTCGATGGTGGAGAGGCAATGCGGCTTGGGCTCGCGCCGGATGCGGTAGCGGCCGGGCTCCCTGGGCGTGAAGCCGATGCGGGGGAGGGCGCGCAGCCGTTCGCTTCGCGCCAGCAGCTTGCGGGCCTCGATCCACGTCCCGTCGAGGACGATCAGGTGGCGCGGGGGTCCGCCGGGCAGGGCCAGGGGGTCGACGGCGTCGCCGCCGGGGAACAGGACCGCGGCGCCCAGGGCCGCCAGCTCGGCCACCCGGGGATGCTCGTCGAGCCGGACGCCCTCGTGCAGCTCGGAGTTGGGCAGGCAGAGGTGGGCCATGCGGCAGGTCCCGACCGCCCGGCGTCGCTCGCGGGGGTGCTGCAGGAAGACGATGCGGGTGGCGCTCGGGACGGTGGTCAGGTTGGCGCACCAGCACGCCGAGACCGGACGGCGGCAGCGGTCGCAGACCTGGCGGGGGGAGCGCACCGGGGGGGTCATAGCAGACGTGGCGATGGGTTTCCCTCGGGGGCGGGCACTGCTACAACGCGGACCCTTATGGCCAAGAAGGAAAAAGTCGCGGTCGCCCTGCCCAAGGTCGACGACGTGCCCCGCCTGAAGCCCCTGGTCGACCTGATCGCGCGTCGCGAGAAGCGCGTCGAGACGGCCCGGACCGCCGCCACCACCGACGGCGCCGTCAAGAAGTCGGATCCGCGCTACCGCACCGCCCGCAAGAAGCTGAAGCGTGGCCAGCGCCGTTTGAAGCGCGAGCTGGTCATGGCCGGCAGCCAGGCCCAGAAGGCCAAGGCCCCGGTCGTCGAGGCGCCGCCGCCCGCCGCCGTCGAGGCGCCGGTCGAAGCGCCCGCCGCCGACGAAGCACCGGCCGCCGAGTAGCGACCGTACCGGGCGGCGTCAGGCGACGTGGCGCCCGGTGCCGTCGGCCTTGACGATCGTCTCGAACTCCTCGGCCTCGATGACCTCCTTCTCCAGAAGGATGGCCGCGACGCGGTCGAGGACGGCCCGGTGCTCGGTGAGCAACGCCAGCACCCGGGCCATGCGGTCCTCGGTGATCCGTCGCGTCTCCTGATCGAGGAGCTGCGCGGTCGCCTCGCTGTACTCCCGTTGCTCCGGCCATGCGGGGCCGCCGCTCCCGAGGAAGCCCGGGCCGCGCTGGCGCGGGTACGTCATCGGGCCGAGCGTCTCGCCCATGCCGTACTCGAGCACCATCGAGCGCACGATGTCGGTCGCCCGCTGCAGGTCGTTGTGGGCGCCGGTCGACACCTCGTTGAAGACGACCTGCTCCGCGGCGCGTCCGCCGAAGAGCACGTCGATCTTGGCCTCGAGCTCTTTGCGCGTCATCAGGTAGCGGTCTTCCGTCGGCAGCTGCTGGGTGTAGCCGAGCGCCGCGACACCGCGCGGGATGATCGAGATCTTGTGCACCTTGTCGGCGCCGGGCGTGAGCGCCGCCACCAGCGCGTGCCCGGTCTCGTGGTACGCGACGATGCGGCGCTCGTCGGCGTTGATGAGGCGGTTCTTCTTCTGCAGGCCGGCGACGACGCGATCGACCGCCTCGTCGATGTCCGCCATCGTCACCTGCTGGCGGCCCTTGCGGGTGGCGAGCAGCGCGGCCTCGTTGATCAGGTTGGCGAGGTCGGCGCCGACGAAGCCGGGGGTACGCTGCGCCACCACCTTGAGATCGACGTCGGGGCCGAGCTTCACGCCCTGCGCGTGCACGCGCAGGATGGCCTCGCGGCCCTCGCGGTCGGGACGATCGACCAGCACCTGACGGTCGAAGCGGCCGGCACGGAGCAGGGCGGGGTCGAGCACCTCGGGGCGGTTGGTGGCGGCGATGATGATGACGCCCTTCGTGCTGTCGAAGCCGTCCATCTCGACGAGGAGCTGGTTCAGCGTGTTCTCGCGCTCGTCGTGGCCGCCCATGCCGCCGAAGCCGCGCGCCTTCCCGAGGGCGTCGAGCTCGTCGATGAAGACGATGCACGGCGCCTTGGCCTCGGCCTGCGCGAACATGTCGCGGACGCGGGCGGCGCCCATGCCGACGAACAGCTCGACGAACTCCGAGCCGCTGATCGAGAAGAAGGGCACGCTGGCCTCGCCGGCGACCGCCTTCGCGAGCAACGTCTTGCCGGTGCCGGGCGGTCCGACGAGGAGGACGCCCTTCGGCAGCTTGCCGCCGATGGCGCGGTAGCGCTCCGGCTCCTTCAGGAAGGAGATGATCTCGGCCAGCTCCTCCTTGGCCTCGTCCTGCCCGGCGACGTCGCGGAACATGACGCCGGTCTCCTTCTCGGCGTAGATCTTGGCGCGGCTCTTCCCGAACGCCATCACGCCGGCGCCCGGCCCCATGCGTCGCATGGCGAACGCCCAGATGCCGACGAAGACCAGCGCCGGCAGCACCCAGGACACGATCGCGTTCAGGAAGGGGCTCTCGTACTGGCCTTCGAACGTGACGCCGTTCTTCTCGAGGTCGGGCACCAGGGCGTCGTCGGAGACGCGCACCGTCACGAACGGCACCGGCTCGCCCTTCTCGGGGGAGAGCTGGCCGCGGATCAACGAGTCGGAGATGACGACCTCGTGGATGCGTCCCTCGCCGAGCCGCTTCTTGAAGTCGGAGTAGGACAGCTCCGTCACCTTGGGGACGAAGAACGACTGCACGGTGAAGAGGATCGCGGCCACGAGGACGAAGTAGCCGATCGAGAGCGTCTGGCGCGGGAGCTGCCGCGGATTCATGCGCTGTACGCTGGCGGGTTGGCGCCGCTTCTGCAAGCCGGGACGCGGCCGACCCTTGAGGCCACGACGCCCGGCCTGCCATGATCCCGGCATGACGCAGCCTGCGGACCTGGAATACGACCCGTACGCCTACGCGATCCACGAGGACCCGTATCCGACGTATCGCCGGCTGCGCGACGAGGCGCCGGCCTACTGGAACGAGCGTCTCGGCTTCTGGGCGCTGTCGCGCTTCCAGGACGTGCAGACGGGCCTGCAGGACTGGGAGACGTACTCGTCGACGGGTGGCCCCGCGCTCGAGCAGTCGAGCGGCTCGACGCCGCCCATGATCATCTCGATGGACCCGCCCCGGCAGGCGAAGCTGCGCCGTCTGGTGAGCAAGGTGTTCACGCCGCGCCGGGTGGCGATGATGGAGCCCGACGTCCGCGGCCTGGCGCTCACGTATCTCGAGCCGCTGCTCGAGCGCGGCGCCTGCGACATCGTGCAGGACTTCGCGGCCAAGCTGCCGATGGACGTCATCAGCGCCATGCTGGGCGTGCCCGAGGCCGACCGCGACATGCTGCGTGGCTGGTCCGACGCGCTGCTGCACCGCGAGGAGAACCAGCGCGACATCCCCGAGGCGGGCCGCGCCGGCGCCGCCAACATGGCCCGCTACTTCGCCACCGACATCGCGCAGCGCCGCCGTCAGCCCGGCCCCGGCATGATCAGCGACCTGATCGCCGCCGAGGTGGACGGGGAACGGCTGACGGACGCCGAGATCATCGGCTTCTGCTTCCTGCTCGTCATCGCCGGCAACGAGACCACCACCAAGATGCTGGGCAACGCCATCACGCTGCTGCACCGCCATCCCGCGCAGCGCGCGGCGGTGCTCGAAGACCCGGGCCTCATCGCCGGGGCGGTCGAGGAGGTGCTGCGCTACGACAACTCGACGCAGATGATCGCGCGCTCGCTGGTGCGCGACATCGAGCTGCACGGCTGCCGTCTCGAGGCCGGGCGCAAGGTGCTGCTGCTGATCGGCGCCGGCAACCGCGACGAGCGCGTCTTCGAGCGCCCCGATGCCTTCGACGTCCGCCGCCGTCCCGAGCAGCTCCTGCACTTCGGCCACGGCATCCACGTCTGCCTCGGCGCCTCGCTGGCGCGCCTCGAAGGCCGCGTCGCCCTCGAGGAGGTGCACGCCCGCATGCCGGACTACGTCGTCGACGAGGGCGGTCTCGAGCGCGTGCACTCCGCCAACGTGCGCGGCTTCAGCCGCGTGCCCATCACCTTCACCCCCGCACGGCGCTGACCCGCATGGCGGAGACCCGCGAAGAAGCGGTGCGGTTGCGGGCGGGGCTGCTGTCGCTCGTGGTCGGTGTGGCGCTGCTCGCCGTCAAGTACGCCGCGTACCTGTGGACGGGTTCGGCAGCGGTGCTGTCCGACGCGCTCGAGTCGATCATCAACGTCATGGCGGCGTTGTTCGCGCTCGGGAGCCTCGTCTTCGCCGGCCGGCCCGCCGACCGCGGTCATCCCTACGGGCATGGCAAGATCGAGTACTTCAGCGCCGTCTTCGAGGGTGGCCTGATCGCCTTCGCGGCGTTCCTGATCCTGGCGTACGCCATCCGCGACCTGCTGCACGGCCCCGAGGTCGGCGACGTCGGCGTCGGCGTCGCGCTCACGGCGGGCGCCGGCCTGATCAACGCCGCGCTCGGCTGGTACCTCGTCAGCACCGGTCGTCGCGTCACCTCCCTCATCCTGGTGGCCGACGGCCAGCACGTGCTCTCCGACTTCTGGACCAGCGCCGGCGTGGTGACGGGGCTCGTGCTCGTGCGCGTCACCGGGCTCGACTGGCTCGACCCGGCGGTGGCGATCGTCCTCGGCCTGAACCTGGCGGTGACGGGTGTCCGTCTGGTGCGCACCGCCGCCGGCGGCCTGCTCGACGAGGAGGACGGCACCCTGATCGGCCGCCTGGTGCGGGCGTTCGACAGCGTGCGGACGGAGGGCATCATCCGCATCCACTGTCTGCGGGCGATCCGGGCGGGGCGGTTCACCCACGTCGATGCGCACCTCATCGTGCCCGAGTTCTGGACCGTCGATCAGGCGCACGACGCCTCGGACGCATTCGCCGCCCGCGTCATCCAGGACTGCGCCATCGAGGGCGAGATCGTCTTCCACACCGATCCGTGCCGCCGTGCGCTCTGCGTCCACTGCGACGTCGGCGCCTGTCCGGTACGCCGGGAGCCCTTCGTGGAACGCCCGCCGCTCACCGTCGAGGAGGCCACCGAGCCGGTCGAGGCGTACCCCCGCGGACCGGCGAAAGGTTGACATCCCATCGATCGGACGCAGATGGCCGACCATGACCAGCCTGCGATTGATTCCTCTCGATGACACCGTCGTCTTTCCGGGCATGCAGGTCACGCTGCCCCTCGACCTGGGCGCCGAGCGCCAGGTGTTCCTGGTTCCGAAGCACGAGTCGGCCTACGCCAGCGTGGGCGTCGTCGCCGAGGTCACCGACACCGTCCGTGCCGGCGGCCGCCGCGGCATCGCGGCTGTCTCCCTCCTGGGTCGGGTCCGCGGCGTGGCCGGTGCCGCCAGCGCGGGGCTCGACGGCGAGCTGCGCGTCGACGTCGAGGAGAAGCCCGACGTCACCCCGCCCGCCGAAGCCACCCGCGAGCTCGAGCGCGAGTACCGCGCCGTGGTCGAGGAGATCCTCGAGCTGCGGGGCGACGACGGCCGCGTCAGCGCGTTCCTGCGCTCGATCACCGAGCCCGGCGCCCTCGCCGACACCTCGGGCTACTCCCCCGACCTGAGCTTCACCCAGAAGGCCACCGTGCTCGAGGCGCTCGACGTCGTCGAGCGGCTCAAGCTGGCCCTCCAGCTGCAGCGCGACCGCCTGGCCGAGCTGCAGGTGCGCAAGCGCATCCGTGACGACGTCGAGTCGGGCACGCAGAAGCAGCAGCGCGAGTACTTCCTGCGCAAGCAGATGGACTCGATCCGCAAGGAGCTCGACGAGGACGACGGCTCCGTCGTCGAGGAGTACCGCCGCAAGATCGCCGACGCCGGCATGCCGGAGGACGTGCGCATCCACGCCGAGCGCGAGCTCGGACGCTTCGAGCGCATGGGCGAGCAGAGTGGCGAGTCGTCGATGATCCGCACCTACCTCGACTGGTTGGTGGCGGTGCCGTGGTCGAAGCGGTCCGAGGACACGCTCGATCCCGTGGCGGCGCGCACCGTGCTCGACGCCGACCACGCCGGCCTCGACGACGTCAAGGCCCGCATCACCGAGTACCTCGCCGTCCGCAAGCTGCGCGCGGATCGCGGCGTGCCCGACGATCGGCGCTCGGGCGCCATCCTGACGCTCATCGGTCCTCCCGGAACCGGCAAGACGTCCATCGGCGAGTCCATCGCCCGGGCGACGGGCCGGAAGTTCGTCCGCATGTCGCTCGGCGGCGTGCGCGACGAGGCCGAGATCCGCGGTCACCGCCGCACCTACATCGGGGCCATGCCCGGCCGTCTGGTGCGGGCGCTGCGTGACGCCGGCACCATGAATCCGGTCATCATGCTCGACGAGGTCGACAAGATCGGCGCCGACTGGCGCGGCGATCCGTCGTCCGCGCTGCTCGAGGTGCTCGACCCGGCGCAGAACCACTCGTTCCGCGACCACTACCTCGACGTCGAGCTCGACCTCTCCCAGGTGCTCTTCATCGCCACCGCCAACGTGGCCGACAGCATCCCCGGCCCGCTGCGCGACCGCATGGAGATCATCCGCTTCGACGGCTACACCACGGCCGAGAAGCGGTCGATCGCGCGCGGCTACCTCTGGCCGCGGCAGATCGAGCGCAACGGGCTGCGACCCGACGAGGTGACGATCGACGACGCCGTGCTGCAGACCATCGTCACCGAGTACACCCACGAAGCCGGCGTGCGGCAGCTCGAGCGCGAGCTCGGCACCGTGCTCCGCAAGACGGCCACCAAGGTCGCGTCGGGCACCGTCACCCCACCGGTCACGATCGACATCGCCCTCGTGCGCGACGCCCTCGGGCGCCAGAAGGTCTTCCAGGAGGCCGCCATCCGCACGGCGGTGCCCGGGGTGGCCACCGGGCTCGCCGTCACCGGCGTCGGCGGGGACGTGCTCTTCGTCGAAGCGGCGTCCATGCCGGGCAAGCAGGGACTCGTGCTCACGGGCCAGCTCGGCGACGTCATGAAGGAGTCGGCGCGCATCGCCCTCACCTGGCTGCGCGGGCACGCGACCGGGCTCGACATCCCGGCTGATGCCTTCACCGACCGCGACTTCCACGTCCACGTGCCCGCCGGCGCCATCCCGAAGGACGGTCCCAGTGCCGGCGTCACCATGATCACCGCCCTGGCGTCGCTCCTGACCGGACGCCCGGTGAAGCACACGGTCGGCATGACCGGCGAGGTCACGCTGCAGGGCCGCGTGCTGCCGATCGGCGGGCTCAAGCAGAAGGTCCTGGCCGCGCACGCGGCGGGGCTCACCGACGTCATCCTCCCCGAGCGCAACCGGGGCGACCTCGACGACGTGCCGGCCGACGTCCGCGCGCAGATGCGATTCCACCCGGTCGTCAGCATCGACGAGGTGCTGAGCCTCGCCCTCGAGCCGGACGGCGTCCAGCTCGCGGCCTGATCGACGCACCAACTCTACAAACCGCCGGCGTCGATCGTGGCGCCGGCGGTTCTTCGCTCGCAGCCGCCGCGTCCCGTCGCTGGCACGCCCGCTGCTAGCCTCCACCTGGATGGCGGAGCAGCAGATCTACGAACGGCCCGGGGACTACGACCTCGAGCACGAGGGCGACGACGCCGACGTCGCGTTCCACGTCGCCCTGGTGGAACGGTTGCGGCCGCGTCGCGTGCTCGAGCTGGCCTGTGGCAGCGGCCGCGTCACGTTCCCGTTGGCGGAGCTGGGGGCGCGGATCGGGTTCGACGTCGTCGGTCTCGAGCCGGCGGCACCGATGCGGCAGGAGGCCGAGCGCCGGCGGGCGGGGCTTCCCGCCGCCGTGCAGGAGCGGGTGCGGCTGGTCGACGGCGACATGCGGTCGTGGCGGGCCGACGAGCCCTTCGACGTCATCGTGACGCCGTGTGGCTCGATCACCCATCTCCTCACGCGCGAGGACCGTCTGGCGACGTGGCGCGCCGCCCGTGCCAACCTCACGCCCTCCGGATACTTTGCGATCGACGTGCCCATGCCCGACCTGGCGGCCTACGCCGACTCGCTCCGGACCCCGGCGCGCGCGCTCGTCGAGATCGACAGCGACACGCAGGACGACCAGGGGCGGCGCCTGCTACGCAGCAAGACGACGGAGTACGACGCCGTGACGCAGCACGCGCGCATCCGTTTCGTCTACGATCGCTTCGAGCGCGAGCGTCACACCGACCGATACGTCAGCGACTTCGAGAGCCACGTCTATCATCCCGAGGAGCTGCGGCTGCTCTACCTGCACTGCGGCTTCGTCGTCGACGCCGAGTACGGGGACTACCGGTTCCGGCCACCGCGCGTGCGCGCGCGGACGGTGGTGATGGTCGGGCGCGTGGCGGATTGACCTCAGCGCAGGTGGCGGCCGCCGTCGACGCGGATGGTCTCGCCGGTGACGTAGTCGCCGTCGATGAGCGCGATCACCGCCTTCGCGATCTCCATCTCGCCGCCCCAGCGGCCGAGCGGGGTGGCCTTACAGATGGCGTCCCGGGTGGCGGCGTCGAGATCGGGTGGCGCCACGATGGGTCCGGGCGCGATGGCGTTGACCAGGATCTGGTCGGCGGCGAGCTCGAGCGCCAGGGCCTCGGTGAGCGCCACCACCCCGGCCTTGGCGACGTAGTAGGGCAGGTAGCCGGCGTAGCGCGGACGCCCGCTCGCCGCGACCCAGTCGGTGACGTTGATGATGCGGCCGCCGCCGACGTCACGCATGTGTGGCACGGCGGCTCTCGCACACAGGAAGCTCGCGCGCAGATCGACCGCGAGCTGCTCGTCCCAGTCGGCGACCGTGAGCGTGTCGAAGGGCTTCTGCACGTACAGCGACGCCATGTTGATCAGCACGTCGAGCCGTCCGAGCGCCGCCACCGTGTCGTCGACGGCCGCCGCGCAGGCGCCGGCGTCGCGGACGTCGGTGGCACGGACGAAGGCCCGTCGCCCGAGCGCGCGCACCGCCGTCGCCGTGGTCTCGGCCTCGGCGCGGGAGCGGTTGTAGGTGAGCGCGACGTCGGCCCCGCGTGCCGCCAGCTCCTCCGCCACGACGGCGCCGACGCGCTTGCCGCCCGTGATCAGCGCGACGCGACCACCGATCTGCATGCGAGCCGGGTACACTGGCCCGCCGCGGGAGTCCACTCGCGGCGCTTGCCTCGGCACGGCACGGCCCGCTAGGTCTCATCGGTCGTGCCGTTTCCCACCGTGCCCCCGAGGTCCCCGTGACGCACCCGCTGGTCGACGCCGAGCTGCGCCTGCTCGCGGACGTGCTGGAGCGGCTCGACACCACCACCACCGCGGCACCACCGTCGGAGGTGTCGCTGGTGCGCGAGCTCGAGCACCTGCGCGACGCCATCCGCAGCGCCAAGGAGGAGGATCGCCCGGCGCTCGTGCAGCAGTGGGACCGCCAGTCGGCGCTGCTGCGCCAGCTGCGCACCGCCGACCGGCCGACGGCCGTCGACGCGGGCTCGCCGTACTTCGCGCACCTCCGGCTCCGGGAGCGCGACACCGAGCACGACATCCTGCTCGGCAACACGACGCGCATGCTGCCGGGGCTGCCGATCGTCGACTGGCGCAACGCGCCCATCTCGCGGATCTTCTACCGCTACCGCCAGGGCGAGGAGTACGAGGAGGAGATCGCCGGCCGCACGAAGAGCGGCGAGGTGGTGGCGCGACGCACCGTCACCATCCGCGATCGCAGCCTGCTGCGCGTCGCCGCACCCGAGGGCATCTTCGAGGTCGACGCGGGCGCGCCAGACGGCTGGCGCCAGTCGGCGCTCGAACCGTCACGGCTCGCGGGCGGGCAGGGCGCGGCGCTGCGTGCGCACGATGCCGACGCCGGTCGCAGCCGCCGACTCGGCACCGACGTGCAGGGCGAGCGCCGGCGCGCCGACAAGCACCTCCCCGCGATCGCGGGCCTGATCGATCCGGCCCAGTTCGACCTGATCACGCGGCCGTCGAGCGGCTTCGTGCTGATCCGCGGCACCGCGGGCTCGGGCAAGACCACCGTCGCGCTCCACCGCATCGCGTACCTCGCCTACGAGGATCCCCGCATCGACTCGCCCGACACGCTCTTCCTGGTGTTCTCGCCGGCGCTGCGCCAGTACGTCGGTCACGTGCTGCCGGCGCTCGGCGTGTCACGCGTGCAGGTGAAGACGTTCCACGAGTGGGCCGTCGAGCAGGTGCGCCGCGTGCTGCCGGCGCTGCCGCGCGCGGTGCGCGAGCTGACGCCCGCCGGCGTGCACCGTCTGAAGCTCCATCCCGCCATGGTGATGGCGCTCGCCGACCACGTGCGCCGGGTGCCGGGAAAACCAACGCCCGCGCAGGTGGTCGACGACTGGGCCAGCGTGCTCATGGACCGCGCCTTCCTGACGCAGCTCCTCGACCGCGAGGCCCCCGGCGAGTTCAGCCCGTCGGAGCTCGAACGCGCCACCGACTGGAATCGCAAGCGCTACGAGGAGCTGCGGTCGTGGCTCGGCGGCGACGCCAGCGTCGACGCCGAGCTCGACGCCGAGGACGCGGCGCTGCTGCTCCTCACCTGGCAGCTGCGCGTCGGGCCGCTGCCGGGCCGCGGGCACGGGCGGCTGCGGTATCGGCACGTCGCCATCGACGAGGTGCAGGACCTGTCGCCGCTCGAGGTGCGGGTCCTCCTCGATTGCCTCGACCAGAACCGCAGCCTGACGCTCGCGGGTGACACGCAGCAGCACATCGTCGCCGGCGGCGGCTTCACCTCGTGGGCCGAGTTCCTGCGCCGGCTCGGGCTGCACGGGCAGGAGGTCAGCACGCTCGACGTCAGCTACCGCTGCACGCACGAGATCGCGACCTTCGCGCTCGGCCTGCTGGGCGACCTGCGCGAGGACGACACGCCGCCGCGCACGGTGCGCAGCGGGCCGGCCGTCGAGCTGTTCCGCTTCACCGACCACGGCGCCACGGTGGCGTTCCTGGCCGACGCGCTCGGCGAGCTGATGGCGAAGGAGCCGCTGGCGTCGGTGGCGGTGCTGACCCCGTCACCCGATCTGAGCGCGCTCTACACGCGCGGCCTGATCGCCAGCGAAGTGCCGAAGCTGCGGCGGGTCGAGAACCAGGACTTCACCTTCGCCCCCGGCGTCGAGGTGACGGAGATCGAGCAGGTGAAGGGCCTCGAGTTCGACTACGTCGTGCTGATCGAGGTCAGCACCGGCCAGTTCCCGGACACGGCCGAGAGCCGGCGGCGGTTGCACGTCGGCGCCACGCGCGCCGTCCATCAGCTCTGGCTCACCAGCGTCGGGACGCCGTCGGCCCCGGTGCGCGCGCAGCTGGCGATGCCGGCGTAGGCCGTCTTGCCCGCCGCGCGCATCGGCGTAGGTAGGACCGATGCTGAGCAAGGAGACCCTGGACAGGCTCATGGACGACCTGCGCCGGCAGCGCGACGAGCTGAAGCTCAAGCTGCACCTGGCGAAGGCCGATGCCCGCGACGAGTGGGCCGAGCTGGAGAAGCAGTGGGAGCACCTGCGCACGAAGCTCGAGGGCGCGGGCGCGGAGGCGGGCGAGGTCGCCGAGAACGTCGGTGCCGCGCTCGGCGGCGTCGCCGAGGAGCTGCGCAAGGGCTACGACCGCATCCGGCGCCACTTCTGACGCCCACATGACGGCCAGCCGCGCGGATGCTAGTGCGGAGCGTCCGCGTCTCCATGCTGCGCCGCTGGCTCGTCATCGCACTGCTCGTCGCAGGGGCGCTCGCCGCCGTCGTGGTCGTGCGTCTGGACCGGCGGGTGCAGGCGTACCTGCGTGGCCCGGCGCTGGGCAGCATCCGCATCTTCGCGGCCCCGATGGTCGTGCGCCCGGGGGCCGGGCCGGGGCGGGACGACCTGCTCGTCGCCCTGGCGCGGCTCGGCTACGTCGAGGGCCGGGCACCGCTGGGGCCGGGCGAGTTCGAGCCCACGCGCGACGGGGTGGCGGTGCAGCAGCGTCCGTCGACGGTGCCCTGGGGCACCGTGCCACGCCATGCGCTGGTCGTGGCCGGCAAGAGTGCCGTCACCGCGATCCGCGATCTGGATGGCGGGATGGACCCGCCCCGGCTCGAGCTCGAGCCGGAGCTGCTCGCCACCGGCGGCGGGGGTGGCTCGCAGCTCGAGGCCGCCGAGCGCGTCCCGAAGCCGTGCCGCGACGCCGTGCTGGCGGCGGAGGATCAGCGCTTCTTCCAGCATCCCGGCGTCGACCCCCTGGCGCTGGTGCGTGCCACCCTCGTCAACCTGCGCGCCGGCGGTGCGGAGCAGGGCGGCAGCACGCTCACGCAGCAGCTGGTGAAGAACACCTTCCTGACGCCGCGCCGTACCGTGGGCCGCAAGCTGCGCGAGGCGGTGCTGGCGGTGCTGCTCGAGCTGCGGACGTCGAAGGAGGACATCCTCGGGCGCTACCTGGCGTCGGTGTATCTCGGCACCGACGGTGGCGTGCCGGTGCACGGCTTCGCGCACGCGGCGGCCGTCCACCTCGGCAAGCCGCTCGGCGCGCTCGACGTCGGCGACTGCGCGCTCCTCGCCGGCATGATCCGGTCGCCGAACCGCCTCGCGCCGCGCCGGCATCGCGACGAGGCGCGCGGCCGTCGCGACGAGGTGCTGCGGCTCATGATCGAGCGCGACATGATCGACCCCGAGACCGGCGACAAGGCGATGGCGCAGCCGGTGACGCCGGCGCCGCCGCGCGAGCGCTCGGTGGGCGCGCTGTACGTCGCCGACCAGGTGCAGCGCGAGCTGGACGCGCTGCTGCCCGAGGTGGCGATGTCGCCGGGGCTTGCCGTCTACACCAGCATCGACGCCACGGCGCAGCGCCAGGCCGAGCGCGCCGTGCGCCACGGTCTCGAAGCGCTCGAGCGCGGACGTCCGTCCCGTGACGACACGCTGCAGGCGGCGCTGGTGGCGATCGATCCCGAGAGCGGGCTGGTGCGTGCGCTCGTCGGCGGACGCGACTATCGCACCAGCGCGCTCGATCACGCCGTCCGCATGCGGCGCCAGCCGGGCTCGACGTTCAAGCCGTTCGTCTTCCTGACCGCGCTCGACCCCGCGCGCACCGGCGTCGACGCCCGCAGCGTGGTGTCGCGGATCGACGACCGCCCGCTGACCGTCGACGTCGACGGCCACAGCTGGTCGCCCGCCAACTACGACGACGAGTACCTCGGCCAGGTGGCGCTCGAGGAGGCGCTGGCGCGATCGCTCAACACCGCCACGGTGCGGCTGGCGCTCGCCGTTGGCATCGGGCCCATCGTCGACACCGCGCGCGACCTCGGCATCACGTCGCCGCTGCCGCCCGTACCGGCGCTGGCGCTCGGCGCGGGCGAGGTGTCGCTGCTCGAGCTGACCGCTGCCTACGGCGTCTTCGCGAGCGGGGGGCTGCAGCGGCCGCCCGGTCTGGTGACGGCGGTGGCCTCGGGTGAGGGCGAGGTGCTGTACGTCGCGCAGGGCGAGACGCGGCAGGTGATCGACCCGGCGGTCGCGTATCTCATGACCCACATGCTCGAACGCGCCATCGACGCCGGCACCGGCGACGGCGTGCGCCGTGCCGGCTTCCGCGGCGCCGCAGCCGGCAAGACCGGCACCACCAACGACATGCGCGATGCCTGGTTCGTCGGCTGGACACCCGACCTCGTCGCCGGCGTCTGGGTCGGCTACGACCGCGGCGGCAGCACGGGTCTCACCGGTGCCCGCGGCGCGCTGCCGATCTGGACCACGTTCATCCGTGCCACTGCCGGGGCCACGCCGCCGGCGGAGTTCCCCGTGCCGGCGGGCATCGTGTGGCGCGACGTCGATCCGACGACCGGCCTGCTGGCGACCCCGTCGTGCCCCCAGGTGAGCAAGGAGCCCTTCCTCGCCGGCAGCGAGCCGCCCGCGGCGTGCGACCGCCATCGCCCGACGTGGGCCGCCGTCACCGACGAGATCGAGGAGACGGCACGCGACACGGGCAAGGTCGTCGAGTCGACGGGCCGTTCCATCGGCCGCTTCTTCCGCGAGCTGTTCGACTGATCGTTGACACCGGCCACCGCTCCGAACGATCACGGGGACCGGATGGGACGCAGGTCGCGGGAGAAGGGCGAGCGCCGGCGCGTCGCGGACATGCCCGTGGCGCAGGCCCCCACCGCACGACCGCGGACGTCACGCCCGCCGATCTCGCACGGCGTCGCCATGGCGACCATCGGCGTCGTCGCGCTCGCCTTCCGCGTGGCCCTGCTGGTGCAGGTGGCGGGCACGCCGTACGCCGAGGTCACCAACGTCGACAGCAGCTCGTATCACGCGTGGGCGCTCGAGCTGGTGAACGGCAGCTGGATGCCGACGCGGATGTTCTACCAGTCGCCGTTCTACGCCTGGTTCCTCGGCGGCATCTACGAGGTCTTCGGCACCGGTCCCTGGGCGCCGCGCATCATCCAGATACTCCTTGGGGCGGCGAGCCCGGTGCTCCTCTACGCGATCGGCGCGATGCTGTTCTCGCGGCGCGTGGCATGGATCGCCGGGCTGGCGCTCGCGCTGTACGGGCCGATCGTCCTCGAGGAGGTCACGCTCAGCAAGACGTCGCCGCTCGTCTTCACCGCCCTGGCGGCGTTCGCGGCGTGGGTGCGCTGGGCGCCGGGAGCGCACCTGGTGGGGCTCGGCACAGCCGGGCTGCTGTTCGGCGTCACCATCGTCGGCGTCGCGCAGTGGCTGCTGCCGTTCGCGGTGCTCGTGGGGTGCACGTGGTTCGTCCTCGGCACGACGGCGCGCAGCCGGCGCGTGCTCGCCGTCGTCGTCCTCGTCGTGGCGGCGCTCGTGCCGCTCGTGCCGGTGGTGGCCTGGAACAGCGCGCACGGCGGCGGTCTGGTGCTGACGAGCGGGGGCTCGGGGCTGAACCTGTACTCGGGCAACAACCCGCGCGCGACGGGGCTGCCGGCCGCACCCTCCGGCGTGCGCGACACGCCGGAGTACGAGGAGGAGGACTCGCGTCGCGTCGCCGAGGCGGCCGTCGGTCGGTCGCTCCTGCCGGCCGAGGTCGAGGGGCACTGGAGCGGGCAGGCGGTCGCCTTCGTGCGCGACAATCCGGGCGACTTCCTGACGCTGCTCGGGCGCAAGACGCAGGTGCTGTGGAACGCCTACGAGATCCCCGACAACTACCACTACACCTTCGTGCGCACGCACTTCCTGCCGCTGCTCTGGCTGGGGCTGACGTTCGCCGTGGTAGCGCCGCTGTCACTGGTCGGGCTGCCGCTCGCGCTGCGACGTGGTCGCGTCGTGTGGGGCCTCTACGCGGTGACGCTCGGCTATCTCGCGACTCCGCTCATCTACTACGTGCGGGCACGCTACCGGCTGCCGGCGATCCCGTTCCTCATGCTGTTCGGCGCCGTCGCCGTCGACCACCTGCTCGGGGTCGCCCGGGCGCACCGGTGGGGCGTGCTGGCCGGATGGTGCGCGGCGCTCGCCGTGGCGGGGGTGTTCGTCAACCGCACGTACTGCGAGCCGGCGCACCACGGCATGTCGTCGTTGTGCCTCGGCGCCGACGTCTGGTTCGACCTCGAGTGGAAGCGACTGGCGTCGTTCTACCAGAAGCAGGGCGACACGCAGCGCGAGCAGGGGTACGTCGAGCGCGCGCTCGAGTGCACGGTGCCGCGCCAGCAGGGTGACACCTACCTGTGGATCGCCTACCTCGAGTCGCGCAACGCCGGACGGCTGCTGGCGCAGGGCGATACCGCGGGGGCCGACGCGCGGTTCCGGCGCGCCGAGCGCTACTTCCGCTCGACGATCGGCCTGCGCCATCGCGTCGCGTACACGCAGGGCCAGCTGGCGCAGCTCTACGGTACGATGCGCATGGCGGGGCCGGCGGTGGCGGCATGGGAGGCGGCACGTGCGGCGGGAGCCGGCGATCGCACCACGCTCGTCGGTCTCGGCACCAGCTACGCCGCGCTCGGCCGCTGTGCGGACGCGGCCGGCGTCCTCGGGCAGGCAGATCGCGCGCAGGGGCTGACGACCCAGTCCGACGAGACCGTGCGCATCCTCGCCGGCTGCACGACGACGGCGTCGCCGTGACCTACGGCTCGATCGGCAGCCCGGCCTCCGTCCACGCGCGCCAGCCGCCGTCCATCGAGCAGACGTTCGTGTAGCCCATCTGCTGGAGCGCGTCGGCGGCGAGGGCGGAGCGGTAGCCGCCGCCGCAGTAGAGGACGAGCGCCGTGGCGGGATCGGGGACGACGCCCTCGACGTCGCGCTCGATGATGCCCTTGCCGAGATGGCGGGCGCCGGGGATGTGGCCGCGGGCCCACTCGTCCTGTTCGCGGACGTCGAGCAGGACGAAGGCCTCGCCGGCGGCGCGCATACGCTGCAGGTCGGCGATCGTGATCTCCCGGACGCGGGCACGGGCCGCGTCGACGAGGCGGACGAAACCGGGGGCGTGTTTCATGCGGCTCGCCTACCACGCTTCCCGCCCCCGGGAACATCGGCTAGAGAACGAGGCATGGACGCCGCCGCGCGCCGCGCGGGAGTGCTGTTGACCCGCGTCTTCGAGCCCACCGGGCTGCCGGTGACGTTCCGCCTCTGGGACGGCTCGGCCGTGCACGTGCGCGGCGAGGCCCCGTTCGTGCTGACGTTCCATTCCCGGCGGGTGTTCCGCCGCCTGCTGCTGCGGCCCACGCCGCTGCGCTTCGGCGAGGCCTACATCGACGGCGACGTCGACATCGACGGCGACCTCTTCGCCGCCATGGAGATCGGCCAGCGCCTCGAATCGATCCGGCCACCGCTCGGGGTACGGATGGCGGCCCTCCTGGAGCTGGTGCGGCCATGACGTGGGACGCGATCGTCGTGGGGGGCGGGCCCGCGGGCAGCACGGCGGCGTGGCGCCTGGCGCGCAGCGGCCGGCGTGTCCTCGTGCTCGACGCCGCGCGCTTTCCGCGCGTCAAGCTGTGCGCCGGCTGGGTCACCCCCGCCGTCCTCGCCGATCTCGAGCTCGACCCGGCGACCTATCCGCACACCATCCAGCCGTTCGCCGCCGTCACCGTCGCGCTCGACGACGTCGTGCACGCGACGCGCTGGGACCACGTCGCGAGCTACGGCATCGTCCGCCGCGAGTTCGACGCGTTCCTGCTCGCACGCGCGGCGGCGGCGGGAGCCACGGTTCGTGACGGCGTGCGCGTGCGTGACGTTCGTCGCGTCGGCGACCAGATCGTGCTCGACGCCGGGGACGAGCGCGTGACGGCGCCGGTCGTCGTCGGCGCCGGCGGGCATCACTGTCCCGTGGCGCGTGCCTTCGGTGACGTGCATCCGGACGAGGACGTCATCGTCACCCAGGAGAGCGAGACCATGGTGGGCGCGACGCGACTACGGACGCTGACGTCCACGTACGGGGTGCCGGAGCTCCTGACCGAGCCCGATTTCTGCGGCTACGGCTGGTACTTCACCAAGGGCGACTTCCTGAACGTCGGGGTGGGGGCGCAGGGGGGCATGCGCATCGGCGACCGCCTGACGCGGCTGGTGGCGCGCCTGCGTGACGAGCGCCGTCTGCCGCCCGATCTGGAGCTGGCGCCGTTCCGTGGCCACGCCTACACGGTGCGCCGCCGGCGCCCGCGTCGTCTCGCAGGACCCGGCTTCCTGCTCGCCGGTGATGGGGCGGGGCTCGCGCGCGATCTGTCGGGCGAAGGCATCGGGCCTGCGGTCCGCAGCGCGTGTCTCGCGAGCAACGTGCTGCTCGCCGCCGGCACGCCCGACGACTACGTCGCCCGCATCGAGGGTGCGTTCGGGCGTCCGAGCGCCTTCATGGCGCGGCTCGCGCAGTGGATTCCCGCGCGTGTCGTCACCGCGCTCGCACGCGGCGTCTGCGCGCAGCCGTGGGCGCGGCGTCGGCTGGTGCTCGAAGGCGCCTTCGGAATGGGGTGACGGCGATGCCGATTCGCAGAGACAAACGCTGGGACCGCCAATCGATCCAGTACCACTACGACGTCTCGAACGAGTTCTACGCGCTCTTTCTCGATCCGCGCATGGTCTACACCTGCGGCTACTATCGTCACCCCGACGGCGATCTCGCGCAGGCGCAGGAGGACAAGCTCGAGCTGGTGTGCCGCAAGCTGCGCCTCCAGCCCGGCGAGCGCCTGCTCGACATCGGCTGTGGCTGGGGCAGCCTCGTGCTGTGGGCGGCAGAGCGCTTCGGGGTCGAGGCCCATGGCGTCACGCTGTCTGCGGCGCAGGCGGAATGGGCCCAGGCCGCCATCCGTCGTGCCGGCCTCGAGCGGCGCGCGCGCGTCGAGCTCCTCGACTACCGCGACCTGCCGGCCGACGCGCGCTACGACAAGATCGCCGCCGTCGGCGTGGTGGAGCACCTGCGCATCGACGGGACGCCGCCGTACCTGCGCCGCGTCCACGGGATGCTGCGACCGGGCGGCCTCTTCCTGAACCACGGCATCACGCGCGACAAGGGCTGGCGTCCCACCAGCCTGTCGACGTTCCTCACGCGCTACGTCTTCCCGAACGCGGAGCAGGACGACGTCAGCCACTTCCTCGACGCGGTCGAGCGCGCGCACTTCGAGATCGTCGACGTCGAGAGCCTGCGCGCCCATTATGCGCGCACGACGCGGCAGTGGGTCGAACGCCTGCAGGCCAACGCGACGGCCGCGCGCGCGCTCGTCGGCGAGCGGACGTACCGCATCTGGGTGGCGTACCTGGCGTCGGCGTCGGTGGCGTTCGCGAGCGGGTCGATCGGGCTCTACCAGACGGTCGCCGCGCGGGCCGATCCCGCTGCGGCCGCGGTGCCGACGACGCGCGAGGCGATCTACGCCGCCGAACCGGCGCGGCGGCGCGTCGACAAGGCCAGCTAGGAGCGCGACCCAAGACCATGTCTTGGGTCGAAGAAGACCCCGAGCGTGGCG
>CAYOIZ010000048.1:0-53098 GCA_964404165.1 uncultured Binatia bacterium (SeqCode) | reverse complement strand
CGCGGCCGAGTTCGTGGCGCGGGCGCGCGGCGGCAGCGTCGGCGGCGAGGTGGGCTACCGGGTACGCTTCGAGCAGCGCGGCGGGCCGTCGACGCGGCTGTGGTTCCTCACCGAGGGCGTCTTCGGGCGCCAGCTCACCGAGGATCCGTTCCTCGACGGCACCGGCGTCGTCGTGCTCGACGAGTTCCACGAGCGCCACCTGCAGGGCGACCTGGCGCTCGCCGTCGTGCGCGAGCTGCAGGAGACGGTGCGCCCCGATCTGAAGCTCGTCGTCATGTCGGCGACCCTCGAGACCGAGGCGCTGGCGCGCTACCTGCCCGACGCCACCGTGCTCACGTCGGAAGGACGCGCCTTCCCGGTGACGATGACCTGGGCGCCGCCGGCCGCGCGCCAGCGGCTCCACGAGCACGTCGCCGCCGTCATGCCCACCGTCATCGCGGAGCCGGGCGACGTGCTGGTGTTCCTGCCGGGCGCGGGCGAGATCCGCCGCACGGCCGAGGCGCTGGCGGGCCTGCGCGACGTCGACGTCGTGCCGCTCCACGGCGATCAGCCGCTCGACGAGCAGCAGCGCGCGCTGCGCCCAGGCCCCAGGCGGCGCATCGTGCTCGCCACCAACGTCGCCGAGACGGCGCTGACCGTGGAAGGCGTCACGGCCGTCGTCGACTCCGGCGTGGCGCGCGCCGCACGCTTCGACCCCCGCCACGGGCTCGACCGCCTCGTGCTGTCCCCGATCAGCCGGGCGTCGGCCGAGCAGCGCGCCGGCCGCGCGGGACGCCTCGGGCCGGGACGCTGCATCCGGCTCTGGAGCCGCGAGGAGCACGGCGGGCGTCGCGCGCACGAGACGCCGGAGATCCTCCGCCTCGACCTCACCCGCACCGTGCTCGAGCTGCGCGCCTGGGGGCTCGGCGACACGGCCCGCCTCGCCTGGCTCGATCCGCCGCCGCCGACGTCGCTAGCGCACGCCGAGGCGCTGCTGGTGCGGCTCGGTGCCGTCGACGCGAGCGGCGCGCTCACGTCGATCGGACGCCGCCTGCTGGCGCTGCCCGCGTCACCCCGTCTGGCGCGCATGCAGATCGAGGCCGAAGCCATGGGCTGCGGCGCCGCCGGCGCGCTGCTCGCCGCCATCGCGGGCGAGCGCGACATCCTCCTCGGCGGACGCGCCTTCGGCGGGCCGGCGCGCGACTTCCCGCCCGGGCCGTCGGACCTGCTGCTGCGCATGGAGTTGTTCGAGGACGCCGAGCGCCGAGGTTTCTCGTCGAGCACGTGTCATGCGCTCGGGCTCGACGGGCGTGCGGTGCGGGCCGTCGAGCGGGCCCGGCGACAGCTGGCGCGCGGAGTACGGACCAGCGAGGCCGACCCCGAGCGCCTGATGCGCTGCGCGCTCGCCGGCTTCCCGGATCGGGTGGCGCGACGACGGGCGCCGGGATCCGAGCGGGCCGTGATGGTCGGCGGCATCGGCGTGGCGCAGGCGCCCGAGAGCGTCGTGCGCGAGGCCGAGCTCTTCGTGGCGGTCGATCTCGAGAGCGGTCGCGGGCCGGATGCCCTCGTGCGGGTCGCGAGCGCGGTCCGTCGCGAGTGGCTCGAGGCGCTCTTCCCGGGCGCCGTCCGCCGCGAGCGCACGCTGGTCTTCGATCCGGCGCGTGGGGCCGTCGTCGAGCAGACGCGGGAGCGCTATCTCGACGTCGTGCTGTCCGAGGCGGTGCGCACCAACGTCGATCGCGCCGAGGCCGGGCCGATCCTGGCGGCGGCCGTCACCGCCGACGCCGAGCTGCTCGCATCGCTCGCCGCCGACGCCGACGGCCAGCTCGAACGGCTCCGATTCCTGGCCGCGGCCATGCCCGAGCTCGCGCTGCCCCTCGACCCCATGACGCTCTTCGCCGACGCGATCGCCGCCTGCGCCGAGGGCCACCGATCGCTCGCGGAGCTGCGCGCCGCCGGACCGATGAACGTCCTGCGCGGGCTGCTGACGCATGCGCAGCGCACCGCGCTCGATCGCGACGCGCCGACGCACTTTCGCCTGCCGACGGAGCGCATGGCACCGATCACCTACGAGGCGGGGCGTCCACCGTCGGTGTCGGCCCGCATCCAGGAGCTCTTCGGTCTGACCGCGACGCCGCGGCTCGCGGCGGGTCGCGTCCCGCTCGTCGTGCAGTTGCTGGCGCCGAATCAGCGCCCGGTGCAGATCACCGACGATCTCGCGAGCTTCTGGCGGACGACGTACGTCGAGGTGCGGAAGCAGCTGCGCGGACGCTATCCGCGCCATCCGTGGCCGGAGGATCCGCTCACGGCGCCACCGACCGCGCGCATCAAGCGGCGCGGGGTGTGACCCGCCGCGGTTGCACCAACGCACGCGTCGCCGTAGGTCGACCGCATGATCCTGATCGGCCAGTACGACTCGCCCTTCGTCCGTCGCGTCGCGGTCGCGCTGCGCCTGTACGGCGTGGCCTACGAGCACCGCCCCTGGTCGGTGTTCGGCGACGCCGAAGAGCTCGCAGCCTACAACCCGCTCCGTCGCGTGCCGACGCTCGTGCTCGACGACGGCGAGGTGCTGATCGAGAGCAGCGCAATCCTCGACGCCATCGACGACATGGTCGGCCGCGAGCGCGCGCTGATCCCGGCATCGGGCCCGGCGCGACGGAAGGCACTCACGGTGTGCGCGCTCGCCACCGGGCTCGCCGACAAGGCCGTCGCGCTGGTCTACGAGCGGGTGCTGCACGAGCGCAACACGCCCGTCTGGACGGAACGGTGCCGCAGCCAGATCGGCGGCGTCCTCGACGTCCTCGAGGCCGATCGCGCCGCGCGCCCCACGCCCTACTGGTTCGGTGACGCCATCGGCCACGCCGACATCGCCATCGCGTGCGCGCTGCGCTTCGTGCGCGAGGCGCATCCCGACGTCGTCGATCCGTCGTCGCACCCGGCGCTGGCCGCCCACGCTGCGCGCTGCGAGGCCCTCGCTCCGTTCCAGGCCGTGCAGCAGGCGTTCAAGGTCACGCTGCCGGCGGAACGTTAGGGTCCCGGGACGACGGCGCCGTCGCGCACGAAGACGGGGATCGCGTCGAGCGGTACGTCGACCGTGAGGCGCCGGCGTCCCTGGAACACCTGCGACGGGTCCCAGTAGCTGCGCCACGTGCCGCGCGGCAGGTAGACGTCGCGTGACCGCTGGCCCACCTTCCACACCGGCGCCACCAGCAGGTCGGGGCCGAACAGGTACTGATCCCACAGGTCGACGAGGCGGCGATCGCGCCGGTCGGCGAACGGCATCGGCCGCACGATGGGCATGCCGACGGCCGCCTGCTGCGCCGCCGCCGTGATGTACGGCTGCAGCGTCACACGCAGCTGCGTGTACTTGCGATAGATGTCGATCAGCTCGGTGTCGAAGCTCGGCACCGTCGGCATGTTCCAGGGCGCGTGCGCACCGACGCCGCCGATCTCCATGATGCCGGAGAAGGCGCTGAAGGCGAGCCAGCGCGCGAACACCTCGCGGTCCTTGAACTCGTAGTAGCCCCCGGTGTCGGAGCCCCAGATCGGGATCCCCATGAACGCCGCGCGCTGCTGGCTGATGATGGCGCTGCGCAGCCCGAGGTCGGTGCCCGGCCCGACGCCGAGGTTGGTGCTGCCGGGGATGTCGCCGCCCCAGAAGATCGCCCACTGCGACGTGCCGGTGTAGCTCGGCCGCGACATCACCAGGTAGTCGCCGTCGGGGAACGCCGCCGCGAGCGCGTCGTGGTGGATCTGCGCCTGCAGGCGCGGGTAGTCGTTGCGCACCTCGCGGCCGGTGCGCCCGTCGGCGTAGACGTCGGTGGCGGCCGACGGAATGTGCTCCTCGCCGCGATCGAGCTTGACGGCCTGGATGCCGTACGTCGCCATGAAGGGCGTGATCTGGTCGCGCCACCAGGCGCGCGCGTCCGGATTGGTCGGGTCGAGGATGAAGCTGGTGCCGCCGATGTCGGCACAGTTCGGGGTGCCGCCCGGTCCGGGCACGAGATAGCCGAGGGCCTGCGCCTCGGTGCCGTGGTCGAGCGGGCCGCTGCCGCACGTCCACGTGCTGCTCCAGGTGCCGAGGTGGTAGCCGCGGTCGCGCAACGACGTCAATGCCGCGTCGACGTTCGGCAGTCGCACCGGATCCCACTCCCAGCGCGCGAAGCCGAAATTGCCGGCCAGCACCGGGCGATCGAACAGATAGACGCCGGGCGGGATGCCCAGCGTGTCGTACATCGTGACGTCCTCGGCGAGCTGCGCGTTGACGAGGGTGCCGTCGAGCAGCGCGGGTGCGCCCGTCGCGAGCTCACCGCGCCAGCGCCAGTGGAGGAACGCCCAGTCCGGCGGGACGTAGGGGCGGCCGTTCAGCGCCGTGTACTCGTCGAGGATGGTGGCGTACTCGGGACCGACGAACACCTGGTACGCGAAGCGCTGCGACACACCGGCCTCGAAGCGGAAGCTCACGGTGTGCGCCTCGCTCTTGGCCAGGTCGAAGAGGCCGAACGTGGTGCCGGCGACGCCGAGGCCATAGCCGCGCGACGACTGGAAGAAGGGCGCGTAGACCGAGAACGTCGGCAACACCCGCATCTCGACCGTCTCGCCACGTCGGTCGAGCGATCCCACCTCCGGCGGCGCGAAGTCCTCGATGACCGCGTCGAGGACGCCCGGCGCCACCACGGGTCCGTCGCGCAGGCGCTCGGTGAGCCCGTAGATCGCCTCCTGCCGAGGTGAGCGCAGCCGCTCGCCGAACGCGGTGACGGACGCCGGGGTGGGCGGATCGAGCGCCACCTCGACGGTGCGATCGGTGAGGAAGCGCACCGTGACCGTGGCCGGGCCCTCGTCGCTGTCGACGACGAGCTGCACGCCGTCGGCGAGCGACGTGACGCCGGTGACGTCGCCGAGCCCGTGCGTCGTGGCGGCGCGCTCCCAGAAGAGGCCGCCCTTCGGGTGCTCGCGCAGCAGGATCCGTCCGCGGTCGCGCTCGCGGACCGCCAACCGGAACGGGTGGCGAGCGATCTCGACGCGCGCGACCGGCGAGGTGACGCGTACCGTCGGCGCGCCGGGGTCGACGGTCACCGCTGCGGCGGCGGTGCAGGCGAGGGAAAGCACCGCCGCGAGGGTCGGGACGCAGGTCCGCATGCTCGATCGCTACGGGAACCCGGGGCTGGGCGTCAATGGGAAAATCCACCGCGTTGACTCGGACGGTAGCCATGCGCGATGGGACGCGAGCGCATGGTCGCCTCCGTCTTCAGCCCGGGCCGTCTCGGTCCGCTCACGCTCCGCAATCGCGTCATCAAGACCGCCACCTTCGAGGGCATGAGCCCGGGCGGCGTGCCGACCGACGCGCTCGTCGCCCATCACGCGGAGATCGCCGCGGGAGGCGTCGGCATGACCACCCTCGCCTACTGCGCGGTGTCGGCCGACGGTCGCACCTTCGGCGACCAGCTCTGGATGCGGGCCGACATCCTGCCGGCACTGCGACGCCTGACGGACGCCGTGCACGCCGAAGGCGCCGCGGCGTCGATCCAACTGGGCCACTGCGGCGGCTTCAGCAAGAACACCGACGTGCGGGGACGTGGCCCGCGCGGTCCGTCGTTCGGCATCAACGCGTACGGCCTCATGTCCGGCCTGCCCTTCGTCCACGCCATGACCGAGGACGACGTCGCGGGCGTGGTCGACGACTTCGGCCGCGCCGCGGGACAGGCCGTCGAGGCCGGCTTCGACGCCGTCGAGCTGCACCTCGGCCACGGCTACCTGCTGAGCCAGTTCCTGAGCCCGGCGCTCAACCACCGTCGCGACCGCTTCGGCGGCGGGCTCGAGAACCGCCTGCGGCTGCCACGTGCCGTGCTCCGCCGCGTGCGGGACGTGGTGGGAACACGCGCCGCGGTCGTCGCCAAGACGAACCTGCGCGACGGCTTCCGCGGCGGCCTCGAGCTGCCCGAGGCGATCGCCATCGCGCAGGCGCTCGAAGCCGACGGCATCGACGGTCTGGTGATGAGCGGCGGCGTCACCAGCCGCACGCCGTTCTACCTCTTCCGCGGACGCCGGCCACTGCGCGAGATGATCGACGTCGAGAAGAGCCCGCTGCAGAAGCTGGTGCTGCGCGTGCTCGGCCCGTCGGTCATCCGGGAATACCCGTTCGAGCCGCTGTTCTTCCTCCCGCTCGCACGCGAGGTGCGTCGCGCGGTCCGGCTGCCGCTCGTGCTGCTCGGCGGCGCGCTCACACGGGCCGATCTCGACACGGCCATGCACGAGGGCTTCGAGTTCGTCGCCATGGGCCGCGCGCTCATCGCCGATCCCGATCTCGTCGGCCGCTTCGAGCGCGGCGAGGCGACCCGCTCCCGCTGCACGTCGTGCAACGCCTGCGTCGCCGAGATGGATCGCGGCGGCGTCCGCTGCGTCCTCGGCTGACCCAGGAGCACGACCCAAGACCATGTCTTGGGTCGAAGAAGACCCCGAGCGTGGCGCGATTCGTCCCGCGCGACCTGGGTGTCGCGGCCGGCGAAGCCGGCGCTCCATGGGAAGCACGCATGGGGTCCGGACCGCAGAACCACTGCGGTGCAAGCACTCGGCGAGTCGAGGTCCGGCGATCGGAGCAGTATGGTGCGCCGGCTTCGCCGGCCGCACCAGAGTAGTCGCACGCGACGTGTCGCCACACGCTCGGGTGCCTCCGACCCAAGACATGGTCCTGGGTCGCGCTCCTAGGGCTCGGCCAGGCGCAGGACGGCGTCCACCGCCTCGGCCACGAACGTCCGGCTCGGGACCTGCGCCAGTGCGCCGTCGATGACCGTCGTCACGAGTCGCGCGGTACGGACCAGCTCGGCCCGCTTCGCGCCGGGCCGGAGCTGGCGCAGGACGGGCACGAGCCCGTCGTAGAACGCCGCGTAGACCTCGCCGTGCAGCGTCCGGAAGCGCGCGTGGTGCAGCGCCAGCAGGCTCATCACGACGTAGACCCGTCCGCCCTCGTGGGCCCAGACGTCGATCAGGTGACGCGCGATGGCGGCGAGCTTGTCGCGCGGTGCACCGGGCCCGTCCGAGATCGCCGCCACCTCCGCCCGGTTGCGTGCGAACTCCGCCCGGACGACGGCCTCGAGCAGATCGTCGCGCGTGGCGAAGTAGTACTGGAGGTTGCCGAGCGTGACCCCGACGCGGGTCGCGATCTCGCGCAGCACGAAGCGGTCGTAGCCGTCCTCGACGAGCAGCCGCCGTGCGACCGCGAGGATAGCGGTCCGTCGCGCCACGCCCTTCTCCGCCATGGCGCCGGAGATTAGGTCATTGACTTGAATAGGTCAAAGACCTATTCAAGCCGCCATGCCGACGCTCGAGCTCGTCCCCGGCTCCGCCGCCCATCGCGACGCCATCCCCGACCTGCTCTGGTCGACCGGCCCCGCCTCGTATCGCTACATCTTCGGCGACCGCGCCACCTTCGATCGCTTCGTCGGCGCGTCGTGGGACACCGCCGACACCTACTTCGGCCACACCGAGGCCACCGTGGCCGTCGCGGGCGGGGCGGTCGTCGGCCTGGAAATCGGCTCCGACGGCGCGCGGAACTACGAGACCAAGGCCAACCTCGCCGGCGTATCGATGGCGCTCGTCGCACGCGGCGCGCTCACGCCGTCGGATCTCGACGGGATCCTCGAGCGGGCCGAGCGCGCCAGCTACCTGAACCCGTTCGTGCCGCCCTCGGCGTACTACGTGCTGGCGCTCGCCGTGACGCCGAGCCTGCGGGGCACGGGGCTCGGCGCGCGACTCCTGACGCACGCGCTGGAGCGCGGCCGCCGCACCGGGTGCCGGCAACTCCACCTGGACGTCCTGTCGGACAATCCCGCCGTCGGCTTCTACCGCGCCCGTGGGCTCGAGACGGTGGCCGAAACGGTCGCACCGGAGCCGCACCGTCACGGCGTGCCGATGGAGATGCGCATGGCGATGTCGCTCGCCGGAGGTGTCGCATGAAGCTGGCCGATCTCCCCTTCCAGGCCATGGCGCCGCAGCCGGGGTTCGAGCCCGACGCGCTCGAACGCTTCGTCGCGGCGCCGCGCATCGCCATTCTCGCCTACACCAAACGCGACGGCACGCCCGCACAGGCGCCGATCTGGTACCGGTACCAGGACGGCCGCTTCCTCATGGTGACGGCCCGCACGTCGCCCAAGGCGAAGGCCCTGGCGCGCGCCGGGCGCGCCTGTCTGACGATCCAGGACGACATGCCGCCCTACCGTGCCGTCATCGTCGACGGCGCCGTCACGCTGTCGGAGGCGCCGCTCGAGGGCGGCATCACGAGCTGGCTCGCGACGCACTACTTCGGGCGCTTCGGCGGTCGCGAGTACGAGAAGATGACGGCCGAGGAGAGCCGCCACACCGGGCTCAGCCTGGTGACGTTCGAGCCGACGCGGGTACGCGGCTTCGACAACCACCGGCTCGTCGGCCGGGCGCTGCGCCTCTACATGCGCGTGCGCGAGGTGCTGCCGCTGCCACGCTCCTGGTTCTGACGCGCGTCGTGCCGCGTCGTACCTTGACACTCCAATAACCACTACACTACCTACCTCCCCACTCGACCACAGGGGGGGACTCGGCATGGGCGTACGACGTCGTGGACGGTGGCTACTGGGGCTCGTGGTGCTGGCGGTACCGGCGCCGACGATCGGCGCGACGCTCGCCCAGTTCCAGGGGACGCAGCTCGTCGTCACCGAGACGTCACCCGCCGCCAACACCCTGGGCGTGGCCGAGACGTCTCCCGGACACTTCACGATCATCGACTGGGCCTCGGCTCCGATCGCGGTGGGGCCGGGATGCAGCAACGCCGGCCTGCCCCACCTGGTCGCCTGCACCGGTGCGGCGACGCGCGTGTCCATCAGCGCGGGTGAGGGCGACGACATCGCGACGTACATGGGCCCGACGCCGGCCTTCATCGACGGCGGCCCCGGTGACGACACGCTGACCGGCGGCGACGGCAACGACGTGCTGCGCGGCGGGCTGGGCGCCGACGTCCTGATCGGCGGCGCGGGCAGCGACACCGCCGACTACGAGAACCATCCGCTCCAGCCCATCCTCGCCAGCGCCGACGCCAGCCCCGACGACGGCGGTCCCCGCGAGGGCGACGAGATCCGACCCGACGTCGAGCTCGTCGACACCATTCCGGCGCCCTCCACCGTCGAGATCGACTGCGGCGAGCTGCGCTTCGAGACCCATCAGGCCGGCGCCAACACCCTCGGCATCGCGCTCTCGGGCGGCACCCTCGTGCTGGTCGACTGGAGCACGCAGCCGATCGCCCCGGGTCCGGGCTGCACGCAGGCGGGGGCGCCGTTCCTGGTGAACTGTCCCGCCGCCGGCGTGATGCGCATCACCGTCGACGTCGGCGGTGGCGACGACACGGTCGTCGTCAGCGGTGCGATCCCGGCCATCATCCGGGGTGGCGCGGGTGCCGACACGCTCACCGGCGGCAACGGCGACGACCTCCTCCTCGGCGGCGGCGGTGCCGACACGCTGAACGGCGGCCTCGGGGACGACGTGCTGGTCGGCGGTGCGGGTGCGGACGTGCTCATCGGCGGCGGCGGCCGGGACACGGCGAACTACCGCGGCCACGAGTCCCAGCCGGTGACGGTGACGTTCGACGGCGTCGCCAACGACGGCGGTCCGGGCGAGGCGGACGACGTGCGCACCGACGTCGAGGCCACCGCGTTGCGTCCGGCGCGTCCCGTGGTGTGGGCGTTCGGCGACTCGAACACGTACGGCTACGCCCCCTACCTCGCCGCCGCCCGACCCGGGTGGGACGTGCGCAACCTCGGCGTCGGCGGCGAGACCTCGGCCGGCGGGCTGACGCGGGCCACGACCACCCTGGCCGGCGTGGCCGCCGCGGACCGCCCCCACGTCGCGGTCGTCGCCTACAGCACCAACGACATGGTGCACCACCTCTTCCTCGACGATCCGGCGTTCGCGCCACCCACCGTCGGACAGCACGTCGGCGCCATCGCCGACGCGTTCGAGGCGGTGTCGGCGAAGGTGGTCGTCGGGCTGCCGCTCAACGGGCCCATCCCGAACGCCCTCAACACGCCCGAGACCAACGACACGCTGCGGGCGATGCAGGACGACTACGACGCGCAGCGCCCCGGCCTCGAGCGCTGCGCGCTCGGCCGCGAGAACACCGATTTCGGGCTCTACTCCAACTCGCAGTTCGCGACGGGCTCCCTCGGCGCATTCCATGCCAGCCCCGCCACCTACGACGGCATGTTCGTGCCGCGCACCGTCGCCGCCATCGAGCGCGTCCTCGGGCAGGAGCACCAGGTCGTCTTCGGCGACGCCAACGGTGACGGCCTGCTGAAGCTCGGCTGCATCGGCGACTCGAACACCTTCTTCAACTGGACCGTCGTCCCGCCGTCGTGGTGCACGGTCGTCCAGGAGGGAGTCTTCAACGACCGCTTCACGACCACCATCCAGGCCGGCCTGGGGGCGACGGCCCAGGACAAGGTGGGCAGCACCAACGACGCGTACTTCTTCCTGCAGCAGGCCATCGCCTCGGGCGCGGACGCCGCGATCCTGGCGTTCGGCACCAACGACGTGGCCTTCTTCGACCCGGCCAACGTGTGGGCCGGCGCGTGGAACGTGCTGCTCGCCTATCTCGACCTCGACCAGATGGCGCAGACGGCGGGTATCACCCTCTACATCGGGCTGACGCCGCCGCGCCCGAACGCGAGCACGCCGCCCGGCGCGGTCGAGGCGGTGAACACGCTGGTGCAAGCGGTGTTTCCGCCGTCACGGGTCGTCGACTTCTACAGCGGATTCGCGGGCGCCGACTTCCATCCCGACCTGATCCACTTCACGCCGCAGGGCCAGACCAGGCGAGGGAACCGGGCGCTCGACTTCATCGTCGCGGACTGACGTCGCTCACCCGAGCGTGATGACGTAGTTCCCCGCCGCGTCCACCGTCGCACGCTGGCCCGGGTAGACGACGATCGTGGTGAACGGCTCCTCCACGATCGCCGGCCCGAGGATCGCCTGCCCCGCGCCGAGCGTCGGGCCGTCGTAGATCGGCGTCGCGACGTAGCGTCCGCGGAAGAACGCCTTGCGCGCCCCGAGCCGCGGGTTCGCGCGCGCGCGGCGCGACGCCTTCGGCAGCTCCGGCTTGTGCTCCACCACCACGGCCTTGAGGCGCAGGCCACGCAGGATCGGCTCCTGATCGCGGCTGGCGTAGGTGTGCAGCTCCTCGTGCTGGCGGTGGAATCGCTCGACGGTATCGGCGAGCACCTTCGCCGTCACCGGACCGCCACGACCGGTGAGCGGCACCGGCATATCGAAGGTCTGGCCCGGGTAGCACATGGCCACCATGCGCTCGAGACGCAGCCGGCGGCCGCGCGTGCCGCCACCGAGCGCCGCGCGCGCGGCCGTCTCCATGTCGGCGAAGAGGCGGTCGACGCGCGCGAGGTCGACCTGCGCGATCGGGCTCACATACGAGCGCATCTCGTCGACGACGTGGTCGGTGAGCAGCAGCCCGAGCGCGGAGAACGCCGGCGACAGCTTCGGCACCAGGATGCGGCGGATCCCCAGCTCGGCCGCCTGCATGCCCGCGTGCACCGGGCCGTTGCCGCCGAACACGACGAGCGTGAGCGACCGCGGGTCGACGCCACGACGCGCCGTCGCCTTGCGGACCGCGTTCGCCATGTTGGCGTTCACCAACCGGAAGATGCCGTCGGCGGCCTCGACCAGCGTCAGCCCGAGCGGCTTCGCGATGCGCTCGCGGATGGCAGCCTGCGCGCCCTCGGCGTCGAGCCGCATCGTGCCGCCGCAGAAGCGATCGGGGTTGAGGTAGCCGAGGACCACGTTGGCGTCGGTGACGGTCGGCTCGACGCCGCCGCGCCCGTAGCACACCGGTCCCGGCTCGGCGCCCGCACTGCGCGGGCCCACCTTGAGCGCACCCGCGTCGACGCGCGCGATCGAGCCGCCGCCGGCCCCGACCGTCTCGACGTCCACCATCGGCAGGCCGACGAGGTAGCGATGGTGCCAGTTCCACCCCGACTTCACCTCGGGCGCGCCGCCGCGCACGAGGCAGACGTCGTAGCTGGTGCCGCCCATGTCGACGGAGATGAAGTCGGTGATCCTGGCCGCGCCCGCGACGTGCGTGGCGCCCATGACGCCGCCCGCCGGCCCCGAGCCCATCACGGCGACCGCCTTCTGCGCGACGTAGCCGCCGGGCATGACGCCGCCGTTCGACTGCATGATGAGCAGCTCGCCGGTGAACCCCTCCTCGCGCAGCCGCGCATCGAGACGGCTGAGATAGCGCTCGATCTTCGGCCCGACGTAGGCGTTCACCAGCGTCGTGCTGGTGCGCTCGAACTCCGGGCCCGCAGCCAGCACCTCGTGCGACAGCGACACCATGACGCCGGGCAGCTCCTCCGCCGCCAGCTCGCCGACGCGTCGCTCGTGCGCCGGGTTCACGAACGAGAACAGCAGCGCCACGGCCAGCGACTCGATGTGCTGCAGCTTCATGCGACGGAGCGCGCGGCGGACCGCCTCCTCGTCGAGCGGCACCACCACGCTGCCGTCGACGGCGAGCCGCTCGGGCACGCCGTAGCGCTGGCGGCGCGGGCAGATGGGACGGGGCGGCGGCAGCGCGGGATCCCAGATGTCCTCCTTGAAGCCGCGGCGGATCTCGATCTGGTCGCGGTTGCCCTCGCTGGTGATGAGCCCCGTCGTGGCACCCGACATTTCGATCATCGTGTTGTCGGCCGTCGTCGTGCCGTGGACGATCATCTCGGTGCGCTTCAGCAGTGCGCCGAGATCGATGCCCTCGCGGTCGGCGAGGCGACGCAGCCCGCCGAGCACGCCTTCCGACTGGTCCCTCGGCGTGGTCGGGTGCTTGTCGAGGACGAGCCCGCCGTCGCGAGCCAGCACCAGGTCGGTGAAGGTGCCGCCCACGTCGATTCCGATCCGCCAACGTCGTGCCGTCGCCACGCGGGACGGCTACACCGAAAGCCGCGCGAGCGACAAGACGCAGAGCGGCCGCGTTCAGTCGCCGAAGACCTGACGCGGCGTGGCCTGCAGCCCGGGGAAGACCAGCGACGCGCACGGCTCGTCGTCGTGGTGCACGGCGACGGAGCCACCGAGCACGCGGCGCTCGATCGTGCGTCGTTCCATGTCGAGCAGCCACTGCTCGCGCACCCCGAGCGCGGCATAGGTATCGGCCTTGGCGGTTCGATCGTAGACCGCGGTCGATGTCGACGAGACCTCCACCACCAGGTCGGCCGCCGACGCGTCGTCCTCGCGCAAGCGCTCGGCGGACACCAGGAACAGGTCGGGCTCGAGCCAGGTGTCCGCTGGGATCCAGACAGCCGCGCGCGGGACGAACAGCGTTCCCCGCTCGGGATGCGCGAGCAGATAGGCGGCGAAGATCATGTTGAGACGCGAGACGACCGTATCGTGCGCGAGCGTGGGCGGAGGGACCATGTAGAGCACCCCAGCGATCAGCTCCCAGTGACCACCACCCGGCGGCGGAGCGAGCGCGTGGAACTCCTCAAGCCGGTAGCGGTGGACCAGTGGCGAGGCCGTAGGGGCGGGCTCTCCCATCGCCGTCGACCCTACGCCTGTGAACGGCGGCGTGACAATGCCTCACACCGCAACGTTCGCCGGCCAGGTGGCATCCCGCCGAGTCACCGCGCTAGGGTGCACGCCCATGGCCCATCGGGTGATCGTCTGGGGAACGGGGAACGTCGGCATCCCCGCACTGCGCATCGTGCTCTCGAATCCGGCGCTCGAGCTGGCCGGGGTGATCGTGTCGAACCCCGCGAAGGTCGGCCGCGACGCGGGCAAGCTGTGCGGGCGACCCGCCACCGGCGTGCGCGCCACCGACGACGTGGCCGCCGCATTGGCGCTCGGCGCCGACGCCGTGGCCTACTGCGCCTCGGGCGACTTCCGCCCCACCGAGGCGATCGACGACATCGAACGCTGCCTGCGCGCCGGGCTGAACGTGGTGTCGACGTCGGTCTATCCGCTCTACGATCCCACCTCGGCGCCCGAGGACCTGCGCGAGCGGATCGGCAGCGCGTGCGCCGCCGGCGACAGCTCGATCTTCGTCTCCGGCGTCGACCCGGGCTTCATCAACGACGTCGTGCCGCTACTGCTGGCGGGGCTCTGCGAGCGCGTCGACGAGATCCGCGCCTTCGAGCTGTTCAACTACTCGAGCTACGAGCAGACCGACGCGGTGCGGAACCTCGTCGGCATGGGACAGCCGATGGACGCGACGCCGCCGATGCTGACGCCCGGCGTGCCCACCATGGTGTGGGGTGGCCCCATCCGCCTCATGGCGCGCGGGCTCGGCCTCGAGCTGACGGACATCCGCGAGCAGGTGGTGAAGCGCGCGCTGCCCGAGACCGTCACGACGCGGCACGGGCAGTTCGACGCCGGCACGATGGGCGCCTTCCGGCTCGAGATCCAGGGCTTCGTCGGCGACCGGGCGCTGCTGGTCGTCGACCACGTCACCCGCATCGTGAACGACATCGCGCCCGACTGGCCGATGCCGCTCGGCGACGGCGCGCACGGCGTACGCATCACCGGGCGACCGAACCTCACCGTCACCTTCGATCCGTCGGACGACGCCGGCAGCGCCGCGGGCGGCGGCAACACCACCGCCGCGGCCCGCATCGTCAACGCGATTCCGTTCGTCTGCGAGGCGCCGGCCGGCATGCTCGACGCCCTCGCGGTCCCGCTGCCGTTCGGTCGCGGGCTCGTCGGCTAGGAGACGCCGAGGATCTTGATGACGACGCGCTTCTTCCGCTGGCCGTCGAACTCCGCGTAGAAGACCTGCTCCCACGGGCCGAGATCGAGGCGTCCCTCGGTGATCGGCAGGATCACCTGGTGGTGGATCAGGGTGCGCTTCAGGTGGGCGTCGGCGTTGTCCTCGCCGGTCTGGTGGTGGCGGTAGTCGCCCGCCGGCGCGAGCTTTTCGAGCCACACCATGACGTCGTGCTTGAGGCCGCTCTCCTCGTCGTTCACCCAGATGCCCGACGTGATGTGCATGGCCGACACCAGGCACATGCCCTCCTGCACGCCCGATTGCTCCACGACGTCGGCTACGCGCTCGGTGATGTTGATCAGCTCGTGCCGCTTGGCGGTGGTGAACCAGAGGTAGTCGGTGTGTGTCTGCATGGTGGCGAACCTAGCACTCTCGCGTAGTTTCGTCCTTGACCGTTCATTCACGGGCATGCGACCCTCCTCGCAGGGGGAGCTGCTCATGGGTCGAGTTCGTTGGATTCCTATCGTGGTCGCATTCTCGTTCGGCCTGGCGCAACCGTCTCAGGCCGCCGTGGACATGGGCGGACCGTGGGCGATCAGCGTCGGCGTCCTCGGGAGCCCGGTCCCGTGTACGCTCGACGTCGTGCAGATCGGCACCGCCCTCACCGCCACGGCGACGGGCTGCGCGTTCGGATACAGCGGAACCCAGACCGGCACCATCGATCCCGACACCGGCGCGTTCACGCTGACTGCCGACGTCCCCCCGCCGACCTGCACCAGCCTGGTCACGACCGGGACGGTGGCCGCGAACAGCTACTCGTTCTCCGGCACGTGGGTCTGCACCGACGGCACGATCGTCCCCGGGGGCACGGTCCTCGGCAGCCGCTGCCACAACGGCAGCCTCGAGCCGGGCGAGGGCTGCGACGTCGGCGCCTGCTGCTCCGACACCTGTCAGCTCGAGACCGCGGGAACACACTGCTCCGCCGGAGAGTGCGTCGACGAAGCGACGTGTGATGCCGGCGGCACCTGCAACGTCGTGCGATTCACCCGCGCGGCGCAAGAGTGCAACCCCGACGGCAACTCGTGCACGCGCGACGTCTGCGACGGCCAGGGACAGTGCACCCATCCCGCCGACGACCACCTGACGTGCAGCGGCACCAGCCGCTGTCAGGAGAACGCACGCTGTGAGGCGGGGACCTGCGTCACCGACATCGCGCCCGCCGGCACGCGCTGCGACGCCGACAACCAGGCGTGCACGCTCGACGTCTGCGACGCAGGCGGCCAGTGCACCGCTGGAGCATGCTCACCGTGCTGCGACGCGGGCGCCGGCTGCTCGGCGGCACCGGACACCTGCAACGTGCCGGTCGAGGCACGCAACAAGGTTCTGCTCGTCGATCCCGATCCGTTCCACCGCAGGTCAGGTGCGATCACGTGGACCTGGGGTCGAGGCAACCAGCCCACCTTCCCCGATCCGACGGCGTCGGACGCCACGCTCTGTGTCTACTACGCGCCCGGTGCGCTCGCTCCCCGACTGCTGACGTCGTCCACGGCACCGGGCGGCTGCCCGACCTGCTGGCGTAGCAACGCGAAGGGCTTCGTCTATACCAACAAGAGTGCGTTCCCCGATGGCATGTCGTCGATCAAGCTGAAGGGCGGTGCCGGTAGTGCGACCATCGGCATCAAGGCCAAGGGTCCGAACGTCACCTTCGCGTCCACTCCGTTGCCGTTGTTCCATCCATCGACGGTCACCGTGCAGCTGCGCGCGGGCGGCCAGTGCTGGAGCACGACGTATGCACCGCCGACGCAGAAGCTCGAGGGCGGGAAGAAGCTCCTCCGCACCAACGGCAGCTGACGGGGGCCGCCAGCGCGTTCCCCGCCGCGGCGCTCACGGGGTCGCGCGCATGAACTCGACCACGCGCCGGGCGAGGTCGGGCCCCTGGTCCTCCTGGATGAAGTGGTGCGCGTCGGGATACGCGTGATGCGCCTGGCCGGCGGCACCGGGCACGCGGTCGCGCATCTCGGCCTGCACGGCGTCGGTGCCGAGGTTCGGATCGAGCCGGCCGAAGAGCGTCAGCACCGGCTTCTCGAAGGCGTCGAACACCGCGCGGGCGGCGACGTTGGTCGGTGCCTCGCCGAGCGTGTTGATGAGCGAAGGGAAGACGCGCGGGCCGGTCATGTAGATCAGCTCGGGGTACGGCGCGTCGTAGGCGATGCGATCCGCCTCCGTGAGCTCGGTGACGGTGAGCGCCTCGACGACCTCGCTCGGGCGCAGGTTCGGGCTCGTGAGGGCATAGGTCGCCCAGCGGCCGAAGCAGCTCAAGTCGTCCGCGGCGCAGGTCTCGAGGCCAAACGGAAACGGCAGGCTCGGGTCGAGGAGCGGCGGATCGGGGAGCGTCACCAGCTGCAGCGCAAACGGCACGACCGGAAGCCGGCCGTTCGCCACCACCACGCGCTTGAACCGCTCGGGCCGGTTGCCGACGACGCGGAGCCCGATCAGGCTGCCCCAGTCCTGGCAGAAGAGCGTGACGTCGTGCAGCCCGCGCGCCGCACCCGGGCGGCGTACGCCGGGCACGGCGTCGAGGAACTCCTCGACCCACGCGACGTGCTGGAGATAGCGATAGCGTCCGAACTCGACGGGCTTGTCGGAGCGCCCCATCCCGATCATGTCGGGCGCGATGACACGGAACCCCGCCTCGGTGAGGATCGGGATCATCTTGCGGTAGAGATACGACCAGGATGGCTCGCCGTGCAGGAGGAGGACGACCTCGCCGTCGCGCGGACCCTCGTCGACGTAGGCCATCCGCAGCCCGCTCACCTGGGCGAAGCGCGGCACGTACGCGAAGCCGGCGAGTCCGCGCGTCAGGTTTCGCGGCGTGCGGACGAACGGCAGACACTCGCGCGTGTAGCGCACCTTGGCGCGGCCGACCTGCACGCCCGGCGGCAGCTCGGGCGGCGGACAGCGCCGGCGCGCCTCGGCGTCTGCCGTCCAGCCGCCGACGAGGACGGCGACCAGGGTCGTAGCGAGAAGCGTGCGGGCTCGTGTCATGGCCAGATAGTGACACTTACATGTGTCACTATTCAAGAGCCGAAAGCAGGGCGAGTGCACCGCGCACCATCACCGCGGCCGCCCGCGCCGCGCCGAGCCGCTGCGCCGTCCGCAGGCGGTCCCAGGCCTCGAACGACGTCAGCGCATCGAGCGCCTCCACCATCTCGGCCGGCGACTTCCGCAGCTCGGGGCCGAACGTGGCGAGGAGCTGGGCCCGGTGCCAGGCGTCGAGCGACCGTTCCCCGCGACGGATCACCGCCGAGGCCCGACGATGCGGCACGCCGGACAGGCGGAACGGGCTCAGCCGCTCGTAGAGACTCGCCCGGCGGCGCACCAGCTCGTGCGCGCGCTGCTCGAGCGTCCCCTCGATCGGCGTCTGGTCGACGAGCGGCAGGATCTCGCCCTGGACGCGGGCGTCGACCGCCGCGAACAGCTCCTCCATGTCGCTGAAGCGACGGAACACCGTCCGCGTGCCGGTGCCGGCGACGGCGGCGATCTGCGCCGCGTTGGGTCGGGGATTGCCGCCGCGCACCAGCTCGACGACGGCCTCGACGATGCGATCGCGGTTCCGGACACCGCGTCGGACGCGGCCGTCGTCCGGCACGACGGGAGGGCGGCGGGGCATCGTCGTCGGCGCATAGCGCACCCCACGCCGGCGCGCCAAACGGCTTGACGCCATTGCCACGGTCGGGGGAGATCGACGGCATCGTGCGCATCGCCCTCGCAACCGTGGCGCTCCTGGCCAGCCTCGCCCGGGCCGGCACGTCCGATCCCGCCGCGTTCGTGAACCCGTTCACCGGCACCGATGCGCGCTCGGTCGACTTCGGCACCGGCGGCGGCGCGGGCAACACCTTCCCCGGCGCGGTGGCCCCGTTCGGCATGATCCAGTGGAGCCCCGACACGGTGCCGGGCGAGGCGGCGTCGGCAGGAGGGTACTCGTATCCGGACAGCGTCATCCGGGGCTTCAGTCTGACGCACCTGAGCGGCGCCGGCTGCCCGGTGTTCCAGGACGTGCCCATCCTGCCCACCGTGACGCCCGTCGTGGCGTCACCGTCGGTCACGGGCACGTACGACGTCGCGCCCGAGTACCTGCCGACCTTCGACCATGCCGACGAGGACGCCGCACCGGGCTGGTACCGCGTGCGGCTCGATCCCGGCACGCCGGACGCCATCGACGTCGAGCTGGCGGCGCGCACACGCAGCGCCGTCGGCCGCTTCGTCTTCCCGGCGACGACCGCAGCGAGCATCCTCGTGAACGCGGGGGGCAGCGCCATGGCGAACGGCGACGTCGGACTCGCCGTCGATCCGATGGCGAGCGAGGTATCGGGCTCCGTCAGCGCCGGGCAGTTCTGCTACCACCGCAACCGCTACACGCTGTACTTCACCATCCGCTTCGATCGTCCCTTCGCCGCCTGGGGCACGTGGACCGGACCGGCGGTGTCGCCCGGGTCCACCGCGGCGGCGGGTCACACCGAGGCGCCATTCCATCTCCGTCCGCTTTCGGGGCTGCCGCCGCCGGGGCACGACAGCAACACCGTCCCGGTCGGCGCCTGGGCGACGTTCGATACGACGCTCGAGCCGACGGTGCGCGCCCGCGTCGGCATCTCGTACGTGAGCGTGGAGGCGGCGCGCGCCAACCTGGCCGCGGAGACGCCCGCCGCCGACGTCGTCGCGGTGGCGGCCGAGACGCGGACGGCGTGGAACGATCTCCTCGGACGGATCGCCGTCGACGGCGGCAGCGAGACGTCGACGCGCACCTTCTACACCATGCTCTACCACGCGCTGCTCGCACCGACGGTGTTCAGCGACGTCGACGGCGCCTACCCCGGCATGGACGGGCAGCCGCAGCGCACCGACGGCTGGACGAAGTACGCCAACGTGTCGGGCTGGGACGTCTACCGCGCGCAGGTGCCGCTGCTGGCGCTGCTCGATCCGGCCCGCGCGAGCCATCTGGTGCGCTCGCTGCTCGCCGATGCGCGCGAGAGCGGCTGGCTGCCGCGCTGGCCGGTCGCCAACGGGCACACCGACGTCATGGTGGGCGACCCCGCGACGTCCATCATCGCCGGCGCGCACGCGCTCGGGGCGCGCGACTTCGACACCGCCGAGGCCCTGGCTGCGATGGTGAAGGGCGCGACGGAGACGGGCGTCAGTCCCAACGCCGACTACGTGCAGCGCCAGGCGCTCGCCGACTACCTGCGCCTCGGCTGGGTGCCGCACGACGGCACCGAGGCGTCGAGCGGCGCCGACACCTCGATGTTCGGCAGCACGAGCGCGGTGTGGGGCTCGGCGGCGACGACGCTCGAGTACGCCGTCGCCGACTTCGCCATCGCGCGCTTCGCCGCCGCCATCGGCGAGCGACGGACCGCGCGCACCTTCCAGCGCCGCTCGGGTTCCTGGCGCCTGCTGCTGAACCGCACCACCGGCTACCTCGAGCCACGCTACGCCTCCGGGGCGTTCGTCGACGGCTTCGACCCGATCGGCGGCGAGGGCTTCGTCGAGGGCAACGCCGCCCAGTACCGCTGGATGGTGCCGTTCGACGTCGGCGGCCTCGTCACGGCGCTCGGGGGACGTCGCACCGCGGCGACGCTGCTCGACGCCCACCTCGAACGTCTCGACGAAGGGCCGCAGTCGCCCTACGCATTCCTCGGCAACGAGCCCGAGATGGGCGTGCCGTGGCTGTACGACTGGCTCGGGCAGCCGTGGAAGACCCAGCGCGTGGTGCGCGACGCGATGGCCACGCTGTTCGACGACTCGCCTGCCGGCTACACCGGCAACGACGATCTGGGCGCCATGTCGGCGTGGTACGTCTTCGGCGCGCTCGGGCTGTATCCGGCCATTCCGGCCGAGGGCATCTTCGCGCTCGGCAGCCCGCTCTTCCCCGAGACGACGCTGCGGCTCGCGGGTGGCGACGTCGTCATCACCGCACCCGGTGCCGCCGACGACGTGCCCTACGTGCAGCGCCTGCGGCTCGACGGCCGCACGTACGAGCGCCCCTGGCTGCGCTTCGAGCAGCTCGCCTGCGGCGCACGGCTCGACGTCACGCTCGGGGCGACGCCGGACACGCGGTGGGGCAGCGCGCGCCGGCTGGCACCACCGTCGTTCGCGGCCGACGCGAAACCACGGCCGCGACCTCCTGTCGCGTGCAAGTGACCCTCAGCGCCGTCGCGTCATGACGTGGTGCGGACCGACCGTCGGGATGTCGAACACGTCGGACACCACGCGCCACCCCTGCCCCTCGTAGAACGGCACCGCGACGACGCGCGCGTTGCACCAGAGCAGTATGGCCGGGACGGCGTCCACGCCGTGCGCCAGCACCGCGGCGCCGACGCCCTGCCCACGTCGATCCGCCCGCGTGGCCATGCCGCGGAGCTGCCATGCATCCGCGCCCTCGTAGGGCCGGCGCATGAACGACGCGCAGCCGACGACGTCCTCCCCGTCGAACGCCCCCACGTGCACCGTCGCCGGCTCGTCGTCGCCGTCGAACCGGGCCGTGTCGAGCGGCAATCCGGGTCGGAGCTCGGCGTGTCGCAGCGCCAGGACCTCGTCGAGCGTGGCGCGGCGGACGATCACGACAGGACGGCGTCGGCCTCGATCTCGATGAGTGCCGCGTCGTCGATGAGGCGCGCCACCTGCACCATGGTGGTGGCGGGACGGATGTCGCGGAAGACCGACCCGTGCACCTCGGCAACCTCCTGCCAGCGCGCGATGTCGGTGACGTAGATGCGGGTGCGCACGACGTCCTCGATGCGGCCACCGAGCGCCTCGATGGCGGCCTGGATGATCGTCAGCGCGCGACGCGTCTGTGCGGCGAGCGACGGCGAGAACAGGCCATCGGCCTCGAGGCCGACCGTGCCCGTCACCGCGACCGCGTTGCCTGTACGCACCGCGCGCGAGTATCCCATCTTGGGCTCCCACGCCGAGCCGGTGCTGGCGAGCGTGCGTCCGTTGCCTTCCGTGATGGTGATGCGAACGTCGTCGGCCATCGATGCTCCTTCAGCGTGACGCGCGCCGCTGGGCGCGCAGGCGGGTGGTGGCGTCGTGGTCGATCGCCAGCGTCAGGTCGTCGAGCGCACCGGTGAGGACGACGCCGTACTCGCGCTCGGCCGCTGCGATCGAGACGTACTCGTCGAGCACGTCGTCGAGCACCTTCTCGGCCGGACGGTCGAGCGGATCGCCCCAGCCACCGCCGCCACCGTAGTGGTACTCGTAGCACTCGCCGGCCTCGTGCTGGATGTAGCCGGCCTTGTCGCCGACCTCGTGCACGTGCTCGCCGCCGGCGCGCACGACGAGCCGATTCGGCGCCCCGGGCCGGCCGCCGGCGATGCCGGGCATGGGATACTTCCGCCCGACGACGTAGGTGTAGATCGTCGCGGGCACCAGCACCTGCTTGCGGTAGAGACTGCCGCAGTTGCCGCGGTACTCGCCGGCGCCGCCGCTGTCGGTTTCGTAGTCGCGCGCGAGGTGCCGCACCGGGAAGATCGCCTCGTTGATCTCGCCGGTGGCGCGGATCAGGTTGCCGAACGAGACGTTGTGCCCGCCCCAGCCGTCCTGGCCCTTCACCGCGCCGCAGTAGGCCGCGAAGCTGTCGACGGAGTGGTCGATGAAGAGCTGCTTCGTGCGCGGGTTGGTGCCGAAGATGACCGTCGGCATGCCCATCTTGTAGACCTGCGGGCAGCTGCGCTCGGGCACCACCTGCGCCAGCGCCGTCGCGATGGCCTCGCCCACCTCGGTGCCGGGATGGTGCGTGCCCGCCGCCACCGACTTGCCGTCGGGCGGATTGAGACAGCAGCCCTTCGGGACGATCAGCTCGATGGAATCGAAGAAGCCCTCGTTCTTCGGGATGGTCGGGTCCATCATCGACGCAAGCTGCGCCACGCAGTAGCCGCGCGTGTTGCCATAGGTCGAGTACGCCTGGATCTCGGGACGGTCGTCGGAGCCGGTGAAGTCGATGGTGAGGTCGCTGCCCTGCACCGTCACCTTGCAGTGGACGCGGATGTCCTTGTTGCCGTGCGGGTCCTGGTCGACCCAGGCGTCGGACTCGTAGACGCCGTCAGGCCAGCGCGACACCTCGGCTTTGAAGCGACGCTTGGCGTAGTCGATGATGCTCGCCACCGCCGCGCGCACCGACTCGGTACCGAAGCGCGCCAGCACCTCCTGCAGGCGTCGCACGCCGAGCTGCGCGGCGCCGACCTGTGCACGGAGATCGCCGAGGAACGTCGGCGTGCGGTTGTTCACCGCCATCATGTACTCGACGTCGCGGCGCTTCTCGCCGCGCTCGTAGATCTTGACGGCGGGGAAGCGCACGCCCTCGGCCCAGATGTCGGGTGCGTTGACGTTGTAGCCGCCCGGCGTGCCGCCGCCGGTGTCGGCGTGGTGGCACTGGATGGACGCGATCAGGACGCACTCGCCGTCGTGGAAGACCGGCGCGAACACGTTGTAGTCCGGCAGGTGACCGCCGCCGTGGTAGGGGTCGTTCGCCACCAGGACGTCGCCGTCGTAGAGGCCGTCCTCGCCGAAGAACTCGACCGCGAACCGTACCGGCAGCGTCGACGACAGCATGAACTGCGGGATGCCGACCGACAGCGCCGCGAGCTGGCCGCTGGCGTCGAGGATGGTGGCGTTGCGCTCGTTCGACTGGTTCAGGATCGGCGTCGTGGCCGTGAGGCTCACGTGCGTCGCCATCTCGTAGCAGATCGTCTCGAAGGCCCCGAGGACGATCTCGGTCGTCACCGGATCGGCGCCGCGTCCGGCGCGACTGGCGCGGGGCTTGGGCGTCGGGGCACGGGAGGCGCGAGGCATGGCGTGGGCTACACCGAAACGTCGCCGGGCGACAAGCCGTCAAGGTCGCCTCGCGCGGCTTCGAAACAACGCGCAGCGAGTCGTGCTCCGAGAGCCTGCTTCGCTGCCTTCGCGGTCCAGCGACGTGTCGCTGGACGCGAGCGCTCCCGAACGAGCCGCCTGCGCTAGTCCGCAGCAACGAGCCGCGCGAGCGCCGCACCCGCCGCATCCACGTCGGGCAACCCCCACCGCGCATGTGTCGTCTCCTGCGACTGGAGGTGCTCCGCACTCCCGCCCCCCGGATCGACCAGCACCGCGAAGTCGCGCGCACCGAGCACACGAAACGCGTCCTCGTCGGTGGTGTCGTCGCCGAGGTAGAGCACCGCCGCCCCCGGCCGCTGCGACGCGATCCACCGCACCGCGTGGCCCTTGTTCGGAAACCGCCGCGGGCGCAGCTCGAACACCTTCCGGCCCGCCATCACCTGCCAGCCCGGCGGACAGCGATCGGCGACGAGCGCCGCGACGCGCGTCGCCACGCGCGCCGTCGCCCCGCGCACATGCACCGCGACGAGCGGCCCCTTCGCCTCGATGCGCACGCTCGCGAGCCCGACGACGTCGAGTCGCATCGCACGCGCGAGCTGCCTGCCGCGGCGCATCTCCTCGTCGGTCCAGAGACGCTCCACCGCCCCCTCCGGGGCACAGCGCATGCCGCCGTGGAGCCCGGCGAGCCAGAGCCCGTTGCGTCCGACGAGCCGCGCAACCTGCGCGATCGGACGTCCCGACACCACGCCGACGAGCGTGTCCTCGCGGCGCGCGAGCCGATGCAGCAGGCGACGCGTCGCCGGGTCGACCCGCGCTGCCTCGGGCGTCAGCGCGATCGGGGCCAACACCCCGTCGACGTCGAAGATGGCGACGAGGCCGCGACGACGGCGCGCACGCAGCAGGTGGTCGATGGGGAGCGGCGTCACGCCGGCGAACGTGTCGGAGGAATCGAGGGCGCGCAACCCGTATTGACGACCCTGCGAACCTCGGACAGGGTCTGGTCTCCGGATGGCAGCCGCACCGCAGTTGCTGGTCGTGTCCAACCGAGCGCCGGTGGAGGTGTCACGCGAAGGCGCGAACCTCCGCGTCCGGCGGACGATCGGTGGACTGGCCACGGCACTCGACGACGTCCTCCGCGAGCGCTCCGGCACGTGGATCGCGTGGGCCGGGTCGGTACAGGACGGCGACCTCACCCCAGAGCGCACCGGCCTCCCCTACCCCATCCGCGCCGTGCACCTGAGCGAGCGCGAGCTCGACAACTACTACGGCGGCTTCGCCAATCAGGTGCTGTGGCCGCTGTGCCACATCTTCCCCACGCGCTGTCACTTCAACCCGAGCTTCTGGACGGCGTACCGTCACGCCAACGAGCGCTTCGCCGCGGGCGTGCAGGCGGTGGCCTCACCGGGCGACGTGGTGTGGGTCAACGACTTCCACCTCTGCCTGGTGCCGGGCTTCCTGCGCAGCGGCGCCACGCCGCTGCGCATCGGCGTCTTCTGGCACATCCCGTTCCCTCCGCCCGCCGTCTTCGGCATCTGCCAGTGGCGCGAGGCGCTGCTGCGAGGGCTCCTCGGCGCCGACGTCATCGGTCTGCAGACGCAGGACGACGCCGACAACTTCCTCGCCTGCGTGCGGCAGTTCCTCGAGCTGCCGGCGCGCAACGGCCGCGTCCGCATCGACGGCCGCGAGGTGCGCGTGGTGGCGCATCCGATCGGCATCGACGCCGCCCGCTTCAAGGCGCAGGCCGCCGACCCGGCCGTCAAGGAACACGCCGAACAGCTGCGCTTGCGCCTCGGTGCCGAGGTCATGCTGCTCGGCGTGGATCGCCTCGACTACACCAAGGGCATCATCGAGCGGCTGCTCGGCTTCGAGCGCTTCCTCGAGCGGCAGCCGTCGTGGCGCCGGCGCGTGTCGCTGGTGCAGATCACCGTGCCGTCGCGCTTCCGCGTCCCGCAGTATCGGGAGATGAAGCGCGAGATCGACGAGACCGTCGGCCGCATCGTCGGGCGCTTCACCTGGGAGGCGCGCTCACCGCTCGCCTACCACTACCAGGGCTTCGACCACGAGCAGCTCGCGGCGTACTACCTCGCCACCGACGTGGCCCTGGTCACCCCGCTCCGCGACGGCATGAACCTGGTGGCGAAGGAGTACGTCGCCTGCCACGCCGAGCGCGACGGCGTCCTCGTCCTGTCGGAGTTCGCGGGCGCCTCGCGTGACCTGCCGGAGGCCATCACCGTCAATCCCTACGAGCCCGACGCGATCGCAAAGGCGATCGAGATCGCCGTCCACATGAGCACGAGCCAGCGCAAGCGGCGCATGCGCTCGCTGGTGCGCAGGGTGTCGACGCACGACCTCGCGTGGTGGACGTCGACCTTCCTCGAGATGCTGGCGGCGACGCCGCCGCTCAGCGTATCGGGCGGAACTTCGGCAGCGTGATCTCGTCGTCGACCTTCTGGAAGGTCACCTCGACGGGCATGCCGATGAACAGCGCCTCGTTCGCGCAGTCGACGACGTTGGTGTGCAGACGGATGCCCTCCGCCAGCTCGACGATGGCGACGTTGTAGGGCGCGTCGGCGAAGAAGCCCGGATGCTGTGGGCGATGCACGATGATGAACGACCAGATCGTGCCGCGTCCCGACATCGCCACCCATGTGTGCTCGGCGGCGAGGCACTTCGGGCAGACCAGCGCGGGCGGGAAGCGCAGGTGCTGGCAGGCGTCGCAGCGCTGGATGCGCAGCTCGCCCTGACGGCAGCCCTCCCAGTACGGCGCGCCGTCTTCGGTGACGGCGGGCAGCGGCTTGTCGATGACGAACATCAGCCTCCTCCCGCCAGCGCACCGGCGGGGACGCGCGGAGCGGCCATGACGGCGGTGAGGAAGTCCGCGACGGCGCGGTTGAACTCCGTCGGCTGCTCGAGCATGGGCATGTGCCCGCACCGATCGAAGACGGCGAGCCGCGCATGCGGAATCTGCTGCTGCAGCACCGTGCTGCGCGCGAGCCGCACGAGACGGTCCTCGCGCCCCCACGTCAGCAGCACCGGCTGCGTGATGCGCTCGAGCGGCTGCGACTCGGCGGTGAGAATGCCGCCCAGCGACCGCGCGACGGCGCGCGCGAACGCCGGGAAGTCGGGATCGGCGAGTCGATCCTGGAGCAGCTGGCGCGTGATCTGATGGCCGATCTTGGCGCGGTCGTGGAAGCTCTGCTGCAGGCCCTGCTCGAGCGCGGTGCGCAGCACGCGCGGCCCGGTGAGCGCCTGGATGGCGCGACCGAACGGTCGCAGCGCCGGCGGATAGGCGAAGGCGGGCGCCGCCAGCACCAGCGCGCGCGTCCATGCCGGGTACCAGAGCCCGAGCTCGATCGCGATCTGCCCGCCCAGCGAGTTGCCGACGACGACCGCCTCCTCGATGCCGAGCGCGCGGCCGAGGCTGCGCACCATGCCGGCGTAGAAGTCGATGGTGTAGGGCGCGTCGGGCTTGGCCGACGCGCCGTGTCCCGGCAGGTCGGGCGCGATCACGCGCCAGCCGCCGGCGAACGCCGCGATGGTGTGCTCCCAGATCGCGTGCGACGCAGTGAGGCCGTGCAGCAGCACGAGCGCCGGTCCCCGTCCGAGATCGGCGACGCGCAACCGCACGCCGTCGACGAGCACGTCGCGCGTCGGCAGGCTGCTCATGGCTTGCGCAGGATCCCCACGGTGTAGGCCACCGTCGGCGGCGGCTCGTGCGGCGCGCCGCCATAGCCGGTCATCATCGACAGCGTCACGTCCGGCACCTGCGTCGTCGACGTGCCGCGCACCTGCCGCACCGCCTCGGCGACGTGATTCATGCCGGAGAGGTGTCCTTCCGACAGCAGGCCGCCGGCGGTGTTGCACGGCAGCTTGCCGCCGACGGTGAGCTGGCCGTCGCGCGCGAGCGGCCCCACCTCGTCCCAGTCGGCGAAGCCGTACGACACCAGGTCGTGCACGACGCGCGGGGTGAACGCGTCGTAGATCTGCGCGACGCTGACGTCCGCCGGGCCGCAGCCGGCCATGCGATACGCCTGCTGTCCCGCCTCGGCACCGCCACCGCGGCCGTCGTCCCACGGACGGATGACCTCGGACGAGTGCACCTGGCCCAGGCCCGAGATGAGCGCGGGCGTCTGTGCCAGGTCGCGTGCACGCTCGACGCCGGTGACGATGAAGGCGCCGCCGCCGTCGGTGAAGAGACAGCAGTCGAAGAGGCGGAGCGGCTCGTTGATGAAGCGTGACGCCTGATGATCTGCGAGCGTCATCGGCTTCCGCATCTGCGCGTGGGGGTTGGCCTGCGCATGCGTCCGCCACGTCACCGCGATGTGACCGTAGTCCTCGCTGGTGATGCCGTGCTCGTGCATCTGGCGACGCGCGAGGTGTCCCATCAACGTGATGGCGCCGACGTCGCCGTAGGGGATGGTCCAGGGCGAGCCGAAGAGCTGCGGGATGATGCCCTGCGGATTCGTCTGCGTGCCGAAGGCGCAGAGCACGACCTCGCAGAAGCCCGCCTCGATGGCCATGACGGCCGTCTGCACCATGCCGATGGCGGTGGCACCGCCCATGTCCATCGTCGAGCAGTAGCTCGGCGTGATGCCGAGCAGCGCCGCCACGCGCGACGCCCAGCCGTGCTGCTCGCCCATCTGCGCCGGCATGAGGCAGAGCACACCGTCGATGGCGTCGCGCGGAATGCCGCAGTCGGCGATGGCCCGCGTCGACGCCTCGAGACAGAAGCCCATGGCGCTCACCCCCGGCACCTTGCCGAAGCGGGAGAGGCCGATGCCGGCGATGGCGTAGCGGTCGCGGAGGCGGGCCGGGTCGCGCACGAAGTGCTAGCGGAGCGTCAGGGTGGCGCTGCCGGTGACCTTGCGCTCGCCGTCCTGGTTCTCGGTCCAGATGTCGCAATCGACGAGACGCGCGCCACCTTCCTCGCGGACGGCGGTCACCGTGCCCTTGCAGGTGAGGACGTCGCCGGGCCAGGTGAGCTTCGCGAAGCGGGCGCGGAACTTCCGCACCGCCTCCGGCCCGCCGCCGGCCTGCACGAGGAACTCGCCCAGGTACCCCATCGACAGCATGCCGTGCGCGAACACGCCCGGGTAGCCGGCGTTCTTCGCGAACTCGTCGTCGATGTGGATGGGGTTCGGGTCGCCGGAGGCGGCGCCGTACGCCTTGAGCTCGTCCTTGGTGATGGGTCCCTTCACGAGCGACGGGAGCTCCTGACCGACCTTCACGTTGCGGGCATCGAGCGCGGCCATGTCAGGCCCTCCGGGAGATGAGCACGTTGCGGGAGTAGAAGACGACCTCGCCGGCCTCGTCCTTGGCCTCGGTCTCGAGGGTGACGAAGTCGAGCGTGCCGCTCGAGCCGGTCTTCTCGTAGATGTCGCCGATGCGACCGACGAGCGACAGCGTCTCGCCGACCTTGAGGAGCCGCGTGTACTCGAACTCCTGCTCGCCGTGGACCAGCGTCATGAAGTTGAGCCCGAGCTCGAGGAACGTCTCCATGCCGCCCGACATCGCCTCGATCATGAACGCGATCGGGTACGTGGGCGGGGCGACGGCGCCGGGACCGCGATAGCGGGGGTTACGGTCGCCGAGCGCGTCGGCGAAGGCCGCCACATGCTCAGCCGTGATGGTGGCGCTGCCCGTCGAGAGCACGCGCCCGATCATGTCTTTGGACGGCATCCGGGCGGTATCGCCAACCGGCGCCGGGGCTGTCAAGGCTACGAGCGACGCGCCGAGCGGATGGCGGCGATGGCCACCGGCGCGAGCGCGATGAGCGCCACGGTCAGCCAGAAGAACGGCCGCATCAGCAGCGTCATGTCGAGCATCATGAGCGGATCACCTTCCCTTCACCAAAATCGAACACCTGCTCGATTAATGGGGTCGGCGACGCCCTGTGTCAACACATCCGATGCTATTCGCGGTCAGTCCAGACCGAGGGTTCGCAATGCGACCTGGATGACGTGCTCGCGCACCCGGGTGGCCACTTCCGGGTCGTCCAGCCCCTTGCCCAGCAGGCGCTTGTAGAGACCGTCGTTGACGATGTGCCAGTGCACCAGGGCGTCGATCGTCACCATGAAGAGGACGGGATCGATGCCCTTCACCTGCCCACGCGCTTCGGCCGGCTTCAGCTGACCCTCGGTCAGGCCGAGCCAGCGGTCGGCGATGCGCTGATCGGCCCCGTGCTGTGGGCCCTCGATGGTCGTCCGGCAGCCGAGCTGCACCCAGGCGCGGTTGGCGAGGAGCAGGTCGAAGAGGTCGCCGATGACCCGTCGCACGGTGTCCTGGAAGTCGAGACCGTGGCCCAGCCCCGCCACCACCAGGTCGCGCACCTGCGCGTGCACGCGCTCCTGGACCTCCTGATAGAGCGACTCCTTGGACGGGTAGTAGTGGTAGAGCGTCGACACCCGGATGCGCGCCTGGCGCGCGATGTCGCGCACCGAGGTGCCGGCGAGACCCTTCTTGGCGAAGGTCTCGACGGCGGCCTTCAGCACGCGCTCGCGCGTGCGATCCCCGGTGGCGCCGGTGGGACGCCCGGGCCGCCGCGTGCGACGAGGCGCCGCCGTCACTCGACCCAGCGGTTCATGGTCCGGACGCGCGCCTCGGCCACCAGCAGATAGTTGCGGATGGCGTCCCGGCAACGGTCCTGGACGGTGCGGGTCTCGGCCACCATGCGGAACAGATCGGCCGCGCGATGCCCGTGGTCGGGCTCGGCGTAGGCGTGCACCTCGAAGTTCTTCACGGTGACGCCGTAGTGCGTCTTGAGCCCCTCGTAGAGGGTCCTGGCGTAGCCGCTGCCGGCCGCCACGCGCTCGCCGGCGTAGCCGAACACCGCCAGCCCCTCCTCGTACGAGCGACGGATCGAGTAGAGCATCGTGAACGTGGTGGCGATGGTCTCCGGCAACGGCTCGTAGCTCCGGATGTCGTCGTCGGTGAGACCGAGCTGATGGCAGAACTCCACCTTCATCTGCACGTGGTTCGGGTCGCGCAGGTAGCCGGTCTCGTCGGCGAAGTTCTGCGCCCAGTGCTGGTAGTGCACCGACTGGTCCATCGTGAAGGAGTACCCGTCCGGCGCGTTGGCGATCAGCACGGCGAACTCCGGCGTCATCCACTTGCCGAGGTAGTAGAACTCGAGCGCGACCTTCTTCACCACCTCGCGCGACGCCGTGCCCTTGCCGATGGCGGGGACGACCTTGTCCTGCGCGAAGTAGTTGTGCTGCGCGATGAGCGCGTCGAGATCCGCCAGATAGGCGTCGACCGGCATCGCCGGTGCGCTCGGCGCCGCGACCACGTCGCGGAATTTACCGTCGGACATCACCACTCTCCTTCCGTACGACGTCTACGCCCATTCAAGATTCCGGGAGTCAAGGGACTTGTCGGCCGCGACGCACGAGAGTAGCGTCGCGCCAGTCGAGAGAGTCAGAGGGAGGGCGTTCGTCATGACGTCCAATTGCTCGCTGTATCCCCGCAAGCCGCTCGACCCGGCGTTCGACCCCGCGTATCGCGACGGGGTTCCGCCTCGCTCGCGCCAGCCGAACCACGCCGGGGAGGTCGTGGTGGACTGGCCGGTCGCCCGGCTGCCGGAGCAGTTCCGCGGCGCCAGCACGATCTCGATCGAAGCGCTGTGGGACGTGCTCGAGCGTGAAGCCGAACGCGAGGAGCACTGGCTGTAGGTTGACAGCCCTTTCGCCCCGGTGTTACGCGCCGCCACCATGCGGCTCGACAAGCGAGTGATCATCGTCACCGGCGGCGCCCAGGGCATCGGCAGGGCATATGCGGAGCGCTTCGCGCGCGAGGGCGCCACCGTCGTCGTCGCCGACATCCGGGCGGAAGCAGCCGAGGCCACCGCGCGCGACATCGGCAGCGGCGCCATCGGCCTCGCCGTCGACGTCTCGAACGAGGCCAGCACGCAGGCGCTGGCGCAGCAGGTGATCGATCGGCTCGGCCGCATCGACGTGCTCGTCAACAACGCCGCCATCTACTACGACCTCGACCGCCAGCAGCAGACGCTCGAGTACTTCAACAAGGTGCTGTCGGTGAACCTCACCGGCGCCTGGCTCATGAGCCGCGCCGTCGAGCGCTTCATGAAGCGGCAGAAGTCGGGCCGCATCATCCACCAGTCGTCCACCGCGGCGTATCTCGCCAACGTGGGGATGGTGAACACCGACGATCCCGACGCGCCCATGCCGCCCTTCCACTACAGCGTCGCCAAGATCGGCATCGTCGGCCTGACGAAGTACATGGCCGGCGCGCTCGGGCCGTGGGGCATCAACGTCAACGCCATCGCGCCCGGGGTGACGCTGACCGACGCCACCAAGAAGGTCGTGCCCGAGGGCATCCTGAGCTCGCTCGTCATGTTCAGCGCACTGCGCAAGCCGCTGCAGCCGGAAGACCTGACCGGCACCGCCGTGTTCCTCGCCTCCGACGACTCCGCCATGATGACCGGGCAGACGCTGGTAGTGGACGGCGGCATGGTCATGCTCGGCTGAACGCCTCGCGCAGCTGCCGTTTCAGCACCTTGCCGTTGGGATCGCGCGGCAGCTCGGGGGTGAACTCCACCGAGCGCGGGCACTTGTAGTCGGCGAGCTTCTCGCGGCACCACGCCGTCACCGCGTCGATCGTGAGCGTCGCCCCACGCCGCGGCTCGACGACCGCGTGCAGCGACTGCCCCCAGCGGTCGTCGGGAATGCCGAACACCGCCACGTCGACGACGTCGGGATGCGCGATGAGCGCCGCCTCGATCTCGGCCGGGTAGACGTTGACGCCGCCGGTGATGACCATGTCCGTGCGACGGTCGGCGATGAAGAGGTAGCCGGCGTCGTCGAGCCAGCCCAGGTCGCCGACGGTGAAGCGATCGCCGCGGAACGCCGACGCCGTCTTGTCCGCGTCGTTGTGGTACGCGAACCTCCGGCCCCCGGGCGGGGTGATGTAGATGGTGCCGATCGTGCCGGGCGGCACCTCGACGCCGGCGTCGTCGAGCACGCTGATGCCGACGCCCGGCCACGGCCGTCCGACGCTGCCGGGCCGCTGCTCCCACTCGTCGGGCGAGATGATCGTCCCCGGCCCTTCGGTGGCGCCGTAGAACTCCCAGACACTGCCGCGCGGAAAGACGCGCATGATGCGACGTTTCACCTCGGGCGGACACGGCGCGGCGGCGTGCAGGATCTTCCGCACGCTCGACAGGTCGTATCGCGCCCGCTCCGCCTCCGGCACCTCGAGGATGCGGATGAAGTGCGCCGGCACCATGCTGCTCGTGGTGACGCGCTCGGCGGCGATCAGGCGCATACACTCGACGGCGTCGAACTTCGTCATCATGACGACCGTCGCGCCGACGAAGAGGTGCTGCGCGGCGTAGGCGTTCGGCATGGTGTGGTAGACGGGCCCGACGACGAGGTGCACGTCGTCGGGCGTGAAGCCCCACATCGTCACGAGGCCCTTCTGCGCCTCGAAGCCGATCTTCGGATCGAACGTCGGGTGCATGACGCCCTTCGGGCGCCCCGTCGTGCCCGAGGTGTAGACGAGTACGTTGAAGCCGCTCTCCGACGTGGCGGCGGGCGGCGCGGTGGTGGGCTGGCCATCCACGGCCGTGGCGAACGACGTCACGCCCGGCACGTCACCGAGGGCCAGGCAGTGCGACGTCGGTGGCGTGCCCGCCTGCGCACGCGCCGCCAGCGCCTCGTCGGCGTACTCGGCCGCGAACACGAGGACCACGGGCGCCGCGTCGGCGAGGATGTGCGCGATCTCGTCGCGGCGCCAGCGGGCGTTGATCGGCACCGCGAGCGCACCCAGCTGCGCCGCCGCGTGCGTCAGCATGAAGAACTCGGGGCAGTTGGGCAGCATCACGGCGACGCGCCCGCCCGGCCCGAGCCCGCGTGCCGCGAGGGCGTGCGCGGTGCGGTTCACCCAGGCGTCGAGCTCGCCGTAGGTGAGACGGCGGTCGCCGCACACCAGCGCGGTGCGAAAGGGCGTGGCGCGGGCGTTGGCGGCGAGGCCGTAGACCATCGTGCCTCAGTGCGACGGGAACCAGCGCTCGAGCGTGCCGGTGGCGAGCATGCGCGCATCCTCCGGCTTCAGTGCGGCGCTCGCCTCGTTGAATCCCTCGAGCAGCTCGGGGGTGCCGTCGTAGTGCGGCCAGTCGGATGCGAGAGCTATGTGGTCGGCGGGCAGGAACTGCAGCGCGATCTGGATGTCGGTCTCCTCGCACGCCTCGACGGTGACCATCATCTGGCGCTCGAAGATCTCCATGGGCGGCGTCTTCCACTCGGGCGCCTTGAGCTTGCCGAACATCTCGCGGTGCTCCTCCATGCGCTCGAACATCGACGGAATCCAGCCCGCCCCCGCCTCGAGGATCATCGTCTGCATGCGCGGGAAGCGGTCGAACACGCCGCCCGACATCATGTCCCAGAGGGTGCTGATCATGTCGAGCGGGAACCCGAGGCACGACGCGCCCATGATGTCGGGCAGCTTGAAGCCACGCGACGTGCCGTCCTGGTCCCACATCGGCAGCGGATGCAGCCCGAGCTTCACGCCGGTGTCGGTGACGGTCTGCCAGAGCGGGTCGAAGCTCGGGTCGGAGTAGCGCTTCCCGTGCACCGGGTTGGTGCGCACGAAGACGGCCTGGAAGCCCAGCGCCGCCGTCCGCTGCACCTCGGCGACGGCGGCGTCGACGTCGATCACCGGCAGCGCCGCCACCGGGATCAACTTCCCGCCGGAGCCGCCGCAGTAATCGTTCAGCATCCAGTCGTTGTAGACCCGGCACGCCGCCGGGGCGACGTGGGGGAGGAACGTGCCGCCGGCGAGCATGAAGGTGGGGAAGAGCACCGCACGGGTCACCGCGTGCTGCGTGTTGAACGCGAGCCGCTCGCGCCCGTCGACGGCCCAGGTGGGCGCGTCGAGGATGGTGTGCCGCTCCCGCTCCGCGCCGGTGAAGACGCGCTCGAGCGGCACGCCCATCGCGCACGACAGGCCCATGCTCTGCAGCATGTCGCGCGGCCGCATGCCGCCGTGCATGACGTCGAGGCTGTCGATGTCGATGCCGTAGATGCGCTGGTGGAAGACGCCGTCGTCGTCCCGATAGTAGTGCGGCGCCATGTCCCGCAGGTCCTTCGGCATCCGCTCGATCCAGAGATCGCCCGGTTCGATGATGTGTCCGTCGGCGTCGGCCAGCTCGGCGATGGGCATGCGGCTGCGTTACTCCCGTCGTCGTTCGTCTGTCAATCATTCGACCTAATCGAGCGCCCTGTCCGACGTGCACTTGTCCCGTCGAGGCCCGTCATCTAATCCGGGCGCGTGGCGAGCACGACGATCGACAAGCTCAAGCCCGTGGGCCGCTATGCCCTCGGCGTCGAGTGGGCGGACCGGCACGAGAGCATCATTCCCTACAAGGGCATCCGTCGGGCCTGCGGCTGCGACACCTGCACCGTGCCCGAGCCGCCGGTGGTGGCGCTCCAGGGCGAGCATCCCGTGCGCCTCGAGCAGCTCGGCGGCCAGAGCCTGTTCATCGTCTGGGCGGACGGCCACGAGACGATCCTCCTCACCGAGGAGCTGCGCGCCATGTGTCGGTGCGCGCACTGCGCCGGCGAGCCCGACTACCCCATCTCGGGTCGCTGACGGCCGATCAGCGGCCGAAGCGCCGGCGACCGCCGTCGGCGTCGTCGCCGGGCGGTGTCACGGGCGTCGGGGGATCCGACGGCGGGATTTCGCCGCGCGACGCCGAGTCGCGCTGATAGAGAACGCGCTCCAGCGCCGACGGCAGGAACACGCCGACCTGGAAGATGCGCTGGTCGCCGTCGCGCCGCGCATAGATCGCACTGCCGGCGGCGTTGAATGCGCCGAGCTCGATGCGGCGGGTGCCGCGCGCCGTCACCACCGCGATCGAGCCCTGCGGCGGCTCGAGCCCGAACTGCGCCAACCCGTCGGCGCGGAACGCGTCGATGGCGCGCAGATCGATCATCGTCGCCACCATGTCGTCGAGCGCCTCGGCCACGCCGCGTGACGCCGGCGCGCCGTCGAGCTGCCAACCCTGGGGCGTGCGCGTCGCGGTGAAGCGACGATCGTCGAACACGGCGGTGATCTCGCGAATGGCCTTCGCCGGCACCTTCAGCAGGCGCGGCCCCCGCACCAACTCGCGCGCCGTCGGGCGATGCGGTGCCTCGACGACCACCAGCGCCGCGGCGCCGATCGCGACCAGCAGCAGGAGGAGCAGCGTGCGCCGCACGCCTCAGCCCCGCCGTCGCCGCAGCCCGACGAGGACGACGCCCAGCAGCAGCACCAGCGTCGGCTGCACCACCACCACGCCGATCAGGATGGCGTGCGCCTGTGCGTCGGTGAGCACCAGCGGTGACAGCGGCCGCTGCACCTCGGCAGTCTCCGTCGGACGCTCGCCGGCGAGCGCGTCCTCGTGCGCCACCCACGCCACCGCGTTCATGATGACGTCGCGGTTGCCGAGCATGTCGAGGTAGGCGTCGGTGGTGAAGTCGGAATCGCCGATGACGACCAGCCGTCCGCGCCGCCCGTCGGGCCCGGCGTCGCCGACCTCCGCCACCACCATGAGCGACAGCGGGCCGCGCACGTCCTTCGCCACCTCCGACGGCGTCTCGCCGCGACGCGCCCGATCGAGATCCATCACGGCCCAGGACGTCTCGCCGGTGCGCGCGACGCTCTCCGCAGTGACCCCCGGGACGGCGGCGCCCATGACGTCCACCGTGCGCGCCGACGGCAGCACGACGCCGCTGTCGATGGCGATGCCTCCGGGCTCGGAGATGGGGTTGCCGGCGCGGAAGTGCTCGACGATGGCGGCCATGCCGTCGGTCCCGAGGACGCGCTTCTCCGGGTCGACGACGACGTCGTCGCCGAGCCGGATGCCCATGCTGGAGAGCATGCCGCTCAGATTCGGCAGCGAGACCGGGTCGAGCAGGAGCACCAGGCCGCCGCCGGCCTTCAGGTAGCTCGCGAGCGCCATCAGCTCCGGCGGCAGGAAGTCACGCGCCGGGCCGGCCACGACCACGAGGTCGGTGTCCGGCGGCACGGCGCCGTCGATCAGCGACAGCGCCTCCGAGCGGTAGTTCTCGGCGTCGAGCGCCGTGACCAGGCGGCCGAGGCTGCGCGGCTCGGCACCCGGCTGGCGCTCGCCGTGTCCAGTGGTGAATCGCACCGTGCGGTGCCGTCCGCGCACGACGTTCAGGATGCCGCCCGCGAGCTGCTCCTCCGCCGTCGCCGGCGCCACGGTGTGCCGGCCCTGGTAGTCGATCGACGCCATGCCATGCTTGCCGACGCCGACGCTGCGCCCGCGCTCCGGATAGCGATCGAGGTCGAGCAGGTCGTAGGTCAGGTGGGGCGTCGCGGCGCGCATCCGATCGAGCAGCGCGGCGTACTGCTCGCGCGTGCCGCGGCGGAAGAACACCGTGACGTGCAACGGCCCGTCGACCTCGGCGAGCACCTTCTGCGTCACCGGCGACAGGCTGAGCGCACGCGTCGGCGTCAGGTCCCAGCGGTGGCTGGTGCGATCGGCCAGCACCTGCAGCAGGCCGAGCCCCACCACCAGCAGGACGACCTGCAGGATCAGCTGCGACCAGCTCCGGGTCGCGCGACCGCCGAGCATCAGCGCACGCCCCGCCAGCGACGCGCGTCGAGCGCGAACCACGTGAAGCAGAGGAAGGCGAACGTGAAGAGCAGCAGGTAGCTGACGTCGCGCGTGTCGATGCCGCCGCGCATGAACACCTGGAAGCGATCGAAGAGCGAGAACGGCACCAGCAGCTTGAGCGCCCCCTCGCCCACCGCCGCCTCGTTCCACGTGAGGATCCAGAAGAAGAGCAGCACCCCGTACGTGGACGCCCCGGCCACCAGCTGGCTGTCGGTGAGCGCCGAGAGGAAGAGGCCGCACGCGACGAACGCCGCGATCAGGAGGACGAGGCCGAGGTAGCCGGCGGCGAGCGGCCACGGGTCGACGGGATAGAAGCGGCTCAGCACGAGCGGATAGACGAGCGTCGCCGCCAGCATGAGCTTCATCACGAGCATGCAGGCGATGAACTTGCCGGCGATGATCTCCCAGTCGCGCAGCGGGTACGTCCACAGCAGCTCGAGCGTTCCGAGCCGCTTCTCCTCGGCGAAGAGCCGCATGGTGAGCAGCGGCACCAGCACGAGCAGGAGCTGGCGCATGTCGTAGAGCTGGTACTGCCACAGCCCGAGCACGAGGTTCATGCCGCCGAAGCGGATGAAGTAGTCGAGGTTGGTGTAGAAGAGCCATCCCGACAGGACGAGGAACACCGACGCCAGCGCGTAGAACAGCAGCGACGTGAAGTAGAGCACCAGCTCCTTGCGCGCGACCGCGAGCACGCTCATGCCGTCGGCTCCCGGCGCACCAGGCGCAGGAAGATGTCCTCGAGGTCGAGCGTCTCGATGCGCAGCTCGCGCACGATCCAGCCGCCGCGCGCCACCCGCGTCCCCACCATCGTCCCGAGGTCGACGTCGACCCCGGCCTCGAGCACGAACGCGCCGCTGCCGTGGTCGACGATCATGACGCCGGGGATCGCCGACAGCGCCGCCACCACGTCGCGCTCGGGCCCGTCGGTGCGCAGCACCACGCGTTGGCGCCGGCCGAGCTGCAGGCCGAGCTGCGCCGGCGTGCCCTCGCCCGCGAGCCGGCCGCCCGCGATGACGACGACGCGCTCGCAGAGCGCCTCCACCTCGGTGAGGATGTGGCTCGAGAACAGCACGGTGCGCCGGCCGCGAAGCCCGCGCACGCGCTCGCGGATGTCCACCACCTGCTGCGGGTCGAGCCCGATGGTGGGCTCGTCGAGGATCAGGATGGGCGGGTCGCCGCAGAGCGCCTGGGCCAGCCCGACGCGCTGGCGGTAGCCCTTCGACAGCGTCCCGACGCGACGGTGCGCCACCTTTTCGAGGCCGCAGTCGGCGAGCACGCTCTCCACGGCCGCCTTCCGGGCCGCGCGCGGGATGCGCTTCAGGCGCGCGACGAAGCCGAGGTACTCGGTGACCGTGAGCTCCGGGTAGTACGGCGCGTTCTCGGGGAAGTAGCCGACGGCCCGGCGGCAGGCGAGCGGATCCCGCCGCGGATCATGGCCGGCGATGCGGACGGTGCCGGTGGTGGGCGGGAAGATACCCGCCAGCATGCGCATCGTCGTCGTCTTGCCGGCGCCGTTCGGGCCGAGGAAGCCGACGATCTCGCCCTCGAAGACGCTGAACGAGATGCCCGTCACCGCCTCGACGGCACCGAAGCGCTTGGTGACGTCGCGCACCTCCAGCATGGGGCGACCCATCACGCCGCCGATCCGATGGCGTCGAGCAGCGCCGGCGTGAGCTCGTCGAGATGCGCGAGCCGCCGCACGCAGCCGGTGAAGTCGTTGTCGCGCGTGAGGTCGCTCGGCACGGCGACGACCCGCATGCCCGCCGCCACCCCGGCACGGGCGCCCCGCTGCGTGTCCTCGACGACGACGCATTCCGCCGGCGGGCAGCCGAGCGCCGCCGCCGCGGCGAGCCATGCGTCGGGCGCCGGCTTCGCCTCGGCATAATCCTCGCGCGCGACGATGGCATGCAGCAGCGGCCGCAGCCCGAGGTGGCCGAGGATGTGCAGCGCCTCGTCGCGTACGGTGTTCGTCGCCACGGCCAGGCGGTAGGTCGGGCCGAGACGCTCCAGCACGGCGCGCGCACCGGGCATGGGATAGACGCCGGCGGCGATGAGGCGCCGATACTCGGTCGTCTTTCGCGCCCGCAGCTCGGACGCACCGATCGGCAGGTCGTAGGTGCGGCAGGCGTACTCCGGGCCGCCCGCCACCGTGATCCAGTGCCGGCGGTACTCGTCCAGGCCGACGTCCACGCCGTACTCGCACAGCACGCGGCGATACGACTCCCACTGCAGTCGCTCGGTGTCGGCCAGGGTCCCGTCGAGATCGAACAGAACGGCCCGGATCACGACAGGGTCCACTGCTGGAGCGTGCCGTACGTCTCGTGCCACTTGTGATAGCGCTCGGTGTACGCGGCGACGCGCTCGCCGTCGGGATCGACGGTGCGCGTGCGCGTCATCGCCGCCACTGCCGACGCGACGTCGGGATGGAGCCCGGCACCCACCGCCGCCAGCATGGCGCATCCGAGGCTCGCGCTCTCGGGCACCTCGCACACGGCGAGCGGGACGCCCACCGTGGTGGCGATCAGCCGCAGCAGCGTCGGGCTCTGCGTCAGGCCGCCGCTCACGAAGAGCGCCGCCGGCGTCACGCCGCTCACGGCCGCGATCTGCTCGCAGTTGCCGCGGATGGCGTAGGCGAGGTTCTCGAGGAACGCGCGCAGCAGATCGCCACGATTCGGCCGGTCGATGTGCAGGAGCGGGAAGCGGAAGAGCACGCCGGCGGGCTGGAACGGGTTCATGTTGCCGAGGTTGAAGATCGCCGGGCCGAGGTGCGCGAACACGGTGCACGGCGCCAGGTCGACCGCCGCCATCGCCGCTTCGGCCGCAGCGTAGGCGGCGGCATCGACCGCGCCGAGCAGCAGCTCGAGCAGCCAGCGATAGGCGTTGCCGGTGTCGCCGGCATTGCTCTCGAGCACCCAGCGATCGGCGACCACGTGCGGGCTGGTCCACAGGTTGGCGCCCGGATCGAGCTGGGCGCGATCGGTGACGAGCTGCACCGGGCTCGTCGTCCCGAGCACCGCGGCGTACTGGCCCGGCACGAAGGCGCCGTTGCCGAGCAAGGCGCTCTCGGTGTCCGCGCCACCGGCGAACACGGGCGTCCCCTCGGGCAGCCCCGTCGCCGCGGCGGCCGCGGCCGTGACGCCGCCGACGCGCGTCCCCGCCTCGCACAGCGGCGGCAGGATCGACGCCGGGATGTCGAGCGCGCCCAGGATCTCGTCCGACCACGTCCGCCGCGTGACGTCGTACAGCATCGACTCGCTGGCGTTCGAGTGCTCCGCGACCCGCGCGCCCGAGAGCAGGTGCGCGATCCAGTCGTTCAGCATGAACAGCGTCGCCACGCGCGAGGCGTCGTGGTTGGCGCGGAACCACAGGAAGCGGGCGACGGGGAAGATGTAGGGCGGCGCGTGACCGGTGATCGCGTGCAGCCGCGCCGACGGCACCACCTGCTGCAGCTCCATCCCCTCCTTCACCGCACGCGCGTCGAGGTTCGGGCCGGCGTAGAGCACCGCACCGTCGCGATCGAGGAAGACGCATCCCTCGCGCTGCGCGGTGGCGATGACGCCGCGGATACGGGCGTCGGCCGGCAATGTGGCGACGGCCTCGCGCGTGCAGCGCGCGAGCGTTCCCCAGAATGCGACGGGATCGAGGTCGAAGCCGCGGATGAGCGGGATGTCGGGATCGGAGAAGGTGCGGTAGGTGAAGCTCTCCTGCGCGCTCGCGAGGGGCCGCCCCGTCAGGTCGAAGACGACGCAGCGGCCCGATCCGGTTCCGGCGTCGAGGGTGACGAGACAATCCACGGGGTGCGCGTCAGGCCTTTCCGTCGAGCACGGCGGGGTTGGCGATCCAGTGCGGTCGCTCGCCGCGCAGATACGCCTCGATGGCGTCAACCACGATGTCGCTCTGGTGGCGCGTGACGTCGACCGTGGCGCCGCCGATGTGCGGCGTCACCACCACGTTCGAGAGCCCGAGGAAGCGGTTGCCCGGCTGCAGCGGCTCCTCGGCGAGCACGTCGAGCGCGGCGCCGGCGATCGTGCCCGCGCGCAGCAGCTCGTAGAGCGCGTTCTCGTCGGTGAGCGCGGCGCGCGCGGTGTTGATGACGAACGCCGTCGGCTTCAGCAGCGCCAGCCGCTCGGCGGAGAGCAGTCCCTGCGTCTCGGGTGTGACGGGCGCGTGCAGCGAGACGAAGTCCGACTCGCGCAGCAGCGGCTCGAGCGCGCTCATGGTGACGCCGGGCGGCGGCGTCTTCACGTAGGGATCGTACGCCAGGACGCGCGCCTTGAAGGGCGCCACGCGGGCCGCGACCTCGCGGCCCACCGCACCGAGCCCCACGAGCCCGACCGTCCGGCTGCCGAGCTCGACGCCGGTGAAGCGGGTGTACATCTTGAGATAGTCGGACGCCTGGTCGAACTTCGGGTCGCCGCGATACGTCGCCTCGATGGCCGGCAGGTGACGCGCCAGCATCAGCATGAAGGCGAGCGTCAGATCGGCGACGGCGTCGGCGTTGCGGCCCGGGGTGTGGAAGACCGGGATGCCGAGCCGGGTGGCGAGCTCGAGGTCGACGTTCACCGGTTCGCCCCGGCAGCAGCCGATCATCTTGAGCGGCACCGCGTCGAGCACCTCGGCGTGTACGAGATCGGCCTCGATGACGAGCACGTCGGCACCGACCTCGGCGATGTGCGCAGCGAACGCCGCGCCGTCGAACCAGATCGAGTGCCGCTCCTTCCAGTCCTCGTGGACCACCTCCATGTGGCGCTCGAGGCGCGCCTTGGCGGCGGGGTCGAAGGACGCGGTGATGAGGGCTCGCATGAGGCTCCGTTCTTCGGGTCAGGGGGCGAGGAGGGCGTGCACGAGGCGGGTGACGTGCTCGCGCACCTCGGTGCGGAGCGGGCCGCTGCGCACGCTGCCGCCGAGGAGGTTCTGATACGACTGGCTGTCGAGCAGGTAGACCAACATCACCGAGTGCACCGACAGCATGAAGAGGCGCGACTCGGTGTCGGACATCTTGCGCCCGAGCCGCGTCAGCCACTCCGAGAACACCGCCCACGCCGGCACCAGGACGTCGCGCTGCACGCCGACTTCGATGTCGGTGTTCTCGACGATGCGGCGCACCAACAGCTTCGGCACGTTCGGGTTGTCGGCGAAGAAGTCGTAGAGCCGCGTCATGATGGTGTCGATGACGCTGGCGCGGTCCGACCCGCGCGCCTGATGTTCCGCCTCGAGCGGCGGCAGCGTCCCCTGCAGCAGCTCGACCAGCTGGTCGAAGATGTTGCGGAACACCGCCAGGTAGAGCGTCTCCTTCGACGCCCAGTGGTAGTGCAGGCTCGAGATGTTGACGCCCGCGCGCGCCGCGATCTCGCGCGTCGACGCCCCCTCGAAGCCGCGCGACGCGAACACCTCCTCGGCCGCGGTGAGGATGCGCGCCTTGGTGGAGCCGGGCGCCTCGCGCGCCTTCTCGAGGGCGGACTTGGTCACGACCGTGCGTCTGCTTAGAGCGATCGACCGACGTTGGTCAAGGCGCGCGGTCTGCGGCCGGTGGGATCAGTGGACGATCTTCTTGCGCACGGCGAAGCGGACCAGCTCGGCGGTGTTGTGCAGGTCGAGCTTCTCCATGACGTGCTTGCGGTGCGTCTCCACCGTGTTGATGCTGACGTTCAGGAGATTCGCGACCTCCTTGTTGGTCTTGCCCTCGGCGATGAGCTGCAGGACCTCGCGCTCGCGGTCCGTGAGCAGCGCCAGGTTGTCCTCGACCTCCTTGCCGGTGGGATCACCGAGGTAGCCCGCGAGCAGCACCTTCGACACCGATGGGCTGAAGAACGACCCGCCCTGCCCCACCGCCTTCACAGCCTTGATGAGGTCGAGGTCCTCGGAGTCCTTCAGCAGGTAGCCGCGGGCACCCGCCTTGAGACTCTGGCGGACGTAGACGTCGTCGGAATGCATGGTGAGCACCAGCACCTTGGCGCCGTCGACGCGCTTCGTGATCTGGCGCGTGGCCTCGATGCCGTTCAGCTCGGGGAGCGCCACGTCCATGACGACGACGTGCGGGCGCATGCGCTGCACCATCTCCACCGCGCTGCGGCCGTCGCCCGCCTCGCCGACGATCTCGATCTCGTCGTCCGACTCGAGGATCTTGCGCAGACCCTGTCGGACGACCGTGTGATCATCGACCAGGAGTACCCGGAGCTTGGCCATGGTTCGACTCCTCGCTCGGCCCCGGCTGGGCCGCGTCCCGTTCGGCCAGTAGCCGCGTCAGCACCTCGGCGCGGGCCTCGTGATGGCGCAGCGTGGCGATCTCGCGCAGCATGGACGTGAGCTTGCGATCCGCCGCGCGTCGCACCGCGACGAGCTGGCGCGCGTGGCGCTCGCGTTCGGCCTCGGCCTCGGCGGCGAGCTTGCGCAGCCGACGCTCGAGCGCACGCATCGCGGTCTGCGCTTCGGCAGCCGTCATCGCGCGGGCGCGCGTGGTCGTCGGGCGTTTTGCGGGTTTCTTGCGGGTGGGCGGCATGGCGTTCAGTAGATCTTGGGCTCGCCCTGCGGGCGTGTCTTCCACCGCTTGTGCACCCACAGCCACTGCTCCGGATAGCGGCGGACCATGTCCTCGAAGACCTGCGAGAAGCGCTCGGTGTTGCGGCGCACGTCCTCCTGGAAATCGCCGCTGCGCTCGACCTCCATGATGGGCAGCACGTGGACCGTGTGCCGCGCCCGGTGGCCGTCGCGCACGATGAAGATCGGCACGATGGGCGCGTCGGCGCGCAGCGCGATGCGCGCGATGCCGGAGTTGGTGCTCGCCGCGAGGCCGAAGAACGGCACGAACACGCCGAGCCCGCGGGTGGAGTTCTGATCGAAGGGCAGCACCAGGAACTGCTTATCGTGGAGCGCCCGCAGCACCTCGCCCGCAGCCTTGCTCTTCTTGACCAGGCGGGTGCCCGCACGCGCGCGCAGCGCATTGAACCACCGGTCGATGAGCGGATTCGCCAGCGCGCGATGCACCATGGACGCCGGATGGCCGCGCCGTCCATGCGCGAACACGAGGAGCTCCCAGTTGCCGAAGTGCCCACTCAGCACCAGCACGCCGGTGGCACGATCCCACGTCACCGCCTCGGCCCACCACGCCTCGTTCTCGAAGCGCACCATGTTCCTGAGCTCGTCGTCGCTCAGACGCGGCAGGTGCGCGATCTCGGCGGCCATGCGGCCCATGTTGAGGAACGACGCGCGCAGGATGCGACGGCGCTCGCGGATCGACTTCTCGGGGAAGGCGATCTCGAGGTTGCGCATGCCGATGCGCCGGTGCGGCCGGTCGACGAGCCAGGCGATGAACGCGAGCACCTCGGTGACACGCATCGCGACCCACAGCGGCAGCACGGCCAGGAACCCGACGAACCCGCGCACGACGCCGTACTCGAGACGATCGCGCACCGGGGAGGCCGGGCGGATCCGCCGCGTGCGCGCCGGCCTCTTCGGCCGCTGCTCGTGCGGCGTGACTGCAGCGGGCACCGAGCCCGCGACCACCGCCATGCGCGTCGTATTAGGCAACGGCTGTCTGGTTTGCAAGGTCGTACTTCTCGCGCGAAATGGGGCGTTTCGTGTTGCCTTGCGCCGAGACGCTATGCTAATCCCCGCCGCGTTCGCTGGCTGTAGAGAGGAAGGCAGTTCCGTCTTTCCCTCGAGGATCCGGCGCTAGGTCACACGCTTCGTGAGGGAAGGAGAGTCCCGTGGCTCAGGGTAAGGTCAAGTGGTTCAACGGCCAGAAGGGGTACGGCTTCATCACCACCGATGAGGGTGAGGACGTGTTCGTGCACTACTCGGCGATCGGTGGCAGCGGATTCCGGACGTTGGAGCAGGGGCAGCGGGTCCAGTTCGAAGTCACGCAGGGTCCAAAGGGTCTGCAGGCAGCAAACGTCGCAAAGCTCGACTGACACGGTGATGCGGCCGCGCAAGCGGCCCGTCCCGCACGGCGCATCGCCGGTGGCCTTCGCCGGCGACGCCTGATTCCCGCCCGCAACACCCCGGCGCGATCGCACGCCGGCGTGTTGGGTTGTACCCACGGTACGTCCGTTCAGCTCAAACTGCGTTGACAGCCGGCGGTCCCTCCGGAATCCTCGACGTTCCACTCTCTGGAGGTTTCGTATGCGTTCTCTGGCTGCCCTGTTCGTTCTGGTTCTCGCCATGGGCGGCACCGCCGGTGCCGACTGCTCGCCCAACTGCATCGGCGGCGGTGGTCCGGCCACCAACGACTGCGTCATCACCTGGGGTGGTATCACGTCCACGCTGACGTCCTGTGTCGACGGCAGCGCGTGCGATCAGGACGGCGTCGCCGACGGCGTGTGCACGTTCCCGCTCGAGGCCTGCTTCGGCGTCGACGCCGCGACCTGCGGCGTGACCGCCGTGACGAGCGTCAAGGTGTCGCCCGCCAGCGTCGCGGGTGGCGCGACGCTCGCCGCCGGCATCCAGGCGCTGGCGCCGGGACAGTGCACGACGCCGGGCTTCACCGTGGCGGTGAAGGCGACGCCGGCGAAGCTCAAGGCCGGCAAGGCCAAGCTCAAGGTGCTCACCGTCGCCGACGGCAAGAAGGACGCCGACAAGATCACCCTCACCTGCGAGCCCGCGTCGCCGTCGTTCGCGGCCGTCGTCCAGCCGATCTTCACGGCCCGCTGCGCCAACCCGACGTGCCACGACAACGACTCCGTCGCCCAGGGGCTGAACCTCTCCGAGGGCAACGCCCCGGCGAGCGTCGTCAACGTCGCGTCCACCGAGGGCGGCGCGCTCAAGCTCGTCAGCCCCGGGAGCATCAAGAAGAGCTTCCTCGCGAAGAAGATCATCCCCGGCGCCAAGCTCAAGTTCATCGAGGGCTCGACCATGCCGCAGGGATGCCCGGGCGCGCCGATCAGCGACGGCGGCTGCCCGACCGACGCCGAGGTCTACGCCATCCTGGCGTGGATCCAGGCCGGCGCACCGGCGAACTGAACGCTCAGCGGATCAGCGGCATCCACGCCCCGGCCCGGATCCACTTCACGTAGGCCGCGAGCGCGGCGATGTCGCCGTCCTTCTTCACCAGCGCGCCGTAGGCGGGCATCTTCGCCGCCTGGCGTCGGAAGAACACGCCGCCGACGGGGTGGTCGGCGATGCGCGAGATCTTGCCGTCGGCGATCCACTGGTGCAGCTCCTCGTCGTTCTGCACCAGCTCGTCGTAGTCCTCGCCCCAGAAGCCGGGGATGTAGCCCTTGAACGAGCCGGGGTTCGGCACGCCGCCCGCCCCGAGCGGACCATGGCAGGCGAAGCAGTCGAGCTCGATCGCGAGGTCGGCACCCTTCCGCGCCAGGTCCTCCTCGGGGATGACCTGGCCCGAGGTCGAGCGGAGGTATGCGACCAGGTCGTCCACCTGCGCCGACGAGACGAACGGACGATACGCCGGCATGCGCAGTCCCGCCTTCTCCATGCGCGCCACGTAGTCGGGGTCGTCGCGCCGTCGCTTCGGGGCGCCGTCGAGGATGTACTCGCGCAGATCGTCGGTCGTCTTCACGTACATCATCTGCGTCTGCTCGGTGAACGCGGGGACCTCGTCCTCGTCGCTGCCGGGGTTGGCGGTGCCCCCCATGCCGTCGGGTCCGTGGCAGGCGAAGCACCCCAGCGAGACCGCGAGCCGATGCCCGCGCACCGCCGGCGTCTCCTCGAGCGACAGCACGCGCGCGCGCACGGACGGGTAGGCGATCCACCCCGCCTGCACCAGCACCAGCAGGAGCAGCAGCGGAATCAGCAGGCGCCGGGTGCGCTTCGGCTGCGCGGTCTCCATCATCTCCTCCCTTGAACCGTCACCGTACCTCCACGATGATCGCCCGCATGCGGACTCCAGGCCACGCCGGCGCGCTCCTCCTCTCGCTCACGGCGGCGCTCGGCGCAACGCTTGCGACGCCACCGGCTCGTGGGCAGGACGTGCGGGACATCCTGCGCCTGGTCGCGACCGACGCGCGTTCGACGACGCCACTGCGGGCCGACGGACGGATCGTCCGCGAGGGCGCCGACCCGGTCGACGTCGTGCTGCTCGCGCGTGGCGACCGTGTCTATCTCGAGACGCGTGACGGCACCCGGGCCCTGATCCGCCCAGGCCGCGCCGTGATCCGGGAGGACGGTGGTCTCGTCCGTGCCACGCCCGACGCCCCGCTTCCCGGCACGGATCTCCTGCTGCTCGACCTCGCCCCGTTCACGCGCGGCGCCATCGCCCATCCACAGATCAGCGACGACGGGCCGGCCGGCGTGGTCGTCACGGGCGCACCCGCCCTGCCCTCGGCCTACGTGCTCCTCGTCCAGACGATCGACCCGGAGCACCCCGTCATCGTGCGCACCAAATACTACCGCGACGACGTGACGAACCTGGTGAAGATGCGGCGCGACGGCGAGCTCATCGAGGTGGCCGGACGCTGGCGGCCTGGACGGATCGCAGTGGAGGCGTTCCGTCCACCCAACACGACGACGATCACGCTCGCCTGGCGCGAGGCGGCCGACGCGCCACCGGCCGCGTTCACGCTGAAGGGCCTGCGCCAGCCGTCACCGGTCGCGTTCGCTACACGCTGAGGTCGACCCGGAGGTCCGCCGCCACCCGCGCCAGCGCCTCGCGCAGCGCACGCGGATCGCGTCCCGGCGCTGCCGTGAGTCGCATCCGCATGGTGTACATCGGCGTGCCCGACTCGGGCTCGGGACGCAGCTCGGTGGACAGGTCGGTGATGTTGGCCTCGTGGTCGGCGATGGTGCGCGCCACCCGGGCGACGATGCCGGCCTTGTCGACGCCGGTGACGACGCACTCGAGCAGCGAGCCACGCGCGGGCGTCGCGTCGGCGATCGGCGCGTCGAGCGGACGGAAGAACACCGTCAGGCGTTTCTCCCATTCGAGGCGTTTGCAGCCCGCCGCGAGCCGGCGCTCGACGTCGGGATCGGCCCCCGAGAGCAGCAGCAGCACGGCGAACTCCGACCCGAGGATCGTCATGCGCGAATCCTCGAGGTTGCAGTCGCACTCGAAGATCAGCTCGGCCAGATCGGCCACGATTCCGGGCCGGTCGTGGCCGATGGCCGACATCGCGAACCATCGCCTCATGCCGAGCACCGTTAGCCCGGCACCACCACGAGCCGCAAGACGGGTCAGCGCGCGAAGTGGTCGAACCCGGCCCGGCCGAGCGACAGCATGCGGCCGTTCGCGTCGTGCAGGCGCACCACGGGTCGTCCGGGCGCCATCGCGCCAATGCGCGTGATGCGGCAGCCGAGACGCGCGGCGATCCGTCGCAACGCGGCCGCGCGCGCCGGCGGCACGGTGAAGAGGAGCTCGTAGTCCTCGCCGCCGGTGGCGGCGACGCGGACGGCGGCGTCGCCGAATCTGCTGCGACACGACGGGGCGATCGGGAACGACGCGGCGTCGAGGTCGGCGCGCACCCCGCTCGCGCGGCAGACGTGCCCGAGGTCCTGGACGAGGCCGTCGCTGACGTCGATCATGGCGCTCGCGACGGGCGCGAGCAGCCGCCCCGCGGTGGCGCGCACCGGAACCGCCGGACGCCCGCGGCCACCGGCGGCGAGGCGCGACACCGCCGTCGCGGCGTCGCCGAGCCGTCCCGTGACCCAGACGGCGTCACCGGCGCGCGCGCCGGCGCGGGTGACGACCCGCCCCGGGGCCTCGCCGAGCAGCGTGATGGTGATCGCCAGGTGCGGCGCCGACGCCAGGTTGCCGCCCACCACGTCGGCACCGCTGCGACGTGCGTCGGTGGCGATGCCGCGCATGATGCCGTCGAGCACGGCCACCGGCAGATCGGGCGGCGCCTCGAGCGCCACCAGCACCGCCACCGGCACCGCCCCCATGGCGGCGACGTCGCTCAGGTTGACGCGATAGGCGCGACGGCCGAGCGCCGCCGGCGACTCCCAGCCCATGCGGAAATGGACCCCGTCGACGAGGGTGTCGGTGGTGACGACGAGTGGACGACGGCCGGGGCGCAGGACGGCGGCGTCGTCGCCGGGGCCGAGCAGCGTGCGGCGTCCGACGGGGAGCCGTCGGGTCAGCCGCGCGATCCACGCGTGCTCGCCCAGGTCGCGGAGCCGGCGCGCCACCGGCTATCCCAGCATCGATTTGACCTTGTCGAGGAAGCTCTTCGACATGGGGTGCACCTCTTCGCCGGAGATGCGCGCGAACTCCTCGAGCAGCTCGCGCTGCTTGGCGGAGAGCTTCCGCGGCGTCTCGACGATGATGCGCACCACCTGGTCACCGGTGCCGTAGCCGTTCTGCAGATCGGGCACGCCGCGCCCGCGCAGCTTCAGCAGATGGCCGGACTGCGTCCCGGCGGGCACCTTCACCTTCGCGTGCCCTTCGAGCGTCGGCACCTCGAGCTCGGTGCCGAGCGCCGCGGCGGCGAAGCTCACCGGCACCTCGCAGACGACGTCGTTGCCGTCGCGGATGAACAGCGGGTGCTCGGCCACCTGCATGAGGATGTAGAGGTCGCCGGGCTGACCGCCGGTGCCGCCGCTCTCGCCCTCGCCGCGCAGCTTGAGGCGCGACCCGGTGTCGACGCCGGCGGGAATCTTGACGCTGAGCGTGTGCATCGTCCGCTGCGAGCCGGAGCCGCTGCAGTCCTTGCACGGATTGGACACGATGGAGCCCTGCCCGTTGCACTGTCCGCAGGTCTTGGCGATCGAGAAGAAGCCCTGCTGGAAGCGGATCTGGCCGGTGCCGCGACACTGCGGACACGCCTTCGCCTGCGTGCCCGGCGCGGCGCCCCGGCCGCCGCACGACGCACAGGGATCGAGGCGCGGGATCTGGATCGTCTTCTCGACGCCGCGCGCTGCCTCCTCGAAGCTGATGTCGAGACGGTACTGCAGGTCCTGTCCGCGCCGTGCCCGCTGGCGACCGCCGCGTCCCCGAGAGGTGCCGAAGAAATCACCGAAAAGGTCCCCGATGATGTCTTCGAAGCCACCCGTGAAGTCGAAGCCGCCGCCCTGCTCGAAGGCGGCGTGGCCGAACCGGTCGTAGGCCGCCCGGCGCTCGGCGTCGCAGAGGACCTGGTACGCCTCGCTGAGCTCCTTGAACTGTTCCTCGGCTGCGCGGTCGCCGGGATTCTTGTCGGGGTGGAACTTGAGCGCGAGCTTCCGGTAGGCCTTCTTGAGCTCGTCGTCGGTCACCGTGCGGGAGACGCCGAGCACCTCGTAGTAGTCGCGCTTCATCACCTACCCGATCATACGCGAAGGGCCCTCACCCCGCGTGCGAGTGAGGGCCCCTCTACTTGGCAAGCCGTTCCGCCGCAAGCGGCGGACCGGGATTGGATCACTCCTTCACTTCCTCGAACTCCGCCTCGACGACGTCGTCGCCGCCCTTCGGTGCGTCGCCCGCCTGGCCGTTGCCGGGCGCACCGTCACCGCCACCGTCGGGCTTGACGTTGGCCTTGGCGTACATGGCCTCGGCCAGCTTGTGCGAGGACCGTGCGAGCTCGTCCGACGCCTTGCGGATGGCGTCGGCGTCCTGCGACTCGAGCACCTGCTTGGCGTCGGTGAGCGCCTTCTCGATGCTGTCGCGCGTGTCCGCGTCGAGGTTGTCGCGATTCTCGCTGAGCGTCTTCTCGGTCTGGTAGACCAGACCGTCGAGCTGGTTGCGGGCGTCGATGACCTCGCGCTTCTTCTTGTCGTCGGCGGCGTGGAGCTCGGCCTCCTTCACCATCTTCTCGATCTCGTCCTTGTTGAGACCGGACGAGGCCGTGATCTGGATGGACTGCTCCTTGCCGGTGCCGAGGTCCTTGGCGCTGACGTGCACGATGCCGTTGGCGTCGATGTCGAAGGTGACCTCGACCTGCGGCACGCCACGCGGCGCCGCGGGGATGCCGACCAGATCGAACTGGCCGAGCAGCTTGTTGTCGGCGGCCATCTCACGTTCGCCCTGGAAGACGCGGATGGTCACGGCGGACTGGTTGTCGGCCGCCGTCGAGAACACCTGGCTCTTGCGGGTGGGGATGGTGGTGTTCTTCTCGATGAGCTTGGTGAACACACCGCCCAGCGTCTCGATGCCGAGCGACAGCGGCGTGACGTCGAGCAGCAGGACGTCCTTCACCTCGCCCTTCAGCACGGCGCCCTGGATGGCGGCACCGATGGCGACCACCTCGTCGGGGTTCACGCCACGGTGGGGCTCCTTGCCGAAGAGCTTCTTCACGCGCTCCTGCACGGCGGGCATGCGGGTCATGCCGCCGACGAGCACCACTTCGTCGATGTCCTTGGTGCCGAGGCCGGCGTCCTTGAGGGCCATCTTGCAGGGGCCCTCGAGACGATCGAGCAGGTCGGCGCAGAGCGCCTCCAGCTTGGCCCGGGTGAGCTTCATGTTAAGGTGCTTCGGCCCGCTCGCGTCGGCGGTGACGAACGGCAGGTTGATGTCCGTCTCCATCGCCGTCGAGAGCTCGCACTTCGCCTTCTCGGCCGCCTCCTTGAGGCGCTGGCGGGCCATGGGATCGGTCCGCAGGTCGATGCCCTGGTCCTTCTTGAACTCGTCGGCCAGGTAATCGATGACCTTGTTGTCGAAGTCCTCACCACCGAGCAGCGTGTCGCCGTTGGTGGCCTTCACCTCGAACACACCGTCGCCGATCTCGAGCACGGAGACGTCGAAGGTGCCACCGCCGAGATCGAAGACGGCGATCTTCTCGTCCTTCTTCTTGTCGAGGCCGTAGGCCAGCGACGCCGCGGTGGGCTCGTTGATGATGCGCAGCACGTTCAGACCCGCGATCTTGCCGGCGTCCTTCGTGGCCTGACGCTGGCTGTCGTTGAAGTACGCGGGGACGGTGACGACGGCGTCGGTCACCTTCTCGCCGAGGTAGTCCTCGGCGGTCTGCTTCATCTTCTGCAGGATGATGGCCGAGATCTCAGCCGGGCCGTACTTGCGGCCGCGGACCTCGACCCACGCGTCGCCGTTGTCGGCCTTCACGACCGAGTACGGCAGGAGCTTCTCGCGTGCGCGCTGCACTTCGGCATCGTCGAACCGGCGGCCGATGAGCCGCTTGATCGCGAAAATGGTGTTCGTGGGGTTGGTGATGGCCTGGCGGCGGGCGATCTGTCCCACCAACCGCTCGCCACCTTCCGTGAAGGCGACCACCGACGGGGTGATACGGCTCCCCTCGGCGTTCGTGATCACGACGGGGTCGCCCCCTTCAAGCACGGCGACGCACGAGTTCGTGGTCCCCAGATCGATTCCAATCACCTTGGGCATCAGCTTTTTCTCCTCGCGGGCGCTTTAATCACCGCTCCGGTCGTTGGCAAGGTTGCCGGGCGTCGGCGACCCCTTCGAAACGGTGACCATGGCCGGTCGCAGCAGTCGATCGTGCAGTCGGTATCCGGGTTGGTGCTCCGCGACGACGGCGTTGGCCTCGTGCTCGGCACTCTCGACGTGGGCCACGGCCTCGTGATGGGCGGGGTCGAACAGGGCACCCTCGGCCGCCACCCGCGAGACGCCGTGACGCTCCAGCGCGTCGAGCAGCGCCTTGCGCACCAGCGCGACGCCCTCGACCAGCGTCGGATCGCTGCCGTGCTGGACCGCCGCCTGCACCGCTCGCTCGAGGTTGTCGACGACGGGCAGCAGATCGCGGACCAGGTTCTCGGTGCCGAAGCGAACGGCGTCGGCGCGCTCGCGCGCCGCCCGCTTCTTCACGTTCTCGAGATCGGCCCGCTCCCGCAGCCACCGCTCCTGGGCCTGCTTGGCCTCGTCGCGGGCGGCAGCGAGCTCCGCCTCGAGCGTGTCGGCGTGGCGCGGCGTGGGGTCGGCAGCGGGGGGTGGGGTGCGGTCGTCGTCTTCCATGGTGGGCGTCCCGAGAGTCGCGAGGCTAGCTAGGAACCAGAACCTTGTTTGTCAAGGTTGCGGACGCGTATTCCCTTTGATACGGCCCATCGGAGTTCGGCGCGCG
>CAYOIZ010000047.1:0-54639 GCA_964404165.1 uncultured Binatia bacterium (SeqCode) | reverse complement strand
TCCGAAGGAGCGCGTCGTGAGTGAGCGGGTGGGGAAAGGGGCGGCGAGGTGCCGAGCGAACGCCGCGCGGACCGGACGCCCCCCTCGCTCGCACCACGCACCCACACCCCCGACCGAAGGGCCGCGGTTGCCGCCGCCCGCCGCAGACGTTATCGCCAGGGGTTCACCCGATGGCCGGACACCCGCTGCAAGATCTCGTCGCGCGACTCGAGCGCGAGATGGATCACGAGGTCACGCGGCTCTCGGGCCTGCGGGGCAGCGCGCCGGCGTTGGCGCTCGCGCGGCTGCTCGCCGTCCGGCGGCGGCCGGTCCTGGTCGTGCTGCCCGACGGCGGGACCGCGGAGGCGTTCGCGTCCGATCTGCGCTTCTACCTCGGCGATCGCGACGGCTCGGGGCCGCTGGTTCGGAATGTCCACTACCTCCCGGGATGGGAGGTGCCGCCGTTCGAGCCGCTGTCGCCGACGCGCGAGACCATCGCCGCGCGCGCCGAGGGCATGTACCACCTCCTGCAGACGCCCGATCCCGTCGTCGTCACCACGGTCGAGGCGGCTGCACAGCGGGTCCTCCCACGCAGCGTCTTCTCGCAGGCGGTCACCTACGTGGTCGCCGGCGAGACGATCGCGCCCGACGCGCTCGCCGAGCGCCTCGTCGAGTGGGGGCATCATCGCGTGCCGCTGGTGCAGGACCCCGGCGACCTGGCGCTCCGCGGCGGCATCCTCGACGTCTTCCCCGCCGGCTACGCGCGCCCGGTGCGCTTCGAGTTCCTCGGCGACGAGGTGGAGAGCATCCGCGAGTTCGATGCCACCTCGCAGCGCTCACTCGATCGCATCGAGCAGGTGCTGCTGCTGCCGGTGCAGGAGTTCGGGCGCTCGCGGCTCGAGCCGGCGACCGCCCGCCGGGTCGACGAGCGCGCCGCCGAGATCGGCCTCGCCCGGCAGGAACGCCGTGATCTGGTGGAAGCGGTCCGCTCCGGTCTGGTGCTGCCGGGCACCGAGCTGCTGATCCCGTATCTCTACGACGACCTCGCCACCCTCACGGAGTATCTCCCGGCCGGTACGCTGGTGTGGACGCAGTCGGCCGCCGAGATCGACGCTGCCATCGAGCAGTTGTGGCATCAGGTCGGGACCCACGCGGAGGCGGCGCAGCACGACGGGCGGTTCTTCCCACAGCCCGAGCGGCTCTACCTCGATCCCGCGGCTCTGCGCGCGACGCTCGCCGGGCGGCCGCGGGTGGAAGTGGAGGGGCTCGAGGAGCTGGCCGGCGATGCACTGCGCGCCACCGCCTACGGCACCGACGGGGTGTCGCTACGCACGGGACCCTCGGCGGACGGGCCGCTCGGTGCCGTCACGGCGCAGCTCACTGCGTGGCAGAAGGACGGCGCGCGGCTCGTCCTGGTCGCCACCAGCGACGTGCAGCGCGATCGTCTGCGTGCGTTGCTCGAGCCGCACGGTATCGACGCCGTCGCGAGCGGCGCGCCGTTCCCGCAGGCGATCGCGGCCGGCGGTCGGGGGCCGCTCGTGCTCACCGGCGAGCTGACGCGCGGCGTGCGGCTGCCCGACGACGGCCTGCTCGTCGTGACCGAGGCCGAGCTCTTCGGCGAGCGCCGTCAGGTCCGCCGCACGCGGCGCGGCCGTCCCACCGACTTTCTCTCCACCCTCGCCGAGCTCAAGCCCGACGACTACGTCGTCCACATCGACCACGGCGTCGCGATCTACCGCGGGCTGAAGCACATGCAGGTCGCCGACACCGAGGGCGACTACCTGCACCTCGAGTATCTCGGCGGCGATCGGCTCTACGTCCCCGTCGATCGCATCAACGTCGTGCAGCGCTACGTCAGCGCGGAGTCGGCGGCGCCGGCGCTCGACAAGCTCGGCGGCAACTCGTGGGAGCGCGTCAAGGCGAAGACCAAGGAATCGGTCCTCGTCATGGCGAACGAGCTGCTGCGCGTGTACGCGGAGCGCGAGGCCAAGGGCCGCCGTCCCTATGCCTCCGCCGACGGCCTCTACCACGAGTTCGTCGCCCGCTTCCCGTTCGAGGAGACCACGGGGCAGCAGCGTGCCATCGAGGAGGTCATCGGCGATCTCGGCGGACCGAAGCCGATGGATCGGCTGGTGTGCGGCGACGTCGGCTTCGGCAAGACCGAAGTGGCCATGCGCGCCGCGTTCCTCGCCGTGAGCGCGGGCAAGCAGGTCGCCGTTCTGGTCCCCACGACCATCCTGGCGCAGCAGCATCTCGAGACGTTCCGGCGCCGCTTCGAAGGCTGCCCGGTCAGCATCGACATGATGTCGCGCTTCCGCACGCCCTCCGAGCACAAGGAGACGATCGGGAAGCTCGCGGAGGGCAAGCTCGACGTCGTCATCGGCACGCATCGCCTGCTGCAGAAGGACGTCGCCTTCAAGGACCTGGGGCTGCTCATCGTCGACGAGGAGCACCGCTTCGGCGTGAAGGACAAGGAGCGCATCCGCGCCATGCGTGCGGCGGTGGACGTGCTGACGCTCACCGCCACGCCGATCCCGCGCACGCTCAACATGTCGTTGTCGGGCATCCGCGACCTGAGCGTCATCGAGACGCCGCCCGTCGACCGGCTCGCGATCCGCACCTACGTCACGCGCTACGACGAGGCCGTCATCCGCGACGCGGCGCTGCGCGAGCTCGAGCGCGGCGGCCAGGTATTCTTCGTGCACAACCGGGTCGAGAACATCGAGGCGGTGGCCCGACGTCTCGGCGAGATCCTGCCGGAAGCGCGCATCTGCGTGGCGCACGGCCAGATGAACGAGCAGGCGCTCGAGAAGACCATGCTCGCCTTCATGCACGGCGAGACGAACCTGCTGGTGACGTCGGCGATCATCGAGTCGGGGCTCGACATCCCGAACGCCAACACCCTCATCGTCAACCGTGCCGACCACTTCGGGCTGGCGCAGCTCTACCAGATCCGCGGTCGCGTCGGTCGCTCGCATCATCGCGCCTACGCCTACCTGTTGATCCCGGGCGAGCACCTGATCACCCCCGATGCGCAGAAGCGGCTGCGCGTCCTGCAGGAGCTCGACGACCTGGGCGGCGGCTTTCGTCTCGCGGCGCACGACCTCGAGCTGCGCGGTGCCGGCAACCTGCTCGGCAAGCAGCAGTCGGGGCACATCACGGCCGTCGGCCTCGAGCTCTACACCCACATGATGGAGCAGGCGGTGCGCGAGCTGCGCGGCCAGGACGCCGAGCCCGACATCGAGCCCGAGGTACAGCTCGGCATCCCGGCGTTCATCCCGGCCACCTACGTGCCCGACGAGAATCAGCGCCTCATGATCTACAAACGGCTGGCGGGCCTGCGCGGTATGCCGGACCTCGAGGCGATGGCGGGCGAGCTCGAGGACCGCTTCGGCCCGATCCCGCCGCTCGTCGACACCCTCCTGCGCCTGATGGAGCTGCGTCGCTGGCTGAAGGACCTGCGGGTCGTCTCGGCCAAGCGTCGTGGCGACGGCATCGTGCTCGAGTTCGACACCGCGACACCGGTGACCGTCGACCGCCTGCTCGAGCTGGTGCGTGGGACGAACGGCCGGATGCGGGTCACGAGCGGCTCGGCGCTCGTGGTGCAACCGCAGACGAACGATTCCGACGGCATCATCGCCGAGCTGCGATCGCTCTTGCAGACCCTCGGAAGCCCGTGATAGCCACCGCCGGAATGTCCCGCGGCTTGTGTGCGGCGGCCGCCCTGTTGGTGGCGCTCTGTGTCGTCGAAACGGGCCGGGCCGAAACCGTCAACCGCATCATCGCGACGGTCGACGGGGAACCCATCACGGCGCACGAGTTCGAGGTGTACAAGAAGGAGCGCAACGCGCCCCAGGCCTCCGACGCCCAGGTGCTCGATGCGCTCATCACCGATCGTCTGCTCGAGAAGGAGGCGGCGGCCAAGGGCATCAGCGTCAAGCCGGAGGAGGTCGACGCCTACATCGACGAGGTGAAGGCGCGCGGGCGGCTCGACGACGCCGGCTTCGCGAAGGCACTCGCCGCGCAGAACCTCACCCTCGAGCAGTACAAGGTGAAGGTGAAGGCCGAGCTCGAGAAGTCGCAGCTCGTGAACCGCGAGATCCGCGCCCGCGTCAACGTCTCCCCGCAAGAGGTCGAGCGCTACTACGAGGCCCACAAGGAGGAGTACCGCAGCAACAACGGCGTCACGCTGCGGATGATCCTCATCGCCGTCGATCCGGCGGGCGGCGAGGCCGCGGCCGCCGCGGCCAAGACCAAGGCCGACGAGGTGCACGCCAAGGCCATGGCCGGCGAGGACTTCGGGGCGCTGGCCACGAAGTACTCCGACGGTCCCGGCGCCGACAAGGGTGGGCTCCTCGGCACCTTCAAGAAGGGCCAGCTCGAGCCCGCGCTCGAGAAGGCCACCGCGGGGCTGAAGAGCGGCGACATCAGCCAGGTCATCCCCAGCAATCGCGGCTTCTACATCCTGCAGGTCGACCAGGTCGAAGGCGGCGACTACCAGACGCTCGAGCAGGCGCGGGAGCAGATTCGCGACATGCTCTACGAGAAGGCGCTCGAGCAGCGATTCGAGGACTGGCTGCAGCGCGACCTGCGCGAGCGCCACTCCATCGAGGTCCTGAATTGAATCCGGCGATCTTCCGCGAATACGACATTCGCGGCATCGCCGATCGCGACTACGACGCCGGGTTCGCGCGGGAGCTGGGACGGGCGTTCGGGACGCTGGTCGCCGAGCACGGTGGCCGCAAGGTCAGCGTCGGGCGCGACTGCCGCCTGACGTCGGACAAATACGCCGCGGCGATCCGCGAGGGCATCACGTCGACCGGTGTCGACGTCCTCGACATCGGCGTCTGCCCGACGCCGCTCGTGTACTTCTCGTTGTTCCACTGGGGCCTCGACGGCGGCATCCAGGTGACGGGGAGCCACAACCCGGCGGAGTACAACGGCTTCAAGGTGTCGCTCGGAACCGAATCGCTGCATGGCGACCGCATCCAGGACCTCCGCCGGCGCATCGACGCGGGCCGCTACCAGCAGGGCCATGGCACCGTCACCGCGCGTCCCGTCATCCCGGTGTACGAGGATCACGTCGTCCAGAACATCGGACCGCTGGCGCGCTCCATCAAGGTGGTCGTCGACGCCGGCAACGGCACCGGCGGCCCGGTGGCGCCGGCGCTCTATCGCCGCCTCGGGGCCGAGGTCATCGACATCTTCTGCGACATGGACGGGCGGTTCCCGAACCACCACCCCGATCCCACCGTCGAGGAGAACATGCGCCACCTGGTCACCAAGGTGGCCGAGACGGGTTCGGAGCTCGGCATCGCGTTCGACGGCGACTCCGACCGCATCGGCGTCGTCGACGCCGCGGGTCGCATGATCTGGGGCGACGAGCTGCTGGTGCTCTACGCGCGCGACGTCCTGTCGCGGAACCCCGGCGCCATCGTCGTCTCCGAGGTGAAGTGCTCGCAGCGGCTCTACGACGACATCGCGGCGCACGGCGGCCAGGGCATCATGTGGAAGGCCGGGCACTCGCTGCTGAAGGCCAAGATGCGCGAGACCGGCGCGCTGCTCGGCGGCGAGATGAGTGGTCACATCTTCTTCAAGGAGCGCTGGTTCGGTTTCGACGACGGCATCTACGCCGGCGCCCGTCTCCTCGAGATCCTCGCGCGTACCGGCAAGACGGTGGCCGAGCTGCTCGCCGACCTGCCGCCGTCCTACAGCACGCCCGAGATCCGCATCGATTGTCCCGACGACGTGAAGTTCCGCGTCGCCGAGAGCGTCTGCGCGCGCTTCCGCGCCGAGGGCCGCGAGCTGATCGACATCGACGGCGTGCGCGTCCGCTTCCCGCACGGCTGGGGGCTGCTGCGCGCGTCGAACACGCAGCCCGTCCTCGTGTTGCGCTTCGAGGCGGCCAGCCCCGAGGAGCTCGCCGAGTACCGGCGCACCGTCGAGCAGGTCGTCGCCGACGTGCGCGCGGAGGTCGGCGGGTAGGCGTCGTGGCGGGCAGCATCGTCATCCGCGGCGCCCGCGGGCACAATCTCAAGAACATCGACCTGACGATTCCGCGTGATCGTCTGGTCGTGGTCACCGGGCTCTCGGGTTCGGGCAAGTCGTCGCTCGCGTTCGACACGCTCTACGCCGAAGGGCAGCGACGCTACGTCGAGTCGCTGTCGGCATACGCCCGGCAGTTCCTCGAGCAGATGGAGAAGCCGGACTGCGACGCCATCGAGGGGTTGTCGCCGGCGATTGCCATCGAGCAGAAGGGCGTCGGGCGCAACCCGCGCTCGACGGTCGGCACCGTCACCGAGATCGCCGACTATCTGCGCCTGCTGTTCGCGCGCATCGGCCATCCGCTGTGCTGGCAGTGCGGCCGCGAGATCACGGCGCAGCCGGTGCAGCAGGTCGTCGACCGGCTGCTGGCGCTGCCGGCGGAGACGCGTCTCTGGATCTACGCACCGGTGGTGCGGGATCGGAAGGGCGAGCACCGGAAGGAGCTCGACGATCTCCGTCGCGGCGGCTTCGTGCGGGTGCGGGTCGACGGCGAGCTGCGCGAGCTCGGCGAGGACATCGTCCTCGCCCGCACCGTACGCCACACCATCGAGGTGCTCGTCGATCGGCTGATCGTGCGGCCGGGCACCGAGCGCCGCGTCGCCGACTCCATCGAGGTGGCGTTCCGTCACGCCGACGGCGTCGTCCTGGTGGAGGCCACGGAGCCCGGCGCCACGGCGCCGCGGCCGCTGTTCTTCAGCGAGCGACATGCGTGTCCCGTGTGCGGCGTGTCGTACCCCGAGATCTCGCCGCGCTTCTTCTCGTTCAACAGCCCGCACGGTGCGTGTCCCACCTGCGCCGGCCTCGGCGTCCAGCGACGGCTCGACCCGTCGCTGGTGGTGCCGCGACCGGACGAGCCGCTGCCGGCGGCGCTGTCGTCGTCGGTCCATCGCGCCATTCCGACGCTCGACGACCTGATCGTCGCCCTGGCCGCGCACTACGGCGTCGCGCGCGACGCGCCGTTCTCGGCGCTGCCCGCCGACGTGCGCGCCGTCGTCCTCGAGGGCAGTGGTGACGCGACGATCCCGTTCACGACGACCACGGCGGGACGCAAGCGCACCGAGCGCCGTCCATTCGAGGGCATCCTGCCGATGCTCGAGCGACGGCAGCGCGAGACGCGCTCGAGCTGGCTGCGCGAGGAGCTGGAGGGCCTGGTCGCGGAGGCGCCGTGTCCGACCTGTGAGGGCACCCGCCTGCGGCGCGAGGTGCGCTTCGTGCGCATCGCCGACCGCAGCATCGTCGACGTGTCCGCGCTGCCGATTCGCGAGGCGCTCGCCTTCCTCGACGGCCTGTCGCTCCCTGCCGCCGAGGAGGAGATCGCCCGCCCCATCCTGAAGGACGTGCGCGCCCGGCTCGGGTTCCTGCTCGACGTCGGCCTCGACTACCTCACCGTCGATCGTGGGGCGGCCACGCTCTCGGGCGGCGAGGGCCAGCGCATCCGTCTCGCGACCCAGATCGGCTCGCGCCTGACGGGTGTCCTCTACGTGCTCGACGAGCCGTCGATCGGGCTGCACCAGCGTGACAACGCGCGCCTGCTGGAGACGTTGATCCGGCTGCGCGACCTCGGGAACACCGTCGTCGTCGTCGAGCACGACCCCGACATGATCCTCGCCGCCGATCACGTCATCGACATGGGGCCGGGCGCCGGCGTGCACGGCGGGCGGGTCGTCGCGGAGGGGACGCCGGCGGACATCATGGCCGATCCGGCGTCGCTGACCGGCCGCTACCTCGCCGGCACGCTGACCGTGCCGGTGCCTGCCCAGCGACGTCGCGGCACCGGCTGGAGCATCGGGCTCCGCGGCGCGCGGGCGCACAACCTGCGCAACGTCGACGTGGCGATCCCGCTCGGCACCATGACCTGCGTCACCGGCGTCTCGGGGTCGGGCAAGAGCACGCTCATCATCGACACGCTCTACCGCGCGCTGGCGCGTAGGCTCGGGCTCGGGGGCGAGGAGCCGGGGGCGCACGACGACCTCACCGGCTGGCAGCTCGTCGACAAGGTCATCGAGATCAGTCAGGCGCCGATCGGCCGCAGCCCGCGCTCGAATCCGGCCACCTACACGGGGTTGTTCGGCCCCATCCGCGAGCTCTTCGCGCAGCTCCCGGAAGCCCGCACCCGCGGCTACGGACCGGGGCGATTCTCGTTCAACGTGAAGGGTGGCCGCTGCGAGGCGTGCAGCGGCGACGGCGTCATCGCCATCGAGATGCACTTCCTGCCCGACGTCTACGTGACGTGCGAGGTCTGCGGCGGCAAGCGCTACGACCGCGAGACGCTCGAGGTACGCTTCAAGGGGCTCAGCATCGCCGACGTCCTCGACCTCACGGTGGAGGAGGCGCTGGCGGTGTTCGGCAACGTGCCGGCCCTGCGTACGCGGCTCGACGTCCTGCGCGAGGTCGGCCTCGAGTACCTGCGACTCGGCCAGTCGGGGACGACCCTGTCGGGCGGGGAGGCCCAGCGGGTCAAGCTGGCCCGTGAGCTGGCCCGCCGTGCCACCGGCCGGACCCTGTACGTGCTCGACGAGCCCACCACCGGCCTGCATTTCGACGACGTCCGGCGCCTGCTGGAGGTCCTGGGACGCCTGGTCGACACCGGCAACACCGTCCTCCTGATCGAGCACAATCTCGACGTCATCAAGTGCGCCGACCACGTCATCGACCTGGGTCCGGACGGGGGTCACCGGGGCGGCTCGGTGCTGGTGGCCGGCACTCCGGAGCAGGTGGCTGCCTGTGAGACCTCCTGGACCGGACGCTTCCTGGGTCGGGTCCTGCGTCACGCTGGGCTGGCGACGCAAGTGGCCATTCCATAACGATGTATTTCGAAATTGACGCGGAGCGCCGGGGTTGACAGTGCCACGAAGGCGGGGATAGTAGACCTATCGGGTCCGGATTATCTGAATTGGTCCGGCAGGTGAGCGTGAAGGGAGTGGCAGACATCATGACGACGCGCGGAATCTACATGGACAACCACGCGACGACGCCCGTGGATCCCCGGGTGCTCGAAGCGATGCTGCCCTATTTCAACGAGATCTACGGCAACGCGGCCAGCCGCACCCACGGCTTCGGATGGGTGGCCGAGAAGGCCGTCGATGCCGGCCGTGAGCAGGTCGCCCGCCTCATCAACGCCCGCGCCAAGGACATCGTCTTCACGAGCGGCGCCACCGAGGCCGACAACCTGGCCATCAAAGGCGTCGTCGAGTTCTACAAGGACAAGGGCAACCACGTCATCACCCAGGTGACCGAGCACAAGGCCGTCCTCGACACCTGCCGCACGCTCGAGCGCAAGGGGCTCGCCACCGTCACCTACCTGCCCGTCGACAAGTTCGGTCGCATCGATCTCGACCAGCTCCGCGACGCCATCACCGACAAGACGGTGCTGGTGTCGATCATGTACGCCAACAACGAGATCGGCACGATCCAGCCGCTCGCCGAGATCGGTAGGATCACGCGCGAGCGCGGCGTGCTGTTCCACTCCGACGCCGTGCAGGGCATGGGCAAGCTGCCGCTCGACGTCGAGTCGATGAACATCGACCTCCTGTCGCTGACGGCGCACAAGATCTACGGCCCGAAGGGCATCGGCGCCCTCTACGTGCGGTCCAAAGGTCCGCGCGTCCGCCTGACGCCGATGATCGACGGCGGCGGCCACGAGCGCGGCATGCGGTCGGGTACGCTGAACGTCCCGGGCATCGTCGGACTCGGCGCCGCGTGCGAGATCGCCGCCGCCAGCATGGCCGACGAGTCGCAGCGCATCCTCGGCCTGCGCGAACGCCTCCACGAGGCCATCACCATCCAGCTCGACGAGGTCTACCTGAACGGCCACCCGGTGCACCGGCTGCCGGGCAACCTGAACCTGAGCTTCGCCTTCGTCGAGGGCGAGTCGCTCCTGATGGGGCTGAACGGCTCGGTCCATCCGATTGCGGCGGCGGCGTCGATGGCGCCCATCGCGGTGTCGTCGGGCTCGGCCTGCACCTCGGCCACGCTCGAGCCGTCGTACGTGCTGAAGGCGCTCGGCGTCGGTGAAGACCTCGCCCACACGTCCATCCGATTCGGGCTCGGCCGCTTCAACACGGTCGAGGACGTCGACTACGTCGCCGAGCGGGTCGTGAACGAGGTGCGCCGGTTGCGTGACCTGTCGCCGCTCTACGAGATGGCGAAGGAAGGTATCGATCTCAAGACCGTCGCCTGGCAGCGCGACTGATCTCAGGGGGAATCTCCGATGGCATACAGTGACAAGGTCCTCGACCACTATTCGAACCCGCGCAACGTCGGCTCGCTGCCGAAGGACGACACCAACGTCGGCACCGGGGTCGTCGGCGCGCCCGAGTGCGGCGACGTCATGAAGCTGCAGCTCCGCATCAGCGACGCGGGCATCGTGGAGGACGCCAAGTTCAAGACGTTCGGCTGCGGCAGCGCCATCGCCAGCTCGAGCTACGTCACCGAGCTGGTGAAGGGGAAGAGCGTCGACGAGGTGCTGGCGATCAAGAACACCCACATCGTCCAGGAGCTCTCCCTGCCGCCCGTCAAGATCCACTGCTCGGTCCTCGCCGAGGACGGCATCAAGGCCGCCATCGCCGACTGGAAGAAGAAGCGCGGCAGCGACGAGGCCGAGGCGCCGGCGCCCCAGGCGCAGGCGACGGCCGCCGCCAAGTAGGACGACCATGGCTTCGATCGGAATGACCGACCAGGCGGCCCAGAAGATCCAGGCGCTGGTCTCGGAGAAGGGCCTCCCCGACGGGGGCCTGCGCGTGAAGGTCGTGGGTGGCGGCTGCTCGGGCCTCACCTACAAGATGGACCTCGACCAGGTGCGCGACGGCGACAAGGTGTTCGAGCACGCCGGCGCCAAGCTGGTCGTCGACCGCAAGAGCTTCCTCTACCTCAACGGCACGATCCTCGATTACACGGACGAGCTCATGTCGTCCGGGTTCAACCTCCAGAATCCGAACGTGAAGCGCTCGTGCGGGTGCGGGTCGTCGTTCGGCGTCTGACGTGGGCCAATGCGCGGCGAGTGTGATGGCTATGGACGGCGACAGCGACGCACGCCTGTGTTGGCGGTGCGAGGCTCGGGCGGGATCGGCGCTCGTGTGCCCGCACTGTGCGGCGCCGCAGCCGGTGCCGGCGGGGACTGACCTCTTCGCCACCCTCGATCTGCCGCGCCGTCTCGTCGTCGACGGCGACGACCTCGAGCGTCGCTGGCACGACGCCTCCCGCGCCCTGCATCCCGATCGTCATCAGACCGCCGGCGCGCGTGCGCAGGAGCTGAGCGTCGCAGCGAGTGCGGCGATCAATCGTGCGTATCGCACGCTGCGCGACCCCGTCGCCCGCGGGCGCTACTGGCTCGAGCTGCACGGTGACGCGCTCGGCGCGCGCAACAACCAGGTACCGCCGGCGCTCGCGGCGTTCGTCTTCGAGACGCAGGAAGAGCTCGAGGCGTTGCGCGACGCGCCCACCGACGCCGCCGTCCGCGCGCGGGTCGAGGGGGTCCGGCGCGACGTCGCCGCGCGCGTCGCGTCGCTCGTCGCCGGGGTGACGTCGCGCTACGCCGACTGGGATGGCGCCGACGCCGGGTCGGCGAGCGTCCTCGCCGAGCTCAAGGCCACGCTGTCCGAGATCGCGTACCTCGAAACGCTGCTCGAGGACGTCGAAACCGCACTGGGGGATTGAGTGGAGCGCATCGTCGGCATCGACCTCGGCACGACCAACAGCCTGGTCGCCGTTCTCGGCGACGACGGGCCGCGCGTGCTGCCGAACCCGGAGACGGGCGAGCGGCTGCTGCCGTCCGCGGTGGCGTTCCTGCCCGACGGCCAGGTGCTGGTCGGAGGCCCGGCCCGGGCAATGGCGGCGGAGCGTCCCTTCGCCACCGTCCTGTCCGTGAAGCGCTTCATGGGGCTCGGCATCGAGCACGTCAGCGAGGAGGATCGCCGGCGGTATCGATTCGTCCAGGGCCGGCAGGGCGTCGTGCGCTTCGGCGTCGGGGGCCGGGAGCTCACCGCGCCGGAGATATCCGCCTACGTCCTGCGCGAGCTGAAGCGCTGGGCGGAGGCGGCGCTGGGCGGTCCCGTCACCCGGGCCGTCGTCACGGTGCCGGCCTACTTCAACGACAGCCAGCGCCAGGCCACGAAGGACGCCGGCAAGCTCGCAGGGCTCGACGTTCTGCGGCTGGTGAACGAGCCGACGGCGGCCGCCCTGGCCTACGGGCTCGACAAGAGCGCCGAGGGCGTCGTCGCGGTGTACGACCTCGGCGGCGGTACGTTCGACGTGTCGATCCTGAAGCTCCGCGGCGGCATCTTCGAGGTGCTCGCCACCAACGGCGACACGCGACTCGGTGGCGACGACCTCGACACCCGCCTGGCCGACCTGCTCCTCGCGGACCTGCCGGAGACGTTGCGCGGCCATCCGCAGATCCGCGCCCAGGTGCTGGCGCTGGCCGAGCGCACCAAGCGCGCGCTCTCCGACGCCGACCGCACCGACGTCGAGCTGGCGCTGCCCGACGGTGCCACCATCCGGCGGACGATCACGCGCGCCGACTTCGAGTCGCTGGTCCGCGACATCGTCGAACGCACGAGCCGGCCATGCCGTCAGGCCCTGCGCGACGCCGGCATCGACGCCGCGGCCATTGGCGAGGTGGTCGCGGTCGGCGGCTCGACGCGGGTGCCGCTGGTGCGCCGTCACATGGAGACGCTCTTCGGGCGGCCGCCGCTGGTCTCGATCGATCCCGACGAGGTGGTGGCGCTCGGTGCCGGCATCCAGGCGGGCATCCTCACCGGTGGGCGTCGCGACATGCTGCTGCTCGACGTCGTGCCGCTCTCGCTCGGCATCGAGACGATGGGCGGCGTGTTCACGCGGCTCATCGATCGCAACGTCACGATCCCGGTCGCGGTGCGGGAGAACTTCACGACGGCGGTCGACGACCAGACGTCGGTCGACGTCCACGTGCTGCAGGGCGAACGCGAGCTGGCGTCCGACAACCGCAGCCTGGCACGGTTCAGCATCCCGATCGAGCCGCTGCCCGCCGGCGTGCCGCGGCTCGAGATGACGTTCCTGGTCGATGCCAACGGCATCCTCAGTGTCACCGCCAGCGACATGCGCACCGGTCGGGAGCGCAGCATCGAGGTGAAGCCGTCGTACGGCATCACCGACGAGGAGATCGAGCGCATGCTCGAGGAGTCGTTCGATCACGCCGAGGACGACATCCAGCAACGGCAGCTGCTCGAATGCCGCGTCGATGCCGACGCCATCCTGCACGCCACGCGCCAGTCGTTGGCGGCGCACGGCGCGCTGCTCGCCGACGGCGAGGGCGAACGGATCACGGCCGCCCTGGACGCCCTGCAGACGGCCCGCGACGGCACCGACCACATCGCCATCCGTGACGCCTACGACGCCCTCAGCGCGGCGACGGAGCCCTTCGCGCAACGGATCATGGACAACGCCATTCACGACGCGGTCACCGGTCGCGCGCTCGAGGACATCTGAATGCGCATCGGCTGGGACGACGTCGAGGACATCGCGGAGCAGCTGGTGGCGGCGCATCCCGGCGTCGATCCGCTCGGCGTGCGATTCACCGACCTGCACCGCTGGGTGTGCGAGCTGCCGGATTTCAGCGACGATCCCAAGGATTCGAGCGAGGGCAAGCTGGAGCGCATCCAGATGGCCTGGGTCGAAGTGCGCGAAGGCTAGGAGGAACGATGGCGTTCATGCAGGTGAGCCGGAAGGTCGACTACGCGCTCCGGGCCGTCATCCATCTGGCCAACGCCGAGGCCAACGGTGGGACGTGCACGGTGGCCGAGATCGCCGAGCGCGAGCGTATGCCGCGTCAGTTCCTCGAGAAGATCGTCCAGCAGCTCATCCGCAAGGAGCTGGTCCGATCACGACGTGGATGCCACGGCGGCTACGTCCTCGCCCGGCCGGCCGAGGACGTCACGTTCCGCGACGTCATCGAAGCCCTGGAGGGACCCATCTCGCTGAACGTATGCGTGGGTGACCATCCAGACTGCTTTCTCATCGGCGCCTGCGGTATGAACCGCATCTGGGCGGAGGGACAGCGCCGGGTGATGGACCTCTTCGAGAAGACCACCATCGCCTCCGTCCGCCACCCCGTGGTGCCCGCCATGCCGGGCACCAAGAAGCCTGAATACAACACCGAGGAGGTCGTCTAAACCGCCGTAATCGCCACAAGGACGGCGAGTTACGAGGGACAAAGCACATGAAAGATCGAGAGTACGCTCAGGAAGACCGGATGGCGGGCATCTTCGCACCGGACACGCTGCTGCCTTCGCAGTACTTCGATCGGGTCCGCCGAGGCGGCGACTACGACGGCGAGCGCCGTCTGATGGTCGCGGTTCTGGAAGACGCGGTCGATGTGTATCGCAAGCAGGTGGGCGCAACGGACCACAAGCGCCAGCAGATGTTCCGAGACGCCGAGGCCTGGATCGACGACACCGATCGCACGTGGATCTTCTCCTTCGAGAACATCTGCGACGTGCTCGGTATCGACGCCGGGTACCTTCGCGGGGGCCTGCGGGCCTACAAGAAGCAGGCCGGTGGTGATCGCGGTCGCGTAGTGCAGCTACGCCCCGATGCCCCCGGTACCGACGCCGTTCGCAACGCGAACGCGTCCTGATCCCATCGAGGGCGACGAGTCGGCCGGCGCAGGCCGCCGCGGCTCGTCGCCCCGATGAAGCACGCTGGAAGCATGCGCAGCGCACGAGGGGTTTGATGCAGGAGGTGGTGAAACGGGCGCGAGTGCAGCAGGTGCCGCTGATGCTCGGCCAGTGGGGGCGGCGTGAGTTCGTCGAGCCCCGGGTCCGGGCCATCGTGGCCGACCGACTGGGAGTGAGCGACGAGACGCTGGTGCCCGACGTCTCCCTGATCGACGATCTCGCGGCCGACTCGCTCGATCTGCTGGAGCTGGCGCTCACCCTGGAGACGGAGTTCGGCATCGCGCTCGGCGAAGACGACGTCGCCGACGTGCGGTCCTATCGCGATCTGGTCGATCTCGTGGTGATTGCCACGCGCGGCGGACGGGAGGAGGACGTCCTGACCTCGTTCGTCCGCTCGGTCGTGGTATCCGGGGCCGGCGAGCGCCGGCAGATGCGGCGGGCGGCCTGGCTGACGCCGTACGAGACCGAGTCCATCGCGGCCGACGCTCTCCGCGCGGGGCGTGGGGCGCGGCTCGAGCTGACGGTGGCGCAGGCCACCACGGCCGAGCTGGCGCGCATCGAGGGCTGTTTCGCGTGGCTCACCGAGCGCGGGATCGAGCTCTCCGTCGGTCGCGAGCGAGGCAGCGACCGTCGCGGCGTCGCCTGACGGCGACGGCTTCCGGTTGCCGGGACCATCGGCTACAGTCCCGCGCCGTGCCGCTCCGGTCCACCATTCCCTGCCCCGGCTGTGGGGAGCCCCTGGTGCGGAAGCCGGGCGGGAAATGCCCGGGGTGTGGGGTCGCCGTCGGCCAGCACGTCCAGGCGGCCCGAGACCGCGAGGAGCGCATCGAGCGCATCGTCGCGGTCGTGGGGACGGCGGCGGTCGTGGTGGTCTTCACCATGACGGCGGGGGTCGGCCTGCTCGAGGGAATTGCAGCATACGCGGGAGCCGGCGCGCTCATGTTCTGGCTCGCGAGGAAGACGTTTTGAAATGGGAACGACGATGACGACGCTGCGTGCGGTGAGGGCGGGAGCCACTGGTATCAAGGCCGACCTGACGGTGGTCCCCGTCCTCGACGGCACCCTGGCCGCGGCGCTCCGCCCGTTCGGGCGCAGCCTGTCGGCGGTGCTGACGCGGCGGGCCCGCGAAGCCGATTTCCGTGGCCGCCCCGAGGACGTGCTCGTGCACCAGGGCGACGGCGGCACCATCGTGCTGGTCGGGCTCGGCAACGGCGACGGCACGATCGACGCCTGGCGGCGAGCCGGGGCGCGTACGCGCCGCGAGGCCGAGCGCCTCGGGGTGCGGCGGGTCGCCGCCTGGCTCGGGGCGCATGCCGCGCGCGACGAGATCCTGTCGGCGCTGCCGGAGGGCTTCCTCCTCGCCGGCTACCGCTTCGATCGCTATCGCTCCGAGGCGCGTGGATCGCGCGTCGAGTCGCTGGCGCTGGTGAGCGACGTCATGCCGAAACCGGCGGTCACGCGTCCGCTGCTCGACGGTGTGTCGAGCACGGCGGCCGCGGTCTTCGGCGCCCGCGACCTCGTCAACGAGCCGCCCTCGGTGGCGACGCCGAGCTTCCTCGCGGAGCACGCGCGCGCCATCGCCGCGGCGGCGGAGCATGTCGAGGTCGAGGTGTGGGACGCGAAGCGCATCGCGAAGGAGGGCCTCACCGGGCTGCAGGCGGTCGCGCGGGGCAGCCACGAGGAGCCGCGCTTCATCGTCCTGCGCTACACGCCGCCGGCACCGCGCCGTCGCGTCGCGCTGGTGGGCAAGGGCATCACGTTCGACTCGGGGGGGCTCTCGCTCAAGCCCGCCAAGTCGATGGAGACGATGAAGTACGACATGGCGGGTGGCGCTGCCGTGCTCGGTGCGGTGGCCGCGGCGGCGGCGCTGGCGCTGCCGCTCGAGGTCACGGCCTACGTGCCGGCCTCCGAGAACCTGCCCGGCGGGCGGGCGCAGAAGCCGGGCGACGTCATCCGCTACGCCAACGGGCGCACCGTCGAGGTGCTCAACACCGACGCCGAGGGGCGCCTCGTGCTCGCCGACGCCCTCGTCGTCGCCAGTCGCGAGCACCCCGACGTCATCGTCGACCTCGCGACGCTCACCGGCGCGGCACGCATCGCGCTCGGATCGCTCTACGCGTGCATCCTCGGTACCGAGCAGACGCTCATCGACGGCCTGGTCGCCGCCGGACGCACCGCCGGCGAGCCCTGCTGGCAGCTGCCGCTGGTGCGCGAGTACCGTGACGACCTGAAGAGCCCGATCGCCGACCTGAAGAACGTCGGCGGCGGCGATGCCGGGACGATCACCGCGGCGCTCTTCCTGGCGGAGTTCGTGTCGCCGGGCGTGCCGTGGGCACATCTCGACATCGCGGGTCCGGCCTACGCCGACAAGGAGCTGCCGTTCGCGCCCCGTGGCGCCACCGGCTACGGCGTGCGGCTCCTGACCCAGTTCCTGCGCGACCTGGCCGCGTCCTAGAGCGGAAAGCGCTCGCGCACGAAGCGTTCCGCGTCCGCCCGGGTGCGGACGTCGCCCTCGAGCTGCGCGTCCTCGAGGGCGCGCAGGATCTCGCCGACGCGCGGGCCGGCCGCATGGCCCATGGCGAGCAGCTCCCGGCCGCCGAGCAGGCGCGGCGGCCGCAACGGAGCTTCGCTCTCGAGCTCGGCGCGCCGTCGTTCGCAGAAGAGCACCCAACGCAGATCGCCATTCGACGCGAGGGCGTCGAGACGGGCCAGGCGCAGCAGCTCGTCGATGCCCTCTTCGGCCAGGAGCTTCTTCAGCGTGGAGAGCCGCATCTCCGTCGACTGCACGAGGCGCAGGTGGTTGCGCACCAGCCAGGCGACGCGCTCCCACGTCATGCGGCTGCGCCGCAGGCGCTGGCAGACGTCGACGGCCATGTCGGCGCCTTCGGACGGGTGGCCGTAGAACGTGATGCGACCGTTCTTGCTGCCGACGCATCTCGGCTTCGCCACGTCGTGCAGCAGCGCGCCGAGCGCCAGCGTCTCGCTCACGCCCGCGGGCAGCTGCTGGAGCAGCAGCAACGTGTGCAGCCAGACGTCGCCCTCCGGATGGAAGTCGGCCGACTGTGCGACGCCCTGCATGCGCGCGATCTCCGGCAGAACGACGGGGAGCAAGCCCGTCGCGTCGAGCAGCTCGAACGCGCGTCGTGCGCCGCCCTCGGTGAGCATCTTGACGATCTCGTCGCCGATGCGCTCGGCCGCCATGTCGGTGACGGTGGGGGCGGCGGCGACGATGGCGTCGAACGTGGCCGGGTCGATCGCGAATCCGAAGCGGGCCGCGAAGCGCACCGCCCGCAGCATGCGCAGGCGGTCTTCCGCGATGCGTGCGCGCGGGTCGCCGATGGCGCGGATGACGCCGGCCCTGAGATCGGCGGCGCCGCCGACGTAGTCGTGGATCTCGCCGGTGACGGGGTCGGCGAACAACGCGTTGATGGTGAAGTCGCGACGGAGGGCGTCCTCCTGGGCGGTGCCGAAGTGCACCTGCGTCGGGCGGCGGCCGTCGACGTAGGCGTCGTCGGAGCGGAACGTGGCCACCTCGTAGCGGGCACCGCGGTCGATGACGAGGATGACGCCGAACTGGGCGCCCACCGGGACCGTGCGCGGGAAGAGACGACAGACCTCCTCCGGTGGGGCGCTGGTCGCGATGTCGTGGTCGAGCGGCTCGCGACCGAGGAGCCGGTCGCGGACGCTGCCGCCGGCCAGGTAGGCCTCGTGGCCCGCGGCACGGAGCCGCCGGACGACGTCAGCCGCGCCCGTTGCCGACGCCGTCATGGGGAAATTCGAACAGCACCTTCACGGCCCCCGAGCGGGCCTGGTCGCCGCAGGCGAGGAACGCCTCGCGATACTGGTCGAGCGAGAACCGGTGGCTCAGGATGGCCGTCGCGTCGATGCGGCCGGTGCGGACCAGGTCGAGGTAGATCTCCATCGAGTGTCGTCGCGTGCCCTCGAACTCCTCGACGCCGAACGCGTTCGACCCGATGACGGTGATCTCCTTGAAGTAGAGCGGCGTCCACTCGAAGCGCCGCGGCACCTCGACGCCCGTCACGACGACGGCGCCGCGCGACGCTGCCACCCGGATGCCGACCTCGACGGTCTGCGGGTAGCCGACGGTGTCGTAGATGACGTCGACGCCACCGCCGTGCAGCCACGGCAGGCCGTACCACGGCGTGAGCACCTCGGCCCCCGTCTCTGCGCCGATGCGTGCCACCAGCTCACGGATGGGCTCGTGCGCCAGGACGACGGCGGCGCCGAAACGCTCCGCGAGCCGGGCCTGGTGCGGGAAGCGGGCGACGGCGAGCACCCGGCTGTCCGGGTGCAGCGCGCGCAGGATGGCGATGGTGAGGAGCCCCAGCGTGCCGCAGCCGTACACCATGGCCGGCGCCCCGGGCTGCGGCGGACGCTTCAGGACCGCGTGCAGCGACACCGAGAACGGGTCGGCGAGGACGGCCTCCTCGTCGCGCACGCCGTCGGGGATCGGGATGCACATCGACTCGTGCGCCGGCACCAGCGGGGCGAAGCCGCCGGTGGCGGTGCTGCAGTTGCCGGTGTGGATGCCGGGAGGCAGCCGTCCGTGCCCGAAGTTGCGACAGATGGAGTACTGCCCCTCCTGGCATTCGGGGCATGGCGGCGTGATGCCGCGCGGGCCGCAGCTGAGCCACGGGTTCAGGACGACGCGTTCGCCGCGGCGGCGGTGGCGCACCCCCGGCCCGACGTCGACGATGGTGCCGACGACCTCGTGTCCCAGGACCTGCGGGAACGAGATCAGCGCCGTCATCGGGTTGTCCATGTTCCCGTTGAGGAACATCTGCTTGTAGTCGCTGCCGCAGATGCCGCAGAGATTCGTCCGGATGACGACCCAGTCGTCGGCGGGTAGTCCGGGATCCGGAACCTCGCGCAACGCGGCGGGCGAGTAGGGCCCGAAGAAGAACCGCCGGTCGATCCGTCCGAGCAGGCCCGACACCACCTGACGCGGCACGCTCAGATCGAAGACGAGTGCGCGCATCGGTGGGGAGCCAAGCACGCGCTGGGCCGCGCGTGCAAGCGGTGGTCAGTGCATGCCGGCGTGCGGATTCCCGGCCGGAGCGGCGGGCGCCGGCGGGGGCGTGATCTTCTCGAGGGCCGCGTCGTTGATCGTCAGGTTGGCGGACTTCTTGAGCCCGTCGAACTTGCCCTGCATGTTGTCCTGCAGCGCCTTGTTCCGGATCGTCGCCTTGATCTGCTCCTTCACCTGATCGAACGGCTTGCGCTCGCCGTCGTCGCGCTCGGTGACGATGATGATGTGCCAGCCGTACTGCGTCTTCACGATCTCGCTGAGCTCGCCCGGCTTGAGCGCGAAGGCCACCTTCTCGAACTCGGGTACCATGCGACCCTGGCCGAACTTGCCGAGGTCGCCGCCCTTGGCGCCGCTCGTCTTGTCCGTCGACTGCTCCTTGGCGATGTCGGCGAACTTCGACGGGTCGGCCGCGAGCTCCTCGCGGATCTTCTTCGCCGTGGCCTCGTCCTTCACCAGGATGTGGCTCGCCTTGATCTGGGTGGTCGAGTAGAGGTTCGGGTTGTCGTCGTAGTACTTCTGCGCGTCGGCGTCGGAGATCTCCGGCGGCTTCTGGTACTCGCGCATCAGGCGCTGGACGACGAGCCGCTTGCGCATGTCGCTGACCTGGCGCTCGATCTCGGGATCGGTGTCGTAGCCGGCCTTCTGCCCCTCGGCGAAGAGCAGGTCGTTCAGGATCATGTTCTCGACGAACTGGCGCTTGCGGTCGGGCGCCGTGAGGTAGGCGCGTGACGGACCGGGAAGGCGCTCGATCTCGGTGAGCACCTCGGCGCTGGTGAGCTTCTCGCCGGCGTAGGTGGCCACGACCTCGGACGTCTCGACGGTCTCCCCCCCGGCCGCGGCCGTGGGCTTCCCGGTGGCGGCCGGCGGCGTCGCCTCCTTGCTTTCTGGCTTGCATCCGACGCCGATGAGCGCGGCCGAGAGCAGGACGATGGCAGCACGGGTACGCATGGGTTCGGTGCCATAGCCCAGCGTCCGCGAGGAAGTCAATTTTTCGGCCGGCGTGACGACGGCTTGGCGAGGCCTCGGGCGGTCCACGGACCGCGTGCCGGCTCGGCATGGCACGTCGCTTGCTGCGTCACCGTCGTGCTCTGGCTCGTGGCGACGGCGGCGGACGATGACCTCGTCGCCGCACACGATGCGCTCCTGCGGGTCGCCGCCGACCTGGATCGTCGCCTCGACGGCCCCGGGCTGCACGGTGTGGACGGCGTGCTCGACGCCCATCGCCGCCTGCGGGCAGTGCTCGACGGCCTCGCCGGCGACGACGTCGTGCGGATGACGGAGACCGTCGCGGCGGTGCGGGACTGGGTCGAGACGGTGGCGGCGCAGCTCGAGCGCCTACGCGCCATCAAGGCGCGCTGCCCCGAGTGAACGCCGGCGCGGCTCGCGCGCGAGCCGCCACAGGACGACGCCGGCGGCGACGCCCGCGGCGTCGATGAGGACGTCGCCGAACGCCGCCGTCCGGGAGGGGACGAACGCCTGGTGCGCTTCGTCCGAACCTGCGAAGAGGGCGCCCAGCACGAACGCCGTGGCCATCGCGCGGACCAGCGGCACGCCCTGCAGCCGCAACGCGCGCAGCGTGAGCCCGCCGAGGATCATGTACTCGACGACGTGCGCCGACTTCCGGATGACGGCGTGGGCGCGCTCGAGATCGTGGGGGTGCGCTCCCGGGAACAGGGCGGACAGGATCGGCAGGAGCACCGACGACGTGTGGTCGCCGGAGAACGCTCCCGAAGAGAACAGGGTGATGACGCCCGCCCAACAGACGACGGGCAGCCATCCCCGCAGTACGGTCACCCGATCTCGTCGATGGCCTTGTTGATGAGGGCCAGGATGTCCTCGTCGAACTCGGCGTCGATGAAGCTCTCGATCTTGTCGCGCTGGGAGGCGTAGCGCTTACCGGCGGCTTCGCCGGCGAGATGCGTGCCTGCCAGGAGATCGAGGAACTCGAGCATCGCGGGCTTCTTGCCCGGATCGTCGAGCTTGGCCAGGAGGCGGTCGAACGTCAGACGGAGGGTGAGATAGGAGAGGCGGTACTTGAGGTCTTCGCTGAGCTCCATGGTTCCTTTCCGGGGGGAGCTCAGCTCCCACCCTGCGGCGCGCGGTCGCGCGCCTGCTCGCGCTCGATGACGAGGGCGAAATCGTAATAGGGCTGTGACAGGGCGCCGTCGACACGGCGTCCGTTGATGAAGATGGTGGGCGTCGAGTCGACGCCCATGCGGTTGCCGCTCTCGACGTCGGTACGCACGCGATCCATCGTGGCGGGATCGTCGAGGCAGGTGCGGAACGCGCCGATCTCGAGGCCGAGGTCGCGCGCATAGCGGAAGAGGCTGTCGCGATCGAGCGTGCGCTGATTCTCGAACAGGACGTCGTGGTACTCCCAGAACTTGCCCTGCTGCGCGGCGCACTCGGACGCCGCCGCGGCGAGGCACGCATTGGGGTGCAGCGACTGCTGCATCTGCGCGTTGCAGGCGGCGTCGAGCGGGAAGTGCCGGAACACCAGGCGCACGTCGGAGCGCGATTTGACCAGGGTGCGGAGGTCGGCGAAGGCGTGCTGGCAGGCCGGACACTGGAAGTCGGAGAACTCCACGATGGTGACGGGAGCGGAGGCGGCGCCCTTCACGTGCTGCATGCTGCCGACGACGTCCGCCGGCGGCACCACGGGGAGCTTCGTGTAGACGTCGAAGAACTTGGCGTCGACCGCCTTCACCTCGGCCACCGTCGTGGCCGTGGCGGGCTGTCGCGTGGCCTCGACCACGCCGGCGGCGCCCGCGACGATGAGGCCGACGACGGTGGCCGCGTGGGCCGCCGCTCGCCGCTGCAGCCAGGGCATGCGTGTCGACGACGAGAAGCGGCTCGCCAGCGGAATCACCGCGACGAACCAGCCGATGATGATGGCGTCGAGCGTGAGGCAGAGGAGGCACGCGTGTTTCAGGACGAAGGCGGCGATGCCGAGCAGGACGAGCGCGAAGCCGAGGCTGCCGGACGCGAGGCCGATCAGCAGCAGATCGGCGAAGCCGCCGTCCTTGCCACCCATGGCGCCGGGCAGGGCGAGCAGGGCGCCCAGCCCGAAGACGCCGATGGCCCACACCGAGACCGGCACGCCGGCGAAGGTGCCCCAGCGGCTCGACAGCACGGCATCGCAGTTCACGACGCCGCCCAGATTGCAGAAGCTGGTGTAGCCGGCGTCGGCGAGGATGCTGCGACTGACGTGGAGCGTGAAGGCGCTCACCGCCACGCCGACCAGCGCGATGACGAGGGCGACGCGATGTCGGGTGGGGCTGCGGGGCATCGGGCGAGGGCCCGGAGTGTACTCGGGCCCCCACCCGACTTCAATCGGTTACGCCGCGGACTAGAACTGCCAGGTGAGGCGCAGGTGCGTCTCGGAGCGTCCGGCGTTCAGGCCGGCGAGACCCCACGTCTCGAAGATGGGCGTGCTGGTGCCGTGCGGCGTGACGAAGTAGCGCTGGCCGATGTTGACCACGAAGTCGTCGCGCACGACGTAGTCGACCGCCCAGAAGCCTTCGAAGTTCCACTGGTTGGTCGGATCGACCGCGACACCCACGGTGGGGATGATGCTGCCGCCGCGGTAGAACGTGAACGCGGCGAAGGTGAACAGCGTCTCCCAGTCGCGGATCTTGTCGCGGAACGACTCGCTGGCGCTGCGGATGCCGGAGGGCAGGTCGAGACCGCCGGTCAGGCACGAGCTGGATCGCGTGCGGTTCGCCGCCTGGAAGTTGGCGATCTCCTGCGCACCGCGCGGGCGCCCCTGCGGACCACGGCACTCCGGGTTGTTGACCAGGTAGTGCCAGAAGAACTGGCCGGTGAGGAAGACCGTGCTCTTCTTGTTGAGCATGCGGATCCAGGTGGGCCGGTCGAATGCGATCATGCCCTTCCACATGTTCTTCTTCGTGATGCCGGGCAGGGCGGGCGTCGAGATCACGCCGACCTTCTGCAGGTCGAAGAACGGGATGCCCACGTCGTAGACGGTTTCGAAGCGGAAGACCGCCTGCGTGTAGGCCTCGTCGGAGTAGTTCGCGGACGCGCCCAACGTGTGGACGTAGGGGTTGAAGGCCTCGGCGGGGAAGATGCCCTGACGATAGAGCGCGGCGGCCTGAGCGCCATCGGGGTCGTCCTTGGCGAGGAGCACCTTCAGGGGAGCGTAGTTGGTGCCGTCGTCACCGGCGAAGCGCTGGTAGAAGTAGTTGAGGGTGAACTCGATGCCCTGCGGCGAGATGCCGTGGTAGCGCACGCCGACCTGGCTGTTCTCGAGCGGGTTCTGGTTGTAGTCGCCCTGCCCGAACAGCTCGGTGTCGTTGATGAGTCGGGTACAGGCGGACTGTCCGCGTCGCGGGCCGCCCCGCACGATGTCCGAATCGCGTCCGACGCACGACCCGAAGAAGAAGGCGCCGTCGTACGGGTTCGTCAGCGGATCGGCGAAGCGCAGGCCCCACGGACGAGGCAGGAACGCCTGCTTCGCCGGCTTCCAGTCGCCCGGGTTCCAGTACCACTCGAGGTAGCTCTGCGAGAACCTCCAGACGTTGTCGAGGTCGTAGAGGAACTTGAGCATCCAGAAGGGACGGCGGATCTCGTCCCACCCGAACGCTGGCGCCGGGATCTCCTGCTGGAAGTGCCAGGTCAGGTCGAGCGAGTTGGCGCGGTCGAGCATCCGGAAGTTGTCGGTCTCGCCCCACACGATCTGCTGGCGACCGGCGCGGATGCTGAGCGGAACACCCCGGAACTTGAGGTCGATGTAGGCCTCACGGAGCTGGTTGTCGAACTTGAGGGCGTCGCGCGCGTCCGACGACAGTCCGGTGAGCTCGAGCTGATCGGGCTTGATCCTGCGTCGAATGGTTTCGCCCGTGCGCTGCTTCAGGACCGCGACGCTGCCGGGGGCCGTGGCGGCGTCGTACACGTTCAGTCCACCGTACGCGCGACCGTGGATGTCCGTCTTCTCCACGAAGCCCGGCGTGGTGTCGTACACGCTGTCGTAGACGCCGCGCCAGAGGAGCGAGAGCTGCGAGCGCTCGACGAAGGGGAGGCTGTACTTGCCGATCAGCTTGCCGCCGTCGAGCCAGTCGTAGTCGAGGCGGATCTTGGCGGTGTTGCGGTTCTGGATGAACTCGTACGTGCTCGCATCCGGGGTACGAACCAGGTTCTGCGACTGCACGTTTCCAGACACCTGCAGCGATCCGAATCGCAGCGTCGCCCAGCCAGCGCTCGGTAGCGCACAGACCGAGCCCGCGACCGCCGCGAGCAGGATTGCCGACCACAGACGGCGATCCGTCATGCCCCCTCCTTGTCCGTGACAGCGAATCTGTCGGGTGAAAAGCCGCGCCTAGCTAGCGCGAATACAAGGAGTTTGCAATGCGTTTTGCGCTCTGTCGGTTCGGTCCTGGCGCGTTCGTCACAATCGGACGACGTTCGATGCGCAGGTCGCTCGGATGCCGCGCCCAGGGCCCCTAAAACGACGATGGCGGGGCTCGCCGAAGCGAGCCCCGCCATGCGTAGGGTCGGAGAAACGGTTCGATCCGCTACGGAGTCGCGGTGATCTCCGTGTTGTAGGGCAGAAGGAGCGCCCCGGGGCCGGCGAGGCCGCTCAGGATGTCCACCGTCGGGTCGTTGGTCTTCGCCTCGCAGAACACGGCCGCAGCTCGGCCAGCGCTCGTCGACGTTTTGGGGTAGGTGGGATCGGGCCACACCGGGGTCGCAACCGAGGTGGTACCGTTCCGGATGATGGCTCCGGGCGGGCTGTCGGCTGCCGTCGGGAAGCACGGCTTGGTCGGATTGCTGGAGCAGCAGGTCTGGTTGATACCGCCCTTGGCGGGGGTGGTCCCGCTGCAGTCCACGGTGCACGTTCCGCCAGCGCAGCCGTCGTCCACCGTCTGGCCAGGGCACGGCTTCGAGCCGTCTTTGCGCGACTCACCCGTGGTGAGCGGAAGGTCGATGACGAGCGTAGCCGCGCGCTTCACGGTATCGGGCAGGCACTGGGTCGAGAGATTGTAGATGGGATTTCCGGCGGAGCCATCGACCTTTACGATGCCGTCGACGGTGCAGGACTGCCCCTGCCGGGCACCCGACTGGCATGTGCCGGTGTCTCCGAAGCTCGCACCGCTGCAGCGGGGGCAGACTTGGTCGCTCGGCGTCTGCACGTAGACGTCGGAGAGCAGGTTGACGAGGCCGTTCAGCTCTCCCGTGACCAAATCGTAGGTCGTGTTGATGCTGGAGTTCGCGTAGCGGTTGATCACGCATACCGGCACGTTGTTGGCGAGTAGCGGGAGCGGTGCGCCGAACGTGGGGCCGTTGAGCGAATCGCCGACCGCGCCAGTGGAGCCGCTTCCTTGGCACAGCGAGTCCGTCGTGGCGTCGCAGTCGGTGAGACAGAACTTCAGCGTGGACAGCGCGGTGACCGGGAAGTTGTGCGAGTCGCCGCTGAAGCCGTTGTCGAGATCGGAGCGCTGGATCGGGTCGGTGATGTTGATCTGATCGGGCACCGTCAGGTTCAGTTGCGTCGGCAGGCCGGACTCGCGGGGGGCGCAGGTCGCACCGCCGGGAAGGGGACCACAGCTGTCACCCGTGCACGGATTGCACTGCAGGAAGAGCGTGTTGTTGCCCGACCCGCTCGTGATCTTCGTCTTGAGGCCCAGCTTGCCCTTGCCGAGCGGGGACGACTTGTCCTTGTTCTTGCCCTTGAGCGGGATGACGATGCTGCCCGGGGTTCCGCACGTCGGCTCGGTGACGCCGACCGCCGGGGGGACCAGTCCGAGGAGCTTCTTCGCCTTCGCGACGGGCTTGATCAGCGTCGTCGGCTCGGCGGTACATCCCTCGGCGACCTGCGCGGCGCAGACGTCGACTTCGAAGGTACAGGAGCCGTTCTTGGAACCGTCCTTGTCGCAGGCCGATCCGTCGGCGCACCCGACGATGCGCTTCTTGCCCTTGAGCGTGAGCGTCGTGCCGTCGCCGACGTCATAGACGAGCGAGCACGGACTGGCTGCGGCCTTGCCCTTGTCGATGCCGTACTGTTCGGCGTGCGCGGCCGGGGCCAGACTCAGCGCTGCGGTGAGCGCCATCAGCAAACTGGGTCCACGAAGTGTCATGCATTGCCTCCTAGTCGGCACGTTGCGAGAGCCGAGGTCAGTGCCCGCGACTGCTCATCCCTGAGATGAACGACGGGTGGTAATGGTTTCCACCCGAGTGTCGTGCGCAGGCAGATGATTGAGCGTTACCGTCATCCCCCGAAACCGTCAATGGAAAGAATTTCGAGATGGTGCCGTTACACACCGGAGATCACTGAGGAAATTACGCAGTGCGGCAGACGTCAGCTCTTCGGCTGCTCGCCGCTCAACGCCTGATCGATCGCCTGCTTGAAGGCGTCGGCGGTCTGCGCGCCGTTGAGCCGCTTGCCGTTGACGATGAACGCCGGCGTCGACGTGACGCCGATCTCCGTGGCCTCGGCCATGTCGGCCTTGACCGCGTCGAGCGTCTGCTTGTTGGCGAGACACTCCTTCAGCTTGGCGACGTCGATGCCGCTGCCGGGAGCGCTGGCGATCTCCTCGACCTTGGCCGCGACGTTGTCCTTGGTGATGCTGGCCTGCTGCGAGAACAGGCCGTTGTAGATCACCCAGAACTGGTCGTTGCCCTGCAGGAAGGCGCATTCGGTGGCGATCGCGCCGTCCTCGGCCCAGGGGTGGATCTGCGTCAGCGGCAGGTTCTTGAAGACGAACTTCACCTTGTCCCCGTACTGCCCGATGACCTCCTTCTCGAAGGTCTCCCAGGCCTTGCCGCAGTAGGGGCACTCGAAGTCGGAGTACTCGACGATGGTCACCTTGGCGTCGGCGGGTCCGCGCGACGGCTGGTCCTTCAGCGAGATCTGCTTCATCAGCGCCACGAACGGGTCGACGGTGAGGTCGATGGCGTCGCCGCGGAAGAGGTAGCGTCCGTCGCGCGTGATGAAGAAGGCGACGTCCTGCTTCTGGTCGCCCATCGACGCCTGCAGCGTGCCCTTCCGCCAGCCCGGGATGTCGGCGTCCTCGAGCTTCGTCACCTTGAACTCGAGGCCGGGCGTGCTGACGGCCTTCTTGAAGTAGTCGACGACGCGCTGGTTGATGGCGTCGTCGGTCGCGGCCCCTGCGGCCGACGCGGCGGGTGCGTCGGCCGACTTGCCCTCGCCACCGCTGCCGCCGCCACCCCCGCAGGCGACGACGAACAGCAGGAGAAGCGCGAGCGGGGAAATACGCATCGGCGGCTTCTAGTGCCGCGGTGGCTCGCCAGTCAAGGAAGCGAATCTTGCCGGCTCGGGCACCCGCTGTTACAGACGCGCCATGCGGCGCCTCCAACTCCTCGTGCTCGCGGTCCTCTGCCTGACGCCTGCCCTGGCTCTGCTGGCGGAGGAGACGGCGCCCCCGACACCGGCGCTGACGCAGACGACCAAGGTCGAGGGCACGGTGCCCGACCTCGCGGGACGGTGGCTGCTGGTCGCCGACCTGGTGCTGCCGCAGGACTCCCATCTCAACGTCGCGCACTTCTGGGACGTCACCATGGTCGACGGCAAGCCGCAGATCGACTCGCGTCAGGTGGGGCTGCCGCCGGACGTGCGCGCCTCGCTCGAGGCCGCGAACCAGGCCCACGTCACCTGGACGATCACGCCGGAGCAGCTCGACGAGGTCCGTGCCGACTGGGCGACGCTGCCGGCCGAGGACCGCGGCCTGTCGTCGATCGACCAGCGCATCATCGGCAAGGACGCCTTCGACGAGATGATCAAGAACGAAGAGTTCATGAAGGACGCCGTGTGGGTGGTGCAGCAGAGCGGTGAGTTCCGTCCCAACGAGGGTCGTCCCGTGCGCGACGCGTTGCTGTGGGGCGCCGTGGCGCCGACCGAGGATGGCTACAGCGGGGCCCACATGAGCGTCGCGGTGGCCGCTGCACCGTTCCCGATCCCGATCGCCTTCAAGGGGACGTTCCGGATGTACCGCGTCGACCCGGGCGCGCCGCGCGGTGTCCTCGCGCGGGTGTTCGATGTCTTTGCGGGGTGCGGGCGCAGTCGCTAGGTACCCCAGACCCACCCCCGGACTGCCCTGTTACCAGGGGCTTCTCTCGTCGTTTGTCGTGTTGTCGGCCTACGACGGCGAGGCGTATCCAACTCTGCGTCGGGCGAAACGCCCACCGGAGGTCCATCATGGTGCGCTACGCACTACTCGGTCTGCTGCGGGAAGAACGCGACTACGGCTATCGCTTGAAGCGCCGGTTCGACGATCGCGTCGGCGCCTTGTGGCACCTCAACATCGGTCAGGTGTACCAGACGCTGCGCTCCCTGCAGCGCTCCGGGCTCGTCGTCGAGGTCGACGGTGAGGAGACCAACGAGCCCTATCCGGGCCGTCGCATGTTCGAGCTCACGCCGAAGGGGCAGCGCGTGCTCGAGCGCTGGCTCGTCCGGCCGCCGGTGCGGCCACGGCCGGTGCGCGACGAGACGCTCATACGCCTCCTGGTCCTCGAACCCGAGCGTCGCGAGCAGGCCGTCGCGCGCGTCGTCGAGCAGGAGCATCTCTATCGCCGCGAGCTGACGCGGCTCCAGGCCCAGAAGCGCCGCCTGCAGGCGGCCGACGGCACGGCGAACCTGGTCGGACACTTCGGCGTCGAGGCCGCCCTGTTGCACACCGAGGCCCATCTGCGCTGGCTCGAGTACTGCCGCGAGTACCTCGAGCGCGCCCGCGCCCAGAGTGCCGTGGCCGAGCCCGAGCTCGACGTCGTGCCGCCGACCTCACAGGCCGCGGCGGCGCACTACGAGGTGGTGGGCGCGTAGGACGGCATCAGCTCGGGGTGCTCCTTCCGGATCTGCTCCAGGATGGGGTTGCTCACCCGGTACAGCTCCATGCGCATGCCGCGATGGAACGGCGCCGCCACGAAGTACGCCATGGCCTGGTCGGCGGGGATGTCGGCGACCTTGTCGACCACGAAGTACTTCGCGCGGAGCTTGGCGATGATCTCGTCCTTGTCGCGCTGGTTGGCGGCGACGTACAGGTAGGGTCGGACGCCGCGCGCGATCATCGAGCCCACGGCGCGGTCGAGCGGCAGGCGCCAGCGTGTCAGGTCGGTGAGGTAGAGCGCGTCGGCGCGCTGCGAGTACCACTCGATGTTCTCGGCGGGGCGTCCGACGTCCTCGCTCGTCACCACCACCGAGTTGGGTTCGAGGTAGCGCGACATGTTGGCGCGCGCCTGCAGCATCTGCTGGCGCTGGAACGGCGCGCGACGGCCGCTGTCGGCGTCGACGCTCGACACCTTGAGCCCCACCAGGGCCAGCATCATCACCATGGCGGCGATGCCGGACACGCGTCGTCCCGTGGTGGCAGCGAGCGCCGCCGCCGCCGTGCCGAGCGCCACCATCGGCACCAGCACCGGCAGGTCGGTCTTGGGGTTGATGCCCGACCACGAGGCCCAGGTGCCGCCCGCGAGCAGCAACGCCGCGCCGACGCCGATGGCGCGCGCCACCTCGCGCTGCCGGCGGCGCAGCAGGAGGCGCACCAGATCGAGCGTGCCGAAGGTCCCCTCGACGATGAGGACGGCGATGAAGATGAACACGCCCACCAGGTAGCGATGGTCGGCGCGCGGCCAGCAGCTGAAGAACAGGAACGCCAGGACCATGTACGAGATGGCCCCCGCCGCCAGGACCGGACGGAGGATGGCCGCGACCACCGCGCCCCACAGCGCGACGCCGATCAGCACCGGCGAGTACGCGTTGTTGAGGATGCGCCAGTTGCCGGGCAGCGTGGTCGCCAGATGCGAGATGCGCAGGCCGCCGCCCTGCACCTGCTCGTGCGTGCCGCCGCGCCAGCCTGCGGGCGGGTAACCCACCTTCGGCGTGGTTTCGGTCGCGGGCGGCACGGCGGCGTCGGCCGCCGGCGCCTCGGGCTTCTTCTTCTCGGGGGTGAGCGACGGCAGCAGCGGCAGCTCCATGCCCTGCGTCGGCAGGAACGGATTGCCGGTGGCGGCCCAGTTGAAGGCCAGGAACGGCGCCGTGCCGATCAGGACGCCGAGGACGCCGGTGGCCATGGCGCGTCCGACCGCGCCGCTGCCGGGTCGCTCGTGCCACCAGCGCAGGACCGCCATGAACCCTGCCGGGATCGTGTAGAGGACGGCGTCTGGACGGATCGTGATGGCGAAGCCGAGCGCCAGCCCGGCGGCCAGCGTGCGACCCGACAGCAGCCGCCGTCCGCGTCCCGGCAGCATCAGGAACAGGCCGATGAACCCGAAGAGATGCGCCGACAGGTCGCGCGTCAGCGTCAGGCCCCAGTAGTGCATGTAGTTCGGGAACAGGGTGATCAGCGTCGCGCCGATACCGGCGCGCCACGGCGAGCGGAATGCGCGCCACTGGAACGCCACCAGGACGGCGAGCAGCGCCATGTACACGCTGGGGTTCAGGAAGTGGGCGCCTTCCTCGCCGAAGCAGCCGATCCAGCCGGCGAGCAGGATCGGGAAGCCGGGCGAGTAGCGGCAGTAGAGACGACCGTGGTCGTAGACGTAGGTCTGCGCCAGCATGTCGGTGCGCTCCGGCATGTACGGCCCGATCGATTCCAGCACCTTCCACTCGTGGAAGACGCGGCCGTGCAGCAGATCGCGCGCGAAGTTCAGGTACCCGAACTGGTCGACCGCGAGATACCAGGTGACCTGTCGCTGGAGCCACGTCCACGTGACCCAGAACAGCAGCGCCATGGCGCCCCACCACACGACGCGCTTGACGATCGGGAGCACCGTGGAGCGCTCCGCCTGCGGCCGTCGGGCGGCGGCACGTCCACCGAAGGGCTTCGGGGCCGGTGCCGCGGGCGCCTTCTGCTGCTGCCGCGAACGGCCGGTCTTGCGGGACACCTCCGGGTGTATAGCTGGCGCCTCGGCCGGGTGAAAAGCGCCGGCGAGCGAGTGGCGCACCTTCCGCCGGCGGTGCTAGGACGACGGCGGGATGGATGGGGGAGGCGTCGTCGGGTCGTTCTCGCCGCTGGTGGCGCGCTGGTTCACGGCGCGCTTCGGTACGGCCACGCCGGCCCAAGAGGCGGGATGGCCCGCCATCGCCGCCGGCGCCGACACGCTGATCGCGGCACCCACCGGCTCGGGCAAGACGCTCGCCGCGTTCCTCTGGTCGGTCGACGTGCTGCTGCGTCGTGCCGCGGCGGGAACGCTCGAGGACCGCACGCACGTCGTCTACGTCTCGCCGCTCAAGGCCCTCGGCAACGACGTGCAGAAGAACCTGCAGCAGCCGCTCGGCGAGCTGGCGGCGCTGGCCGGCGTCGAGCTGCCGGTGCGGGTCATGGTGCGCACCGGCGACACCCCGGCGTCCGAGCGTCAGGCGATGACGCGACGGCCGCCGCACATCCTGATCACGACGCCCGAGTCGCTCTACATCCTGCTCACCGCCGAGAAGAGCCGTCGCTTCCTCGCCGCCGCCGAGACCGTCATCGTCGACGAGATCCACGCCGTCGCGCAGGACAAGCGCGGCGCGCACCTGGCGCTCACGCTCGAACGACTCGACGCCAACGCGGGCGCGCCGCTGCAGCGCATCGGGTTGTCGGCCACGCAGCGGCCGATCGAGGACGTCGGCCGGCTGCTCGTCGGCGCGACGCGGACGGCGCCGGTCGTGGTCGACGTCGGTCATCGCCGGCAGCTCGATCTGTCGGTGTGGGTGCCCGAGCTGCCGCTCGGCCCCATCGCCACGCACGAGCAGTGGGCCGAGGTGTACGACCGGCTGGTGGCGCTCACCATGGAGCACCGCAGCACCATCGTCTTCGTCAACACGCGACGGCTGGTGGAGCGCGTCGCGCACGCGCTCGAGGAGCGCGTCGGCACCGGACGCGTCGCCGCGCACCACGGCAGCATGGCGCGTCGCACGCGGCTCGAGGCGGAGGAGAAGCTCAAGGGCGGCGAGGTCCCGGTGGTGGTGGCGACGGCGTCGCTCGAGCTCGGCATCGACGTCGGTGCGGTCGATCTCGTCTGCCACCTCGGTGCGCCGCGCGCGCTGGCGACGCTGATCCAGCGCGTCGGTCGCTCGGGCCACGCCCGCGGCGCCATTCCGAAGGGCATCCTCTTCCCGCTGACGCGCGACGAGCTGGTGCAGGCCGCGGCCGCGGTGCGCTCGGTGCGCGACGGCGACCTCGACCGCCTCGTCATCCCCACGGGTCCGCGTGACATCCTGGCGCAGCAGTGCGTCGCCATCGTCGCTGCGGGTGAGCTCGGCGTCGAGGAGCTGTTCACGCTGGTGCGCCGCGCCTGGCCGTATCGCGACCTCGCGCGTGACACCTTCGACGAGGTGCTCGAGATGGTGGCCGAGGGCGTGGCCACGCGTCGCGGCCGGCGCTCGGCACACGTGCACTGGGACCGCGTCAACCATCGCCTGCGACCGCGGCGCGGCGCGCGGCTCGACGCCATCACCGGCGGCGGCGCCATTCCCGACGTCGCCGACTTCGACGTCGTCGAGGAGCCGCAGGGCACGCTCGTCGGCAAGGTGAACGAGGACTTCGCGGTCGAGAGCATGCGCGGCGACATCTTCCTGCTCGGCAACCGCTCGTGGCGCATCCGCCGCGTCGAGGCGGGTCGCATGCGGGTGGAGGACGCGCAGGGGGCGCCGCCGACGATCCCGTTCTGGCTCGGGGAGGCGCAGTCGCGCACGCGCGAGTTGTCCGACGCCGTCGGCACGCTGCGCGAGCAGGCCGTCGCGCGACGGCACGAGCCCACGACCTGGATCGAGGAGACCTGCGGCGTCGGCGCCAGCGGCGCGGAGCAGCTCGTCGCCTACCTCGGCGACGGCCATGCCGCGCTCGGCGCCACGCCGACGACGCAGACGATCGTCGCCGAGCGCTTCTTCGACGAGGCCGGCGGCATGCAGCTCATCCTGCACGCGCCGTTCGGTGGTCGCATCAACCGCGCCCTCGGCCTCGCGCTGCGCAAGCGCTTCTGCGTCACCTTCAACTTCGAGCTGCAGGCCGCCGCCACCGACGACGGCATCGTGCTCTCGCTCGGCGCGCAGCACAGCTTCCCGCTCGACAGCGTCTTCGGGATGATCCGCCGCGAGACGCTCGCCGACGATCTCGCACAGGCGGCGCTGGCGGCGCCCATGTTCACCAACCGCTGGCGCTGGAACGCGACGCGCTCGCTGGCGCTGCGTCGTCACGAGAGCGGCAAGCGCGTGCCCATGCCGCTGCAGCGCATGCGCGCCGAGGACCTGCTCGCCGCGGTGTTCCCCGAGCAGCTCGGCTGCGCCGAGAACATGGGCGGGGGCCCCATCCCCATTCCCGACCATCCGCTCGTCAGCGAGACGATCGACAACTGTCTGCGCGAGGCGATGGACGTCGACGGTGCCGACGCGGTGCTGGCGGCGATCGCGAGCGGCGAGATCCGTACCGTCGCCATCGACACGGTGGCGCCGTCACCGTTGTCGCACGAGCTGCTCAACTCGAACCCGTACACGTATCTCGACGACGCGCCGCTGGAGGAGCGTCGCGCGCGTGCCGTCTCGCTGCGCCAGTCCATGCCCGAGCTGGCCGGCGGCCTGGGCGCGCTCGATGGCGCCGCCATCGCAGAGGTGGCGCGCCAGGCGTGGCCGGTGGCGCGCGACGTCGACGAGCTGCACGACGTCCTGCTGACGCTCGGCGTGCTGCCGCGCGCCGAGCTCGATCGCGCCGGATGGATGCCGCTCGCCGACGCGCTCGTGCACGGTGGGCGCGCGACGTGGGCCGGGACGCGACTCGTCGCCGCCGAGCGCATGACGCTGGTGCGCCTCGCGTTGCCCGACGTCACGTTCGCGCCGGCGGTGCAGGCGCCGCTCTTCGGCCGTCGTGGCGAGATCGCCACCGAGGAGGACGCGCTGCGCGCCATCGTCGGCGGCTGGCTCGAGCACGCCGGCGTGGTCACCGTGCCGGAGCTGGCGGCGCGCATGGAGGTGGCGGCGTCGCGCGTGGCCATTGGCCTGGCGCAGCTCGAGCGCAGCGGCTCGGCCATGCGCGGCCGCTACCGCGCCGGCGCCGGCGACGAGGAGTGGTGCGATCGCGCGCTGCTGGCGCGCATCCACCGCATGACCGTCGGGCGCCTGCGACGCGAGATCGAGCCGGTCAGCGCCGCCGACCTGATGCGCTTCCTCTTCCGCTGGCAGCACGTCCAGCCCGGCACGCGCGTGCACGGCCGCCACGGCCTGCTCGAGGTGGTGTCGCAGCTCGAGGGCATGGAGCTGCCGGCGCGCGCCTGGGAGGCGCAGGTGCTGCCGGCGCGCGTCAGTCGCTACGTGCCCGACGACCTCGAGCACCTCTGCCTCGCCGGCGAGCTGGCCTGGGGACGGCTGCGCGTCGACGCGCCCGACGACGACGCCGGCCCGCGCCCGCTGCGCTCGCCGGGCCGTGCGGCGCCGCTGGCGTTCGTCCTGCGCGAAGACCTGCCGTGGCTGCTCGGCCCACCCGTCACGCCGGGCGACCTGCCGTCGTCGGCGCAGGCCGTCCACGATGCGCTCGCGAGCGGCGGTGCGTCCTTCACCGCCGACCTGGCGCGCGCCACCGGGCTCATGCCGGCGACGGTCGAGGACGCGCTCTGGACGCTGGTGGCGCGTGGTCTCGTCACTGGCGACGGCATCGCCGGCCTGCGCATGCTGATCGACCCGCCCGACGACGGTCGCCGGCTGCGCATGCTGCGCGGCGGTCGCGGCCGGCTCGTCGCGGCCGGGCGCTGGGCGCTGCTGCGGCACGGCGTCGCCGACGACTCCGGCGCCGACGCGATGCAGTTCGCGCGTCTCCTGCTGCGACGCTGGGGCGTCGTGCTGCGCGAGCTGGTGGCCCGTGAGACCGTCATGCCGCCGTGGCGGCTGCTGCTGGCCGCGCTGCGCACGCTCGAGGCGCGCGGCGAGGTGCGTGGCGGACGCTTCGTCGCCGGCATGGTGGGCGAGCAGTTCGCGCTGCCCGAGGCGGTCGAGGCGCTGCGCGCGGTACGCCGGCGCGACGGCATTCCCGAGACGGTGGTGGTGGCCGCGGCCGACCCGCTGAATCTGGTCGGCATCGTCGTGCCCGGGGCGCGTGTGTCGCCGCTGGCGCACGAGGTCATCGCCTGGCGCGACGGCGCGCCGATCGAGGTCGGCGAGCTTGGTGCGGTGCGCAGTCGTCTCGGTGCCCACCTCGGATGAGCCGCGCCGCCGCCGTCGACGACCTCGACCTGACCTTCGCGGACGGCACGGCGGCGCTCCGCGGCGTGCGGCTTGCGATCTCGGCCGGCGAGCTGGTGGCGGTGGTGGGGCCGTCGGGCTGCGGCAAGTCGACGCTGCTGCGCGTGCTGGCGGGGCTCATCGAGCCCACCGCCGGCACGGTGCGTCTCGACGGCGCGCCGCCGGCCGTGGCGCGCCGCACGACGAGCCCCATCGGCATCGTCTTCCAGCAGCCGCGCCTGCTCGCCTGGCGTACGGTGTCCCGCAACGTCGAGCTGCCGCTCGAGCTCGACGGCACCGCGGCCGACGAGCGCGCGCGGCGCAGCGCCGGCGTGCTGGCGACGCTCGGCCTGGCGGAGTTCACCGGCGCCTATCCGTTCGCGCTCTCGGGCGGCATGCGCATGCGCGCCGCGGTCGCACGCGCGCTCGTCACCGAGCCCAAGCTGCTGTTGATGGACGAGCCGTTCGCGGCGCTCGACGAGCTGACGCGCGAGCGCCTGCAGGAGGAGCTCCGCGCGCTCCACGGTCGCCGGCGCTTCACGGCCGTCCTCGTGACGCACGCCGTTGCCGAGGCGGTGTTCCTCGCCGATCGCGTGCTGGTGATGAGCCCGCGGCCGGGGCGCATCACGGCCGAGATCGCGGTGCCGTTCGGCGCGCGCGGGGACGCGCTGCGGGCCGATCCCGAGTTCGCGCGGCTCACCGGCGAGGTCTCGGCGCGGCTGCGGGCGGGTGGCGCATGATCGCACCGGTCGTCGTCCTGGCGCTCGTGCTGCTCGGCTGGCACGCCGCGGTGACGGTGTTCGCGCTGCCGCCGTACGTGCTGCCGTCGCCCGTGGCGGTAGCGGCCGAGGCGGCGGCGCATGCGCCGGAGCTGGCGCGTGCCACCGCCGTCACCGGCGCTGCGGCGGCGATCGGCTTCGCGGTGAGCGCGGTGCTGGGCGTGCTGATCGGCTTCGTGTTCGCGCAGTCGCGCCTGCTGGCGCGGAGCTTCTATCCCTACGCCGTCTTCCTGCAGACGGTGCCCATCGTCGCCATCGCGCCGCTGATCGTCATCTGGTCGGGGCCCGGTTTCCGCAGCGTCGTGCTGGTGACGGTGCTGGTGAGCGTGTTCCCCGTCATCACCGCCGCGACGGCGGGGCTCGGCGGGGTCGAGCGCGATCTGGTCGAGCTGTTCCGCGTCCACGACGCGTCGGCGGCGCAGACGCTGTGGAAGCTCCGTCTGCCGCACGCGGTGCCGCAGCTGGTGGCGGGGGCGCAGGCGGCGGGCGGGCTCGCGGTCGTCGGCGCCATCGCGGGCGAGATCTTCGCGGGCTACGGCGCCGAGGCGCCGGGGCTCGGCTACCTGATCATGGTGACGTCGGGACAGCTCCGCACCGCGTACCTGTTCGCGGCCGTGCTCTCGTGCACCTTGCTCGGGCTGCTCGCCTTCGGCACCCTCGCGCTCGTGGGACGGCTGGTCACGGCACGTTGGCGCGACGTCGCATGAGGCGTCGACTGCTCGCCGTGGCGGCGCTGGTGCTGCTCGCCGCCTGTGGCGGCGGCTCGGACGGCTCCACCGTGCGCATCGCGCTCAACTGGTTCCCCGAGCACGAGCACGGCGGCTACTACGAGGCGCTCGCCGGCGGCGGCTACCGCGCGGCGGGGATCGACGTCCGCATCCTGCCGGGCGGGCCGCAGGCGCCGGTGCTGTCGCGGGTGGCGAGCGGCGACGTCGAGTACGGCGTCGTCAACGCCGACGACGTCCTCGTCGGTCGTGCCGCCGGGGTGGCGGTGGTGGCGGTGATGGCGCCCATCCAGACGGGGCCCGTCTGCGTCATGGTGCACGCCGCCAGCGGCTTCACGCGGCTGCAGGACATCCGCGACGTGACGCTGGCCGTGCAGATCGCGTCCCCCTACTGGCAGTTCATGAAGCCGCGCCTGCCGCTGCCCGGCGTCACGGTCGTGCCCTACACCGGCACCATCGCCGAGTTCCTCACCAATCCGAAGTACGCCCAGCAGGCCTACGTCATCAGCGAGCCCATCCTGGCGCGCGCCAAGGGTGCCGACCCGCGCTGTCTGTTGGTGGCCGAGCTCGGCTTCAACCCGTACACGAGCGTGCTCGTCACCAGCGAAGCGCGTCTGCGCGACGACCCCGAGCAGGTGCGACGCATGGTCACGGCATCGGCCGAGGGCTGGACGCGCTACCTCGCGAACCCCACGGTCGGCAACGACGCCATCCTCGCCGTCAATCCCGAGATGGGCCGCGAGACGCTCGAGCGCGGCGTCGAGGCGCTGGTGCCGCTGGTGCGCGTCGACGGGGTGGCGATGGGCTCGATGACCGCGGCGCGCTGGCAGACGCTGGCGGAGCAGCTGCGCGCGGCGGGCGTGCTCGCGACCGACGTCGATCCGACGCGCGCCTGGGATTCTCGCTTCCTGCCGTCGCCAGAATCCTGAGCGGATCGCTTGCGCTCTGCCATGGCTTTGCCGTAAACGCGCGCCATGCGGACCTACCTCGGGCTCATCGCGTTGGGAGTGGCTCTCGTCGTTCCGGCTGCCGTGCGCGCACAGGAAGAGATGGCGCAGGCGATCCTCAAGGTGCAGGGGGTCGTCACGGCCAACGAGGACGAGGCCCAGAAGATCGGCTACGACGACATCTCGATCAACTTCCTCAAGGAGCCGACGAAGGACCTGAAGTGGATCGGCGTGGTGCAGTGCACCAACGAGGTCGGTGATCCCTTCGAGGGCAAGCAGATCATGGACCGCATCCAGGGTCCGTCGCCGACGTTCCTGGTCGACGGCCAGCCCGACCAGGTGAATATGCTGCGCAACGCCCCGGTCGGATCGCGGGTGACGTTCCAGGGCATGTTCGTCCAGCAGGCGCGCAACTTCCTGCTGAGCACCGTCACCGTCACCCCGCCGAAGAAGTAGTCACGGGCCCGAGCGCGGCTCGGGTGCCCAGGTCCGCGGGAGTGTCAGAGACGAGTTGACCGCTTCGTCGTCGGGGTCCTGGCTCCTGGCGCGCTGTGGCGCCCGGCCGTCGTAGCGCACGACATCGCTGTCACGCCGAACGCGGCAGGTGATAGGGTAGATACCTAGACCGCGTCGTCGCCCCCGAGCGAGCTGCGACGTCCCCGGCTCCGTCCCCGCTACCGGTCCTGGCGGAACTCATTACGGCGGGCGTTCGAAGCCGATGTGCTCGCCTGTCCCCGCTGCGGCGGGCGGATGGTCGTCCTCGCGACCATCGACGATCCGGCGGTGATCCGCCGCATCCTCACGCACCTCGGGCTCCGGTGGACCCGGGCGAGCCGGCACCGGGGCGCGGGCCGCCCGAGGCCGACCTACGCCGGGGACCTCGCTCCGCCGCGCGCTCGACCAGTGGTTCGCGTCCCACGACCTGCGCCCCACCGTCGTTGGCGAGTTCGAGGACCGCGGGCTGATGAAACCCTTCGGGCAGCGGGTCACGGCCTGTCTCCGGGACCGACAGCCCTCGAGAAGGACATCTGACGCCAGTACGGCGTCGTGGTCGCGGGACGGCTCGACGACGTGCGGGCGCGCCCGCGCGTCTCGGGATCGCATCGAGAATACCGGCCCATCGGACGCGGTTTATCGATTTGCCGGATGGAGGCCCGGTGCCTATCACCGGGGCATGGACGCCTCGTCGTCGGACTCCTCGATGCATCCAGGTGCACGACATGCCTTCTGACCTCTCCATCCGGCCGTCACGTCGCCTGGTGCGGGTCCGCGACCGGGCTGGCGTGGGTCTGCCGTTCTCCAAGGGCATCATGGCGACCAGCATTCTCGCCACGGGCCTCCCGACCGACGAGGCGTACTCGATCGCCGCGGATATCGAGCGAGCCCTTCAGGACCGCCAGTTGGACCGTATCGAAGCAGACGAACTCGCCGGCATCGCCGGTGCGGCCATCGATCGTGCGGCCGGAGCGGCATGCTCGGAACGGTACGTCGCCTGGCGGCGCGTCAAGCGCACTGGTCAGCCGCTGGTGGTCTGCCTGAGCGGCGCGCCCGGTGTCGGGAAGTCGGCGCTCGCGACCCGGCTGGCGCTGCGACTCGGGGTCAATCACGTCGTGACGACGGATGCCATCCGCGAGGTCCTGCGAACCGTCATCCCACCGGCGGTTCTGCCCGAGCTGCACGTTTCGACCTACGAAGGCGTCCAGGGCGACGTCGACGGCGCACCCCTGCCGGGCAGCTTCACCATTCAGGCGCGTGCGGTCGGCGCCGCCACCGCCGCCGTCGCGAGCCGACTGGCGACGGAGTCGCGCAGCGTGATTCTGGAGGGTGTGCATCTGTTCCCAGGGGCCATGCGTCGCATTCTGTCGACGCAGAAGCCCGGCCCCGTCGTCGTCGAGTTGCTCCTCACGCTCGGGAACGTCGACCGGCACCGGGTCCATCTGATGCGACGTCGTCGCCGTGAACCAGGCAGAAACGGTGATCGCCATCTGACGCATCTGCAGGTCATCCGGACGCTGCAGGACCACCTGCGAAGTCTCGCGCGCGAGTCCGGGGTGGCCGAGTACGACATCGAGCACCCGGAAGACCTGACGCAGACCATCGTCGACCAGGTGGTCCGTGAGATCGGTCTGCGGGACGGCCTCTCGAAGGATAGGCCGTGAGGTCGCACGCCATCGAGCTGCTCGTGCTCGACGCCCATGGCGTGGTCCTCAACAACCCATTCCGCGCCTTCCTCGGGGATCTCGCTCGCCTGACGGACCAGGACCCCGAGAGTGTTTGGGCTCGGTGGGAGCGGGAGTTGCGTGGGCCGTCGTGGAGCGGAGCGTTGGACGACCAGAGGCTTTGGCGCGAGCTCGCGGGGGATCGGTTTCGCGCCTACGACTGGCAGGTGCTCCTCGAGAGCCGATACCGGACGGGTCCGGTGGCACCCTACCTTTGTCGGTGGAGCCGGCAGCTGCCGGTGTGGATGCTGTCGAACCATCGCAGCCACTGGCTGGAGCGGCGTTTGCGACGTTTCGGCTTGCACGACGCGTTCGAACGAATCCTGGTTTCCGATGCGATCGGCGCCTTGAAGCCGAGCCGCGAAGCGTTCGCGCCCATGCTGGCTCGTGTCTCCACGCCGGGTGCCGTGCTCTTCATCGACGACCAGGCTCGTAACGTCGCCGCCGCTCGGGCCCTCGGCATGACGTCGTTGCACCTGACCAGCGCCACGCGTTGTCCTGGGGACGTCGATGTCGTTCTGACACGCGTCACCCGGCCCGTCTCGTCGTGATCGCATCGCGTGCGCGTGGCGCCGCTCGCACGAGGCGCTCGAAGTGGCCCAGGCGATCGCGAAGCTCGGCGATCTCCCGCAGTAGCCGTGCGTCGTCGGTGTCCACGACCGTGTCCGCCAGGTCGCCCTTGGCGGCCTCCAGATTGTTGATGACGACGGCGATGAACAGGTTGATGACCACGAAGACGGCAACGACGATGTAGGTGCCGTAGAAGACCCAGGCGAATGGCACGGCGGCCTGGCTGCGTGCCTGGATCTCCACCCACCCTTCGAGCGTGAGGATCTGGAAGAGCGTGCCGATGGCTAGGCCCAAGGAGCCCCAATGCTCGGGGTCCACCTGGTGAAACAGGTGATACCCGAGCACGCCATAGACGTAGAGAAGCAGGCCCAGCAGCAGGGCGATGTGACCCATGGACGCCACCGATCGCAGCATGGTGTCGACGATCAGGCGGAGTTCCGGCACGGACGAGACGAGCCGTGTCACGCGCAGTACCCGCGCCAACCGCGCTACCGTCGCGAACTGGCCGACCTGTGGAACGAGCGAGGCGCCGACCACCACGGCGTCGAAGACGTTCCAGCCTCCGCGGAAGAAGCGCAGCGGCTTCGGCCATTCCGCCGCTACCCGTACCGCGATTTCGAACACGAAGAACGAGATCAGCACGCGGTCCATCGTGCGCAGCCAGTGGCCGCCCAGCTCCATGATGCTCGGGACGGTCTCGAGCCCGATCACGACCGCGTTGAGGACGATGAGGCCGGTGACGATCTCGCGGAACCGCGCGGAACTCGTCACCGCGCGACACTCGTCGACGAGCGACGGCGAACTCATGCGTGCGTCGATTCGTCCGGTCGAACCGGATGTGGGATGGGGGCGGTTGCCTCGGCGGCGAGCAACCGAACCCGTAGCCACGATGCGACGATGGCGCCGCCGAGGATCATCGCTATGACCCCGAGAGAGATGCCGACGGGGACCTTGTAGACGTCGATCAGAAGCATCTTCGTCCCGACGAAGCCGAGAACCAGTGCCAGCCCGATCTTGAGGTAGTGGAACCGGTCCATGACCCCGGCGAGCAGGAAGAACATCGCTCGGAGCCCAAGGATGGCGAAGATGTTCGAGGTAAAGACGATGAACGGGTCCTTGGTCACGGCGAAAATGGCGGGAATCGAGTCGACCGCGAACACGAGGTCGGTGGCCTCGATGCACACCAGAACGAGGAGCATCGGAGTCGCATATCGTCGGCCATCCTTCACGATGGTGAAGCGGCTTCCGTGGTACTCGGGCACCGATGGCACGAAGCGCGTGAACAGGCGGAACAGCGGGTTCCGTTCTGGATGGAGGTCCGTTTCCTTCTGGAGCAACAGCTTGATGCCGGTCACCACGAGGAAGGCGCCGAACACGTAGATGATCCAGTGGAAGCGCTCCAGCAGCGCCGCCCCGGCGAATATGAACGCGGCGCGCATCACGAGGGCGCCGACGATGCCCCAGAACAGAATGCGGTGCTGGTACTCGCTCGGAACGCGGAACGTGGCGAAGATGATCAGGAAGACGAAAATATTGTCGACGGCGAGTGCCTTCTCGATCAGGTAGCCCGTCAGGAACTCGAGCCCGCGTTCCGAACCGAATTGCCAGGCGAGGACGCCGTTGAAGCTCAGCGCCAGGACGACCCAGACGATGGACCACGCGAGTGCCTCGCGGAACGCCACCGCGTGCGCATGGCGGTGAAAGACGCCCAGGTCGAGTGCCAGGAGGAACAGGACAAGGGAGATGAAACCTATCCAGAGTGCCGGCGTGCCGATCGTGCCGAGATCCATGGGGCGAGTCCTTTCAGGCCGCGATCCGCCGACCGCTGATCGTCTCGAGTCGGGCGATGCGCTCCTCGGTCGACGGATGAGTGGAGAAGAGACGCGCCATTCGCGGCGCGCCGGTGAGCGGATTCACGATGAAGAGGCTCGCCGTGGCTAGCTCGGCGCCTGAGGCGGGCATGGCGTGGGCGGCCGATTCGAGCCGGGCGAGGGCGCTTGCCAGCGCCAGGGGATCGCCGGAGACGTACGCGCCGGTCTCGTCGGCGAGGTACTCGCGCGAGCGCGAGATGCCGAGCTGGATCAGCGTGGCCGCCAACGGCCCGATGACCATCAGAGCGATGGCGGTCGCGGGAGACGGCCCCTCCTCGTCGTCCTGCGACGTGGTGCCGAAGAACCCGACGGCGTGGGTGGCCCAGGTGATCGCACCGGCAACGCATGCCGCGATCGTCGACACGAGAATGTCTCGGTTCCGGATGTGGGCCAGCTCGTGGGACGCCGCGAAGCTCGCGGGGCGAGAGTAGGTCGATCAGTCCCTGCGTCACCGCGACGACCCCGTGTGCGGGGTTGCGGCCGGTGGCGAACGCGTTCGGCTGCAAGTCAGCGACGAGGAACAGTCGCGGGACCGGGATGTCGGCCCGCGCCGCGAGCTCGCGGAGCATGTGGTGCAGCGCCGGCGCCTCCTCCACCGGCATCTCGCGGGCGCCGTGCATGCGGAGCACGAGCCGATCCGAGAAGAAGTAGGCAACCACGTTCGTCGCCACCGCCAGTAGGACGAAGAGCGGCATCCGGCCGGGAGCCAGCAGTCCGCCGATCCCGACCATGAGCGCGCTCGACGCACCCAGCAGCACGATCGTCTTCAGATGGTTGTTCCAGTACGTCATGAGTCCGTGTCCTCCGTATCCCGGGCGTCAGGCCGCTCGCTGGCGCGCGAGCGCCCGCTCCGCCGCTCGTCCGGCCCGTTCGGCGGCGCGGTCGATGGCGACGTAGAGATCGCGATCGAGCTCCTCGATGGCGATTGTGCGGCCTGCGACGTCGAGATGGAGGTGGCAGCGCTTGTCCACACCGCCACGGGGTCCGTTCACGTCGGCGATACGGACGATGATGCCTCGGATGCCGTGGTCGAATCGTCCCAGTGCAAAGCGGATTCGGCGCGTGACGTGGGCCTGTAGGGCTGCGGTGATGCGAAAATGCCGGCCCCGGATGTCGAGTCGCATGGCGTCCTCCCGTTGAGCAGTTTCGTTCGTCATGCATGGTCGATACGCGTGGGGCCGGAGTCGATCAAACAGATAATTGATGCAGCGACCATCGTTTAAACCGAATGGTGACCCGCGGTCCAAACTGAGCGGATGTCGTTGGGGTATCGCCAGCGGGGACTGACCGCGACTCGATCGCGCGGCGCCGGTTTGCGTGAGGGCACGTCCACGGGCGCAGCCCGCGCGCCGTCAGGACACGGCGCGGCCCGCCGAGGATGGCTTCCCCTTTCAGCCGACTCGTCGTTCTGCCGCAGCCGAATGACGCCGACGGCACCCGAGCCACCGTCCTGCGCGCTGAGAACGCCTCACGGCCCCCACGTCGGAAACGGCCCGACCTCCGATGTCCCCTGCAGCACGAGCAGATCCGCGTCCAGGATGGTGGTCGCTCATTCCGCTCCGGAGAACGCCGCCGTCTTGCCGTAGGGTGGAGGCCGGCGCAGTGACGCCCGATGCCGAAGGTATGCATGGTGGCCGGGGTCGTCCCCGGGACGGGTGCGGCGATCAGCCGTCGCTTCGCGGCCGCCGGATATCGTGTCGCGATGCTGGCGCGCGACGCCGAGCGGCTCGCGACCCTCGAGGGCGAGATCGACGGCAGCCGCGCCTATCCCGTCGACCTCACCGACGTGGCGGCCGTGCGCGACGTCGTGGAGCGCGTGCGGGCCGACCTCGGGACGCCGGGCGTGCTCGTCCACAACGCGGTCAGCGGCCACTTCGGCCAGTTCATGGACGTCACGCCGAAGTGCGCGCGCGGACGGCGACGTCGGCGGAGAAGGCGCGTGTGTGGCCGATCATGCTGAAGCAGTGGCCAGCGTACGACGACTAACAGAAGAAGACGGCGCGCGACATTCCGGTGGTGATCCTGACCCCGCGGTGAGCCGTTACCGGCCCCGTAGGGGGGACGAGCCGATGAGCTGGTTGCCCCCAGACGTGATCGGCGTCTTCGTGCGTGTTCACGACCCGTTGCGGCATCGCCGGCCACACCGTGCCGAACCTCTCGATCATCTGTCGCGCGTGCGCCCGGTCCGACTGCGTGTCGATCACGACACCGCCGCCTAGGTTGATGAGGCCCCGGAGTTGGCATCGCACACGCGGTTCTTCTCGTTCAGGACCGCAAAGCAGTTGTCGCTCACCTGCTGCATCTTCATGAGTCCGGTCTCCGATCGCCACGGTCAGGGCGTGGCGTACGGTCCAGCGTCGGACACGATGACGCCGTTGGTCCTCACGTACTCATCCCAGAGCTTCAGCATCGCCTCGCGCTTCTCGGGATGCTGCTTGGAAAGGTCGTGCATCTCGGCGGGGTCGTCCCGCAGGTTGAACAACTCCCAGTCGCCGGTGCCGCCTGCCCCTTTCAACAGGTACAGGAGCTTCCAGTCACCTTGCCGGATCGCGCGGTTGCCGAACAACTCCCAGCCGAGCCAGTCCGAATCCGCGCGGGTTGCCTTCTCCCGGCCGGCGAGCAGCGGCCACATCGACTTCCCTTGCAGCGGTGCGACCGGGCGGCCTTCGTTCGTGGTCGGGTGTTTGACGCCGGCCGATTCCAGGAAGGTCGGCGTGATGTCCATCACGTGCAGGACGGAATGGTTGATGGCTCCCTCGTGTGCGACGCCGGCGCCGCTCACGATGAGGGGGGCGCGGATGCCGCCCTCGGCCTCGACCCCCTTGAACAGGCGGAACGGGACGCTGCTCACCTGCGCCCAGGCGGGGCCGTATTCGACGCAAGAACCCCGGGCGCCCCAGTTTTCCAGGCGATTGTCGAAGGTCGTGGCGAACCAGTCCTTCGCGGTGGGGGCCAGCTTGTTCAGCAGCTGGACGACGTCCTCGCCGGCCGCCCCGTTGTCGGAGATGAAGACGATCAGGGTATTGTCGTACGTGCCGGTTTCTTTCAGGTGGCCGATCAACCGGCCGATCTGGTCATCCATGTATTCGATCATGGCCGCGTAGAGCTCCATCTTGCGCGCCGCCTGCCGTCGCTCCTCGGGGGGCAGCGTGTCCCACGCAGGGATGCTCGCCAACCGCGGGAACGTGACCACGTCGCGGGCGGTGATCCCCAGCTTCTTTCCGCGGTCCAGGCGCTCCGCTCGGATGACGTCGTATCCCTCGTCGTAGCGGCCCTTGTACTTGTCCCGCCACCCGTCCGGCACGGCCAGCGGACCATGTGGGGCCTGGTAGGCGACGTAGGCGAAGAACGGTGCGCCGTCTCGCGCGTTCTCGTCGACGCTCTTGATGATGAAGTCGGTCAAGTCCTTCGACGAGTAGTAGTCGGCCGGCAGATCCTTCACCCGCTCGCCGTTGCGCGTGTAGGTCACCTTGGGTTCCGACGGCAGCAGACCCAGCATGTCGGACCAGTGGCTGCCGGCTCCCTGCAGCAGCGAGAAATCGCGCTCGAACCCCCGCGCCGCCGGCCACTGGTCGGGCTCTTCGCCCAGGTGCCATTTGCCGGCCATGTAGGTGTGATAGCCCGCGTCGCGCAGCACCGTGGCCACGGTCGCCACGCGGGCGTTGAGGTGGCCTTCGTAGCCCGGCTGGCCCCGCTGCGTGGGGCCCGTCCACTCGGCCATGTTGCCGATCCCGGCAACGTGGTTGTCCGTTCCGGTCAGCAACATCGATCGCGTGGGGGAGCAGCTGGGCGCAACGTGGAAGTCCGTCGCCCGCACCCCCTGCGCGGCGAGCGAGTCGAGGTTCGGGGTCTTGATCTCGCCGCCGAAACAGCCGAGGTCCGAGTAGCCCATATCGTCGGCGACGATGAGCAGGATGTTCGGTCTGCCTCTTGGCTCGTCGGCGGAGGAGAGCCCGAACCCGAGCACGATCGCCAGGGCCACGGCAGTCGCGACGGCGCGTGTGTTGAGCATGTTGGTCACTGCCGGCTGGTCGCCTTCGACGAGCAACAGCAGCAAGTCTCCCCCCCGTGCGGGGGGCTTGTCTATCCAATTTCCGCAAACCATGAGGCAGGTGTCCAGGATGGTCGCCCTCGACGCGCAGCCAACCGTCACGGTCGTCGACATCACTGATCCGACCGCGGTCGGTGAGACGGTCGAGGTGATCGAGCAGGGAGCGGTGCAGCTCGAGTCGAAGCCTCTGCGGGTCCGGCGGGTCGTCGTTCGCCTGGGTGCAAGCGCGCTATTGTTCCAGTCCACGAATCGTCCGGTCTGCACGCGCACCCGCTTGCCGAGCGATGTCGTGGCGTACGTCGCCTTCGGTCCACGGGCTGCCGGCACGCTGAACGGGTTGCCGGTTGGTCCTGACCGGGTGTTGGTCGGAGGGCCGGGCGTCGAGGTGGAGTTCGTCGTCGCGGCTGGTTACGAGAGCGTAGCCGTCCTCGTGCCGCCCGACCACATCCGGTCACATCTCCGAAGCCGGCGTAGGGAAGACGAGTTCCGACTTCCTCGCGGCGTCGAGTTGCTCACACCGGCGCCCGCCACGGCGCACGACCTGTACGACTGGGGCCGGCGCCTGACCGACATGGCGGCGAGACAGCCGGAGATGCTCGACGGACCGCACACGCAGGCCGCCGCCCAGGTCGAACTCCTCGAAACCCTGCTGAGGACGCTCGGTTCGGCCGTCCACATCGAGTCGGCGCCTCGAGACCTGACGCGACAGGCTCGCAGCCGGCTCGTGCGGATCGTGGAGGATCATGCCCTGCGCCATACCGCAGAACACCTGTACGTGACCGACCTGTGCGATGTCGCGGGGGTGAGCGAGCGGACGTTGCAGTACGCGTTCAAGGAAGTGATGGGGATGACCCCATTCGCCTACCTGACCCGGCTGCGGCTGCATCGAGTGCGGCAGGCGTTGCGGGCGGCGACGCCCGGCACGACGACCGTGACCGCCGAGGCCCTGCGGTGGGGTTTCTGGCACTTCGGCCATTTCTCCCGCGCCTACAGAGACTGCTTCGGCGAGCTGCCATCGGACACGCTGCGCCGGGTTCCCGACCGGTGCTGACGCCGATCAGGGCAATGACATCGAACCGCCCGGGACGCGTCGGTGATCCGCCGCGTCCCGGGTTGCCGCTTCAGTATCCGTACTCGTCGAAGATCAGGACGCCGACCTTCTGGTCGACCGACTCGATCAGGCAGCCCGTGGCGCCCGTTGCGTCGGCGAGCTCGTCGATCGTCGAACCGCACGCGTTCAGCGTTCCGAGGATCGCGTCGGTGCACGAGCTTGCGAGGCCGTCACGCACCTTCTGGCGGGCCTTCGCGATCTTGCCGGCAGCCGTGAGCTCGCTGGCGCACTCGCGGCCCTTCGTCACCGGTAGGGTCTTCGCCTTGTCCTCGAACAGCGGCTGGCCCTTCATGAGCAATCCGCGGCAGCCGGCGAGCGCCTTGTGGCGGTCGGCGAAGTACTTGCCGCCGATCTTCGCGACGGAGTCCTGGCACCGCTTCGCGTCGGCCGCGAACGGGTAGCCTGGTTCGCCAGCTTCGATCACCTGGAACCCGGCCCAGTCGGCCTCACCCGCGATGGCGGTCCCACGGCCGGTGATCCTTCCCGTCGCGTCGGACAACACGTCGAAGAGCACGCCCGAGCCGGCGGGCGAAGAGACCACTTGCGCCGTGTCGTTGCCGAGATTTCCGCTCGCGTCCTCATCCACGAGCATCGAGAACGCGCCGCCATGGGCGCCGTTTACGAACAGCAGATGGGGGCGGGACGGCGTGAGGCCCGTGATGCTCCAATCGATGGCGGTGGAGGTCGCGCCCGGAGTGTTCCAGTAGAAATAGTCGGTCAGCAGCGCATCCAAGGGATTGCCGAGCCCATAGGCGCTGATCTTCCCGACGATCGAGAAGCCCACTCCGGTGGGGCTCCCGCTGCTGTCCACCAGGTTTGAAAACGCCGGGTCCTGAACATTGAATCCGCTCGAGCCCAGCACGTTCCAGACGTTCGACGATGCGAAGGCGCCGCTGGCAGCGGCGGCCAGGGGATCCACACCCTGGAAAGGCGCGCCTTCCGTGCCGTAGCTCGACTGCAGATCGACGCTGATCAGGGGCGTTCCTGCCGCCAACGCTGGTAGGCAAACGCTGAGAGCAATGGCGAGCAATATCGAGCGGTCGCGACTCATGAGAAGCTCCTCGTTGGCAGCGCGAAGAGCGAGCCGCATGTTGCGAAGTGTCGGGAAGTCGGTCGAAGAGTGCAGAAGGCGTCCTCAGCCGGCCTTCTGCATCGTCGTCGTGACATCGTCTTAACCCGCGCGGTTAGAGTAGTCCACGTTCAAATGCGCGGACGAAGTCCCACGTCCACCGCCCCTCGCGCCGCAAGCGCCTACGCACGAGACTGAGATAGCGGGGACGGGTGCGTACGAGCGCCTCGCGCACGGCGAGGGCCGCCCGCAATTCTCGGCGCCCCGCCGCCAAGCGATGCGCCGGGCGAAACACGCGGGTTACGCTCGACGAATCCACCCCGCCTCCGCGGGCTTGCGGCAGTGGGCCGAGCGCCTGGCCACCCGGCGCGGCAAACGCGTCGCCATCGTCGCCCTCGCTCGGCGGCTCGCCGGCATCCTCTTCGCGCTTGGCGTGATGACACGCCCTTCGAGGCAGCGCGGCTGGGGCAGCGGCCTGCCCGCCCCGCCGTCGCCGCCTGACCATCGCGCACACCCACGTCGTATGTCGCATCGTCGAGACCGAGGTGTCGGGGACCCGCACCGGACGTCCTGGAGCGACGGCTCCGCCCGCAGGCGGAAGAGTCCGCTCGAGAGATTGCCGCCTCGCCGCCGAGCACTCCGAGCGCATGTGCCCTCGTTCGAGCGCTGCGGGGGGGGCGAGAGGGTGCGCATCGCCAGGGCCGGAGCGGTCCCTGACTACCGCGCTCGCGCCGCCAGCAGGTGCGTCACCACCGGCGGCGCATCCCCAGTGTGGAACCCGCGCACGACGGTCTGCAGCGCGCGGTCCGACACCGTCATGCGCCCGTGCTGGCGCAGGTGCTCGATCCACGAGCCGACGGTGAACGTCTCGACGAAGCGCGACGGATCGGCGGCGTCGCGGAAGACGCCCCACAGCTCGGCGCCGTCGCGCCGTCGCACGCGGCCGAGGCCGCGCATCGCATCGAGGAACTCGTTCGCCCGCTCCGGATCGACGCGGTACTCGACGGTCACCAGCACCGGCCCGTCGGGATCGGGATCGCCGGCAAGCTCCGGCCCGGGAACCGGCGGCGCCAGCGTGTGATCGAGGCCCTCGTGCGTCGACAGCCGGAAGCGTGACGCCACCAGCAGCCCGAGCACGAGCCCCACGCTCGACGTGAGCAGGGCGGTGCGGATGGTGGTGTCGTTGGCGACGGTGCCCCACGTGAGTGCGCCCAGCGCCATGCCGCCCTGGATCACCAGCAGCGACACCGCCAATGCGCGTGCGCGCACCCACGTCGACACCGACGTCTGCGCCGCCGTGTTGATGCTCGACATGTTCGCCATCCACGCCATGCCGGCGATGACCAGCGCGGCACCGGCGACGAGCGGCTCGGTCACGAGCGCCACGGTGGCGGTGGCGGCGGCGAACGCCAGCGTGGCGATGGCCATCAGCCGGTCGACGGCCATGCGCTGGCGCACCCACGGCAGGAACCACGCGCCGCTCACCGCGCCGACGCCGAGACAGCCGAGCAGCAGCCCGTAGCCGACCGCGCCGAGCCCGAGGCTGCGTCGCGCCACCAGCGGCAGCAACGACCACACCGCGCTCGCGAACGCCACGAACGTGGCACTCCGCACCAGCACGGTGCGCAGCGGCAGGTGGTGGCGCACGTAGCGCGCCCCGGCGCGCATGGCGCCGAGGACGTCCTCCGGCGGCATCGTGCTGACGATCGGCGTGCGCCGCCAGCGCAGCAGCACGGCGACGACGCCGAGGAACGACACCGCGTTCAGCAGGAACACCGGTCCCGGGCCGCTCGCCGCGACGAGCAGGCCGCCGATCGCCGGGCCGAGCGCGCGCGCGACGTTGAACGACACGCCGCCGAGCGCGACGGCCGGCGGGAGCTCGCGGCGTGGCACCAGCTCGGGCAGGATCGCCTGCCACGCCGGCGCGTTCATGGCGGCACCGACGCCGAGCGCCGCGGTGAAGCCGAGCAGCACCCACGGCGTCGTCAGACCGAGCAGCGTGATCGCGCCGAGCGCCGCCGCCACCAGCATCATCCACGTCTGCGACAGCAGCAGCAGGCGGCGCCGGTCGACCACGTCGGCGAGCGCGCCGGCGGGGAACGCCAGCACGAAGAGCGGCAGGCTCGACGCCGTCTGCATCAGCGCCACGAGCAGCGGCTCGGGCGTGAGCGTCGTCATCATCCAGCCGCCGGCGGCGTCGTGCATGGCGCCGCCGACGTTGGACGCCACCGACGCCAGCCAGATGGCGCGGAAGAGGGGGGAGCGCAGCGGCGCCCACGGCGAGCCGCTCGGACCCCGGCGGCTCAGCTCGGGTGTCGTGGCCCCCGTCGGGGCGGCGCCGTCAGTCGTCTTCGACCTCGGGGTCCGACGCCTCGGCGTCCGCCGGCGGCGGGTTCTCGATGTCGGGCGTGGAGGCCTCGGCGTCGGCGGGCGGCGGATTCTCGATGTCCGGATCGGACGCCTCGGCGTCGGCCGGCGGTGGGTTCTCGATGTCGGGATCGGAGGCCTCGGCATCGGCGGGCGGCGGGTTCTCGATGTCCATCGTCTGCGCCAGCTGCAGCGGCGCGCGCTCCGTGCCGAGGGCCGCGACGACGGTCAGGAGGAACGAGGCGAGAATGCGACGCATGTGGATCTCCTTCGGGCTCACCCGTGGTCGAGTTGGAAACGGATCGGGAACGTGACGGTCGCTTCGATGGGCATGCCGTCGCGCTTCGCCGGAATGAACTTCCAGCGGTCGCGTACGGTCTCCAGGGCGGACTGGTCGAGCATCTCGCTGCCCGACGATTTCCGCACCCGCACGTCGCCGGCGCGCCCGTCGGGCTTCACCACCACCTCGAGGAGGACGACGCCCTGCTGTCCCATCCGTCGTGCGGCGAACGGGTAGGGCGGCTTCGGGTTGCTGCCGTGCGCGGGACGCGCGCCGCCCGAGCCGTCGCCGCCGGTGCCGTCACCCGTACCGGCGCCCCCGCCACCACCACCGCTCCCCGTGCCGGTCCCGGTGGCCGCGGTGCCGGTGCCCGTTGCCGTCCCGGCGTCGGGCGACGTGGTCGCCGGCCCGGTCGCGGCCACCTCGGCGGGCTTCTCCTCGGCCTTGGGCGGCACCGGCTTCTTCGGCTTCACGACCTTCTTCGGCACGGTGAGCTTGGGGACGATCGCCGGTGCGACCGCCGGTGCCGCCGCGGGCGCGGGCTCCGGCTCGGGCGGCCCGGCGGGCGGCTCGGGTGGACCGGGGATCGGACCGCCGCCACCGCCGCCGCTTCCCTCGATCGAGAGCGGCAGCAGGATGACGGGCTGCACCTCGGGCTCCACCACCTCGGGATGGTGCAGGAACAGGAAGAGCAGGAGCACCACGTGCACCGCCACCGACGCCACGAGCGCGGCGGTCAGGCGCGACGGGTGGCGCTCGTACATCGGCTCCCGGTCGAGGGTGGTTCCGGCCGTGCTCAACTACCGTCCGCCGGCGGGCGCTTGGTGATGACGCCGATGCGCTCGATGCCGGCCGCGCGACAGTGGTCGAGCAGGTCGACCACCGCGGCGTACTGCAGGCCGCGGTCGGCTTCGAGGAAGATGATGCGATCGGTGCGCGTGGCGTAGTGCGCGCGCAGCGCGGCTTCGAGCGTCGCGACCTCCACCGGCGCGCCATCGAGCCGCAGCGTGCCGTCGGCCGCGGCGGACAGCGTCACCTGATCGGGCTTCGGCGTCGCGGCGTCGCTCTGCTTCGCGATCGGCAGCTCGATGGGTACCTGCATCTTGAGCAACGGCGTCACCACCATGAAGACGACGAGCAGCACGAGCATGACGTCGACCAGCGGCGTGACGTTGATCTCGGAGCGCAGCTCGTCGTCGCCGCCGCCGTCGAGCGTCATCGCGCCTCCCGCAGCGTGGCGACGGCGAGATCCTGTGCGCGACACTCGATCTCGACGAGGAGACGTCCGGTCTTCTGCGTGAGGTAGTTGAAGAGCCACACGGCGGGAATGGCGACGCCGATGCCGATGGCGGTGGTGACGAGCGCCTCGGCGATGCCGGCCGACACCTGGCCGACGCCGCCACCGCCCGATGCAGCGAGCTGGCTGAAGGCGTTCACGATGCCGAGCACGGTGCCGACCAGCCCGACGAACGGTGCCGTCGAGCCGACGGTGGCGAGGATGCCGAAGCCGCGACGGAGCGAGGAGCCGGTCGAGAGCAGGGTGCGGCGGACAGTGCGATCGTAGACCTCGCGACGTTCCCCGGGAGGCAGGTCGGCCTGCAGGACGGCGCGCCATTCGGGTTCGAAGCGCCCGGTGTCACGGCCGGCGGCGCGGAGTGCGAGAAGCCGCTCGATGGCGGTCGCTACGGAGACGAGCGACATGCCGAGCAGCAGCAGGACGATGGCCTTCGCGAACGGCCCCATCACCCGCCACAGCTCGCCCATCGACATTTCCATGCGGTTCCTCCTTGCAACGGCACGCCTCGGCGGGCGCGCGCGAGCCTCCCATTGGCATCATGACTACGGAGGAAATGCCACCGGCCGATGGGTGGGGGACCTCGCCCACCCTGGTGGATGTCCCCCAGCCCCCCGCCGCGGCCTGCGCCGTAACCATTTGATTTCACATGAAAGGTCCGGCGGCCCCGATCCTGCACTGATGACGGTCGGCTTCACCACACAGACAGGGAGGACAGACCCATGATCAGGACCACGACCCACCGCACCGCCACCACGCTCCTCGCGTGCGCCATCGCCATGCTCGGCGCCGTGCCGGCGCACGCGAGCAGCCGCCAGACCCTCAGCCCCACCGGGGTGGACGCGGACGCCAATGGCGACGCCAAGGTGAACGTCAAGTCGCGCGCCTCGGGCCTCCGCGGCAAGCTCGAAGTGCGTGGCCGCAAGCTCGACGCCAGCACCGCCTACCAGGTCACCATCGACGGGGTGCGCATCGGCGGCTTCACCACCTCGCGCAGCGGCGCCGGCAAGGCGCGCTTCGACACCAGCCCGAACAAGAACGACCAGCTCCTCGGCGTCGACCCGCGCGGCCGCGTGATCGGCGTCGTCGCCGCGAGCGGCGACGTCGTGCTGTCGACGACGCTCACCGAGGGTGGCCAGATCGGCGGCGCCGACACGCGCTGCTGCCTGCCCGACGGTGGCGGCGACGGTCCCGCCGAGTGCGAGGATCGCACGCCTGCCGAGTGCGTCGCGCAGGGCGGCATCGATCTCGGTCCCGGATCGTGCCTGCCGAACCCGTGCGAAGGCACCACGCCGCCGCCCGCGGGCGGCAGTGACATCCGCTGCTGCCTGCCCGACGGCGGCGGCGACGGCCCCGCGGAGTGCGAGGATCGCACGCCGGCACAGTGCGCCGCGCAGGGTGGCGTCAACATCGGCGCGGGTGCGTGCGGCGCGGGCGTCTGCGAGCCGACGGCGCCGCCGCCGAGTGGCGGT